>NZ_BOOA01000052.1 GCF_016862995.1 Acrocarpospora phusangensis
GGGGGGTGAGCCCGACGTCGTCGATTCCGGCCGAGGCGTCGGTCATCACCGCCTCCGTGGTCAGCGGCACGATCTCCGACACCGCTCCCACGAAAGTCGTCTTTCCAACCCCGAAGCCGCCCGCAACGACGATCTTCGTTGAGGTGAGGCCCCGGCCGGCGCCCGCGGCGCCTGCCCCGGGATCAAAGCCGTCGAAGTCCACTGAGCACCCTTTCCAACAAGCCCAAGTCCGGCTTACCCGCGTCCAGCTGCGGCTGGTGCACGTGCACCAGCCCCTCGGCCGCCATGTCGGCGATGACGATCCGGGCCACCCCGAGCGGCATCCTCAGCATCGCCGAGATCTCCGCCACCGAGCGCACCTGCCGGCACAGCGAACTGATCGCCTGACGCTCCGGGGTCAACGCCGAGAGGTCGATGTGCCCCGCCGTCGCCGAGGAGACCAGCGCCTCCATGGCGAGTTGCATCCGCGGCGCCGTCCGGCCACCGGTTACCGCGTACGGCCGCACCAGCGAGCTGGTTTCCGCCGGGGGCTCGCCTGTCCAGCCGCCTGCCACCGCGTCCTCCTAGTATCGATCAACGGGGATGCGAGGACTGGAGCTCCGCCCGAACCGCCGGCGTGAGCACCTGACCCGCACGCTCGACCAGGAGCGTCATCTGGTAGGCCACCAGGCCCATGTCGCAATCGGCGGCCGCCAGGACGGCCAGACACGAACCATCGCTGATCGACATGATCAGGAGCAGCCCGCGCTGCATCTCGACCACCGTCTGCGTGACCGGTCCACCCTCGAACACCCGGGACGCGCCCTGCGTCAGGCTGATCAGACCGGCGGCCACCGCGGCCAGCTGGTCGGCCCGGTCCTTGGGGAATCCCTCGGAGAACGCCAAGGGCAACCCGTCGGCCGAGACCACCACCGTGTGGGCCACACCTGGGACGTTGTTAACAAAATCTGTGATCAGCCAATTGACGCCGCGAGCGGCCTGGCTCATTTCCCTCATGCCTCATCCTTATCGCTCTCAGGACCGCTGTGGACGGCCCCCGGCCATCCTTGCTCCTCGCTGATGTCACCCCTGGCCACCGCACGGCCTTGGCGTACGCCCTGCTGGAAACTCGACAGGCGGTTACGCACCCGATCGGGGGAGACCCCGGGCATCGGGCCGGGCGGTGCGGCGGGAAGTGCGGCGGACGCGGGGGCGGCGGAGGCCGCCGCGACCGGCGAGGACGGCTTGGTCTCCGCGGAACCGGGGACCAAGTTGGCCTTGGGCACCCGTTTCGGCAGACCGGAAGAGGTCACCCCGCCCAGGGCGGGCTCGGCGGCGGCCTTCGCGGCCTGCCAGCCCGCGTCGGCCGGAGACGACCAGACCCTGCTTTCGGCCTGCCCGCCCTCGGCGTCGCCGTCGGGCTCCTCCGCGCTCGGCGTGGACCGGCGGAACCAGTCCGACTCCACCGCCGCGAAGATCGGCAGGAATTCGTCGATCTCCTCCAGCGGCGAACTGCGGACCACCGGCAGCGGGCCGGTGTTGTCCACGTCCGGCTCGAACGGGCCGCGCGTCGGCCGGCCGGGCCAGCCGTTGGCCTGCTCGCCCGGCGCGCCGCCCGGCCAGGACGGGCCGCCCGGGGTGGACGGCTGTCCGGGCCAGGGCGTGCCGCCCGTGGTCGCGCCGTTGTCGAAGGATCGGGGGGAATTGAAGGACCCGGAGGCGAAGGCGCCGGAGTCGAACGGGTTCTGCCCTGTCGGACCGCCCGCGCGGAAGCCACCGGAGGTGCTGGGATCGAACGGGTTCTGGTTCGGCCCCGTGGCGTTGCCGAAGCCGCCGGAGGTGCTCGGGTCGAACGGGTTCGGGCCGGTCGTGTTGCCCGCGCCGAAGGCGCCCGACTCGAACGGGCTGCGCCCGCCCGGGTCGAACGGGTTGCGGTGCGGACCGGTGTCGAACGGATTCGCCGCCGGCGGTTCGAAGGGGCTGCGCGTACCGAACGGGTTGGTGTTGGGGCCGGTGTCGAAGGGACCGCGCTCCAGCGCCGGCTGGGAGCGGTCGAGACCGCCGCCCTGCTGGTTCCGGTCGAAGTTCTCGAAGCGGCCGCGGCGCCACGGTTCGGGCGCGCCCACGCCGGGGGCGTCCGCGCCGAAGACGGGCGGGCGGTTCATCGTCTCGAACGAGGTCGGGCTGGCCAGCGCGGGCTGCCCGTAGGCGGGCGCGGGCGGCTGGCCGTACTGGGACTGCGGGCCGCCGGGGAGCGCGGCCGGCTGCTGGGGCATGCCGGGGAACGCGGCGGGCTGGGAGAGCAGCGACTCGGGCAGCAGCACCATGGCGGTCAGGCCGCCCATGTCCTGCTGGCGCAACTGCACCCGGATGCCGTGGCGCAGCGCCAGGCGGCCGACCACGAACAGGCCCATGCGGCGGGACACCGACACGTCCACGACGGGCGGGTTGGCCAGCCGCCAGTTGGCGGCGGCGAGCTCCTCGCCGGTCATGCCGATGCCGACATCGCTGACGGAGATCATCAGACCGCCGCCGTCGATCCGGCTGCTGGACACCGCGACCTTGGTCTCCCGCGGGGAGAAGGAGATCGCGTTCTCGACCAGCTCGGCGACCAGGTGCACGACGTCGTTGACCGACTGGCCGAGGACCGCCACGCCCGGCTGGATCTGGATGTTGACCCGCTCGTAGTTCTCGACCTCCGACAGGGAGGCGCGGACCACGTCGACCACGGGGACCGGCTGGCCCCACCGGCGCGCGGGCTCCTGGCCGGCGAGGACCAGGAGGTTCTCACTGTTACGGCGCATGCGGGTGGCCAGGTGGTCCAGCT
The DNA here is from genome assembly GCF_016862995.1 of Acrocarpospora phusangensis. Classification (GTDB taxonomy): domain Bacteria; phylum Actinomycetota; class Actinomycetes; order Streptosporangiales; family Streptosporangiaceae; genus Acrocarpospora; species Acrocarpospora phusangensis. The sequence goes on from NZ_BOOA01000052.1 coordinate 2,807, forward strand.
TGAACAGGTTGCCGAGCCGCTGCTCGTCCTGCTCGCCCTGCTCCAGGCCCTCGATGAGGGACAGCTGCCGTTCCACCAGCGTCTGCGTACGGCGGGACAGGTTGACGAACATCGAGTTGACGTTGCTTCGCAGCTTGGCCTCGTCGCCGGCCAGCCGGACCGCCTCGCGGTGGACCTCGTCGAAGGCCCGGGCCACTTCCCCGATCTCGTCGCTGGTGGTGACCCCGATCGGGAACACCTCGGGGGCCTCCGCGGACTCGCCCGACTCGCGCAGCCGCTGGACGGTGTCCGGCAGCCGGGAACCGGCGATCTCCAGGGCCTCCCGGCGCAGGCGGCGCAGCGGGCGGGTCAGCGAACTCGCGACCAGGGCGGTGATGGCCAGGACCACGGCCAGCAGGACCAGGATCAGGACGCCGGAGATGATGGCGCTGCGCTGCTCGCTGTCCTGCAGGGTCTGGCTGTGCGCGACCACCTTCGCGCCGAGCGCCTTCTCGACCTGGCGGAGCAGGTCGATGTTGGTGGAAAGGTTGGTGTCCCAGGTGGGCACGTCGTTGACCCGGAACGGGTCGAGGTCGCCGACCTGCTGCGTCTCGCGCACCTGGGCGAGCGCGAGGGCGCGCATCGAGTGCGAACGTTCGACCTGCGGTCCGCGCACCGTCTTCTTGTAGAGGGCGGCGATGTCCGGCGAGGCTTCCTTCTGGAAGATCACCAGGTCGGCGTCGTGGTTGCGGCCGGCGGTGAGGAAGTCGGACAGGTCGTCGTAGTCCAGCTTGCCCTTGGCGATGAGGGCGACGATCAGGATGCCGCGGCTTCTGGACAGGTTCTCCTTGGCCCGGCTGAGCGCGCTCAGGGCGAGGCTGTCGCCGAACAGCTGCTCGTCGGCGCCGCTGCGGCCCAGGTCCTCGTGGAGCACGCTGATGTCGGCCATCATGCGGGTGTACATGCCGATGGCGCCTCGCGGCGGCACCTGGCTCTTGATCAGGCCCTCGCGATGGCTCTCCAGGCCCTGGAGCCAGCCGGTGATGCGCTTGGCCTGGTTGAGCACGCGTACGGGCTGGGACTCGTCCAGCGTCTGGAGCGCCTCGATCACCCGGCCGCGGAGGCCGTCGACCTTGCCCTGCTGGTTGAGCACCTGGTTCTTGCGGGCGTTCCGCCAGCCCTCGGCGCTGTACCAGGCCATCAGGTCGCGTTCTCTGGCCAGTTCGTGGTTGAGCTCGTCGAGCTGGACCACGAGTTCGGCGACCTGGGTGAGCCGCCGGTACTCGGCCGACGTGTTGATCGCCGCGGTGAGCTGCACACCGGCGAACAACACGCCGACCACCGTCGGCAGGAGGATCAGCGCGACCAGGCGGGAGCGCACCCGCCAGTTGCCCAGCCGCATAAACGCAGCGCGGGAGCCGGAGGAACCCGGAGCGCTCGACTCCGGTCCGTTCCTCGTCGCTCGGCCACCTCGCGGGTCGTGCGTTGTCACTGGCTTCTAAACCTCTCGCCTGTCACGCGTGTGCCTTCTGTGGCATCAGAAATTGGAACACACCATTACCAGATCGGCGAATCACACATGATGCACCAATTCGGACGTACGGCATGTTATTACTTGGCGGCGACCTTCTCGATGACATCTGCGGCAACGCGCAGCCCGTCCCGGCGGCGGATCTCGGCCCCGGCCACGGCCAGTCGCTCGCGCAGCTCGGTGTCGCCGAGCAGCCGGTCGAGCGCCGCGTACAGTTCCTCGTCGGTGAACTTGTAGGTGTCCAGCCGGACGCCGTAGCCGGTCTCGTGCACCCGCTGGGCGTTGTCGTACTGGTCCCAGAACAGCGGCAGCACGATCATGGGCTTGCCGAAGTGCAGCGCCTCGGTGGTGGTGTTGTTGCCGCCGTGCGTGATGACCAGGTCCACCAACGGGATGATCTTAGTCTGCGGGACGAACTCCGCACCCCACATGTTGGGTGCCAATTCGATCTCCTCGTGCAGCGGGCCCTTGGAGACGATGTACTTGTGCGGCGTACGGCCCAGCGCGTCGATCACCCGCCGCATCAGCTCCACGTCGGCGGAGCCGAGCGACCCGAGCGAGAAGTAGATCAGCGCCTCGTCCCCGCGCTCGAAGGGAAGCGTGAACGCCTCGTCGGTCTCGCGGACCGAGGAGTCCAGCCGCGTCCACGACGGGCCCAGCGGGCGCTCGGCGGTGTAGTCGATGATCTCGGGGAAGACGTACAGGTTGGCGTCGCCCTCGTGGATGAAGTCCAGATCCGGCAGCGGCGGGGCGCCCTGCTCGACCACCCAGGTGTTGAAGGCGGTCCAGATCTCCCGGTGGGTGCGGTCGTACTCGGCGCGGAACTCGTCCCAGCCGGTGCCGTCCGCGGGCAGGCCGGAGAAGACCGGGGCCACGCCGTCGCCGCGTACCTCCAGCGGGTTGCAGGACATGATCCGGACGAACGGCACGCCCGCGGTCACCAGCGCCGGGAAGGCGATGACGTTGTCCTCGACGATGACGTCCGGCCTGACCCTGGCGATGATGTCCTTCAGCTGGGGCTCGCAGTACTTGGCGCCGTCGATCAGGGCGTCCCAGATCGGCTTGGTGACCGTCTCCAGCTGCACCTGGGTGGACTTGCGGTACTCCGGCGCGGTGTCCCGGATGAAGTCCTTCCAGAACTGGCCGGCGTCCTGCTCCTCGGCGTCGGCGGCGGGCTCGGCCAGGTCGACCAGGTCCTCCTCGAAGCCGAGCGCGACCAGCTTGCCCTTCCAGGACGCCTCCGCGGCGAAGACCACCCGGTGCCCGCGGCGGCGCAGCACGTCGCCGATGCCGATGCAGTTGTTGGTCGGCCCGTAGGCGCTCTCCGGCATGAAGAGCACCGTCAGCGGCTGCTCAACCATTTCGTCTGTCTCCCGATCAAGAAAATCAATGTCCGGCTGGGGACGGTGCGGCGGCGGGCGCCGTGGCGCCCGCCGCCGCACCCACGCGTTACTGGGCCGCCTGGATCTCGGAGGACAGGCGGGTGTACTTCACCGAGTCCTGGCCGAGGTCGATGATCGACTCACCCTGCAGCAGCTCGGCCGGCGTCATGGTGAGCGCCGGGTAGGTCTTCATCAGCGAGGGGTCGACCTGGTCCATCGCGGCCTTGTTGGGGACCTTGTAGAGGATGTTCGCGGCCACCCAGCCGTGGACCTTCGGGTCGAGGATGTAGTTGATGAAGGCGTGCGCCGCCTCCTTGTTCTTGGAGGACTTCATGATGACCATGGTGTCCGCCCAGAGGTCGCTGCCCTCGGACGGGATCTTGAACTTGATCTTCGGGTCATCCGTCGGGCACCAGCCGTCCCAGGCCACGGCCATGGCCGCCTGGCCGGCCTTCAGCTTGTCGCCGAAGGTGACGTCGTCGAAGGCGAGCATGGTCGACTTGGCCTTGAGGAGGAGGTCCTTGGCGGCGGCCAGGTCGGCGTCGGCGCTGGTGTTGATGGACTTCTTGAGCGCCTTCAGCGCGGGCAGCGCGAGCCAGCGCTCGGTGGTCATCATGAGGACCTTGCCGCGGGCCTTGCCCGTCGGAGCGAGGATGTCGTTCCAGCTGGTCGGCTCGGCGTCCACCATGTCGGTGCGGTAGCAGATGCCCGTGGTGCCCCAGGTGTAGGGCACCGAGAACGCGTTGCCCTTGTCGTAGGACAGGTTGGCGGCCTCGGGGTAGAGGTTGGCCAGGTTCGGGATCAGCTCGGGGTGGAGGGGCTCGAGCAGACCGGCCTCGTTGAGGGCCTGCGCGTACTGACCGGAGACGAACACCAGGTCGAAGTTGGTGGCGCCCGCGGTGAGCTTGGCCATGATCTCTTCGTTGGTGGCGTGCGGGGCGATCTTCAGGTCGAACTTCAGGTTCTCCTTGACCCGCTGCGGCAGGTCCGGCGGGCTGTAGCCCTCCCAGATCGACATGGAGAGGCTCTGCTTGCTGAGATCGGCGTTGGGGTCGAGCTGAACCGTCGTGGCGCTCGGCGCCGCGGCCGCGGTGGAGTCAGGCGAGGTGCTCGATCCACCACACGCGGCCAGCGCGAGGACAAGTCCGGCAGCGGTGAAAGCAGCCGGAAGATGACGGGTGTACCGGATACGGGACACGACCGCTACTCCTTCATAGGTGCGTAGATGCCTGCGAGCAGCAGACCAAAGAGGGAGTGTTGCAGCCCGTATCAAGATAGATCAAGACTTTTCGGGACATTGTTAGCTGGACGTTCACCATCTGATTTGAATCCGGATTCAGTTCACATCTGGGTCCAGTTTGCAAACTCGGACAAATAGCCACAAATCACCATTTATCGATCTATATCCAGGCAAAGCGAAGGGCCATGTGCCGGGTCCGGCACATGGCCCGCGGCGACCCTGTTCCGCCTAGTACGGTCTCCCGTACGCCGACCGCACCGTCAGCACGTACTCCACCAGGGTGATCAGCGTCGACTTGACCGCCTCCCGGGAGCGCGCGTCGGTACGGATGACCGGAATGGTGGCGGCGAGCGACAGAGCCTCCCGCACCTCCTCCTCGGCGTGCAGGAACTGCCCGTCCCACCCGTTCATGGCCACCACGAAGGGCAGCTGCGCCTCTTCGAAGTAGTCGATGGCCGGGAAGCTGTCGGCCAGGCGGCGGCTGTCCACCAGCACCACCGCGCCGATGGCGCCCCGCACCAGGTCATCCCACATGAACCAGAAACGGTGCTGACCGGGCGTGCCGAACAGGTAGAGGATCAGATCCTGGTCGAGGGAGAGCCGGCCGAAGTCCATGGCCACCGTGGTGGTGGTCTTGTTCGGCGTCAGCCCGAGGTCGTCGATGCCGGCACTGGCATCGGTCATCACCGCTTCGGTCGTCAGCGGAAGGATCTCCGAGACGGCACCGACGAAGGTCGTCTTGCCCACGCCGAACCCGCCCGCCACGACGATCTTCGTCGAGGTCAGGCCGCGACTAGAGCCTGCGAAGTCCACTGAGCACCCTTTCGAGCAAATTGTGGTCTGGTTGTCCCTGGTTGAGCTGCGGCATGTGCAGGCGGACCAGACCCTCGTCGGCCAGGTCGGCGATCAGCACCCGCGCCACGCCGAGGGGGACCCGGAGCAGCGCGGAGATCTCCGCGACCGAACGCACGGAACGGCAGAGCGTCATGATCGCTTCCTGCTCGGGGGAGAGCATCGAGTAGTCATCGCTCATGAACGTCACTGTGGAGACCAACGTCTCCATCGCCAGATGGTAACGCGGTTCCGCACGTCCTCCGGTGACAGCGTAAGGACGGAAGAGCGGCTCGTCCTCGGTCCCGTCAGGCCCACGCATCACCGGACATCACCGACGCGTGGTCTGCAACTCGGCGCGCAACGCCGGTGTGAGCGTCTGACCTGCGCGCTCGACCAGCAGCGTCATCTGGTACGCCACCAGCCCCATGTCGCAGTCGGGCGCCGCCAGCACGGTGAGACAGGAGCCGTCGCTGATGGCCATCACCAGCACCAGACCGCGCTGCATCTCCACCACGGTCTGGGTGACCGCGCCGCCCTCGAACACCCGGGAGGCTCCCGACGTCAGGCTGAGCAGCCCGGCGGCCACCGCGGCCAGCTGGTCGGCCCGGTCTGGCGGGAAGCCGTCCGAGTTCGCCAGGCGCAGGCCGTCTGCGGAGACCACCACGGCGTGCGCGACCCCGGGGGTGCTGCCCACGAACTCGGTGATCAGCCAGTCGAACTTGCGCGCCTCGGCGCTCAGCTCTGTCACGAGCCCTCCTCGTCGTTAACCGGCCCCTCGGCCGGTTCCCCGGCGGCCTCCGCACGGCCCCGCCGTACGCCCCGCTGGAAGCTGGAGAAACGATCCCGCACCGCCTCCGGGGAGACCGGCCCGGCCGCGGCGGGCGGGAAGCTCGCGGAGCTCACCGAGCCCGGCACCAGGTTCGCCCGGGGCGTACGCCGGGGCAGGCCCGCCGACGTCACCCCGCCGGCGGCCGGCTCGCTGGCCGCGGCGGCCGCCTGGAAGCCGGTGTCCGCGCTGGACCGCCAGGCGCTCTGCGGCGGCACCGCCGGCGACTGCGGCGGACTCTGCTGCGGCGGCACTGACTGCGGCCCGGTCTGCGACGCGCTCTGTGGCCAGTTGTGCGGCCCGGTCTGTGACCCTGTCGGTGGCATCGGCTGTGGCATCGGCTGTGGCCCGGTCTGGGATCCGAACTGGGGTGGTCCTGCCTGCGGCGGCACGGCAGGCAGGGTGTCGGGGCGGCGGAACCAGGCCGACTCCACCGACGCGAAGATCGGCAGGAACTCGTCGCCGCGTTCCAACGGCTGCTCGGGCACCCGCGGCAACGGCTGCGACTCGTACGAGGGCGCCCCCAGCACCGGGAACGCTCCCGAGTGCTCGGTGAACGCGGGGAACACGGCGGTGGACTCCCCCGCGGGCTCCGGACGGCCCTGCCACTCCTGACGTTCCTGGCGTTCCTGACGTTCCTGCCGGGGCGGCGCCCCGAACGCGGACCACCCGTTGTTGGAGGAGGGGGCCGGCTCGCGGGGCGCGGCGGGCTTGCGCACCGGCAGGCCGCTGGTGGTCGACGAGGGCATCGCGGGGAAGGAACCCGAGGACTCGATCGCGGCGGGCGGCTGCCAGGCGGGCATCTCGCCGAAGCCGGAGCTGACGGGCTTGGCGTCCGGGTTGCTGATCAGTTCGGCCGGGAAGAGCACCATCGCGATCAGGCCGCTCACGTCGCCAGGCCGTAACTGCACCCGGATGCCGTGGCGCTGCGCCAGCCGGCCGACGACGAACAGGCCCATGCGCCGGGACACCGACACGTCCACGGTGGGCGGCTCGGCCAGCCGCCGGTTGATCTCCATGATCTCTTCCGGGGTCAGCCCGATGCCGGTGTCGCTCACCGCGAGCAGGACCGCGCCGCCCTCTATCGGGCTGCTGGAGACGATCACCTTGGTGTCCCGGGGCGAGAACACGACGGCGTTCTCCACCAGTTCGGCCACCAGGTGCACGACATCGTTCGCCGCGTGCCCGGCCACGGCCGCGGAACGGTGCACCCGTACGGTGACCCGCTCGTAGCCCTCCACCTCGGACAGGGACGCCCGGACCACGTCCACCAGGCGGGCCGGCTGGCTGCGCTTGCGGGCCGGCTCGTGCCCGGCCAGGACCAGCAGGTTCTCACTGTTGCGGCGCATGCGGGTGGCCAGGTGGTCCAGCTTGAACAGGTCGGCCAGGCGGGTGCCGTCCTGCTCGCCGCGCTCCAGGCCGTCGATGAGCGAGATCTGCCGCTCCACCAGCGTCTGCGTACGCCGGGAGAGGTTCACGAACATCGCGTTGACGTTGTTACGCAGCTGCGACTCCTCGGCCGCCAGCCGGACCGCCTGCTGGTGCACCTCGTCGAAGGCCTGCGCCACCTCGCCGATCTCGTCGGCGCTGTCGACGGTGACCGACTCGGTCTCCGGCGCCTGCTGGGCCTCGTTGGACTCGCGCATGCGCCGGACCACCTCGGGCAGCCGGATGCCGGCGATGTCCAGGGCCTCGGCGCGCAGCCGGCGCAGCGGGCGGACCATGGAGCGGGCGATCAGCACGGTGGTGGCCAGCACCAGCAGGATCAGGGCGAGGATGAGGCCGCCGGCCAGCAGCGCGGAGCGCAGCTCCGCGGACTGGAGCGCCTCGGCGCGGTTCAGCACCGCGCGGTCGACCTGCTGCTCGACGGGGTCGAGCGCCTCCAGGGCGGCGGTGTTGTCCTTGAACCACTCCTGCGCGGTGATGACCCGGCCGGGGATCGGCCGCAGCGCGTGGTTGCGGGAGCCGAGCGCGACCGCCCACGCCTTGGTCATCTCCACGTCCCGGGCCGCGGGCACGCCGCGGGCGTTGTGGAACGCGGTGAACGCGGCGGTGTCGGCCTCGGCGTTGAACGCGGTCGAGTAGGTGGTCTGCCGCGACCAGGAGCCGAGGAAGCGCTGCAGGTCGTCCGGGGTGAACGCCTGGCGGGGTTCGAGCAGTTCGGTGATGAGCACCGCGCGCTGCTGGGAGGCCTCGTCCTTGGCGTGGGCCAGCGCGCTGAGCGCGCGGGAGGCGGAGACCACCCGCGGGTCGTCGCTGATCTCACCGAGGGAGTCGTGCAGGCGCAGGATGGTGGCGATGGCCTGGCCGTAGTCGAAGAAGATCGAGGTGGCCGCGTCCTTGTCGCGTTCCGCCGCGTGGCTGTCGGTGATGACCTCCAGGCGGCTGAGCGTCTGGGTGGCCTCCTCGGCGGCGCGCTCGCCGTACGACTCGTCGATCAGCCTGACGTCGGCGATCGAGGCGGCCAGGAGCCGGTCCACGACGGCCTTCTGCTGGTTGAGGTCGTACTCCTGCTGCTGCAGGATGCGGCCCGGGTCGCGGAGCGAGGAGCGCACCCCGGCCAGGCCGGCCAGCCAGGCCGTACGGTCCCGCTCGTTGCCGAGTTGCTCGCTCAGGTCGCGCAGCCGCCCGGCGTACTCGGCCGCGGCCAGGGTGCGCTCGTTGGCGGCGATGCTGTCGATCGAATCCGTGACCCGGATGCCGGCCAGGATCACCGCGATCAGGGTGGGCGCGAGGATCAAGGCGGTCAGCCGGGTTGGCACGCGCCAGTTTCGCAAGGCGAAACGATTGGTGCGTTCCCGATCCCCCGTCGGTCTTTCCGTACTCACCGGCCCCCGCAAACATGAAGTGCCATTGCTACTCAAGCGCGGACAATTCGACCACAAGGTCACGATGGTAAGAGGGTTTACCGATACAAGGGACGCAATCGTTACCAAGTGGTAAGAGGAATGATCCCAAAGGACAGGCCGGACAGAAGATCACTGAAGGTCACCTAAGTGCGATAAGCACTTGTTCCCGCACTTGGAGGCGCTGCTGCTCGTCCAGGATCGGGCGGCCGGCGCGATCCACCACGTAGAAGACGTCGACCGCCTCCGCGCCCAGCGTCTCCACCCGGGCCGCGCGCACGTCCAGGCCGCAGTCGCCGAACGCGCGGCCGATCTTCCACAGCAGGCCGGGCCGGTCGTGGGCGCGCACCTCGACCACGGTGGCCGTGCTGGACGCGTCGTCCACCAGCGTGACGCGCGGCGGCGCCACCGGCACGCGCGGCGGGCGCAGCGAGCGGGTCCTGCGGGCCAGCCGCTGCTCGATGTCCAGGCGGCCGGCCAGCACCAGGCGCAGGTCCGCCTCCAGGGTGGCCGGGTCGGGGGGCGAGCCGTACTCGGGGACGACGGCGAACTCGATCACGGCGGTGGAGCCGGCCGACGCGGCGGAGGCCGAGCGCACCACCATCCGGTGCGCGGCCAGCACCCCGGCCGCCCGCCAGAGCAGCCCCGGACGGTCCGGCGCGACGACGGTCACCGCGCCGCCGTTCACCCGGATCGCGCCGCCGCCGTGCCGGGCCAGCGACGCCTGCTCGGGCGACAGGCTCGGCGCGGGCGCCGGGACGCTGCCGGACAGCGCCGACCTGACCCGGCGCACCAGGTCGGAGACCAGGGACGCCTTCCAGCTGTTCCAGGCGGCCGGCCCGGTGGCCTGGCCGTCGGCCACCGCCAGCGCGGCCAGCAGCTCCAGCACCTCGCGGCTGCCCACCGCCTCGGCCACCCGGGAGATCGTCACCGGGTCGTCCAGGTCGCGGCGGGTCGCGGTCTCCGGCAGCAGCAGGTGGTGGCGGACCATGGTGGCCAGCACGTCCACATCGGCCGGGGGCAGGCCCATCCGGGCGGCGATGTCGCGGACCACCACCTCGCCGGTGGTGGAGTGGTCGCCCGGCCAGCCCTTGCCGATGTCGTGCAGGAGCGCGCCGATCAGCAGCAGGTCGGGGCGGGACACCTCGCGGGTGAACGCGGCGGCGCCGGCGGCCGTCTCGATCAGGTGCCGGTCCACCGTGTAGGTGTGGATGGGGTTCCGCTGCGGGCGGTGCCGTACCCGCTCCCAGTCCGGGATCAGCCGGACCAGCACTCCGGCTTGGTCCAGTTCCTCCCACACCGGTACGGCGGCACGCCCCGCGCCGAGCAGCCCCACCAGCGCGTCCCTGGCCTCGTCCGGCCAGGGCACCGGCAACGGGGGCGACTGCGCGGCCAGCATGCTCACGGTGGCCGGGGCCAGCGGCAGCCCGGCCTCGGCGGCGGCCGCGGCGGCGCGCAGCACCAGCACCGGGTCGTTGCGCGGGCTGACCCCGCGGGCCAGCACCACCTCCCCGCCGTGCTCCACCACACCGTCGGCGAGCGGGCGGCGACCCCGCGGCGCGGGCCCGGACAGCAGCCGGTCCACGGTCCGCCAGGTGGCGTCGAAGGAGTGCGCGATCGTGCGCCCGGCCTCGGCCAGGCGGCGCATCAGCGCCTCCGCGTCCAGCATGCCCAGCGTGCCGGCCACCGCGTCCTGCTCCTGGAGCACCAGCCGGTCGGTGCCGCGCGCGGTGACCAGGTGCAGTCCGTGCCGGATGTCCAGCAGCAGCTCGTACGCCTCCCGCACCCGCGGCCCCGGGGCGGACGCCACCCAGGCGGCGGCCACGGCCTGCATCGCCTGCACGTCACGGATGCCGCCGCGCGCGTCCTTCAGGTCGGGTTCGAGCAGGAAGGCCAGTTCCCCGCCGGCGTCGGCCCGTTTGTCCGCGGCCTCCCGCAGCTCGCCGAGGCGCCGCCGCGAGTCGGCGCGCCACTCCACCAGCACGGCCTCGCGGGCCGCCCGGGTGAGCTCGGGGTCGCCGCTGATGTGCCGGGCCTGGATCAGGCCGAGCACGGCCTTCAGATCCTCCCTGGCGACCTTCGCGGCCTCGTCCACGGTACGGACGGAATGGTCCAGGCCGATCCCGGAATCCCAGATGGGATACCAGATCCGGTCGGCGATCTGGGCGACGTCGTCCCGGCCGTTGTGCAGCAATACCAGGTCCAGGTCGCTGCCGGGCGCGAGTTCCCCCCGGCCCAGGCTGCCGACGGCGACGAGCGCGACCCCGCTCCCTGCGGTGGCGCGCTCGCCGCCTCTCTCGATCTCGGGGAGCCCGCTCTTCCCGTTCCGCTGGCTGATGGCCGTACGGAACAGATCGGTGAGCCAGCGGTCGATGTCCGCGGCCCGCTCCTTGCGGGCCGCGGCGAACGAGCGAGCTTCCCCTCTCATCATTCGGTTACAGCGCCTCCGGCCCGCGTTCACCGGTGCGGACGCGGATGACCGTGTCCACCGGCACGGACCAGACCTTGCCGTCGCCGATCTTGCCGGTCTGGGCGGCCTTGACGATGACGTCGATGACGTCCTCGGCGTCGTCCTCCTCGGTCAGCACCTCGACGCGTACCTTGGGCACCAGGTCCACCTGGTACTCGGCGCCGCGGTAGACCTCGGTGTGGCCCTTCTGGCGGCCGTAGCCGCTGGCCTCGCTCACGGTGAGGCCCTTGATGCCGAACTGCTCCAGCGCCGCCTTCACGTCGTCGAGCTTGAACGGCTTGATCACTGCGGTGATGAGTCTCATGCGTCCACCTTCTTGGCCTCAGCCGGGACAGCCGGCCCGTTCGGCGAGGTTACGCCCGAGGAGTGGATGGTGCCGAGGTCGTAGCCGGTCTCGGCGTGGGTGGTGATGTCGATGCCCGTGACCTCGTCCTCCTGCGCGATCCGGAAGCCCATCGTCTTGTCGATGATCTTGCCGATGATGAACGTCGCGATGAAGGAGTATCCGCCGACCGCGACCGGGCCGAGGACCTGCAGGCCCAGCTGACCGAGGTCGCCGCCGAAGAAGAGGCCCTTGGACTGCTGCGGGAGGAAGGGGAACTCGGCGATGAAGCCGAGCGAGACGGCGCCGATGACACCGCCGACGAGGTGCACGCCGACCACGTCGAGGGAGTCGTCGTAGCCGAAGCGGTACTTGAGGCCGACCGCGTACGCGCAGACCGCGCCGGCGACGACGCCGAGGGCCAGCGCCATCAGCGGGTTGACGAAACCGGCGGCGGGGGTGATCGCCACCAGACCGGCCACGGCGCCGGAGGCGACACCGAGGGTGGTGGCGTGGCCGTCGCGGAACTTCTCCACCACGATCCAGGCGCCGGCCGCGACGGCGGCGGCGATCTGGGTGTTGATGAAGGCGAGGCCGGTGGTGCCGTCCACCGCCAGTTCCGAACCGGCGTTGAAGCCGAACCAGCCGAACCACAGGAGGCCGACGCCGAGCAGGACCAGTGTCAGGTTGTGGGGGCGCATCGGCTCCTTGCGCCAGCCGGCGCGCTTGCCGAGCACGATGGCCAGCGCCAGGGCCGCGGCACCGGCGTTGATGTGCACGACCGTGCCGCCGGCGAAGTCCTCGATGCCCATGTTGAACAGCCAGCCGCCGCCCCAGACCCAGTGCGCGACCGGGAAGTAGACGACGGTCGCCCACACGACGCTGAACAGCACCCACGCGCCGAACTTGGCGCGGTCGGCGATGGCGCCGCTGATCAGGGCCACCGTGATGATGGCGAAGGTCAGCTGGAAGGCGGAGAAGACGATGTTGGGGATGTTGTCGGAGGTGCTGTCCGGGAGCAGACCCGCGGAGAAGGTGTCCACCACGCCGTTCAGGCCGACGGCGTCGAGCCCACCGACGATCTTATTGACGAAGCCGGACCCGTCACCGACCGCGTCGAAGGCGAGGGAATGACCGTAGATGACCCAAGTGATGGTTACCGTGATGATGCTGACGAACGACATCATCATCATGTTCAGGACGCTCTTCGCCCTGGTCATGCCCCCGTAGAAGAACGCGAGACCTGGCGTCATGAGCAGCACGATGGCCGTGCTGATCAGCATCCAGGATGTGGAGCCGGTATCGATTTCCATCGACGCGGCCCTCCCTTCCATTGGCGTGTGGCCGGTTTTTCACGTGCGCAGTGGGCTGCACCCAGGCTTCATCGACCGGCTGGCGCACTGACGTATTCGGACGAAGCAGCCTCTACCGCCTGCGTGTCGCCGACGGCTCGGGTTCTCTTCCGTGGGCGCCAGCGTGTTCTTCCGCCGTTTCAGGTCGCGACGTGGTGTGTTTCACATCTGTGAAACTCGTTTGTGGGATGTTTCGGCCAGGTTTCGGAGCGTCCGGGCATGCAAAAACGCGCACCCCCTAAGGGGTGCGCGCGAGTAAAACTTCGATCAAGCCGCGGCGTGCGCCATCTTCCGCAGCCGGGCCAGCGCGTCGCGCTCCACCCGGCGGGCCCGGTCGCGGCCGATTCCGTAACGTTCGCCCACCTCGGTGAGGGTGTGCTCACGCCCGTCCACCAGGCCGTAACGCCAGCGCAGCATCTCCCTGGCCTGCCCCTCCAGGCCGGTCAGCCACTGCTCCAGGCGCTCCTTCTCCAGGGTAGCCATGGCCTGCTGCTCGGGGTCCGCCCAGGTGTCGTCGGCGATCATGTCGCCCAGTTCGGTCTCGTCCTCGTCGCCCACGCCGAGCTGGAGCGAGACCGGGTCGGAGGCCCAGCGGCGCAGCTCCCTGACCCGCTCGATCGGCAGGTCCAGCACCTCGGCCAGATCCACGTCGGTGGGCTCGGTGTCGAACTCGGCGAGCATGTCGCGGCGCACCCGCATCAGCCGGGTCATCTGCTCACCGGCGTGCGTCGGCAGCCGGACCGGCCTGGCCTGCTCATGGATGGCGCGCCCCACCGACTGCCTGATCCACCATGTCGCATATGTCGAGAATTTGTAGCCACGCCGATAGTCGAATTTCTCCACCGCGCGCACCAGGCCGAGATTTCCCTCCTGCACCAGGTCGATCAGCGGCATGCCCCGCCCCGAGTATTTCCGGGCCACCGCCACGACCAGCCGGAGGTTGGCCTGAATGAACTCGTCCTTGGCACGCTGGCCGGAGATCGCGATGCGCTCCAGCTCCTCGTCCAGCGCGTCGCCCACCTTGGGTTCGGCGTCACCGGAGTCGAGCAGCTGCTCGGCGAACAGGCCGGCCTCGATGCGCTTGGCGAGCTCCACCTCCTCCTCGGCGGTCAACAGCGGCACACGCCCGATCTCGGCCAGATAGGTTCCCAGCAGGTCGCGGTCCGCTACCTCAGCTGTGCGATTCCCCGTCGCCATTCGATGGCACCTCGTTCCGCCGCGGCATGATTCATCAACAGCTTCGTCCTGCAACGACCAACGGATCGGCCAGGGCAAAGATTCCCCTAACAAATACGACCGGAGAACGGTTTTGGTTTCCTCCTATGGGAGGATGCGCGCCCGGTAATTTCCGCGTCTGCCCTTGGAAACGGGATTCAAACGACGCGCCGCCCCGCCTGCCACACCTGCGCCACCAGCGGAACCCCCGGCCGGTAGGCCAGGTGCACGTACGACGGAGCGTCCAGGATCACCAGATCCGCCCGCGCTCCCGGCCGCAGCACGCCGACGTCGCCGCGCCGCAGCGCCGCGGCCCCGCCCCGCGTCGCGGCCCGCACCGCCTCCAACGGCGTCATGCCCATCTCCCGTACGGCCAGCGCCACGCAGAACGGCATCGACGAGGTGAACGAGGACCCCGGATTGCAGTCCGTCGCCAGCGCCACCGTCACCCCCGCGTCCAGCAGCCGCCGCGCGTCCGGGTACGGCGAGCGCGTCGAGAACTCCGCACCCGGCAGCAGCGTGGCCACCACGCCGCTGGTAGCCAGCAGGTCCACGTCCCGGTCGCTCAAGTGGGTGCAGTGGTCGGCCGAGGCCGCCCCCAGCTCGCAGGCCACCCGTACGCCGGGCCCCTCCCCCAGCTGGCCGGCGTGCACCCGGGCGCGCAGCCCGGCCTTGATCCCGGCGGCCAGGATCTCCCTGGTCTGGTCCTCGTCGAACGCGCCGCGCTCGCAGAACACGTCCACCCATCTGGCGTGCGGCGCGCAGGCCTCCAGCATCGGGCCGGCGGCCAGGCGCACGTACGCGTCGGGGTCGCCGTCGGGGACGACGTGCGCGCCCAGGTAGGTGGTCTCGGGGGTGAAGGCGGAGGCGATCTCCAGGGATCTGCGCTCGTCCTCGACGGTCAGGCCGTACCCGCTCTTGATCTCCATGGTGGTGGTGCCCTGGGCGATCATCTCGGCGACCAGCGCGGCCGTGTTCGCGGCCAGGGCGGGGGTGGTGGCGGCGCGGGTGGCGGCCACGGTGGTGCGGATCCCGCCCGCCGAGTACGGCCGGCCGGCCATCCGGGCCGCGAACTCCTCGGTGCGGTCCCCCGCGAACACCAGGTGGGCGTGGCTGTCCACGAAGCCGGGCAGAACCGCCCGGCCCGCCGCGTCCACGGCACGGTCGGCCGTGGGGGCGTCGGCGCGCTCGCCCGCCCAGACCACGGTGTCGCCCTCGACGACCAGCGCGCCGTCGGCGATCTCCTCGCGTTCGGGGTCGCCGGTGTAGAGCACGCCGATGCCGTGGAAGAGCGTCGACTTCTTGGAGGTCTCCGTCATCGTCCCATCCCGCCCGTCAGCCGCGGACCGCGTCGATGGCGTCCCGGAGCAGCGGGCCCGCCTCGCCCAGCGTGTGCCTGCCGTCCTCGACGATCCGCCGGCCGCCCGAGACCACCGAGGTGACGTCCGCCGCGGTCGCCGCGAATATCACCGACTCCACCGCGGAACCTGCGGTGGCTCCGGCCGTACGGACCGAGTCGAGGCGGACCGTGACCAGGTCGGCGTGCGCGCCCGGGAGCAGGAAACCGGCGTCGGGGAAGCCGATCGAGGCGTGCCCGGCGGCGGAGGCGGCGTTGAGCAGTTCGGCGGCCGTCCAGTGGCCGCGCGTCTCGGTGGCGAGCCGCTCGTCCAGTTCGACGGCGCGCGCCTCCTCGAACAGGTCGATCACCGCGTGGCTGTCGGAGCCGAGCGTGATCGGGCAGCCCGCCTCGAACAGGCGGCGGGCCGGGCCGACGCCGTCGGCCAGGTCGCGTTCGGTGGTCGGGCACATGCAGACGTGCGTGCCGGAACCGGAGAGCAGGGCCACGTCCTCATCCGACACGTGGGTGGCGTGCACGGCCGTCGAGCGCGGGCCGAGCACGCCGTGCTCGTGCAGCACCCGGACCGGGGAGGCGGCGTACGCGGCCACGCAGGCGTCGTTCTCCGCGCGCTGCTCGGAGACGTGCGCGTGCAGCGGGCCCGCCTGCCGGTGCGCGAACTCCACGACCACGGGCATCTGCTCCGGCGGGACCGCGCGCACCGAGTGGATGGCCGCGCCGATCTCCACGTCCTCCTCGCCGTGGTAGACGGCCGCCAGCTCCTCCGCCCGCTCGGCCCAGCGCTGCGCGTCGCCGTCCCCGAACCGCACCTGCGGCCCTTGCAGCGCGGCCCCGATGCCGCCGGTCAGGTAGCAGGTGTCCAGCAGGGCGATGCGCAGCCCCGCCGCCCGCGCCGCCTGCACCAGCGCGTGCCCCATCTCGTTCCCGTCCTTGTACGGCGTGCCGTCCGGACCGTGGTGCACATAGTGGAACTCGGCCACGGAGGTGATCCCGGCCAGGGCCATCTCCGCGTACACGGCCTTGGCCAGGGTGTAGTAGTTGTCCGGGTCCAGGCGGGCGGCCACCGCGTACATCTGCTCGCGCCAGGTCCAGAACGAGCCGCGTTCCGCCTCGGTGTGGCCGCGCAGCGCGCGGTGGAAGGCGTGCGAGTGGGTGTTGGCGAGGCCGGGAATGGTGAACCCCGCCAGCCGTACGGCGGCGGGCGGGGGGGCGGTGTGGCGTTCGACGTCGGCGATCCAGCGGCCGTGCACCGTGATGAGCACGCCCGAGATGACCTCTCCCGGAGGGAGCCAGGCGAGTTCGCACCAGTACCTGGTCATGCGGCGTCACCACAGAGGTCGGCGAGGACCGCGGCGAGGGCGGTGACCCCGGCCGCGCAGTCCGCCGGTTCGGCGAACTCCGCGGGCGAGTGCGAGACGCCGGTGGGATTACGGACGAACAGCATGGCGCTGGGGACTCCGGCGGAGGCGAGGATGCCGGCGTCGTGGCCGGCTCCGGTGGGCAGGATCGGGGCGGCGTCTCCGGCGTCTCCGGCGTCGCCCGCGGCTCCCGCAGCTCCGGTGGGCAGGATCGGGGCGGCGTCTCCGGCGGCTCCCGCGGCTCCGGCGGCTCCGGCGATCGCGGCCAGGCGGTCGCGCAGGAGTGCCGGGAAGGCGACCTCGGGGGTCCACGACTCGCAGACCACCTCCTGGCCTTCGGAGAGGGCGGCGACCAGGTGGCGCACGGTCTGCTCGTCGGCGCCGCGGGCGTCCAGCCAGGCCGACACCAGGGACGGGATGGCGTTGGCGTTGTTCGGGGTGACCTGGACCTTGCCGAAGGTGGCCACCACGCCGAGGCGTTCGGCTTCCTGCCTGGCGGCCAGGACGGCTTGGGCATAACGCAGCATGGGGTCGTCGCGGTCGGCGAGGGCGGTGGTGCCGGCGTGGTCGGCGGTGCCGCGGAAGTCGAACCGCCAGCGGCCGTGCGGCCAGATCGCGGCGGCCACCCCGACCGGCTTGGTGAGCGCCCGGCCCTGCTCGATGTGGAGTTCCACGAAGACGCCGATCCGCTTGAGGGTCTCCTCGTCCTGGCCGAGGCCCGCGGGGTCCCGGCCGTTGGCGCGCAGGACCTCGGCGAGCGTACGCCCGTCGTCGCCGGTCAGCCCTCGTGCGCGTTCCGCTGGCAGGATTCCCGTCAGCAACCTCGACCCGACGCAGGGCACCCCGAACCTGGCGCCCTCCTCGTCGCTGAAACTGACGATCCCCAGCGGGCGGTCGGGCCTGAACCCTCGGCCTCTCAGCGCGTCCACGGCCTGGAACGCCGACACGACCCCCAGCGGCCCGTCGAAGGCGCCGCCCTCACGCACCGAATCAAGATGACTCCCGGTGACCACGCCCGGCGCGCTGTCCGGATCCCCCCACCAGGCCCACAGATTCCCGTTGCGATCCTCGTGCCGATCCAGGCCGCGCGCGTCGGCCTCCTGCCGGAACCACTCCCGAAGCTCCAGCTCAGCCCCCGACCAGGCGTCCCGCCGATACCCCCCGGTCCGCCCGCTCCGGCCAACTCCCGCTAGTACTTCAAGCATCCTCCCAGCGTACTGAATGACTCCATTCAACGTGTAGGACCGGGCTTAGCCGAACATACGACTAATGGCACGGCGCTTGCCAACGGAGGGCTGAGCGTCAGCCCGAAGCCGGACGGACCCGAGCGTCAGCCCGAAGCCGGACGGACCCGAGCGTCAGCCCGAAAAGGGTGGGTGGGTGGGAGAACCACCGCAGGCGATGCCGGGCGTGCCAGCGAACGCCCGAAGAGGAAGTACCAGCCCGACAAAGGGCGGATAGATGGGAGAACCACCGCGGGCTATGCCAGGCATGCCGGCGAGCGCCGGAAGAGGGGCAGAGCGCCAGCTCAACAAAGGGTGGGTGGGTGGGGAAATCCCGGCAAACAAGGATGCCGGGATTCTCCAGGGCAGGGTCAGTTCACCGGGCCGGCCGAGGGGCGGACGGTTATTTCGGTGATGTGAGCGTCGGCGGAAGCCGTGACGGCGGCTAGGACGGCCCGGGCTACGGAGTCGGGTTTCAGGTAGCGGTCGGGGTCGTAGGCGCCACCTTCTTCTTCGCGTACCTGGCGTTGCATGTCGGTGGCGATACGGCCGGGGTAGACACTCGTGACGCGTACGCCATGGGGCTCTTCCTCCTGGCGGAGCACGTCGGCGAAGGCCCGGAGGGCGAACTTGCTGGCGGCGTAGGAGGCCCAGCCCGGATGGGCGCGCAGGCCGGCACCCGAGTTGATGAGGACGACGTGGCCTTTGGCGGCGCGGAGTTCGGGCAGCAGCAGCCGCGTGAGTTCGGCGACCGCGACGACGTTGAGTTCGTAGGTCCTGCGCCACACCTCGGCGGGCGTGTCCTCGATGCTCCCGACGCGCACCATGCCCGCACTGTGCACCAGAAGATCCACCCGCCCCACTCCGGCGACATCGAAGGGGCTGAGCTCCGCGAGATCAACCGGAAGCGCCCGCGCGCCGAGCTCGGAGCAGATCGCGTCGAGGGCCGCACCGCCGCGCCCGCCGAGGACGAGGTCGTAATCCGGCGCCAAAGCGCGGGCGATGGCGGCCCCGAGACCGCGGGACGCCCCGGTGACCAGGGCGGTTGGACGTTCGCTCATGGCATTCAGTCTAAGCCGTTGAGTTGATCATACAAATTTGTATATAAATTTGAGCATGTCCTCGACGCGCATCCTGATCCTCGGCACCCTCCTCGACGGCCCCCTCCACGGCTACGAGGTCCGCCGCCGCCTCGAACTCTGGGGCGCGAGCACGTGGGCCAACGTGGCCTTCGGCTCGATCTACCACGGCCTGGCCAAGATGGCGGACGAGGGCCTGCTGACCGTGGCCGAGCAGGGCAGGGGCGGCAAGACCGTCTACGAACTGACCGACGACGGACGGATGGAGTTCCAGCGCCAGCTGGTCGCCTACTGGTGGGAGATCCATCCCATCGTGGACCCCTTCCAGGTCGCGCTCACCTTCATGAACCGCCTCGCCCCCGCCGATCTGGTGGCCGCCATGAAGGCCAGAGACGAGCAGCTGACGGCGGCGATCTCGATGACCGAACGGGCGCTCGGCGGCAAGCAGGCGTTCGGCGCTCCCCGGCACGTGGACGAGTGCCTGCGCCTCAACGCGGCTCAGCTCACCGCCCAGCTCACCTGGCTGCGCGAGGCCGTCGGCCGGGTGCGGAACGGCGAGCTGCCCTGACCCGGAAACCGACCCCGGAAACCGACCCCGGAAACTGTCGGTGGCACCGGGCAGACTGGGCGCGCTCAGCTGTCGGGAAAACCGCTTGACCCTCGCGCCGGGTCACCCTCCATGCTGACTATCCCCTGAATCCGGAGAAATCATGATCATCGAAGCGCATGATCTGCGTAAGACCTTCATCGCCAAACGTGGCCGCGGCAAGACCGAGGAGGTCCAGGCCGTCCAGGGCATCGACCTGAGCGTCGAGGCCGGTGAGATCTTCGCGGCGCTCGGCCCCAACGGCGCCGGGAAGACCACGACCGTCCGCATGCTGGCCACTTTCACCGCCCCCACCTCCGGCACGGCCAGGGTGGCCGGGTTCGACGTGGTGAAGGACGCCGCCAAGGTGCGCGAGAACATCGGCTACGTCAGCCAGGCGGGCGGCGTGGACGACAACTCCCCGGGCCTGGACAGCCTCATGCTGGCGGCCAGGCTCAGCGGCATGTCCCGTAAACAGGCCAGGACGCGCGCCGACGAGCTGCTTGAGGCCTTCAGCCTGACCGAGATCGCCAACCGCCCGGCCAAGACCCTGTCCGGCGGGCAGAAGCGCCGGTTCGCGCTGGCCATCGGCCTGGTGACCAAGCCTCCGCTGGTCTTCCTGGACGAGCCCACCACCGGTCTGGACCCGCAGAACCGGGCCAACCTGTGGGACGAGGTGCGCGACCTGCGCGCCCAGGGCACCAGCGTCCTGCTGACCACCCACTACCTGGACGAGGCGGACGCGCTCTGCGACCGGCTGGTCATCATCGACCACGGCAAGATCGTCGCCGAGGGCACGCCCACCGAGCTCAAGAAGGAAGTGGCGGGCGACGTCGTCACGCTGAAGCTCAAGGGCGTCGCCGAGGCGAAGGAACTGCTGGCCGCGCAGGACTACATCAAGGAGGTCCGCGCGGAGGAGGACACGCTGCGCGCCTACCTGGACGACGGGGAGCACGGGCTGCCGCACCTGCTGCGGGCCCTGGAGGAGCGCAACCTCACCCTGGACTCGATCTCGCTGGATCGGGCCACGCTCGACGACGTCTTCCTCCGCCACACCGGCCGCTCGCTGCGCGACGCCGCCTGACCCCCACATCTCCTAAGGATTCCCCCCATGCTTCGCCATACCGCGCTCTTCCTGGGCTACGAGCTCAGGTTCCTGCTCCGCAATCCGATCTGGCCGGTGTTCGGCATCCTGCAGCCGGTCATGTACCTGATCTTCTTCGCGCCGCTGCTGGGCAGCACCACCCCGAGCGGGTCGATGCCCGAGGTGCTGGCCATGTTCACGCCCGGCTCGATGATGATGATCGCCCTGTTCGGCTCGCTGTTCGCCGGGTTCGGGCTGATCAACGAGACCCGCAACGGCGTGCTGGAGCGGCTGGCGGTCAGCCCCGCCTGGCCGCCGGCCATCATCCTCGGCCGGGTGGCCAAGGACATGCTGGTCCTGGTGCTCCAGGCGATCCTGGTGATGGGCGTGGCCGTGCTGATGGGCCTGCGGATCGGGCTGGTCTCCTTCCTGATCATGCTCGCCCTGATGGCCATGACCGGCCTGTTCGCCGCCAGCCTCTCCTACGGCCTGGCCCTGGCCCTGCGGGACGAGAACGGCATGTCGCAGATCGTGCAGTTCTTCGCCATGCCGCTGACCCTGATCGCCGGCCTGTTCCTGCCGGTCTCCCTCGGCCCCGAATGGCTCCAGACGGCGGCCAAGTTCAACCCGCTCTACTACGGCGTCGAGGCCGGCCGGGCGCTCTTCCGCGACGACCTCTCCGACAGCACCATCCCCACCGCGTTCGGCCTGCTCGCCGTCCTCGCGGTGATCACCCTGGTCTGGTCGATGCGGTCGCTCCGCAAGATGGCGGGTTGATCTAGAGGACGGACGGATCCTCCCGAACCGGCGGGTCCACGAAGACCCCGCGCTGTTCGGTCATCCGCTCGTACTCCTCCAGGCGCGCCTGGGTTCGCAGCGGCGCCGCGTCGGCCATGGCCTCCACCAGCAGCATGGCCAGGGCCAGCGGCGCCGCGTGCGAATCGAAGACCAGCCGCTCCCCCACGGGCGCGTCCAGCACCACGTCCGCGGGGAACGGCACCACGCTCCTGTCGGTGATCACCGCCACCCGCAGCCCCAGCTCCTTGGCCGACTCCAGCGCCTCCACGGCCTCCGCCGGGTACCTGGGCAGCACCACGGCCAGCACCCAGGCCGCGCCCGCCCGGCGCGCGCTGTGCAGGCCGTCGGCCAGTTCCGAACCGCCGTGGGTGAGCAGCCGCACGTCCGGATGGATCCGCCGCGCGTAGTACGCGAAGGTCGTGGCCAGGCCACTGGACACCCGTACGCCGACGACGAGCAGGGGCTCCGAGGCCGCCAGGGCGACTCCCAGCTCCGCGATCAGCGCCAGGAACTCGCCGCGGTCGCGCAGGGCGGCGAGGTTGCGGATCTCCGCGTCCAGGGCGTTCCGCAGCAGCGCCCGCTCACCCGGGATGTCCGGTTTCCCGTCGCCGCCCACGCCGAGCACCAGGGGCCGCAGCGCCTGCCGCAGCTCCGGATAGCCGGCGAACCCCAGCGCCGCCGCGAAGCGGGTGACCGACGGCTGGCTCACGCCCGCCCGCTCGGCCAGCTCGACGCTGGACAGGAAGATCGCCTCGGACAGGTGCTCGCCCAGGTAGTGGGCGATCCGGCGCTGCACCGGGGAGAGCCGCCTGCCCGCCAGGAGCTCATCGATCCCGTCGCCCACAGCCACCTCACAAATCCACGCGAACCCGGCGGATCAACTCTCCCGCATCGGGACGCGTACGCCACGGGCGTCGGCGACTTCGGTGGCCTCGTCGTAGCCGGCGTCCACGTGGCGGATCACGCCCATGCCCGGGTCGTTGGTGAGCACCCGGTTGAGCTTCTCGGCGGCGAGGGCGGTGCCGTCCGCCACGGAGACCTGGCCGGCGTGGATGGAGCGGCCGATGCCGACGCCGCCGCCGTGGTGGATGGAGACCCAGGAGGCGCCGGAGGCGACGTTGACCATGGCGTTGAGCAGCGGCCAGTCGGCGATGGCGTCGGAGCCGTCGGCCATGGCCTCGGTCTCGCGGTAGGGGGAGGCGACGCTGCCGCAGTCCAGGTGGTCGCGGCCGATGACCACGGGCGCGCTCAGGGTGCCGTCGGCGACCATGGCGTTGAAGCGTTCGCCGGCGCGGTCGCGCTCGCCGTACCCGAGCCAGCAGATGCGGGCGGGCAGGCCCTGGAAGTGCACACGCTCGCCGGCCATCCGGATCCAGCGGGCCAGCTGCTCGTTCTCGGGGAACAGGTCCAGGATGGCCTGGTCGGTGGCGTGGATGTCGCGCGGGTCGCCGCTGAGGGCCGCCCACCGGAACGGACCCTTGCCCTCGCAGAACAGCGGGCGGATGTAGGCGGGCACGAAGCCGGGGAAGGCGAACGCGCGGGCGTACCCGGCCAGCTGGGCCTCGCCGCGGATGGAGTTGCCGTAGTCGAAGACCTCGGCGCCCGCGTCCTGGAAGCCGACCATGGCCTCCACGTGCCTGGCCATGGACTCCCTGGCCCGGGTGGTGAACCCGGCCGGGTCCTTCTCCCTGGCCTCCGCCATGTCCTCGAACGCCACCCCGACCGGCAGGTACATGAGCGGGTCGTGCGCCGAGGTCTGGTCGGTGACCACGTCGATCTCCGCGCCCCGGCGCAGCAACTCCGGCAGGGCCTCGGCCGCGTTGGCCTCCACCCCGATGCTGAGCGGGCGGCGCGCGTCCCGAGCCTCGTAGGCCAGGCGCAGCGCCTCGTCCAGGTCGGCGGCGCGGACGTCCAGGTACCGGTGCTCGATCCGGCGCTCGATGCTGCGCGGGTCGCAGTCCACGCAGATGGCCACGCCGCCGTTCATGGTGACCGCGAGCGGCTGCGCCCCGCCCATGCCGCCGAGCCCGGCGGTGAGCGTGATCGTGCCGGCCAGCGAGCCGCCGAACCGCTTGGCGGCCACGGCCGCGAAGGTCTCGTACGTGCCCTGCAGGATGCCCTGGGTCCCGATGTAGATCCAGGAACCCGCCGTCATCTGGCCGTACATGGTGAGGCCGGCCGCCTCGAGCCGCCGGAACTCCTCCCAGTTCGCCCAGTCGGGCACCAGGTTGGAGTTGGCGATCAGCACCCGGGGCGCCCACTCGTGCGTGCGCATCACCCCGACCGGGCGGCCGGACTGCACCAGCAGGGTCTCGTCCCCGGCCAGCGTGGTCAGGGTACGGATGATCGCCTGGAAGGACGGCCAGTCCCGGGCGGCCTTGCCCGAGCCGCCGTACACGACGAGCTGTTCCGGATGTTCGGCGACCTCGGGGTCGAGGTTGTTCTGAAGCATCCGGAGGGCGGCCTCCTGCGGCCAGTCTCGCGCGGTGAGTGCGGTGCCGCGCGGCGCCCGAACGGTAGGCATGTGCCGTCCTCCTGAATGAAAGCATTCACATCGGTCACCCGAAGGATACGGCGCGGAAGGCGCATAGGGCACCCCGGTGTCCTGTGGTCCCGGGGTGCCCCCACGCACTGTCCCGGGCGCGCACCGCACGTACGCGTGATCCCCGGGAGCGGGCTTGGCGAAGGAGAGGCTCCGCACTCACGGAAGTGCCCCTCATTCCGGCGGCTGATCGTCAGCGCACGGCAAACGTTCGATCATTTGGGTGGCGGTCAGGAGACCGCCGTGGCCAGGAACTGGGTGGTGGCCAGCTCGCGGTAGAGCTCGTCGCCGTCCAGCAGTTCCGCGTGGGTGCCGGCGGCGCGGACCCTGCCCGCCTCCATCACGATGATCCGGTCCGCTCCGGTGACCGTGGACAGCCGGTGGGCGATCACCAGGACCGTGGTGTCCCTGGCCACCTCGGCGATGACCTCGCGCAGCCGCAGCTCGTTGACCGCGTCCAGCTGGGAGGTGGCCTCGTCCAGCAGGAGCAGCCGGGGCCGCCGCAGTAGCGCCCTGGCGATGGCCACCCGCTGCCGTTCCCCGCCCGACAGCAGCACGCCGCGATGCCCGACCTGCGTCTCCAGTCCCTCGGGCAGCCGGTCGACCAGGTCGTCCAGTTTGGTACGGACGAGCGCGTGCCGTACCTCCGCCTCGGTGGCGTCCGGGGCGGCGAAGGTCAGGTTCTCGCGGAGGGTGCCGTCCAGAACGGGAGCGTCCTGCTCCACGTAGCCGACGGCGGCCCGGAGTTCGGCCAGGTCCCAGTCCCGGATGTCCCGCCCCGCCATCGTGATATTTCCGGACTGGGGGGAGTAGAAGCGCTCCAGCAGGGCGAACACCGTGGACTTCCCGGCCCCGGACGGCCCGACCAGCGCCGACAGCCCACCGGCCCGCACCTCGAAGTCCACCCCGTCGTGCACGATCGGCCGGTCCTCCCCGTAACGGAAGACGACGCCGGAGAAGGTGACCCCGACCGGCGCGCCCTCGGCGCGCAGCGGGGCGACGGCCGGTTCCGCGGGCAGTTCCTCGATCTCCCGGATGCGGGTGATGGCGGCCAGCCCGTTCTGCAGCTGGGTGAAACTCTGCACCAGCTGCCCGATCGGGGCGACCAGGTAGAACAGGTACAGCAGGAACGCGATCAGCGCCGCGATCTGCATCGATCCGTCGGCCACCCGGGCTCCGCCCACGCCGAGCACGGCCAGGAACGCCAGCTGCACCGACAGCCACGCGCTCACGCCGGCCGCCGACTGCCAGGCCGACGCGGTGACGCCCCGGTCCCTGGCCTGCCGCGCCGCCGCGGCCACCACCTCGATCTCCCGGTGCTCCGCCCCGCTGGCCTTCACCGTACGGAACGCTTGCAGGGCCCGGTCCAGCGCGGAACCCATCTCGCCCAGCGCCACCTGCGCCAGCGTGGACGCCTTGCGGATCCTCGGCAGGATGACCGCGTTGACCAGTCCGACGGCCGCCACCACGCCCAGCGTGACCAGCAGCAGCACCAGGTCCATGATCGCCATCATGATCGCGGCCCCGGCGAACATGAACACCGAGCCGACGGCGGTGACCAGCGCGTCCGTACAGACCGCGCGGAGCAGCGTGGTGTCGGCGGTGACCCGGGACAGCAGGTCGCCGGGCTTGAGCCGGTCCACCTCGGCCACCCGCAGCCGCAGGATGCGGTCCACCAGCCGGATCCGCGCCCTGAACACGATGCCCTCGCCCATGCGCTCCAGCACGAAGCTGCCCGCCGCCGAGATCAGCGACCCGGCCAGTACGGCCCCGCAGAGCAGGAGCACCGGGCCGACCAGGGCCTGGCCGGTGCCGAAGGTCTCGATCACGCTCTTGGCCAGCAACGGCATGGCCAGGCCGGCTACGCTCCCGACCAGGGCGAGCACCGCCCCGAGCGCCAGCGTGCCGCGGTGCGGCCGCAGGTAGTCCAGGAGCAACCGCCAGGACGCCCGCTCGGCGAGCGCGTTCAGTCCTCGTTCCGGAACAGCCGGCCCCCGCCGAACTTCTTGTGCACGGCCTGCTTGCTGACCCCCAGGGCCATCGCTATCTGCACCCACGAAATCCCCTGTACGCGGGCCCGGCGCACCTGTACGGCGGCCAGCCGGTCGGCCTGCCGCCGCAGTTCGGCCGCCGCGACGAGCCCGCGCATGGGGTCGTCCCCTTCGGCCGTGGTCACGAGAGCCACGAGTTCTCCGCTCATAAGGGTCAACCTATGTTGACCACCCGACTCGGTCAATTTAGGTTGACCCGCCGGGCGGGGTCAACCCTGGTTGACCCGATTCGGGCGCATTCCGCTCTGCGCGTAGCCGACGATCACCGCCGGGAAAGTGAATCTTTCATCGGTTTGCCCCGGACATTTCCCCATATCCGGCGCGGATGGCGGCCGATCCCCGCGGTCAGCTTTCCGCAACATCCTGTACACACCTGCGAAATCCCCCGAGTCTGGGAGCGCGCCGGGCCGCCCCAGGAAGACCGGTTCACCCGACCAACCGACCCTGCGGTGACGCCGCCGGGGGCCGATCTCCGGCCGTTTGCTTAACCGGTTAATGCAGAGTCCATGCAGAAAGGCAGACCATGAGAAAACGCATCGCGCTATCCGGCGCGACCGTCCTCGCCCTGCTCGTGTCCCTGTTCGTCACCGCGCTGCCCGCCGAGGCCGCGGTCGGCCTGCGCATCAGCGGCCGGAACATCGTGGAGGCCAACGGCAACAACTTCATCATCCGCGGCACCAGCCACGCGCACGTCTGGTACCCGAGCCAGACCAGCTCCATCGCCAACATCAAGGCCAAGGGCGCCAACGCCGTCCGGGTCGTGCTCAGCGGCGGCCGGTGGACGCCGGCCAACAACGCCTCCGACGTGGCGAACATCGTCTCGCTGTGCCGTACCAACCGGCTGGTCTGCATCCTGGAGAACCACGACACGACCGGGTTCGGGGAGCAGAGCGGAGCCGTCAGCCTGGACGCGGCGGTCAACTACTGGATCAGCATCCAGAGCGCGCTGACCGGCCAGGAGAACACGGTCATCATCAACATCGGCAACGAGCCTATCGGCAACAACGCCGTCACCCCCGGGTGGACCCAGGCCACCAGTTCGGCCATCACCCGGATGCGCAACGCCGGCTTCCAGCACCTGCTGATGGTGGACGCGCCCAACTGGGGCCAGGACTGGCAGTTCACCATGCGCGACAACGCGGCCACCGTGGCCGCCGCCGACTCGCAGAACAACACCGTCTTCTCGGTCCACATGTACGGCGTCTTCGACACGGCGGCGGAGATCAACGCGTACCTGAACGCCTTCCAGACCGCGAACCTGCCGCTGGTGATCGGCGAGTTCGGCTTCAACCACTCGGACGGCAACCCCGACGAGGACACGATCATGGCCCAGGCGCAGAGCCGGGGCATCGGCTATCTCGGCTGGTCGTGGAGCGGCAACGGCGGCGGCGTCGAGTACCTCGACCAGGTCACCAACTTCAACCCGAACCAGATGACCTCCTGGGGCACCCGCCTGTTCACCGGCGCCAACGGCATCGCCTCCACCGCCGTGCAGTGCTCCCTCTGCGGCGGCGGCACGCCCACCGACACCACCCCTCCGAGCACACCGGGCACCCCGACCGCGTCCGGCGTGACCTCCTCGGGCGCGACCCTGACCTGGACCGCGTCCACCGACTCCGGCGGCTCCGGCCTGGCCGGTTACAACGTCTACCGCGAGCAGGGCATCACCGACCCGCAGCTGGGCACGACCTCCACCAACTCGATCACCCTGACCGGGCTGTCGGCCAACACCCAGTACCAGGTCTACGTCCGGGCCCGCGACGGCGCCGGAAACCTGTCCGGCAACTCGTCCCTGGTGACCTTCACCACGAGCGGCGGCACCACGGACACGACTCCACCCACCACCCCCGGTACGCCTACCGCGAGCAACGTCACCTCCTCGGGCGCGACGCTGACCTGGACGGCCTCCACCGACAGCGGCGGCTCCGGCCTGGCGGGCTACAACGTCTACCGCGAGCAGGGCACCACCGACCCCTTGCTCGGTTCCCCGACCACCAACTCGATCACCCTCACCGGCCTGACCGCCAACACCCAGTACCAGGTCTACGTCCGGGCCCGCGACGGCGCCGGGAACCTGTCCGGCAATTCCTCGCTGGTGACCTTCACCACCACGGGCGGCGGCACCGGCGGGGGCTGCACCGTGGTCGCGACCACCCAGAGCACCTGGGGCAACGGGTACGTGATCCAGCCGGTCACCGTGACGGCGGGCAGCTCCGCGATCACGTCGTGGACCGTCACGTTCACGCTCCCGGCCGGCCACACCATCACCGGTTCCTGGAACACCCAGTTGACCGTCAGCGGCCAGACCGTGACCGCCCGCAACGTCGGGCACAACGGCAACCTGGGCGCGGGCCAGAGCGGCAACTTCGGCTTCCAGGGCAGCCGTCCCAACGGCAACACCGCGGTGCCGACCGGCTATACCTGCAGCACTCCATAGCCTGACCAGCGGAAACGTGGCCCCGGGAGACCGGGGCCACATTTTTTGAAAATCATCCAATCCGCGAGCCTCCATGGGGCGAATAGGCGGTCGAGGACTCCGGCCGGACAACTCACCTGACCTAAAGACTCCCTACCGTCCTGAGAGGACCGATCGACATGGAGCTCCGGATCAACCGGCGATCCCTGATCGCCATTGGTGTCGCGGGGGCGCTGGCCGCCTCCTCGATCGCCCTTCTTCGCCCGGCCGCCCCGAGTGCCTCCTCCCACCGCGAGGCCCCGCTCATCTCCGGCGACCCGCGCAACGACAACACCGACGTGTACGCCTTCGTCAGCCCCGACAAGTCCGACACCGTCACCTTGCTGGCCAACTGGATCCCGTTCGAGGAGCCCAACGGCGGCCCGAACTTCTACTTCTTCGACACCAACTCCCGCTACAACATCAAGATCGACAACGACGGCGACGCCAAGCCCGACGTCACCTACCAGTGGACCTTCACCAACGTCGACAAGCGCGGCAACGGCACGTTCCTCTACAACAACGGCCCGGTCACCTCGCTGAAGGACAAGAACCTGCTGTTCAAGCAGAAGTACACGCTCAAGCGCATCACCGAGAAGGGCACCACCACCATCGGCACCGGCACCGTCGCGCCCAGCAACACCGGGCCCGCCTCAATGCCCGACTACGCCAAGCTGCGCGCCGAGGCCGTGGACGGCATCAAGGGCGGCGGCAAGCAGTTCGCCGGCCAGTCCGACGAGGCCTTCTTCCTCGACCTGCGCGTCTTCGACCTGCTCTACGGCGGCAACCTGTCCGAGGTCGGGCAGGACACCACCCGCGGCTACAACGTGCACACGCTGGCCGTGCAGGTGCCCAAGAAGGAGGTCGCGCTCAAGGGCGACGTCAAGCGCAACCCGGTCGTCGGCATCTGGTCGACCACCGACAAGTGGAGCCCGAGAGGCTACGTGCAGGTCTCCCGGCTGGGCCAGCCGCTGGTCAACGAGGTCGTCGTCCCGGCCGCGCTGAAGGACGCCTTCAACTCCCTCAGCCCCGACAAGGACGCCGGCATCCCGGCCGTGGTCAAGAAGGTCACCCACCCCGAGGTGCCGATGCTGCTGGAGGGCATCTACGGCCTGAAGGCTCCCAAGACCCCGCGTAACGACCTGGTCGAGATCTTCCTGACCGGCATCGCCAAGCAGAACGGCCCGATCAAGGCCGACCTCAACTCGCAGGTCCTGAACAAGGACGCGGGCAAGCTGCGCCCGTCCGAGATGCTGCGCCTCAACCTGTCCATCCCGGTGACCGCCAGCCCGAACCGGCTCGGCGTGCTCGCCGGCGACCTGCAGGGCTTCCCGAACGGCCGGCGCCTCGGCGACGACGTGGTGGACATCGCCCTCCAGGCCATGGCGGGCGCCGCCCAGACCGGCCAGCTGGTCCCGGCCCTGGCCGCGGGCGACAAGGTGGACCGCAACGACGTGCCGTTCCTGTCGACCTTCCCGTACATCCCCGGCCCCAGCAACGTGGCCGTCAACCAGGCCCTCAACGGTTCCTGACCCATCCCGACCCCCGCCGCCGCCGGACTCGGCGGCGGCGGTCCTACCCATGCCGAGGAGGTCCCCGAAATGCCATCCAAGAAGCGCACCGTGGGCGTCATCGCGGGGACCGTCCTCGCGGCCGTCGCCCTCACCGCCGGTGCGGCCCTCATCCCCGGATCCGAAAGCTCCCCCGCCCCCATGGCGCCCGCCGTGGCCGTCGGCGCCAACGGATCGGCGCCCGGCTCGATCCCGGCGCTCCAGGTCCGCCTGAAGCGGCTGCCGAAGGACGACGGCGCGTGGGCCGCGCTCGGCGCCGCCTACGTCCAGCAGGCCAGGGTCACCGGAGACCCGTCGTTCTACCCCAAAGCCGAACAGGCCGTCGCCCGGTCGCTCGCGCTCAAGCCCGGCAACTTCGCCGGTCTCACCGGCCAGGCCGCGCTCGCCGCCGGCCGCCACGACTTCACCGCCGCCGTACGCCTCGCCGGTCAGGCAATCGAGGCCAACCCCTACGGGCCCGTCGCGTACGGCGTGCTCGCCGACGCCCACACCCAGCTCGGCGCGTACGACCAGGCCACGAAGGCCATCGCCAGGATGATGGAGTTGGCCCCCGGCGTCTCCTCCTTCACCCGGGCCTCCTACGACGCCGAACTGCACGGGGACCAGGCGACCGCGCGCCGCATGCTGGAGTACGCGCTCCGCGACGCCTACCTCCCCGGCGACGTGGCCTTCTGCCGGCAGTACCTCGGCGAGCTGGCCCTGCACTCGGGCGACCTCGACGAGGCCCGCGACCACTACGAGGCCGCCCTGGCCGCCGACCCGCAGTTCGTGCCCGCGCAGGCCGGGCTGGCCCGGGTGGCCGCGCTCGGCGGCGACCTGGCCGGGGCCGCCGACCGCTACGCCGCCGTCACCGGCCGCCTGCCGCTTCCCCAGTACCTGGTCGAGTACGGCGAGGTCCTGGAGAAACTGGACCGCGACCCTTCCGCGCAGTGGCGGCTCCTCACCGCGCAGCGCGACCTCATGCGCGCCAACGGCGTTCACGACGACATCACCTGGGCCGAGTTCGAAGCCGACCACGGCGACCCGGCGACCGCCGTCACCTACGCCCGCGCCGAGTACGCCCGCAACCCCAACGTGATCGCCGCCGACGCGCTCGCCTGGGCGCTGCACCGCGACGGCCGGTCCCGCGAGGCCCTGCCGTACGCGAAGGAGGCGACCGCCACCGGCTGGCGCAACGCCCTCTTCGCCCACCACCGCGCCGAGATCGAACGCGCCCTGGACCTTCCGGCGGGCAAGTCCGCAGCCCTGGTCAAGACCTACAACCCGCGCTTCGACCCGAAGCTCCCAGCCCTCCAGAGGTTTTCATGACCACCCTCGACCACCTCGCCGACCTCCGCCCCGCCTCCACCCCCCGACAAGCCTCCCCCTTCCGGCGGGCCCTCCACCGAATGTCCACACGCAGCCGCGGCTCCAGCGGCACCTCCCCGCAGAACTCCGGACTCGCCCACGACCTGCCCCCGGCCTCCCAGCTCAGCAAAAACATGTCCGCAGCCTCCCCGCCCGGCCACGACCTGCCCCGCGCCTCCCAGCTCGGCAAAAGTGTGTCCGCAGCCTCCCGGTCCGGCGATGACCTGCCTCGGGCCTCCCGGCTCGGCCGTGGGATTCGGCTGGTGCTGACCGCCGCGCTGACCGGGCTTGTGGTGGCGCTGGCCTCGCTCGCGGTGCTGCTGGCGATTCCGGCCGTCGCGCACGCCCATCCGCTCGGCAACTTCACCGTCAACCACTACAACGGCCTGCGGCTCTACGAAGACCGGGTCGAGAGCACCGCCGTGGTGGACTCGGCCGAGCTGCCCACGCTCCAGTCGGAGCCGGCCGTCGACGCGGACGGTTCCGGCGCGGTCTCCGCGGCCGAGGCTCAGGCCCACGCCACGGCCGAGTGCGCCGCGCTGGTCGCCGCCCAGCGCCTGACCGTGGGCGGCTCCCCCATCCCCTGGCAGGTCGGTTCGGCCGCGTTCGCGTACCACCCCGGCCAGGGCGGCCTCAAGACCAGCCGCCTGACCTGCGCCCTCACCGCCGCCGCCGTGCCCACCGGCACGATCGGGTTCACCGACGGGTTCCTCGCCGACCGTCTCGGCTGGCGCGAGATCACCATCGCCTCCGACTCGGTACGGCTAGCGCCCACCGGCCTGCCCAGCACGAGCATCTCCAACGAGCTGCGCACCTACCCGGAGGACCTGCTGGCCTCCCCGCTCGACCAGCGCGCCGCGACCCTGACCGTCGACCCCGCCGGAGCGGTCCCCGGCCTGCCCGAGCGCGCGGACCTTGCCTCCACCGAGCGGGTCTCCGCTCCCGGCATCTCGGCCCCCGGCCCGATCGGGGCCTGGCTGGACGGTCTCGACCGGACCTTCACCGACCTGGTCGGCTCGTCCTCGCTCACCGTCCCCGTCGGCCTGCTGGCCATCCTGCTCGCCGCCGTCCTCGGGGCCGGTCACGCCCTCATCCCCGGCCACGGCAAGACGATCATGGCCGCCTACCTGGCCGGCCGCCAGGGCCGCCCCCGCGACGCCTTCCTCGTCGGCATGACCGTCACCGTCACCCACACCGTCGGCGTCCTCGTCGTCGGCCTGCTCCTGAGCGCCTTCTCCGCCCTGGCCGGCGACTCCGTCCTCGCCTGGCTAGGCCTGGCCAGCGGCCTCCTCATCACCGCCATCGGCGCCCGCCTCCTCTGGACCTCCATCAAACGCGACCCCAACGGCAGCCTCCATGGGCATGGGCATGGCCACGGCCATAGCCACGGCCACGGCCACAAGCACGGGCATGGCCACGGGCATGGCCACGGGCATGGCCACGGGCATGGCCACGGGCACGACCACGGGCACGACCACGGGGACGAGCACGGGCACGACCACGACCACGACCACGACCACGACCACGGGGACGAGCACGGGGACGAGCACGGGCACGGGCACGGGGACGACCATGGCGACGGCCGCGGCCACGGCCACAGGCACGGCCATGGGGACGGTCACCGGCATAGGGAACCGGCTGAGAGGGCTGGCAGGGTAGCGACGCTGGAGCGGAGCGACGAGGAGGTTCTCGCGGGGCTCGAAGCTCTTGAAGGCGGGCTGGCTCAAAACGAGCGGGCCGAAGATGAGCGGGATCAGGACCGGCGGCCGGCGCGTCGCCGGCGGGTCGGGCTGGTGGGGATGGGTGTCGCCGGAGGGCTGGTGCCGAGTCCGTCGGCGCTGATCGTGCTGCTCGGGGCGATCGCGCTCGGCCGCACCTGGTTCGGGGTGGGCCTGGTCGCGGCGTACGGGATCGGCATGGCGGCCACCCTGACCGCCACCGGCCTGCTCCTGGTGAAGCTGGCGAGCCGCCTGGATCGCCTGACCGCCTCCGGCACCGGCCTCCTGGCCAGGATCTCCGCCCTCGCCCCCGTCGGCACCGCCCTGATCGTCGTCACCCTCGGCCTCGGCCTGGCCGTCCGCTCCCTCACCGGAAGCCTCTGACCGAGGCAGCCCTGACCGAGGCAGCCCTGACCGAGGCAGCCCTGACCGAGGCAGCCCTGACCGGGAAAGCCTGATCCGGGAAAGCCTGATCCGGGAAAGCCTGATCCGGGAAGCGTGATTCGGGAAGCGTGATTCGGGAAGCCTGCCGGGTCGGGCCGACTGGATACTGCCTGAATAGGGCGGGCATACTGCGATCATGACGATTCGAGCGCGGTGATGCGGCTCACGGACTTCTACGAGCGGGTTCTCGACGCGGTGGTCGAGGTGGACCCGGCCTACGGCCTGCGCCTGACCGGGGCGTACGCCCTGCGCGCGCACGGCCTGGTGGAGCGGCCGAGCCGGGGTCTGGACTTCGTCACGGTCAGCGAACTGCCGCTCGTCGACATCGCCGACCACGTGGCCGACGCGCTGCGGGAGAAGGCGCTGGCCGTGAAGCAGCGACCGGGCAACCCGCTGCAGGCCAGGATGGTGGTCTCGGACCCGGTCGTGCCCGAGCAGTCCTGCCCGGTCAACATCCTGAAGGCGCCGCTACAACGGCCGCCCGTGCTGATCGGCGACCGTCCGGTGGCGGATCTGGACGACGTCGCGGGCATGAAGGTCGGCGCGGTGCTGAACCGGGCGCTCCCCCGTGATCTCATCGACGCGGCCGCCCTCAACGAGCGCTACTCCTTCGACGACCTGGAGCGCCTGGGCGCGCACTTCGAGGAGGGCTTCACCGAGCAGGCCCTCGCCTTCGAGCTGGAGACCGCGCTCGTCTACGACGAGGAGGCCTACGCCGAGTACGGCCTCACCCCCGAGCAGATCGCCCGCGTCCAGCGATTCGCCCTGGCCTGGTACGAAGACCTGACGATGCGCATCGCCGAAGAAGCCGACATCGACCCCTTCGAATAACCCCCAGCTGACCGTCAGCCGTGCGAGCGGAGTTCCCGCCGGATCCGGCGCGCCGTCGACTTGATCTTGTCTCGCGTCTTGAGCAGGCGGGCCTCAGCCGTCTCGGTACGGCCTTCGGCCTCCATCCGCCGGTTGCCCGTCCGGGCCCCCAGCCGCGCCTTCATCCGAGCCTTCATTTCCCGAAATTTCGTGATGAGTTCCATAAGGGTGACCTGCCCGTCACAGCCCGCCCCTAACGCGGGCCCCTACCGCCGGGCCTCCCGCGGAAGATCACGCGAACGGTCCCGCGGCAGGTCGTGCCGCCCCGACACGAACTCCTGGACGGCGATCTTCCCCCGGATCACCGGCCGCCGCCAGCGCTCCTCCCGCCGCACCGCCCGCGCCATCTTGCGCTTGTTGCCGGTGTAGAACCAGTGCGCCCACGGCGACCCGGGACGCGCCAGCCGTACCGCGCCGACGTAGCCGAAGACGGGCACGAACAGGCCCAGCAGGCCGCTCCAGATTTTACCTTTGAGCAGGGTGACCACGGCGAAGACCAGGTTCAGGACGAGGAAGCCCGCGCCCGACCAGATCCCCTCCGATTCGGTCCAGTCGAGCGGGCGGCGGCCCAGCAGGAGCAGCCCGGTGACCGCGACGGCGACGAACACGGCGTCCACCGAGGTGCGGCCCTCCTCCGCCCAGTAGACGTCCCGCAGGTGCAGGATCAGCGCGAACTCGTCCAGCACCAGCGCCGACCCCACCCCGAAGACCGCAGCGGTGAAGGAGTGCCAGCCGACCGACAGGCCGGAGACGACCAGGCTGGCCACCCCGCCGAGCAGCATCAGCACCACCCCGAACACCACGTGGTGGATGTGCATGTCGCCGACGTTGACGTTCTTGAACCACCACCGCGTCTCCGCGCGGATCAGCCGCACGTTGATCCGGGTGAACACGAACGCCACGATCAACGCCACGAAGAACGCGAACAGCGGCAGGCGCTGCGTGTCCACGATGCCGCGCTGGAAGAGTTCGCTCATGACAGGAGTCGATGCTACCTACGCGAGGAACCCGCGGAGCAGAGCCGCGGTGCCCTCCAGGTGTTCGGCCACGGCCTGGCGGGCGCGATCGGGGTCGCGGTCCAGGATGGCCTCGACGATCGCGGCGTGCTGGAGGGCCGAGTGCTGGATGTTGAAGCTCAGGATGGGGATCGCGTTGAGCAGGTCGGTGACGCGTAATCGGGCGTCCGCGCAGGCGGCGGCGAGCAGCGGGGAGCCGGTGAGCTCGGCGATGCACAGGTGGAAGGCGGTGTCCAGGCGGCGATAGTCAGAGGGGCCCGCCCTGTTGACGTCGGCCAGGCGGCGGCGCAGGAGGGTGATCTGGGCGGGCGTGAGGGCCCGTTCGGCGAGGACCTGGGCGGCCCCGCACTCGACGGCCATCCGGAAGGTGAGGGCGTCGTCGAGTTCGCCGGGGCCCATGGCGTTGAGGGCCCTGCGCAGGTCGCCGTGGCCCGGGTCGGGCGGCTCGTAGACGACGAAGGCGCCGCCGTAACGCCCCCGGCGCACCTCCAGGTAGCCGGACTCCTGGAGGGCGCGGATGGCCTCGCGCAGGGTGACCCTGCTGATGCCGAGCTGGGCGGCGAGCTCCCGTTCCGGGGGCATCTTGGCGCCGTGGGCGACGACGCCGAGCTTGATCGCCTGGAGCAGCCGCTCGACGGTCTCCTCGAACGCGTTGCCCGATCGGACCGGGCGGAGCAACGACACAAGCGGGGAATCCGTCATCACGCACCGCCCTTCAAATGGCCCAAGATTAGCTCAATCCGATGTTGACGAGCTGACAGGCCGGGTGCTTGCATGCCTCCATTGGTCTGTTTCCAGACTTTTAGAAGGGACTCGCGCGTGCTGACTGTGGAGCAGCTTCGAGCCGACGCCGAGACCGGCAAGATCGACACGGTACTGCTGGGCTTCACCGACATGCAGGGCCGGCTGCAGGGCAAACGCCTGTCGGCGCGCTACTTCCTGGAGGAGGTGCTGGGCCACGCGGCCGAGGGCTGCAACTACCTGCTCGCGGTGGACGTGGAGATGAACACCGTCGGCGGCTACGCGATGTCCTCCTGGGACCGCGGCTACGGCGACTTCGTCTTCAAGCCCGACCTGGCCACGCTGCGCCGGGTCCCCTGGCAGGACGGCACGGCGATGCTCCTGGCGGACCTGGTCTGGGAGGACGGCTCCGACGTGGTGGCCTCGCCCCGGCAGATCCTCCGCCGCCAGCTGGCCCGCCTGGGCGAGCGCGGCTGGGGGGCGTACGTGGGGACCGAGCTGGAGTTCTGCGTGTACGCCGACAGTTACGAGCAGGCGTGGCGGAACGCGTACCGGGATCTGACGCCGACGAATCTCTACAACGTGGACTACTCGCTGCTCGGGACCGCCCGGGTGGAGCCGCTGCTGCGCCGGATCAGGCTCGGCATGGAGGGCGCGGGGCTGTACGTGGAGTCCGCCAAGGGCGAGTGCAACCTGGGCCAGCACGAGATCGCCTTCCGGTACACCGACGCGCTGGCCACCTGCGACAACCACACGATCTACAAGAACGGCGCCAAGGAGATCGCGGCCCAGGAGGGCATGTCGCTGACCTTCATGGCCAAGCCGAACCAGCGTGAGGGCAACTCCTGCCACATCCACATCTCGCTGCGGGACGAGAACGGCACCCCGGTGATGGCCGGCTCCGAGCCGTACGGGCTGTCGAAGGCCGGGCAGCACTTCATCGCCGGCCAGCTGGCTGCCATGCGCGAGCTGACCCTGCTCTACGCCCCCAACATCAACTCCTACAAGCGGTACGTCCCCGGCTCCTTCGCCCCCACCGCCGTCAAGTGGGGCATCGACAACCGCACCTGCTCGCTCCGCCTGGTCGGCCACGGCCCCTCCCTGCGGGTGGAGAACCGGGTGCCCGGCGGCGACGTCAACCCCTACCTGGCGGTCTCGGCCCTGATCGCCGCCGGCCTGTACGGCATCGAGCACGAACTCCCCCTGGAGGACCCGTACGAGGGCAACGCGTACGTCTCCGGCGCGGACACCGTCCCGGCGACGTTACGCGACGCGCTGGACCTGTTCACGGGCTCCGAACTCGCCGTGACGGCCTTCGGCCAGGACGTGGTCGACCATTACGCCAACTACGCCAGGGTGGAGCTGGCCGCCTTCGAGGCCGCCGTCACCGACTGGGAGATGTTCCGGGGGTTCGAGCGCCTGTGAAGATCATCAACCCGGCGACCGAGGAGGTCGTCGCGGAGGTCGAGCTCGCCGACGCCGCCGAGGTGGACCGCGCGGTGGAGCGGGCCCGGGGGGCGTACCGGACCTGGCGCGAGGTGTCCCCCGGGGATCGGGCGCGGCTGCTGCGGGCCTTCGCCCGCCAGGTCGAGGAGCACGCCGAGGAACTCGCCCAGCTGGAGATCACGAACTCCGGCCACACCGTCGGCAACGCCCGGTGGGAGGCCGGGAACGTCCGGGACG
Organism: Acrocarpospora phusangensis; assembly: GCF_016862995.1. GTDB lineage: Bacteria > Actinomycetota > Actinomycetes > Streptosporangiales > Streptosporangiaceae > Acrocarpospora > Acrocarpospora phusangensis. The sequence continues at coordinate 40,727 of NZ_BOOA01000052.1, forward strand.
TCCTGCACTTCTACGCGGGCGCGCCCGAGCGCAACCACGGCAGGCAGATCCCGGTGCCCGGCGGGATCGACGTCACCTTCCAGGAGCCGCTGGGCGTCGTCGGGATCATCGTGCCGTGGAACTTCCCCATGGTGATCATGATGTGGGGGGTCGCCCCCGCCCTCGCCGCGGGCAACACGGTGATCGTGAAACCGGCCGAGTGGACGCCGCTGACCGCGCTGCGCCTGGCCGAGCTGGCCCTGGCGGCGGGCATCCCCGAAGGGGTGCTCCAGGTCCTGCCGGGCGCGGGCGAGGTCGCCGGAGCCCGGCTGGTGGAGCATCCGGACGTCGCGAAGATCGTCTTCACCGGCTCCACCGAGGTCGGCAAGCAGATCGCCGCCAAGGCCGCCGGGCAGGTGAAGCGGGTCACGCTCGAACTGGGCGGCAAGAGCGCCAACATCGTCTTCGCCGACTCCGACCTGGCCAGGGCGGCGGCCTCCGCGCCGATGGCGGTGTTCGACAACTCCGGGCAGGACTGCTGTGCCCGGTCGCGGATCCTGGTGGAGCGTTCCGTCCACGACGAATTCCTGGAGCGGCTGCGGGTAGCCGTACAGGAGCTGAAGGTCGGGGATCCGCGGGATCCGGAGACCTCGCTCGGGCCGTTGATCAGCGCCGAGCACCGGGAGCGGGTGGCCTCGTTCGTGGCGGAGCCGTACTTCCAGGGTTCCTGCCCGGCGGGGCCGGGATTCTGGTTCCCGGCCACGGTGCTGACCGGGGACCGGGACCGGGCCTTCCGGGAGGAGGTGTTCGGGCCGGTCGTGTCCGTCGTGCCGTTCGAGGACGAGGCGGACGCGATCAGGATCGCCAACGACACGCCGTACGGGCTGTCGGGGTCGATCTGGACCAGGGACGTCGGGCGCGCGCTGCGGGTGGCGCGGGCCGTCGAGGCGGGGAACCTCTCCGTCAACTCGCATTCCAGCGTCCGCTACTGGACGCCGTTCGGCGGCTTCAAGCAGTCCGGCCTCGGCCGGGAACTCGGCCCGGACGCGCTCGCCGCGTTCACCGAGACCAAGAACGTCTTCATCGCATCGGAGTGAGTGCATATATGCAACGACTGCGGGACCGGGTGGCGGTCATCACCGGCGGCGCCGGGGGGATCGGGCTGGCCACGGCCAGGCGGTTCGCCGAGGAGGGGGCCAAGCTGGTCCTGGTCGACCTGGACGAGAACGTCGGCGGCAAGCTCGCCGAGGAGGTCGGGGGCGTCTTCGTCCGGGCCGACGTGACCGACGAGGACGACGTCGCCCGGATGTTCCAGGTGGCCTACGACACCTACGGCAGCGTGGACATCGCGTTCAACAACGCCGGCATCTCGCCCACCGACGACGACTCCATCCTGACCACCGGCATCGACGTCTGGCGCAAGGTGCAGGAGGTCAACCTGACCAGCGTCTACCTGTGCTGCAAGCACGTGCTGCCGTACATGCGGCGGCAGGGCAAGGGGTCGATCATCAACACGGCCTCGTTCGTGGCGGTGATGGGGTCGGCCACGTCGCAGGTGTCGTACACCGCCTCCAAGGGCGGGGTGCTGGCGATGAGCAGGGAGCTGGGGGTGCAGTTCGCGCGGGAGGGCATCCGGGTGAACGCGCTCTGCCCGGGGCCGGTGGACACGCCGCTGCTGCGGGAGCTGTTCGCGAAGGACCCGGAGCGGGCGCAGCGGCGGCTGGTGCACGTGCCGATGGGCCGGTTCGCGCGGGCCGAGGAGATCGCGGCCGCGGTGGCGTTCCTGGCCTCCGACGACGCCTCGTTCATCACCGGCGCGGAGTTCCTGGTGGACGGCGGCATCTCCGGCGCGTACGTGACGCCGCTATGAGGCCGGTCATCGGGATCACCTGTTACGTGGAGCCCGCCGCGTACACGGTGTGGGAGACGCCGGCGGCGCTGCTGCCCTACGACTACGTCCGGCAGGTCGAGCGGGCCGGCGGGCAGCCGGTCATCCTGCCGCCCGCCGGGGATCCCGTCTCCGTGATCGGGCGGCTGGACGGGTTGATCCTGGCCGGCGGCGGCGACGTCGACCCCGGCCGGTACGCCGCCGACCCCCACCCCAACACCTCCTACATCCGGAAATTTCGGGATGAGGCGGAGTTCAGGCTGGTACGGGCGGCGCTGGCGGCGGGGATGCCGCTGCTCGGCATCTGCCGGGGCATGCAGGTCCTCAACGTGGCCCTCGGCGGAACGCTCCACCAGCACGTGCCGGACGTGGTCGGCCACACCGGCCACTCCCCGGCCCCGGGCTCCTACGGCCGCCTCCCCGTACGGCTCGCGCCCGAACTGGCCAAGATCTACGACGCCGAGGAGATCACGCCCGCCCACTACCACCACCAGTCGATCGAGCGCCTGGCCGACGGCCTGGTCGTGACCGGGACCGCCGAGGACGGCACCATCGAGGCCGTCGACCTGAACGAGCACGTGCGTGCCGTGCAGTGGCACCCGGAGGTGGACGAGGACGGTCCACTCTTCGACGACTTCGTGGCCAGGTTCCGCTCCGCCCGTCGCGGCGGCTAGGCTGGCCGGACACCGGTGATCCCGCGCGGGAGAGCGGCCTGGCAGCCGGCCAGGTCCCCTGAAGGAGCAAGCCCTCCCCGCGAACCTCTCAAGGCAAAGGACCGTGCGGGTCAGGTGTCCTCTGGAAAGCAGGCTGCGCCTCGCCGAAGGTGAAAGTCCGGGCAAAATCCGGGCGAAGCTCTCAGGCACCGATGACAGAGGGGGAGGATGCAGAACATCCGACCCTGTCTGAGGTGCGCCCTATGCCACGATCGACGCCGCTGACCGAGGTTCACGAGAACCTCGGCGCGACCCTCACCGACTTCGCCGGCTGGCTGATGCCACTGCGGTACGGCAGCGAGTCCGCCGAGCACAACACCGTCCGCACGGCCGCCGGTCTCTTCGACCTCTCCCACATGGGCGAGATCTTCGTGACCGGGCCGCAGGCGGGCGAGGCGCTCGACCACGCCTTCACCGGCCAGCTGAGCACGCTCGTGCCCGGCAGGGCCCGCTACACGGTCATCTGCGCCCCCGACGGCGGCGTGCTGGACGACGTGATCGTCTACCGGCTGGCCGACGAGGAGTTCATGGTCTGCGCGAACGCCTCCAACTACCCGCGGGTGGCCGCCGAGCTCACCGCGCGGTCCGAGCGCTTCGAGGCCAAGGTCGCCGACCGCTCCGAGGAGTACGCGCTGATCGCCGTCCAGGGCCCCCGCGCGCAGGAAATCCTGGCCACCCTCACCGACGCCGACCTGGACGGCCTGAAGTACTACGCGGGTCTGCCCGGGGTCGTGGCGGGCGTGGAGGCGCTGATCGCCCGTACCGGTTACACCGGGGAGGATGGATTCGAGCTGTTCATCGCGAACGCGGACGCCGTACCGCTCTGGCGGGCGCTGTCCGAGGCGGGCGCGGTGCCCGCGGGCCTGTCCGCCCGCGACACCCTCCGGCTGGAGGCCGGCATGGCCCTGTACGGCAATGAGCTGACCGCTGACATCACCCCGTTCGACGCCGGGCTCGGCCGGGTAGTGAAGTTCGACAAACCCGGCGATTTCATCGGACGCGCCGCGCTGGAGAAGAGAACGGAGCCGAGCCGCCGCCTGGTCGGCCTGGTCGCCCGCGGGCGGCGGGTCCCCCGGCACGGCTACCCGGTGGTGGACGCCGCCGGCGAGGTCGTCGGCGAGGTCACCAGCGGCGCGCCGTCGCAGTCGCTGGGCAAGCCCATCGCGATGGCGTACGTACGTCCGGAAGTGTCGGAAAATGACGATCTAGCCGTGGACATCCGCGGCACGCGCGAACCGGTCGACGTCGTTGACCTGCCTTTCTACAGGAGGAAGAAGTGAGCACCATCCCCAACGAGCTGAGCTACACCAAGGAGCACGAATGGGTGGCCGGCGTCGATGACGGGCTGACGGTCACGGTCGGCATCACCGAGTACGCCGCCGAGGCTCTCGGCGACGTGGTGTACGTGCAGGTCCCCGAGGTGGGCGGCACGGTCGCGGCCGGGGACGCGGTGGGCGAGGTGGAGTCCACCAAGTCGGTCAGCGACATCTACTCCCCCGTCAGCGGCGAGGTGGTCGAGACCAACCAGGCCGTCGTGGACGACCCCTCCCTGGTCAACTCCGACCCGTACGGCGAGGGCTGGCTGTTCCGCGTCCGCATGGACGGCGACCCGTCCGACCTGCTCACCGCCGAAGAATACGGCGCACTCACCGCGGGCGAATAACGCCCTCATGACGTAAGGCACGGATCAATGGCGATCAGCGTCTTCGACCTGTTCAAGGTCGGCATCGGGCCGTCCAGCTCGCACACGGGCGGCCCGATGGCGGCCGCCCATCGTTTCGCCCGGGGCCTCAGCCGGGACGGTCTTCTGGAGAAGACCACCCGCGTCGGGGTCATCCTGTACGGCTCGCTCGGCCTGACCGGCAAAGGCCACGGCAGCGACAAAGCGGTCCTGCTGGGCCTGTCGGGCGAGAAGCCGGAGACCGTCGACGTGGACGCGGTCGAACCCCGCCTGGCCGAGATGCGCTCGGCGGGGACGATCCGGCTGTTCGGCGGTCCCGAGATCCCGTTCGTGGTCGGCGAGGACCTGGTCTTCGAGCGCAAGATCTCCCTGCCGCACCACCCCAACGGCATGCGCTTCACCGCGTACGGCGCGGAGGGCGACGCGTTACGGGAGCGGGTCTACTACTCGGTCGGCGGCGGTTTCGTGGTGGACGAGAACGCCACCGGCGCGGACCGCATCAAACCCGACGACACCGTGCTCCCGCACCCGTTCACCACGGCCGCGGAACTGCTCGCCCACTGCGCCGAGACCGGACTGTCCATCTCCGGCCTGATGCTCGCCAACGAGCGCGCCTTCGGCCGTACGGAGGAGCAGATCAAGTCCGAGCTGCTGCGGCTCTGGCAGGTCATGGCGGAGTCCGTACGGCGGGGTTCCTCGCGGGAGGGCGTGCTGCCGGGCGGCCTCAAGGTGAAGCGGCGGGCGCACCAGCTCCAGCGCCGCCTGCAGAGCGAGTCCGCCGAGCGTGACCCGCTCCAGGCCATGGACTGGGTCACCCTCTTCGCGCTGGCCGTGAACGAGGAGAACGCGGCGGGCGGCCGCATCGTGACCGCGCCCACCAACGGCGCGGCCGGGATCGTGCCCGCCGTCCTGTCCTACTACTCCAGGTTCATCCCCGGGGCCGACGACGAGGGCGTCGTGCGGTTCCTGCTCACGGCCGGGGCGGTGGGCGTGCTGTTCAAGGAGAACGCCTCCATCTCGGGCGCCGAGGTCGGCTGCCAGGGCGAGGTCGGCTCGGCCTGCTCGATGGCCGCCGCCGGGCTGACCGAGGTGCTCGGCGGGACCCCGGAGCAGGTGGAGAACGCCGCCGAGATCGGCATCGAGCACAATCTGGGCCTGACCTGCGACCCGATCGGCGGTCTGGTGCAGATCCCGTGCATCGAGCGGAACGCGGTGGCCTCCGTCAAGGCCATCGCCGCCGCGAGGATGGCGCTGCGCGGCGACGGGCGGCACTTCGTCTCGCTGGACAAGGCCATCCGCACCGTCCGCACCACCGGCCGGGACATGTCCACCAAGTACAAGGAGACCAGCCGGGGCGGCCTGGCGGTCAACGTCATCGAGGCGGAGGCCGAGTCGGAGGCGCACGTGGGCGTCAACATCGTGGAGTGCTGACGATTCTGGCGGCAGTATTCTGGCCACCCTGATGAGGAGGCCAGTGATGATCCGCTCGCGGTGGAGTGCCCACCTGTGGTTCGGGGGGTTGCTTCTCGCGGGTGTCGTCGTGCGGGGGCTGGCGGTGCTCGGGTATCGGCCGGTTCTGTGGTTCTGGGCGGATTCGTTCGCGTACCTGAGCTCGGCCATCGACCTGCGCCCGCTGCCGTCCCGGCCGTCCGGGTACTCGCTGTTCCTCTGGTTCTTCGACAGCGTGCAGGCCGTGGTGGTCGTGCAGCACCTGATGGGGATCGCGATGGCCGTCGCGATCTACGCGCTGCTGCTGCGGGCCGGGCTGGCCGCCTGGGGGGCCGCGCTGGCCTCCGCGCCGGTGCTGCTGGACGTGCATCAGGTGCAGCTGGAGCACCTGATGATGGCCGATCTGCTGTTCACCTTCCTGGTGGTGGCGGCGGTCGCGCTGCTGGTGTGGCGGCCCGGGGCCTGGGCGGTGGTGGCGGGTCTCGCGCTGCTCGGCGCGGCCACGGTCACCCGGACGCTCGGGCTGCCGCTGGTCGTGGTGGCGGTGGTCTGGCTGCTGCTGCGCCGGGCGAACTGGCGGGCGGTCGGGGCGGGCGTGCTCGCCGCCGCGGTCGTGGTCGGCGGGTACGCGACCTGGTTCGCGACCGTGCACGGCTCGTTCGGCCTGGGCGGCAGCAACGTCTGGATGTGGTCCCGCACGATGACGTTCGCGAACTGCCGCGTCATGGACCCGCGCCCGGAGCTGGCGGTGCTCTGCCCGGAGGCGGGCCCCCGGCTGGCGGCGCCCGCCTACATCTGGGACCCGTCCTCCCCGCTCGTGCGCAGCGGCGCCGCCAAGGAGGAGCTGACCGGCGAGTTCACCTCCCTGGCCATCCGCAGCCAGCCGGTCGACTTCCTGCTGGCCGGGCTCGGCGACGCCCTCTGGGCCTTCGAATGGAACCGCCGGATCTATCCGTCGCCGGGCCCCCAGAGCGCCTACGTCTTCCCCGATTCGGTACGGCCGTTCAGCGACAAGGTGGCTTCGGCCGGGCGGACCGCCACCCAGCTGACCGTCCAGTACCAGGGCTCCAGCGGCGAGACCGCCGTGGTCGAACCGTACGCGGGGTGGCTGCGGGCCTATCAGGAGCAGGGGTACCTGCGGGGGCCCTTCCTGGCGGCGATCCTGCTCGCGGCGCTGGGCGGCATGGCCGTCCGGCTGGTGCGCGGCCGGTTCGCGGACGCGCTGCCCGCGCTGCTGCCCTGGGCCGCCGCGATGACCCTGGCCTTCCTGCCGCCGCTGGTCGCCGCGTTCGACCACCGGTATGTGGTGCCCGTCGTCCCGCTCGCCTGCCTGGCCGCCGGGCTGGCCCTGGCGCCGCGCCCGGCCGGTGGCCGGCCGGCGCGCGTGGCCGTCACCGGCCGGGCCGAGCAGGCGGCGCACGCCTGACTAGAGCCGGGTGACGTGCAGCCGGATCACGACCGGCAGGTCGGCGCTGGGGCCGAGCACGCCGCGCACCCGGGCGATCGCCTGCTGGTCCAGGCGGCGGGTCAGGTCGCCCAGCGGGGTGGCCGGGCGGCAGCGGATGTTGATCCTCGTCCGCTCGTACGGGACCACCCGCACGGACAGCTTGTCGATGCCGTACAGGCCCTGGAGGGCGACGCCGAGGGTGGCGGTGGCGGTGCCGTGACGGGTGCCGTACCGGCGGCGGGCCAACGTGGCGACGAGCCAGCGGGTGGCGACGAGGGCGACCACGGTGACCAGGGTGGTGGTGAGCACGCAGGCCCAGACGTGGGCGGCCAGGAACTCCAGGTCCAGGATGGCGTGGCCGGGGCGGGCGTCGCGGGCCCACAGGGCGTACAGGCCGGTGAAGACGGCGCAGGCGCCGACCAGGGCGATGGCGAGGCGGTTGCCCATCAGATCCTCCTGCGGCGCAGGCGCACCACGACCTCGTGGCGGCCGTGCAGCGCCAGGCACTGGAGGCGGTCCCCGACGGCCGCGCCCACCTCGCGCAGCAGATCGCCGGTGCGCGAGGCGTCGGTGACCACGGTGACCTCGATCTGACCGTGCAGCAGCCGGACCCGCGCCACGTCCACGCCGTCCACGGTGAGCGCCGCGGCGGCCAGGGTACGGCGCAGCCCCGGCCGGGTCAGCCCCATGGTCACGTTCTCGCCGCTGGTCTCCAGGGCCACCAGCTTGGCCCGGCCCGGGAGCACCGCCAGCGCGATCAGGCCCGCGCCGATCAGGATGGCCACCAGGGCGAGGCCGGGGACGAGCGGATCCTGCCAGGTCACGCCCAGCATGACCGCCAGCCGGGTCCACGCCGCCGGCGCGCCGAGCCAGGCGCCCACCATCGCCGCGATGATCCCCCACGCGGCCGCCGCCAGGGCCGTCGCCACCGCCGTGGCCACCGCGGAACGGCCGGGGTTCAGCGTCCTGGTGGCCTGCCTGGCGATCGTCCGGCGCCGGGCGCGCTTGGCCGGCGCGGCGGCCAAGATCTCCTCAACCGTGCTCATGGTCACCCAGGGATACACGCCGGAACCGCCCCAGGTGCGCCGCACTCGCCTCTTTGCCCGATCGGGCGGCGGACGGGCGGAAATATTTGCCCCGCCGCCGGTTAACTCCGGAAACGACCCCTGGACGGCTCGGCCGGTTAACATGAACCAGGCTCATGTACGCTGGCGCGAGTTAAGCTGCCCGCATGGACATCGACCGCGATGCCTGGAGATTTCATGACATCTGCTGAGGGTTCGGCAGCCCGTTATGACCGGGCCACCGCGGCGCTGGAACCTCCGTTCGCCGTGGTGGACCTGGACGCGCTCCGCGCCAACGCCGCCGACCTGGTGCGCCGCGCGGGCGGCAAGCCGATCAGGGTGGCCAGCAAGTCCGTGCGGTGCCGCGCGATCCTGGAGCGGGTGCTGGCCATGGACGGGTTCGCCGGGATCATGGCGTACACGCTGGATGAGGCGCTCTGGCTGGTGTCCTGCGGGTTCACCGACATCCTGGTGGCCTATCCGACGACCGACAGGACCGCCATCGCGGCCCTCGGCGCCGATCCGCGGGCGGCCCGCGAGATCACCCTCACGATCGACTCCTCGGACCACCTCGACCTCCTGGAGGGCCAACCCCACGAGATCCGGATATGTCTGGATATCGATGCGGGCTTCGTGGCCATGGCCGGGAAGTTCCGCGCCGGCGCGCTCCGCTCCCCCGTCCGGGAGCCCGGCCAGGCCGCCGAACTCGCCGCCCACATCGCCAAACGCCCCGGCCTGCGCCTGACCGGGCTGCTCTCGTACGAGTCCCAGATCGCCGGCGTCGGCGACAAGATCCCCGGCCTGTACGGCAGAGCCGTCCGCCTCATGCAGGCCATGTCCCGCCGCGAGCTCATCGTCCGCCGCGGCCGGATCGTCCACGCCGTACGGCAGGTGGCCGACCTGGAGTTCGTCAACGGCGGCGGCACCGGCTGCCTGGAGCGCACCGTCCGCGAGAAGGCGGTCACCGAGGTCGCCGCCGGCTCCGGCCTCTACCACCCGCGCCTGTTCGACTTCTACCGCGACTTCACCGGCGTCCCGGCCGCCCTCTTCGCCCTCCCCGTGGTCCGCAAGCCCTCACCGGGCGTGGCCACCGTGCTGGGCGGCGGCTACCACGCCTCAGGCCCTCCCGGGCCGACCCGGCTGCCGCAGCCGTACCTGCCCGCCGGCCTGCGCTACCACCCCGACGAGGGCGCCGGCGAAGTCCAGACGCCCCTGCTCGGGGAGGCCGCCCACGACCTGCGCGTCGGCGACCGCGTCTGGTTCCGCCACGCCAAGGCCGGCGAACTCTGCGAACACTTCCCCGCCCTCCATCTCCTGGAGAACGACACCGTCACCGAGCGGGTCCCCACGTACCGCGGCGAGGGCAAGTTCTTCCTCTGACCCTCGGAGCGGCACCCGGCGCGTTCCCGCCGATCGACGGCCCCGAGCGGCGTTGGCCCTCTGGCGGCACGGTTTCCCGTGGGCATTCTGGGCGCCGGTGCGGCGAGAAGCCGAACCGGCGTGAACGGCGCCGGATAACGGCGAGAAGCGGGCTTATCGACGGCGGCGGCGGCGCATGATGAGGATCGCGGCGCCGACGGCGACGAGCACGCCCACGCCGATGAGGACGGGGGCGAGGTTGGGGGCCGGGTAGTCGTCCTCCCAGGTCTCGGTCTCGCCGGGCGCGGCGCCGTTGGCCGAGGAAGGAGCGGCGCCGTTCGCGAGCGGAGCGGTCGCGCCGAACCCGCGCGAGGACCCGTTCGGCCGCGCGCCCACGAAGTCGCCGATCGACGTCACCACCTGCTCGGCCTGCGCCTTCACCTTGGCCACGTTGCGCCCGGCCACCCGCTTGGGGCTGACCCGGTCCGCGATGGCGTCGACCGTGCGCGCCAGCTCCGTCCGGGTGCGCTCGATCTTCCGCTCCAGCGCCTCGGGATCGGTGTCCGCCATGACGATCCCCTCCTGTTGTCTCGTCTGTGATCAGTGTGCCAGGCCGGGTACGGCCCCCGGACGCCGCCCGACCCGGTAGTTTGTTGCCGTCGCGACCCGGTCGCTGCCCGAGATGTCCCAGAACACGCCACCCGGAGGCGAAGTGAGCCAGTCCAAGCTCGAACCCGGCGACGTCGCGCCGGACTTCATCCTGCCCGACGCCAACGGGGAACACGTCACGCTGAAGGCGTTCCGCGGCAAACGCGTCATCCTGTACTTCTACCCCGCCGCGATGACCCCCGGGTGCACCAAGCAGGCCTGCGACTTCCGCGACAACCTCAACGCGCTCACCGGCCACGGTCTCGCCGTCCTCGGCGTGTCCAAGGACAAGCCCGCCAAGCTCGCGCAGTTCGTCGAACGCGACAGCCTCACCTTCCCGCTGCTCTCCGACCCCGACCTCGAGGTCCACAAGGCGTACGGCGCGTACGGCGAGAAGCAGAACTACGGCAGGACCATCACCGGCGTCCTGCGCTCCACCTTCGTCATCGACGCCGAGGGCAAAATCGAAAAGTCCCTCTACAACGTGAAAGCCACCGGCCACGTCGCCCGCCTGCTAAAGGAGCTGGGCATTTCCTGACCCCCGGGAAACGGGTGTCTCCCACCACCCCGTACCCGGTAGGATGGCGGCACCCGGAAAGTTCCGCGAAAACGAATTTTCTGATAATTGAACAATGGGGTTGTGGCCCAATTGGCAGAGGCACATGACTTAGGATCATGCCGGTGCGGGTTCGAGTCCCGCCAGCCCCACGAGTGACTGGGACCTGCTGGTCGCAAGATCCCCCCTTCGGGGGGCTTGCTCCCCGCCGGTCCCTTCGTCGTTTACACGGGGGGACGACCCCCCGAGCCCCCCGGTGTGGGGGGCCGAGCCCCCCACGCCCCCGAGCTAGCGCGTTGCCCTTTGGGGCGCGGAGTGTTCGGTGACCTTGGCATAAAGTGGGTGCCAAGTTGGCCTCCAGGTAGATCCAAGTGCTGTTCGGCAAGGTTTGTGGTGACGAGCCGACAGTTCTTTGGAGGGGTCATGTCGAGAGGCGTTCGGGTGCTGGGGGTCCTTGCGGTCGCCGTTCTGGTTGGTGTGGGTGTTTCCGCGCCGGCGCAGGGGCGGTCGGGTGGGCTGTGGAATAGCAATGACTCCTGGTATGAGGGGTACAGCAGGATCTTCGGGGGCAGTAACGCGAATATGCCGTCCTATTATTCGGACAAGATCAGCGCTATTCGGAACTACGATTCGGTGGCGTGGGTGCTCTTCGATGACAAGTATTACGAGGATCGGCGTTTCTGCATCCGGCCCGGTGAGTCCGTGCCCGACCTCGGGGCTCCGCAGTGGAAGTTCAACGACAAGACTTCCTCCGTGCTGAGGCTGACCACCGCGAGCTGCGCCGGTTATCCGGCCTTCTACACCATCGGCTGATGTACGCATGGCGCAGGCTGTATTGCGCTGAGGCGATGGAATGTCTCGACAGGTCGTGCCGCTCTTGGCGCCGGTGCGGCGGGTCGCGTCACCTGCGTCAACGGCGCCGGATAGCGGCGAGGACATGGCCTCGGGCGGGGGCTCGGAGGCTATTCGTGGTGAGTTTTCGGGGGAAATGGCCGGCGGAGTCTACTCCGGTGCCCGCAGCAGCCTCGGAGTGACTCCGCCGTGGTCTTCGGGGGGTGGAGGTCAGGTCGCGCGGTGTGTCCTGGCACCGCGCGACCTGTTCTGGCGATCCACCATCGGTTCGTATCCCTTTACCTACCCCCAAGGGGTGTTCCCGAAAATGATGATGCTGGACCGGTCGTAAGGGGGGTGTAAGGCAGGTCTGCGACCTGAGTCGTACTCAGGAATCAGTCCTGAGGGTGACCGGGATTGAACAGGTCATACGTATCGTGGGGACATGTTCGGCAAACTTCGGGCCTGGGGGCGGGAGCATCCGGCGGTGGTGGACCTGCTCACCATCGCGCCGCTGGTGTTCGTCGCGCTGGCGCTCGTGCCGGAGTATGTCGCCGATCCGGTGGGGGAGAGCACGCGGTTCGGTGTGCCGGGCGTGTTGGCGCTTTCGGGTGTGCTGCTGACACCGCTGCTGTGGCGGCGGAGGTTTCCGCGCGAGACGTTCGCGGTCGTGGCGGGGATCAGCTTCCTCCAGTGGCTGGTGGGGATCGAGCCGCTGCCGGCCAACCTCGCGGTGCTGGTCGGCATGTACGGCGTCGCCGCCCGATGCCGCCTGGAATGGGCCGTGGGCGCGGCGGCGGTCGTGGAGTTCGGGACGTTCCTGGCGTTGCGCTCCTGGAACGACCTGTCGCTGGAGGTCTTCATCAACGCGTCGGTGTTCATGCTGGCCGTCTGGTTCGCCGGCATCTACGCCAACATGCGGCGGCGCTACGTCCAGGGCCTGGAGGAACGCGCGGAACGGGCCGAACGGGAGCGGGACCAGCAGGCGCTGATCGCCACCGCCGCCGAGCGGGCCAGGATCGCGCGGGAGCTGCATGACGTGGTGGCCCACAACGTGAGCGTGATCGTCGTGCAGGCCGACGGCGCCGGCTTCGCGATCGACTCCGACCCGGAGCAGGCGCGCAGGGCCGTACAGGCCATATCGGCGACCGGGCGGCAGGCGCTGACCGAGATGCGGCGGCTGGTGGGGGTGCTGCGGGACGACGCGGCGAGCGCGGAGGACTATCAGCCGCAGCCGGGCCTGGCGCAGCTGGAGGAACTCGTCCGGCAGGTACGGGAGTCGGGGCTGCCGGTGGAGATGACCATCGACGGCGACCTGTCCGGACTGCCGGAGGGTGAGCAGCTGGTGATCTACCGGATCGTCCAGGAGGCGCTCACCAACTCGCTCAAACATGGCGGGCCCGGCGCGCGGGCCGAGGTCCAGGTGGAATCCGGCGGACGGGAGATCGTGGTCAGAGTGGTCGACGACGGGCGCGGCGCGGCCGCCCGGGTCAGCGAAGGCGGGCACGGCCTGATCGGCATGCGGGAACGCGTCACCATGTACGGCGGCACGATGGACGCCGCCCCCCGCATCGGCGGCGGCTTCCTCGTGGTGGCCCGCCTCCCCGCGGTCGTCCGCGAGGGGGCGGCGTGATCCGGGTCGCGCTGGTCGACGACCAGCAGTTGGTCAGGGCCGGGTTCCGGATGGTGCTGAGCGCCCAGCCGGACATCGAGATCGTCGCCGAGGCCGCGGACGGCGCGGCCGCCGTGGCGGCGCTGCGCGAGACCCGCGCGGACGTCGTGCTGATGGACGTGCGCATGCCCAGGATGGACGGCGTCGAGGCCACCCGGCTCATCCTCGCCCAGCCCGACGCCCCGAAGGTCCTCATCCTCACCACCTTCGACCTGGACGAGTACGCCTTCGCGGCGATCCGGGCGGGCGCGTCCGGGTTCCTGCTGAAGGACGTGCCGCCCGCCGACCTGCTGAGCGCGATCCGGTCCGTGCACGTGGGCGACGCCGTGGTGGCGCCCAGCACGACGCGGCGGCTGCTCGATCTCGTCGCCGCGTACCTGCCGGGGGAGGCCAGGCCGTCGCGGGACCTGGAGGTGCTGACGGCGCGGGAGCGTGAGGTGCTGCTGCACGTGGCGCGCGGGCTGTCGAACCTGGAGATCGCCGGGCAGCTCCAGCTGGCCGAGGCCACGGTGAAGACGCATCTCGGCAGGATTCTGGCCAAACTGGAGCTGCGGGACCGGGCCCAGGCCGTCGTGTACGCGTACGAGAGCGGCCTGGTGGCGAGTCGGCCGAAAGGCTGACCCCCGGCTACCTCAGGAGTCGCACCGGGCCCGGCCGGGAGCCCCCGCAGGAGCAGACGGAGTCCGTTCCGAGGGCCGAGGATCGGGACCGCCGGCCGCCCTAGCGTTGACCCCATGACCATTACCACCGATGTCCGGCACGCCGTCGTCGCCAAGGGACTCGCCAAGATATACGGCCAGGGCGACGCGGCGGTGCACGCGCTGCGCGGGGTCGACGTGAGCTTCGCCACGGGGGCGTTCACGGCGATCATGGGGCCGTCCGGCTCCGGGAAGTCCACGCTCATGCACTGCCTGGCCGGGCTCGACACCGTGACCGAGGGCAGCGTGGCCATCGGCGACGTCGAGATCACCCGGCTGTCGGACAAGCAGCTGACGCTGCTGCGCCGGGAGCGGGTCGGCTTCGTGTTCCAGGCGTTCAACCTGCTGCCGACGCTCACCGCCGAGCAGAACATCCGGCTGCCGCTGGAGATCGCCGGACGCCAGGCCGACCAGGTGCTGTTCGACCGGGTGATCGACACGGTGGGGCTGCGCGACCGGCTCTCGCACAAGCCGAGCGAGCTGTCCGGCGGGCAGCAGCAGCGGGTCGCCGTGGCCCGCGCGCTGATCAGCAAGCCGAACGTGATCTTCGCGGACGAGCCGACCGGCAACCTCGACTCGCGCAGCGGCGCCGAGGTGCTGGCCTTCCTGCGCAGGTCGGTACGCGAACTGGGGCAGACCATCGTCATGGTGACCCACGACCCGGGCGCGGCCTCGTACGCCGACCGGGTCGTGTTCCTGAGGGACGGCCTGCTGGTCACCGAGCTGACCGACCCGACGCCGCAGAGCGTGCTCGACACGCTGCTGAAGCTGGAGGCGTAGGCGGTGCTCAGAACCACGCTGGCCGGCCTGCGCGCGCACAAGCTCAGGCTGCTGCTCACCTCCCTGGCCATCGCCCTCGGCGTCGGCTTCATCGCCGGCACCTTCGTGCTCACCGACACGATCGAGGTCGGGTTCCGGCAGAAGTTCACCGCCGACGCCGCCAAGATCGACGTCGCGGTCCGGCCCGCGGACGACCCGGCGATCTCCGCCGAGGTCCTGGCGAAGATCCGGAAGGTCCCCGGCGTCGTGGAAGCCCAGGGCATGCTCAGCGGCCCGGCCCCGCTGCTCGGCCGGGACGGCAAGGCGGCGGGCAACTACCCGACGACGGGCATCTCCGTCATGACCGGGCAGCTCAACCGCCTCACGCTGACCGGTGGAGTCGCGCCGGCCAAACCGGACGAGGCGATCCTGGACGACAACACGGCCAAGACCCGGCAGTTCGCCGTCGGCGACACCATCACCGTGCTGGACCAGAAGAACGTCAAGCACGAGTTCACCCTGGTCGGACTCTTCGACACCGGCGTGGACCAGCAGCTCGCCTCCAGCGGGGCGGTCGGCTTCACCACCGAGACGGCGCGGCTCATGACCGGCGCCAAGGGTTTCGACCGGGTCGACGTCGTGGGCACCGAGGACCCCGCGCGGCTGCGGGACGCGGTGGCCTCGGCCCTCGGAGCCGGCTTCCAGGTCAAGACGGGCGACCAGCTCGCGGACGAACTGGCCGCCCAGAGCAAGGTCGAGATCGGCTACCTCACCCTGTTGCTGCTGCTGTTCGGCCTGGTCGCCATGTTCGTGTCGGCCCTGGTCATCTACAACACGTTCAACATCCTGGTCGCGCAGCGCACCCGGGAGATGGCGCTGCTGCGCTGCATCGGCGCGACCCGTACCCAGATCTTCGGGTCGATCCTGCTCGAATCCGCCGTCGTGGGCGTGCTCTCCTCCGGCATCGGGCTGCTGCTCGGCCTCGGCCTGGGCGCGGGCGCGATGGCCGTCATGGAGGCGCTGGACGGGCCGGTCCCGGCCGGCGCGGCGATCGCGCTCACCCCCAGGACGATCGTCTTCTCGGTGCTGATCGGCCTGCTCGTCACCATCGGCGCCGCCCTCCTGCCGGCCCGCGCCGCCACCCGGGTGGCTCCCGTCGCGGCCCTGCGCTCCCAGGTCGAGGAGCAGTCCTTCAAGACCGGAGTGGTACGGATCGTCTTCGCCGGCCTGTTCCTCCTCGCGGGGGCGGGCCTCACCACGGCCGGCATCACCTCGATCGAAGGCGACCTGGCGCTGATCGTCCTGATGGGCGGCGGCGGGGTCTTCTTCCTGGGCGTGCTCATCATCAGCCCGGTGATCATGCGGCCGCTGGCGGCGTTCGTGGGCTGGCTGCCCCGGCGGCTGTTCGGCGTGCCCGGCAAGCTGGCCGTCGACAACGCCCGCCGCAACCCCAGGCGGGCGGCGACCACGACCGTGGCGCTGACCATCGGGGTCGCCCTGATGACGCTCATCTCCGTGATCACGGCCACCACCCGGGCCACCGTCAAGACGCAGCTGGACGAGCAGTTCCCGGTCGACTACATGATCTCCGACCAGCGCGGATCCGAGGCCGGCGTCCCGCGCGCCGTGGCCGACGCCCTGCGCCAGAGCCCCGAGATCGGCTCCGTCATGCAGATGCGGGTGACCAATGCCCCCGTCGCCGCGTCCGACCCCGGCACCGACCCCGGCACCGGCGAGGCCACCGTCGGGAACATCCCCTCCGTGCCGGACTTCCGGCCGAAGGCCGCCTCCGGCTCGTTCGACCGGCTCGAACCCGGCACGGTCGCCCTGGTCGACTACCTGGCCCGCGAGTGGAACCGCAAGGTGGGCGACACGATCCAGGTGAAGACCACCGAGGCCGGCACGGTCACGCTGACGATCGTGGCCACCTTCGACGGGCGGACCAGCGACCAGGCGCCCGTCTCCGTCCCCGAGAAGGAGTTCGACCGCTACTTCGGCCCGCTGGACGACACCCGCGTCTTCGTGAACGCCAAGGACGGCGTCGCCCCCGAGGTGGCGCGGCGGGCGGTGGAGGCGGTGGCGCAGCCGTACCCGACCGCGCTGGTGATGAGCTCGACGGAGTTGCGCGGGGAGTTCGACGACGCGCTCGACATGATGCTCATGATCTTCGGCGGTCTGCTGGGCCTGGCCATCCTCATCTCCATCCTGGGGATCGCCAACACGCTCTCCCTCTCGGTGCACGAGCGCACCCACGAGTCCGCCCTGCTGCGCGCCCTCGGCCTGACCCGGCCCCAACTGCGCCGCATGCTCTCCCTGGAGGCGCTGCTGCTGGGCCTGATCGGCGCCCTGGTCGGCATCTGCCTCGGCACGGTGTACGGCTGGGCCGCCATGCAGACCTTCCCCTTCGAGATCCAGTTCCGCGCCCCCGTCGGCCAGATCCTCTCCTTCCTGGCCCTGTCCGGCCTGGCCGGCGTGCTGGCCGCCCTGCTCCCCGCCCGCCGCGCCTCCCGCGCGTCGATCGTCGGCGCCCTCGCCAGCGTATGACCCTCGCGGAAGGGCCCGGCCTCGCGGGGCCGGGCCCTTCCGCGTGCTTGCCACAAGCCGTCAATTGAGTGGGTTTGTCAGGCGTGACGATTGTTGTCTGTGCAGCAGGACGGACCACGACGGCAGACATCCGCTGTTCTGAGGATTCTTACCGGGAGTGAGTGGGGGGTGGTCCCTTAACCTTGGGAAGCATGTTGGACGGGAGCATTGGGATCTTCGACAGCGGTGTCGGCGGGCTCACCGTGGCGCGGGCGATCATCGATCAGCTGCCTCACGAGTCGATCCTGTACGTGGCGGACACCGCGCGGCAGCCGTACGGGCCCAAGCGCATCGCGGAGGTCAGGGGCTACGCGCTGGAGGTGATGGACCACCTGGTGGCACATGACGTGAAGATGCTGGTCATCGCCTGCAACAGCGCCAGCGCGGCCGTGCTGCGGGACGCGCGGGAGCGATACGACGTGCCTGTCGTGGAGGTGATCCAGCCGGCCACCCGCCGGGCCGTGCGCGCCACCAGGAACGGCAGAGTGGGCGTGATCGGGACCAGGGCCACCATCGAGTCGATGGCCTACCAGGACGCGTTCGCGGCGGCGCCGGACGTGGAACTGGTCGGGGTGGCCGCGCCGCGGCTGGTGGAATTCGTGGAGCGGGGGGAGACCGACAGCGCCGAACTCATCGAAGTGGTGCGGGAGTACCTCGCGCCCATCCTGGCGGCGCAGTGCGACACGCTGATCCTCGGCTGCACGCACTACCCGCTGCTCACCGGAGCGATCTCCTATGTCGTGGGGGACGGCGTGACGCTCGTGTCGAGCGCCGAGGAGACCGCGAAGGACGTCTACCGCGTGTTGCACGACCGGGGGCTCAGCCGATCGGCGGCGGTGCCCAGGCACCGATTCCGCGCGACCGGTGATCCGGCTCCGTTCGCCCTGCTCGGACGGAGGTTCCTGGGGCCGGAGATCCAGGCAGTCGAAATGGCGGCGGTCGGCGACGTCCCGGAAAGCGTGGACGCCGCCGGAAATGGGAGGCCTCTGTGAAGCTCACGATCGTCGGTTGCTCGGGCAGTTTCCCGGGGCCGGACAGCCCGTCGTCGTGCTACCTGTTCGAGGCGGAGGGGTTCCGCCTGGTGGTCGACTTCGGCAACGGCGCGCTCGGCACGCTCCAGCGCCACGTCGGACTGCGGGAGGTGGACGCGATCTGCCTGTCCCACCTGCACGCCGACCACTGCCTCGACCTCTGCCCGTACCACGTCGTGCGCACCTACTCCCCCGACGGCCCGTACTCCCCCATCCCCGTGTACGCCCCCGCCGATGCCCCCCACCGCCTCAATCGCGCGTACGGCATGCCGGAGGAGCCCACCCTCGAAACGGCCTTCGACTTTCACGCCCTCACCGCGGAACGCCGCCAGATCGGCCCCTTCGAGGTGACCACGGCGCCGATGAACCATCCCGTGGAGACGTACGGGTTCCGCATCTCGTACGGGGGGCGGTCGGTGGCGTACTCGGGCGACACCGGCGAGAGCGCCGACCTGGTGCGCCTGGCCAAGGACGCCGACATCCTGCTCTGCGAGGCGTCCTTCCTCGACGTCCCCGATCTGCCCCCTGACCTGCACCTCAACGGCCGGCAGGCGGCCGAGCACGCGGCCAAGGCCGAGGTGGACCGCCTGATCCTGACCCACCTGGTCCCCTGGTACGACCGGGACCGCATCCTGGCCGACGCGTCGTCGGCGGGCTTCACCGGGCGCATGGAGTTGGCCAGAAGCGGTGCGGTCTATGACCTAGGGTGAAGGTCATGGCTCGCTCTGATGGACGTTCTCCCGACCAGCTCCGCCCCGTCACCATCACCCGGAACTGGCTCGCCCACGCCGAGGGCTCGGTCCTCGTCGAGTTCGGCGGCACGAAAGTGCTCTGCGCCGCCACCGTGGAGAGCGGGGTGCCGCGCTGGCGCAAGGGCAGCGGCCTCGGCTGGGTGACGGCGGAGTACGCGATGTTGCCCCGCGCCACCAACACGCGCGGCGACCGCGAGTCCGTGCGCGGCAAGATCGGCGGCAGGACGCACGAGATCTCCCGCCTGATCGGGCGTTCGCTGCGCGCGTGCGTGGACTACAAGGCGCTCGGCGAGAACTCGATCATCCTGGACTGCGACGTGCTCCAGGCCGACGGCGGCACCCGTACCGCCGCGATCACGGGGGCGTACGTGGCGCTCGCGGACGCGGTCGCGTGGATGCGGAAGAAGCGCATGTGCCCCGGCGACCCGCTGGTCGACTCGGTCGCGGCGGTCTCGGTGGGGATCGTGGGGAACACGCCGCTGCTGGACCTCTGCTACGTCGAGGACGTGAAGGCGGAGACCGACATGAACGTGGTGATGACCGGCAAGGGCGCGTTCGTCGAGGTGCAGGGCACCGCGGAGGGCACGCCCTTCGACCGCGACGTGCTGGACGATCTGCTCGACCTGGCCGCGTCCGGGTGCGCCCAGCTGACCGAACTCCAGAAAACCGTTTTGGCCTGAGCCGGGGCACGGCCGACCATTGAGGTCGCCGTAGGGAAACGCGCTTTTTTAGGAGATGCGATGACACGTCTGTTGCTGGCGACCCGCAACGCGGGCAAGATCGTTGAGTTCCGCCGGATTCTGGAGCAGGCACAGGTGCCGATCGACCTGGTCGGCCTTGAGGCGTTCCCCGAGATCGGCGAGGTGGCCGAGACCGGTCTCACGTTCGCGGAGAACGCCCTGCTCAAGGCGCACACCGTGGCCAAGGAGAGCGGCCTGCCGGCCATCGCCGACGACTCCGGCCTCTGCGTGGACGCCCTCAACGGCATGCCGGGCATCTTCTCGGCCCGCTGGTCGGGTTCACACGGCGACGACAAGGCCAACCTGGACCTCCTGCTCGCCCAGCTCTCCGACGTCCCCGACGACCGGCGCCAGGCCCACTTCACCTGTACGGCGGCGCTCGCGTTGCCGTCCGGGGAGGAGCGGGTGGTGGAGGGCGTCATGCGCGGAACCATCATTCGGGAGCCGCGCGGCACGAACGGCTTCGGCTATGACCCGATCTTCGTGGCGGACGGCGAGACGCTGACCACAGGTGAGATGTCGGCCGCGGCCAAGGACGCCATCAGCCACCGGGGGAAGTCGTTCCGGGCCATGATCCCCATCATCGTCGAGGTGCTGGGCTGAGCCCTTCTTGCAAACTTTCAGGGATTTGCGCAAAGTTCTCTAGAGAACTTTGCGCTTTCCTCTGAAAGGGTTTCGCGGGGATTCGGCCGGCTCAACCGCCCATGGGACGGGAATCTCAGACCATCGGACAAGAAATTTAACACAAAGTCAATTGTTGCGTCAACCCCTCTTGACGTGGGCTGATCGGGTTCGTTGGCGTCTCCATCACGTCGTAACCCGGCCGTAAGATCTTCTGTCGCCGGGCAGGCGTAGCGTCATCCCTGTGGAACCTCGCACTCGGCTGCCCGTGTGGGCGGCAGCTCTGGTCGGCGTGACGGCCGGTGCCGTCGCGCTCGGCATCTCCCAGCTCGTCGCCGGCGTGTTCGGCGGAACGTCGCCGGTCATCGCGGTCGGAAACTCCGCCGTCGACCTCAGCCCGCTCTGGCTGAAGGAGTGGGCGATCCGCACCTTCGGCGAAAACGACAAGAACGTCCTCGTCAGCGGCATCCTCGTCGTCATCGCCCTCATCGCCGCCGGCCTCGGCATCCTCTCCCGCCGCCGAGTCGCCTTCGGCACCACCGGCCTCTACCTCTTCGGCGCCGTCGGCATGCTCTCCGTCCTCACCAGCACCGACTCCAGCCCTTTCGCCATCTTCCCACCCCTGATCGGCGCGGCCGCCGGCGCGATGACCCTGTCCTCACTGTTCCGCCGCCTCGAACCCCCGCCTTGGGCCGAATCCCAACGCGCCGAGGCCCTGGCGACCGCAGAACGCGAGGCGTCCGGTGGGCGGACGGCCGAAGGTCTGGCCGCTGCGGAGAGGGAGGCGTCGCGCGGGCGGACGGCCGGGACCTTGGCCACCGTGGAGCGGGAGGCGTCAAGCGGCGCACGGACAGTTCCCGGGGCCGAGGACGCGGACAGAGGGGACGCGCCCTCATACGTCGGAGCTGGGGACGCAGACAGCGGGATCACACACCCAGATGCCACAGGTGCGGACTCGGGCGAGGGGCGGTCAGACGCCGGGGCCGAGGACGCGGACAGTGAGGGCCCGCATTCAACCACCGGGAGCGTGGACTCGGGCCAGAGGCGGACAAACGCCGGGACCGACGAGGCGGACAGCCGGGGCGCGTATTCGGACGCCGGGGGCGCGGACTCCAGCCGAGGGCGGACAAGCGCCGGGGCCGAGGGTGCGGACAGCGGGGGCGCGCATTCAGGCGTGGCCTCCGGCGGCGAGTCCGCTGGGGCGGGCAGGGTGGAGCGGCCGGCCGTCATGCGGGCTGGGCCCGACCTGTATGCCTTCAATCGGCGGAAGTTGCTGACCGGGGTCGGTGTGGGGCTGGGCGTGGCCGGGGTCTCGGGGGTCGCGGGTCAGTGGTTGTCGGGCCGCAACGACGTCTCCGGGGCGCGGACCGCTGTGGCCAAGGCGCTGCCGACTCCTGCGACGCCGCTGCCGCCGCTCCCGCCGGGAGTGGACTTCAAGCTGCCCAACCTGTCCCCGTTCACCACCCCGAACCACGACTTCTACCGCGTGGACACCGCGCTCGTGGTGCCCTCGGTAGACCCCAAGTCCTGGACCCTGAAGATCCACGGCATGGTCGACAAACCCATCGAGATCACCTTCGACGATCTCATCCGGCGTCCCCTGATGGAGGCCGACGTCACCCTCACCTGCGTCTCCAACGAGGTCAACGGCCCCTACGTGGGCAACGCCCGCTGGCTCGGCGTACGCATGGCCGACATCCTTCGCGAAGCGGGCCTGCAGGCCGACGCCGACATGCTGCTCAGCACCTCCACCGACGGCTGGACCTGCGGCACCCCCATCGACGTCGTCATGGACGGCCGAGACGCCCTCTTCGCCATCGCGATGAACGGCGAAGTCCTCCCCGTCTCCCACGGCTTCCCCGTCCGCCAGGTCGTCCCCGGCCTGTACGGCTACGTCTCCGCCACCAAATGGGTAACCGACATCAAGGTCACCCGCTACGACCTCGACGAGGCGTACTGGACCCCCCGCGGCTGGTCCGCCAAGGGCCCGATCAAAACCGGCTCCCGCATCGACGTCCCCCGCAACAAGGTCAAACCCGGCCGCAACACGATCGCCGGAGTCGCCTGGGCCCAGCACCGCGGCATCGAAAAAGTCGAAGTCAAAGTAGACGAAAGCGATTGGCAGATCGCCCGCCTGGCCGAAGTCCCCGGCCTCGACACCTGGCGCCAATGGTCGCTCGACTGGGACTTCACCCCCGGCCTCCACACCATCCGCTGCCGCGCCACCGACGGCACCGGCGAAACCCAAACCGCCAACGGCGCCCCACCCGCCCCCGACGGCGCCACCGGCTACCCCACAATCCTCATGGAAGCCGTCTAACCTCCCCGGCCTCCCCATGACGCCAGAACTGGAACGGAAGCGCCACACGCAAGCACAAAGCGAGCGAGCGAGCCAACCCCACAACCCCCACCGCGCAGCACCCAACCGACCGGGACCGTTCGCGCCATGTTGCGACTTGGCGGTGACGGGTATTCCCAGCCCCTCCTTCTCTGTCGCCGCGCATCGGGTTTGCCGTGGAACT
>NZ_BOOA01000053.1 GCF_016862995.1 Acrocarpospora phusangensis
AATGAGGGTTCGGTTTGGGAAAGGGTTAGAGGGTCCAGGTTTGGCCGGTGGGGGTGTCGGAGATGTGGACGCCTAGTTTGGCGAGGGCGTCGCGGAGGTGGTCGGAGGTGGGCCAGTCGTGGGCGTCGCGGGCCCGGGCTCGGGCGGTGATGAGTTCGGCGGCGCCCGGGGGGAGGGTGGGGACTCGGCCGATGTCGGCGGAGAGGTCGAGGCCCAGCAGGTGGTCGAAGTGGAGGAAGGTTTCGAACTTGGAGCCGGGCGCGACGTCGGGGGAGCGTTCGAGGTCGCGGAGGAGGCGTAGGGCCAGCGGGGTGTCGAGGTCGTCTTCGAAAGCTCGGTGGATGGCGTCGGCGGCGGGAGCGATGGGCTGACTAGGGGATTCGGCCCATTCGGCGACTTTCGAGCGCCAACGCCTCAGGAGACGATCGGCCGCGTGCAGCGTGTCCCACGTGAGGTTCATCTGCTGCCGATAACGGTGCTCCATCAGCGCAAGCCGTACAGCCAGAGGATCCAGTCCGGCGTCGACCACGTCACTCAGCAGAACCACGTTCCCCGTGGACTTCGACATCTTGCGCCCATCGAAGAGCAGATGCTCCCCATGCACCCAATGCCGCACCACTTCATGCCCCACGACCGAGTCCGCCTGAGCCCGCTCATCCTCATGATGCGGAAACCTCAGATCGATCCCACCCGTATGCACATCCACCCGCTCACCCAAATAAGCAAGCAACATGGCCGAACACTCGACATGCCACCCAGGAAACCCCCTCCCCCAGGGAGCGTCCCACGTCAACTCCCGCCGACCAGGCTTCCAAAGCGCCCAGTCGGCATGGAACCTCTTCCGCTCGTCAACCCCCTCAACCCGATGCCCCGGCCGCAACTCCTCCAGCCGATTCCCCGAAATCTCCCCATAAGACGAAAACGACCGAGCATCGAAGAACACCGCCCCATCGGGACCCGCGTACGCATGCCCCTTCTCCAGGAGCTTCGCGATCAACTCGACCATCAACTCGATGGACTCCGAAGCCCGCGGCGAATGCTCCGGCATCCGCAGGTTGAGCGCGAGCGTATCCCCCCGAAACGCCTCCTCGTAGAACCGCGCGACCTCCAGTGGCGAGCGCCCCTCGGCCCTGGCAGCCGCGAGCACCTTGTCCTCACCCAGCGGATCGATCTCCGCGTCATCCACCAGATGCCCCACATCGGTGATGTTCCTGCACACCACCGCGCGCACCCCGCGCCGCTCCACCACCCGCCGCACCAGATCCGCGAACAGATAGGACCGCAGATTCCCCACATGCGCATACCGGTAGACCGTCGGCCCGCACGTGTACATCCGCAGCACCCGCGCCCCCACCGGCAGGATCGGCTCAACCTGCCGGTGACGCGTGTCATAGAGGCGCAGCATGCTCCCGAGCCTACCCAGCCGCCCCCCGCAAGGTCAGCTTCACCGACCCGACCTTGAGGTGGATCCCCACCGACCCGCCGGCCTTGGGCTTGGTCCCCAGCGTGATCCGCACCGCCCGCCCCGGTGCGATCGACCCGATCGTGCACCGCAGCACCGTCGCGCTCTTCCGGCACGCCTTCGGCACCGTCACCAGCCGGTTCCCCCCGAACGTCCGCCCGTACACGCTCAGCTCCGTGACCGGGCGCGGCCCCGTGTTGGCCACCGTCACCGTGTACGCGTTCCGCCGCACCGCCTGCCCCGTCACCCGGTAGCTGATCGGCGGCAACGCCAGCCTCCGCAACTGCGTCGCCGTGCCGTGGAAGCGGTCCTCACCCCCCGCGTGGTTCCCCTTCTCCGCCGACTGCCAGAACGTGTGCTTCGACCACGAAGCGGGCAAGGGCCCGACCTCGTCCCCCCACCGCGCCAGCCACAGCGGATTCCTGCCGAACCCCTTCGCGTCCCCCGTACAGCTCCGCCACCACGCCGTCGTGGTGTAGATGACCACATCCCGATGCGTCCTGGCCTTGTACCGCTTCGCGAAGTCCCCGATCCACTTCACCATCTCGTCCTGATCGAGCCCGTAACAGTGATCCAGCCCGTTCCGGTTCTTGTACGGGTTGTCCTCCACATCCAGCACCCCCGGCAACGTCTTCCCGTCCGCCGCCCAACGCCCCCCGTTGCGTACGAAGAAATCAGCCTGCTCGGCCCCGCCCGACTCATGCGGCTGCGCGAAGTGATAGGCCCCCCGGTAGATGCCCGCATCCCCGGCCCCGCCGAACTGTGCCGCGAACCGCGGGTTCTTGTAGTCCAGCCCTTCCGTGGCGTGCACGTACGCGAACCGCGCCCCACCGTCGGCCACCGACTCCCAGTCGACGTCCCCGGTCCAGTTGCTGACGTCCACCCCGACGACCCTGGTCGCCGCCTGCGCGGGAAACACGACACCCGCACTCAGAACCCCGGTGAGCACCACACCCACCCCGGCCCGCATCGCCGGAAATTTCACGCTAAATCCTTCCCCGAACGGACAATTGCCGAAGATCCTTCCAGATCCCGACAAAGGCCGTTAAAGGAACGTGAGAATGTCCCGGTCGCCGCGCTCCCGCAGCCGGGTCAGCACCTCGTCCCGCGCGGCCCCGTCAGGCAGCCCGATCCGGGCCCCGATCAGCCGCAGCCCTTCCGCCTCCGACGCCACCGGAGCCGTGTACCCGATCAGGTGCAGGGCCCGGTTCAGCGCGGGCAGCCCGGGCGGGCTGGCGGGCAGGAACCGGGTCAGCAACTCGCCGCCGTCGGAGACGGTCAGGAAGACGTGATCGCCCTCAGCCGCGTTGTACTCCGCCAGCACCGGCCGGATCGAGCCCATGGTCGGCTGGTTGTGCCAGCTGATCACGACCTCGCCCGCCGCCGTGGACGCCGTCAGCTGCCCGCCCGGGGCCATCCCCAGATGGGCCGCGAACCCGGTCGGCAGCGGCGACCCCGAACCCCGCAGATGCTCGGCGTTCACGTCCACCCGGTGCCACCAGCGCCCGTCCCGGCTGCGGAAGCACCGCCGGGTCATCGAGACGTCCCGGCGCGGCTGGTACTCGCCCTGCTCCGCGCCGGCCACCCGGATCCAGCCGCGCTGGGTGCGCTCGAACCCCGGCCCGCCCGCGTACGCGCGCACCGAGCTCTCGCTCACCTCGTATCGTGAGGTCAGGCTGGTCACGATGGTGTTCACCGACGCCTCACCCCCGGCCCGTTGGATCTCCCGGGCGATCATCTCGCGGATGCCCAGATATTCCTCGCCGCCCCACCGGGTGAGTCCGTACTTGTTGCGATCCAGGCGCAGGAACCGCTCGTCGGCGGTCAGCTGGTTGCGGATGCCCACCAGGCTGTAGTCCTCGCCGATCCTGGTCTGGATCTCCTCGGGCGACAGCGGCATGCCGGCCACCGCCAGCACCGCCTCGGCCTTGTCGTTGACGCTGCGCGGCCACGGCACCACGTGCCCTTCCAGCACCCGCAGATGCGGCACGGCGCCCAGCCAGCGCTCCGCCACGTCCTCCCGCACGCCCAGCTGGGAGACCATCACGATCGCCTCGGCCAGCGGCACCGGGCCGTCGGTGAACAGGCCCCGCGTCTTCTCCCGCAGCTCGTCCGCGCCGCCCGCGATCAGCCAGCCGTCCACCTGCTCGTAGCCGGTCAGCAGGGTGCGCACGAACCGCCAGGCCGGAATGCCCAGCGTGGTCAGCTCGGTCCGGTGCCACGGCACGGCGGCGGTCAGGTCGTCGGCGGGCACGGCCGAGCCCAGCCGGGTGCGCAGCCAGCTCAGGTGCGCGCTCAGCGGCGCCGCGTCCTGCCCGGACAGCCAGGCGTCCACGTGGTCGCGCAGGTCCCGCTCGATCTGCCTGATCCGCTCCCGGGTGACCGAGAAACGCTGGGCCAGCTCGTCCAGGGTGGCGCGCTGCTCGGCGTAGAGCCGGTCCCTGGCGATCGCGCGCTGGCGGTCGTCGAGCCGGGCGAAGACCTCGTCCACCAGCTCGGGCAGCGGGCGCTCCGGCAGCGCGGGCGGGGGCGCGGCGCGGTCGGCCTGCTCGGTCTCCAGCAGCTTGTCCAGCACGCCCGCGAACAGCAGGAGCACGCTGTCCCTGCCCCCCGGCGCGAGCTGGCTCTCCACCGGATTCGTGAACCTCAGCAACGGCATCACGTCGCCCAGCACCAGATGACCCCAGCACGCCGTGGTCAGGTCGGCCAGCCGGGACGCCACCCGCTCCGTGCCCACCGCGGCGCAGGCGCGGTCCAGGGGAAGCGCCTGCCACCACGCGTCGGGGAGACCGGGATCACTGGCGATCGGCTCTACCTGGCTGGGCGCGGTCCAGCGCAGGGGAGGCACGATGTCGCTCAGGCTCAGATTCATGCAGGTCCAACCGGCAAGGGGAATATATCCGCAGTTCAGATTAGGGGATCAGGTGGGCAGGAAGGGACTCGCCCGGCCGGAGTAGGACACGTAGAGCAGCTCGTTCGCCCGCGTGCAGGCCACATAGAGCAGCCCCCGTTCTCGTTGCAGGTCATGGGCTCGGGCCGTGGGGTCCTCCGAGGCCGGGGTGAGCTGTTCCGGCGCCGGCACGATCCCGTCTGCAACGCCTATCACGGCCACCCGGCGAAACTCCAGACCCTTCATGCCGTGCAGCATCGTCACCTTCACCTCGATGCCCGCCGCGCGCAGCGCCGCCCGCGCGGTCCTGACCAGTTCCACGGTCCTGGCCGCCACCGCGACCTGGTTCGGCGGCACCCCGTCCTCCAGCCACTCGCTCACGTGCGCGAGCAGGCCGGCGATCTCCGCCTCGGGGCTGAGGTAGCCGCGGACCATCGGCCGGGGGCCGTGCTGGAGCGAGCGGTAGCCGTACATCTCGGAGACGCCCTCGGCCAGGCCGTCCACGGGGCCGCCGCCGCGCAGCCGTACGCCGAAGGAGAGGATCTCGTGCGGCAGCCGGTGGGAGATCTTCAGGTGGAAGCGGCGGACCGGGATGCCCATGCCGGCCAGCGCGGCCCGGGTGTCGAACATGCGCTGGTGCGGGTCGCCCACCACGAACAGGTCGTTGGGACCCGGCGGCACCGCCGCCCGCAGCAGCCGCCACTGCGCCGGGTGCAGGTCCTGCGCCTCGTCCACCACGATGTGCTTGTACGGCTCCCGCCCCGGCGCCTGGTCGCCCAGCATGTCCCCGGTGGCCTGCCCCAGCAGGTCGGCCGCCTCGCTCACCAGCTGGAGCAGGGTCCGCCGGCCGGACGCCCGCAGCTGGCCGACCACGTGCTCGACCGCCCGCCAGACGTTGGTTTTGAGCTCGGGCGAGAGCTGCGTGCCGGTGCCGGGACGCTCGGCCGCCAGATACTCCTCCAGCGAGCGCAGGTTCTGGGAGAGGATCACCTGCTCCCACTCGCGCAGCAGGAAGGCCGCCCCGAACCTGCTGCCGGCCGCCTCCTGCCAGAGCTTGGCCACGTCCCCGACCAGCGTGGGCGCCCGTCCCTCGTGCTCGGCCACGATCCGGTACGCGAGCCGGTCCACGTTGGTCACCTCGACGCGCTTGCGCACCACCTCGTCGTCGATGATCATGTCCAGCTTGGTGGCCAGCTCGTTCACCAGCACCTGGGAGAAGGTGGCCAGCAGTACCGGTCCCGTGCCGTGCCTGGCCAGGTGGGCGGCCCGGTGCAGGGCGATGATCGTCTTGCCGGTGCCGGCGCCCCCGGTGATCAGCGCCGGCTGGTCGTAGGTCTCCCAGTTCGAGTACGTGTGCTGCGGCGCGTACAGGAACGTGCACCAGTCCGGCACGGTCAGGATGCGGTCCAGCTCGATCCGGTCGGCGGCGAACGCGGCCTTGCCGGGCGTGCGCAGCAGCGCGGTGGCGACGTCGTCGGTGTCGATGACATCGGCCAGGATGCACCGGCACCCGTCCAGCTCCCGCCACGCCTCGGCCAGCGAGCCGCCCTGCGCCAGCGCGGACAGCGGCGCGAACTGGCTCTCCGGCAGCAGCGGCTCCACCGCCGCCAGGTGCGCGTCGGTGCTCATCAGCCGCAGCAGCGGCAGCAGCTGGGCGTCGATGCCGATGCTGAACATGTCGGTGTCGCAGATGTGGCCGTACAGGCGGCGGGCGGACCCGGCCGAGGAGCGGCGCAGCGCGGGCTCGATCCGCTCCAGCGCCTCCGCGTCCCAGACCTCGATCACGCCGATGGCGGGGTTCACGGTGAAACGGTGGCGCTGCGCGTACGTCCAGGCCTCGGCGTCGGGCAGGATCGCGACCAGCCAGTAGACGTCGCGCTGGCGGAGCACCACGCCCCGGTAGCGGTCGCTCAGCCGGAGGGTGAAGACACGCGGGTCGCGGGCGTTGCGCACCCGCTCGGGAGTCGGCCCCGCGGGGGAGTTGTGCAGGAAACGGCGGACCGCGACCACGGCGTCTCGGCGTACCGGCCGGGCCAGCGCGCCGAGTTCCTTCGTGAACTCCAGGGAGACCGCGAGTCGTGGCATGGGCGGCTATCCCAGCAGGGACAGCAGGTCGCGGTCCCCACGTTCTCGGAGTCGGGCCAGGAGTTCCACGGTGCCGATCGGGCCGGTCAGGCCGATCCGGGTGGCGATCACCCGTACGGCCTGGTCGGGCGTGCCGCCGGGGGCGGTGTAGCCGACCAGGCGGAGCGCCCGCGAGGTGTTGTCGCCACCGGTGGCCGAGGGCAGGTGCCTGACCCGGAGCATGCCCTCCTCGGAGAGGGTCAGGAAGATGTGGCCGCCCTCCTTGGCGGCCACCTCGGTGAGGATGCGCTGGAGCGAGCCCACCGCCGGGTGGGACTGCCAGGTCAGCTCCACGTCGCCGGCCGCGCTCCGCACGCTCTTGGTCTCGCCGGGGGCCAGCCCCAGGTAGGAGGCGAAGCCGCTGGGCAGCGGGATCTCCGCGCCGGTCAGGTACTCGGCGGTCACGTCCACCCGCAGCCACCACCGGCCGTCGGGCTGCCGGAAGCAGCGCCGGGTGTGGGCGACGTCCTTGAAGCCGGGTTCGGCCTTAGGCT
Source organism: Acrocarpospora phusangensis (assembly GCF_016862995.1). Classification (GTDB taxonomy): domain Bacteria; phylum Actinomycetota; class Actinomycetes; order Streptosporangiales; family Streptosporangiaceae; genus Acrocarpospora; species Acrocarpospora phusangensis. The sequence continues at coordinate 6,971 of NZ_BOOA01000053.1, forward strand.
TCGGCTCGGTCCTGGGCGGCGGCTTCGGCACCGGCTTGGCGACCGGTTTGGGCTCGGCCTTGGGCGCCGGCTTGGGCTTGGGTTCCGGCTGCGCTTCGGGCGCGGGTTCCGGCTGGGGTTCCGGCTGGGGTTCCGGCGCCTGCGATAAAAGTTCCGGCTCGGCCTCGGGGACCGGGCTCGGCAGGGGAGCGGGCCGGGTGCGCGGCCGGGGCTTCGGCTTGCCGTTGCCGCTCTGGATGCGCAGCTGGGGCACGTTCTCCAGCCACTCCTTGGCCACCTCGGGCCGGATGCCCAGGCTGGAGACCAGCTCGCGGGCCCGATTCACCGTCGGCGGCCGGTCGGAGTTCACGATCAGCTTCCGGGTCTTCTCCTGCAGCTCGGCCATGTCCCCGGCCACCAGCCACTCGCCGTCCACCTGGTAGCCCGGCAGCGAGGCCAGCACGAACTGCCAGGCCAGCACGTCCAGCGAGCGCAGTTCCTCCTCGTGCCAGGGGGCCGCGTTGATCAGCCGCGTCTTCGGCGCGGCCACCCCCAGCAGCGCGGCCACCCGCTCCAGGTGCGTACGGAACGGCGCCGACCCGGGTGACTCCAGCCACTCCTCCAGCCGCGCCCGCAGCGCCTTCTCCATCGCCTCGATCAGCCCGGCCGGTACGGCCAGCAGCCGCCCCAGCTCCTCCACGGCCGTCGGCGTGTCGGTGAAGACCCGGTTCTGCGCCACCATCCAGGTCTGGTCGTCCAGCTCCGCGAACACCCCGTCCAGCAGCGCGCACAGATCCGCGCCGGATCCGCCGGCCACGGCGCCCACGGCGGCGGAGACGGACACGGCCGCCGCCTCGGCCCGCGCCGGCTCCCACGGGCGTAACGCCAGCGGGGCCCGCGCGCCCTGGACCTGCGCCAGGCGCGCGAAGACCGCGCCGAACAGGGCGGTCAGCACCGGCCGCACCTTCACGAACGGCTGGTCGGCCAGCTCCCTGCCGGTCAGCGCCAGCAGCCCGGTCCACGACCCGGCCCGGTCCAGCGCGATCGCCACCTGCGGGTCGTCGGCGTCGTCGGGGTGGAGCACGTGCAGCGCGGGCAGGATGTCGCCGACCGCGGCGGCCCGCCACTGGCTCAGCGTGAGGTCGGTCAGCAGGTCGGCGAGCCCCGAAGGTCCGACGGCGGCCAGCACCCGGCTCATGGGCAGGCTCCGCCACCAGGCATCCGGCAGATCCGGCGGGGTGGGAATGGTGGCGGCATCACTCCAGCGCAGCGGTGGCACAAGGTCACTCAGGCAGAAGTTCATCGCCATCCCCATCACGTACGTAAGACCAGACCATAGTCTGGCAAATCACCCGCGTTTGGCGGCAGTTTCTCGGTGACGACCTTGATTCGGCTCGGTAGGCCTCTCGTGGGCGTCTCCTGCCGTTCTACTGCCGGACGGCCGCGAAGCGCAGGCGTACGTAGTCGGCCATCCAGCCGGACTCCCGGCGCAGCGCGGGCGCGGCCAGCTCGTTCACCCGCCGGAGCAGCGGTTCCACCGTGCCGATGGGCACGCCGTCCAGCAGCGAGGGGGCGAACATGCGCACCCAGTCGGCGGCGCCGTTGGGGCAGTCGTCCAGCGGGGTGGGCCGGTCGAAGTACTCCACCAGGCGGAGCGTGAAACCGGCGCGTTCCAGGCGCACGGCGTACTCGGCGGGGCTGGGGAAGTACCAGGGCAGCTGCGGGTCGCGCAGGCCGTGCTCGCGCCAGGCGGTGAGCATCGCGGCGGTCAGCGCGGCGCAGTTGCCCGCGCCGCCGAGTTCGCCGACGAACCGGCCGCCGGGCTGCAGGGCCATCCGCACGCATTCGATCACCGCGTCCGGGTCGCGGCTCATCCAGTGCAGCGCCGCGTTGGAGAAGACCGCGTCGTACGGCTGCGCGACGGTGAAGTCGTGTCCGTCCCCGACGGTGAAGTCGAGGCCGGGGAACTGGGCGATGGCGGTCTCGATCATCGAGTGCGAGCCGTCGATGCCGAGCACCCGGGCGCCGCGCGAAGCGATCTCGGCGGTCAGCACGCCGGTGCCGCAGCCCAGGTCGAGCACGCGCTCGCCCGGCTGCGGATCCAGCAGGTCCACCAGCGGAGCGCCCTGCGCCGAGACATACCCGAACGAGCTGTCATAAGCGCGAGCGTTCCACTGAATGAGACTAGGGGTGTCATATCGCAAGATCGGCTCTCATTCCACGGTATAGCCATTACTGTAAGGCCTCCGTGGAATGGATGGTGGTCAGCCGATCTGCTGGGGCCAATGTTGCCGGAGGTACGTCTTCGCGGCGTCCTGCTGCGGAATGGTGAGCGTCACCGGGGTCCCGGCGACTTTCGGCAGCTTGGCCAGGGCCTCGTGGTCCAGCCCGCCGCGCATCTCCATCGCCTCCAGCCGTACCGGCCTGGCGTAGCCGCGCAGGAGCAGGTTCTGGCCCTCGTCGGAGAAGAGGAACTCCTCCCACAGGCGGGCGGCGGCCGGGTGCCTGGCCTTGGCGTTGATGGCCTGCACGTAGTGCGAGGCGAGCACGGCGTCCTTGGGGATGGTCACCCGCCACTCCGGCTTGTCCTGCTCGGTGGCCGCGGCGGCCCTGGCCATGTTGAGGTAGTCCCAGTCCAGCAGGGCGGTGGCCTTGTCCGGGGTGGACAGCGAGCCCGCCTTCTTCAGGTCGGCGAAGAACTTCACCCCGCGGGCGGCGTCCGGCTTCCCCCCGGACAGCGAGGTGGCCATCACGCCGCCGAATCCGGCCGCGGTGCGGATCGGGTCGCCGGGCAGGGCGACCGCCGCCCCCGGCTTCAGCAGCGCCGCGTACGACGCGGGCGCGGCCACCTTGGCGGGGTCGTAGCCGATCGACATGTAGCCGCCGTAACCCGCGTACCAGGCGCCGTCGGCGGCCTTGAGGTCGTCGGCGATGTCCTGCCAGCCGAGCACCCGGTAGGGGGCGAACTTGTCGGCGTTGGCGACGGCCGCGTCCAGGCTCAGGTCGTACACGTCGGGGGCCTGGGCGCCGGTGGCGGCGAGCTGCTGGGCGCCGGTGGCGTCCGGTTTGAGGGCGGTCACCTTCACGCCGTACTTGTCGGCGAACTCGTCCATGATCTCGCCGTGGTTCACCCAGTCGCGGGGCAGGCCGGCCACGACCAGCTCGCCCTCCTTCTGGGCCGCCTCGATCAACCGGTCCATGTTGGTGAAGCCCGACTGCAGGCTGGCGGCCATGGGGTTCACCGGGGGCAGGTTCTTGTTGTCCGTAGCCGGGGCGGAGCAGGCGGCCGCGGCCACCGCGAGCAGGGCTACCAGACCTAGAGCACGTGTGGTCACGATTCGAATACTTGGCGTGATTTTCCGGCCGGTCGAGGAGACACGCCGTCAGCCGGGCACGACCTTTGCCGCCACCATGGCCTTCTCCGGGAACTCCACCAGCGTGCCGTCGCGCTTCCGCACGGCCAGCACGCCGCCCGACCACGACTCCAGCACGCCCACGACGTCGCGGAAACCTTCGGGCACCACCCGCCGCACGGTCACCTTGCGGCCCACGTCTTCCGCCGAGATGCTCACTCTGAGGTGAAAGGCCACGGCTTTGGCCCCCTCCTGTTTCAGCCACCTGGCAGGCAACGCAATACTAGGCGTTAGCAACCCGCGGCCCATGTCGTGCCGGAAAGAAGGAGCCCGAGGTGACCTACGTCATCGCGCAGCCTTGCGTGGATGTCCTGGACAAGGCGTGCATCGAGGAATGCCCCGTCGACTGCATCTACGAGGGCAACCGCATGCTCTACATTCACCCCGACGAATGTGTGGACTGCGGCGCGTGCGAACCGGTCTGCCCGGTGGAGGCCATCTTCTACGAGGACGACCTGCCGGAGCAGTGGAAGGACTTCTACCGCGCCAACGTGGACTTCTTCGAGGACCTCGGTTCTCCCGGGGGTGCGTCGAAGGTCGGCAAAATCGAGAAGGACCACGAAGTCGTCGCCGCGCTGCCCCCGCAGGCTGAGGACCACTGAAGTAGTTTTGTGCCCCGGCCGCCCGCCGCGTCCCGGTGGGCGGCTGCCGCATGCCCGTAGGGGGGACCTTCGTTGATCACACTGCCCGACTTCCCGTGGGACCGGCTCACGCCGTACAAGGAGGTGGCCCAGGCGCACCCGGACGGCATCGCCGATCTGTCCATCGGCACGCCGGTCGACTCCGTGCCCGCGGTGATCCAGCGCGCGCTGGCCGAGGCCGCCGACAGCCCCGGCTACCCCCTCACGTACGGCACGCCCGCGCTGCGCGACGCGGCGGCCGGCTGGCTGGCCCGCCGGCACGGGGTCACCGTGGATCCGGCCGCGGTGCTGCCCGTCATCGGCACCAAGGAGCTGGTGGCCTGGCTGCCCACGCTGCTGGGCGTGCGCGCGGGTGAGCGGGTGGTCTTCCCCGAGCTGGCGTACCCGACGTACGACGTGGGCGCGCGGCTGGCGGGGGCGGAGCCGTACGCGACGGACGGGCTGGTCTCGCTGGGGCCCGAGCGGGTGCCGCTGGTGTGGGTGAACTCGCCGTCCAACCCGACCGGCAAGGTGCTGCCGGCCGGGCACCTGGCCAAGGTGGTGGCCTGGGCGCGGGAACGCGGCGCGATCGTCGCCTCGGACGAGTGCTACATCGGGCTCGGCTGGGAGGAGGAGCCGGTCTCGATCCTGCACCCGGAGGTCTCGGGGGGCTCCCACGAGGGCCTGCTGGCGGTGCACTCGCTGTCGAAACGGTCCAATCTGGCCGGGTACCGGGCGGGCTTCGTCACCGGCGATCCGGAGCTCGTCCAGCGCCTCCTGGAGGTCCGCAAGCACGCCGGAATGATCGTTCCGGGACCGGTCCAGGCCGCCATGACCGCCGCCCTGAACGACGACGCCCACGCGCTGGCCCAGCGTGAGCGGTACGCGGCGCGCCGGGACGCGCTCCGGCCCGCCCTGGAGGCGGCCGGCTGGCGGATCGAGCACTCCACCGCGGGGCTCTACCTGTGGGCGAGCGACGGCACCGACTGCTGGGACCAGGTGCGCCGGCTGTCGGAGCGCGGCATCCTCGTGGCGCCCGGGGACTTCTACGGGGCAGCCGGAAAGCAACACATTCGTATTGCTATTACGGCGACAGATGAACGGATAAATGCGGTCGTGCGTCGGCTCCAGTAGGATCGCGCGCCATGACGACAGCGGTGGTGCTCGGTTTGAGTGTCGCGACGCTCATCGTCGTGCTTGGCGCGTTCATCGCCACCACCCGCCAGGACAGGCGTGCGGCTCCGGCGAACGGCGGCGACTACGGCTCCGGCCACGGGCCCTCGTATTTCGACCCGCGAACCATCAAGGTCGGCGACACGGTGCATATCGCGGGTGTGCGCTACCGCGCCATGGGAGCGTTGCATCTTTCCTGGCACGGCGAGGAGTGGACCGAACACCTCCTGGACGACGGCACCCGCCGCTACCAGTGGCTCTCCGTCCAGGAGCGTGAGGTCCAGCAGGAGGCCGCTCACCTGGAGGTTCTGCTCTGGACACAGGTCCAGGCGCAGGGCATGGTGCCCGCCAAGAGCATGCTGATCATGGAGGGCGTGGAGTTCTTCCCGATCGAGCGGGGCACTGTCCCGTTCCGGGCCGAGGGCATGACCGGCCTGCCGGACCGGGGACTGCTGGACTTCGCGGACTATCGGGCCAATGACGGGCGGTTGTTGTCGTTCCAGCGGGTCCAGGGCGGGCAGTGGGTGGCCTCGTACGCCTCGCCGCTGACCCCTGGCTCGATCCAAGTCGAGCGGCTGGGCTAACTCACCGCCATCGGCCCACTTTTGCCGGATTTATCGGCTTGCCAACCGTCGTGTCCATTTTCGGCGGTCCAGCTGACGCCGTCGTAGCGGATCTGGCGCAGGCCGTACTTCTGCGCGTGGGTGACGTACCAGGTGGCGACCAGCCAGCTGTCCTTGCGGGCGGCGGCGCCCAGAGCCCGGGTGAGCTCGCCGCGGGCCTCGCCCGGGTCGGCCTTGACCGGTTTCGCGGGCGGCGGGTACCAGCAGTACACGGCGCTGGCCACCCGGCCGCTGAACGCGCCGGCCAGGATGATCGCGGTGGCCCGGTGGTCGGCGTACGCCCCGCCGTCGGCCGAGCGCTGGACCTCCTGGGCGGCGTCGTGCAGTGGCAGGTCCAGGTACCCCTCCACCTTCTCCAGCGCGGCGAAGAACTTCCTGGTCGAGTAGACCGGGTCCATCAGCTGCTTGACCGTGCCCCAGCCCTGGGACGGGCGCTGCTGGAAGATGCCGACCGAGTCGCGGTCCCCGTACGGGATGTTGCTGAGCTTGGACTCCTGGATGGCGGTGATGTACGCGATCTCCAGCGCCCGCTCGGGCAGCTTGCGCCGGGCCGCCACGGCGGCGATCACCGCGGCCACCTGGGACTGCTCGATGTCCAGTTCGATCGTTCCGTCCGGCGTGGTGATCTGACAGTTCTCCCCCCGCACGTACGGCTCCGCCTGCTGGAGCAGCCGGTAGACCGCGAAGAGGATGGCGCCGCCCAGAACAACGACGATGGCCAGGATGATCAGTGCGGTTCTGGGGACGCGGGTTGTCACGTCCCAGAACCTACCCGGACTCCCTAGGCTGGTGTCTCATGCGACTGGATCAGGACGTCAGGACCCTCACCGCCGAACTGGTGGACATCGCCTCGGAGAGCGGGAACGAGAAACCGCTCGCCGACGCCGTCGAGGCGGCGCTGACCAGGCTGGGGCATCTCACCGTGGACCGGGACGGTTCCAACGTGGTGGCCCGCACCCACCTCGGCCGGCCGGAGCGTGTGGTGGTGGCCGGGCACCTGGACACCGTCCCGATCGCCGGGAACGTGCCCAGCAGGATCGACGGCGACCGCCTGTACGGCTGCGGCACCACCGACATGAAGAGCGGCGTGGCCGTCCAGCTCAAACTGGCCCTGCTGACCGAGCCCAACCGCGACCTCACCCTGGTCTTCTACGACTGCGAGGAGGTCGAGGCGGCCCGCAACGGCCTCGGCATGCTGGTCAGGGAGCACCCCGACTGGGTGCGCGGCGACTTCGCGGTGCTGATGGAGCCCACCGACGGGGAGATCGAGGGCGGCTGCCAGGGCACGATGCGGGCCGAGGTGCGGACCACCGGCGTGCGCGCCCACAGCGCCCGCTCCTGGCTGGGCGTCAACGCCGTGCACCGGGCCGCCGAGATCCTCAACCGGCTGCTCGCCTACGAGCCGCGCAAGCCGGTGGTGGACGGCCTGGCGTACCACGAGGGCCTGAACGCGGTGCGGATCGACGGCGGGCATGCCGGGAACGTCATCCCGGACGAGTGCGTGGTGACGGTCAACTACCGCTTCGCGCCCGACCGGACCGAGGCGGAGGCGGCCGGCTTCCTGGCGGAGTTCTTCGCCGGCTTCGACGTGCGGATCACCGACAGCGCGCCCGGCGCCAGGCCCGGCCTGGACCACCCGATCGCGTCGGCCTTCGCCGCCATTGTCGGCGGCCCTCCGCAGGCCAAGGTGGCGTGGACGGACGTGGCCCGTTTCTCGGCGCTCGGCGTCCCGGCCGTGAACTACGGACCCGGCAATCCGGAGGTCGCCCACAAACGGGACGAGTACGTCGAACTTGCCAAGATCGTCGAAGCCGAGCGGGTCATGACCAGCTGGCTGACCTGAGCGGATACCCCCAGAAAGAAGAAAGTGGCTTTCCTCGCCGGCCATTTGGCGGGGAAAGCCACTTTCCGTCCCGAGCAGCACCCTCGACTCTTAGACGCGGCCTCCGCGAAAACCGGTTCCGCTCGTTTCCGAAGAATTTCAAGATTCTTTTCGGACCCTTCCCGGGGCGGGGGTACGGTGAGTCGGCATGAACACGATCCGCCCTGAACGACGCCAGGGGCCGTCTCTCGTCCGTGGCAGCCTGGTGCCCGATTCCACCCATGACCAGCGGCTGCTCGATCGGCGGGGGCCCGCCGACTGGGTGCACATGGACCCGTGGCGGGTGCTGCGCATCCAGGCCGAGTTCGTCGAGGGGTTCGGCGCGCTGGCGGAGTTGCCGCCCGCGGTGACGGTCTTCGGCTCGGCCCGTACCAAACCGGACTCCGGTGAGTACGACATGGGGGTGCGGCTCGGGCGGGGTCTGGCCGAGGCGGGGTACGCGGTGATCACCGGAGGCGGGCCCGGCTGCATGGAGGCCGCCAACAAGGGCGCGCTGGAGGCGGGCGGCGTCTCGGTGGGTCTCGGCATCGAGCTGCCGCACGAGCAGAGCATGAACCCGTACGTGGATCTCGGCGTGGAGTTCCGCTACTTCTTCGTGCGCAAGACCATGTTCGTGAAGTACTCCTCCGGCTTCATCACCCTGCCGGGCGGGTTCGGCACCCTGGACGAGCTGTTCGAGGCGCTCACCCTGGTGCAGACCCGCAAGGTGACCTCCTTCCCGGTCGTCCTGATGGGCACCCGGTTCTGGGGCCCGATGGTCAGCTGGATCAAGGACACGCTGCTCGCCGAGGGCAAGATCTCGCCGCCGGACGTGGAGCTGATCCGGTGCACCGACGACGTGGAGGAGGCCATCCGGATCATCGTGGAGGCCGACCGGCTGCGGAGCGAGACCGAGACGGTGGAGCGGGAGTCGGTCGAGCAGACCGTGGCCGACGCCCAATAAGCCTCCATAAAATAGGTCAAATGTTCGTTTGTGTGTTCTGCGCGTCCAGCCGGCGGATCGACCCCAAGTACCTGGAGCTGGCCCGGGAGGTCGGCGCCGAGCTGGCCCGGCGCGGCCACGGCCTGGTCAGCGGCGGGGCCGTCGTCTCCTGCATGGGCGAGGTGGCCCGCGCCGCCCGGGCAGGTGGCGCCACCACCGTGGGGGTGATCCCGCAGGCCCTGGTGGACATCGAGATCGCCGACACCGACTCGGACGAGCTCGTGGTCACCCCGGGCATGCGTGAGCGCAAGGGCGTGATGGACGCCCGTTCGGACGCGTTCCTGGTGCTCCCCGGCGGCATCGGCACCCTGGAGGAGCTGTTCGAGATCTGGACCTCCCGGGTCCTCGGCCTGCACGTCAAACCCCTGGTCATCCTCGACCCCTGGGGCCTGTACGACCCGCTGAAGGCCCTGGTCGGCGGCATGTACGACCAGGGCTTCACCCGCCCCGACGTGTTCGACGCCATCTCCTGGGCCACCGGCGTGGAGGAGGCCTTCGATCTGCTGGACAAGCGGCAGCACCTCATCCCGGTGACCGATCCGGACTGACGGCCTGCGGCCCTTGTGAGTTGTGGCACGATTCGTATGTGCTGGTCGTACTCGTGGTCGCCGCTCTGGCCGTGCTCGGATGCGTGGTCCTGGTCTCGCTGGGCCGTGGCGGTGAGATGGCCGAGTTCCACCCCGACGTGCCGCCGCTGGAGTTGCCCGAGGCCGGACAGCTGAACGCGGCCGACTTCGGGTCCCTGCACCTGCCCATCGGCCTGATCGGTTACAACACCCAGAGTGTGGACGAGACCCTGCAGCGGGCGGCCACGGCGCTGAGCGAGCGGGACACCCGGATCGCCGTGCTGGAGCAGAAGGTCGCCGAACTCCTGGCCGGCCGCCTCCAGGCCCGCCAGGAGCTGTACGCGCGCCCGGCGGAGCCGCCCCGGACCGAGCACCAGCCGGAGGTCCCGAACGGAGCGGCCGGCTGGGAGGGCATCCCGGTCGAGCACCTCGACCCGCTCCCCGTGGCCGAGAAGACCGACAAGACCGACAAGGCTCTGGTCAAAGCGTCCGAGAAGCCCGGCAAGAAGGACGAGGACGAGAAGGACGATCCGGAGGAGGCGTGGTAGTTCGCTGCGCCTGGGCGACGTCCGACCCGCTCTACCTGGACTACCACGACCACGAGTGGGGCCGCCCGGTCCGCGACGACGACGGCGTCTACGAGCGCGTCACGTTGGAGGCCTTCCAGTCCGGCCTGTCCTGGATCACCATCCTGCGCAAAAGGGAGAACTTCCGCGCCGCCTTCGACGGTTTCGCCATCGCCAAGGTCGCCGCGTACGGCCCGGCCGACGTGGAGCGCCTGCTGACCGACGCCGGCATCGTCCGCAACCGCGCCAAGATCGAGGCCGCCGTGGCCAACGCCAGGGCCGCCCTGGACCTCCCCGGCGGCATCTCCGCCCTGATCTGGAAGTACGCCGACCCGGACGCGCCGATCCCGCGCACCATGGCCGACGTCCCCGCCACCACGCCCGGCTCCGTTGCCCTCGCCAAGGACCTCAGGAAGCACGGCTTCCGCTTCGTCGGGCCCACCACCGCGTACGCGCTGATGCAGGCCATCGGCCTGGTGGACGACCACGTCGCGGACTGCCTGGTCAGGACAGGGCCGTCCGGAGCCTGACGCGCTTCCTGGTGGCCAGGACCGTCTGCCCGACCGCCTCCGCGCAGAGCGCCGCCACCACCGCCCAGGTCGGCAGCCACCCGGCCGCCGCGAGCACCGCCAGCGGGATCACCACCCCGGGCAGCGCCCAGCGCAGCGCCCGCCGCATCGGAATCCCGAGCCGCATGCCCAGCCCCGCCAGCGTGGCCCGGTAGATCGCGAGCCCGCCGCACAGCGTGATCGCCGCCCCGGTCGGCAGATGATGGGCGTGGTCCAGGATGGCCGTGCCGAGCCCGGCCGCCATCGCGATCAGCGCGGCCACCACGGGGAAGTGCCCGATGCCCATCACGTCCCTGACGCGCTGGTTCTCGCCCTCGTGCAGTTCGGCCTCCGCGGTGGCCGCGCCGAACTCGAAGTAGCTCCACCACAGGGCGGCGAAGAGCACGAACCCGAGCACCGCGATCAGCCACGCGCCCGGCGCCCAGGTGGCGTCCACCGCGTTCACCGAGGACACCACCGACTCGCCCAGCACGATGATGACGAACAGGCCGACCCGTTCGACGATGTGGGCGACGTTGTAGTCCCTGACCTGGGAGCGCTGCGCGTACACCAGGACGGCCAGTTCGTAGCCGATCCCGGCCAGCCAGATCAGCGGGCGCATGCCTTCGGAGACCAGGAGCGAGGAGCCGAAGATGGCGATGCTGCCGCCGTTGAACACGGTGATGCGGGTGAGGTTCCACTCGACCTCGCGGCGGCGGGCCAGCGGCAGCCAGAGCAGGAACAGCACCACCCGGGCCCCGGCGAAGCCGAGCACGTAGGCGGGGGCCCGCTCACCCAGCCCGTCCGGTACGGCCGCGCCCACCACGCCCAGGCAGAACATCGCGGCCAGCAGCAGGATCCTGGTCCTGGTGGCCCGGGTGCCGTCGCCGCCCGCCGTGTTGACGAACGCGGTGAACGACAGCCACGCCCACCAGGCCGGTAACAGCAGGACCAGGAACTCCCAGAACTCGTGCCAGCCGGGGTCGCCCTCCAGGTGGTGGGCGAGTTTGGCGATGGCCACCACGAAGACCAGGTCGAAGAAGAGCTCCAGCCAGCCGGGGCGGGAGGTCGCGCTCTCGGGGGTGCCGGGAGTGCCGGGGGTGACTGTCACGGGTGGCCGTCCAGGTTGCGGTCGACGAACGCGGCCGCCCGGGGCAGCAGCCGCGCGGCCTCCTGATCGAAGTAGGCCCGCGCCTTCTCCCCGGGCCAGCCGGGCGGCAACAGCGCGGGCGGCAGTCCCGGGTCGCGGAACAGGAAGTTGCGCCAGGTGTGTACCAGCCGGCTGCGGACCGCGTACACCAGCTCGTCGGTGGACTCGTCCGGCAGCGAGGCGACCAGGGTCATGGCCCCGGCCAGCCACTCCTCGTACGCCCGGCCGATCGCGTCCAGGTCCCACGCCCTGGCCACCAGGTCGCGCGGATCTCCCTCCAGGACGGCTTCGAAACGGTCGGCCGTTACCCCCAGGGCGTCGAGTTCGGGCGAGGGCCTGGGACCGATCCAGGTCGTCTCCGAGAGGGGGGCGTAGCCCAGGAACGCGAGGTCGGCCCTGAGCCGTTCCCGGCGCGGGCGTTCCCTGACGGGTTCCAGCACCAGCAGGTGCCAGCGGCCCGGCCAGGTGACCGTGGCCCCCCGGTAGATGCGCGCGGCGGTGCGGTCCAGGCGTCTGGCGCATTTCGGGGTGAGCGCGTAGCCGGGGCCCTGCGGCAGCCGTACGGGGTCCAGCCAGCCCTGTCGCACCATGCGGGAGATCGCGGTGCGGACGGCTGGGGCGGCGACGTCCAGCGGCGCGAGAAGCCGGACCAGGGCCGCGACCGAGGCGCGTCCGCCCCGCGTGCGCAGGTGGTCCCCGTAGAGATCGAAAAGCGCGGCTCGGGCGTTCACTCCACCAAGTGTGGGGTCAGGATCTGTCTCCGACAATGCATAGGTGGGCACGCTTTGATCCACAAATGAGCCCCGGGCATTACCCTATTGAGCTCGGAGGCGGGATAATAGGACATCACAGAAGACGTGAATGCGCCGACCACCTCCTCGGGGGCGGTCGACAACGCGGGAAGGGATACACGCATGGCGGCGATGAAGCCGCGGACTGGTGACGGTCCGCTGGAGGTCACCAAGGAAGGCCGGGGCATTGTCATGCGGGTCCCGCTGGAGGGTGGTGGGCGGCTCGTCGTCGAACTGTCCGCGGACGAGGCCAGTGCCCTCGGCGACGCACTGAAGAACGTGGTCGGCTGATCGGCCGTCCCTCCATCGATATCGGCCCTGGTGGCGGGTGCTTCCCGCGCCGGGGCCGCTCTGTTTCGGGCGAGAGCCCACCGTAAGCCCATGGAAAGTCCAGGAGTGTCCGTGCCCATCAACACCCGCCTGACCGTCGCGCCCCACGCCGCCGCCGACGCCGAGTTCCTGGCGGTCCCGTTCGGCCCCGGCCTCGACCCCGCGATCGAGCTCCCCATCCCGTTGCCCGCCCTGCTCGCCCACTACCAGGTGAAGGGCGAACCCGGCGAGGTCCTGGAGCTGCCGGTCCCGCACGGTGACGGCGTCCGGCGCATCCTGCTGTACGGCATCGGCGACGACCTGCGCAAGGCGGGCGCGGCCCTGGGCGGCCGGGCCAAGGGCCGTACCAGCCTGACCATCGTGCTGCCCCCGGACGGGGACCTGGCCAGTCTGGTGGAGAGCGCCCTGCTGGCCACGTACGGCTTCACCATCGGCGAGCCCAAGACCAAGGCCGTCGAGGAGATCGTGTTCGTCGGCGGCGACGCGGCCGCCATCCGGCGCGGGGCGGCCAGTGCCCGCGCCACCGCCATCGCCAGGGACCTGGTCAACACGCCCTCCTCCATCAAGACGCCCGGCTGGCTGGCCGCCCAGGCCGTGGAGATCGGCGCGGCGGCGGGCGTCACCGTCCGGGTGGACACCGAGCTGACCGCGTTCGGCGGCATCCGCGCGGTCGGGCAGGGCTCGGTCAACCCGCCCTGCCTGGTCGAGATGAGCTACCGCCCCGCGTCGTACGACCGGCACGTCGTGCTGGCCGGCAAGGGCATCACCTTCGACAGCGGCGGCCTCTCCCTCAAGACCTCCGAGGGCATGAAGACCATGAAGACCGACATGGCGGGCGGCGCGGCCGTCATCGCCGCCATGGGCGCGCTGGCCGAGTTCGACGTCCCCGTCCGGGTCACCGGCCTGATCGCCTGCGCCGAGAACGCCTTCTCCGGCTCCGCCCAGCGCCCCAGCGACGTCATCGTCCAGTACGGCGGGCGCACCGTGGAGGTCCTCAACACCGACGCGGAGGGCCGCCTGGTGCTGGCCGACGCGCTGGCCTACGCCGACGCGGAACTCGACCCGGACGCCCTGGTGGACATCGCCACCCTGACCGGCGCGGCCCGGGTGGCCCTCGGCAGCGGCATCGGCGCGCTGTACGCCAACGACGAGGACCTGGCCGCGCAGCTGCTGGCCGCGAGCGAGCGGACCGGCGACCGGCTGTGGCGCATGCCGCTCATCGACGACTACCTGAGCGACCTGGAGTCGGACGTGGCGGACCTGAGCAACGTGGACCGGCGCATGTCCGGCGCGGCCGGCTCGGTGGCGGCCGCGCTGTTCCTGCGCGAGTTCGTGGGCAAGCGGGCGTGGGCGCACCTGGACATCGCCGGCCCGGCCAGGGCGGAGAAGGGCGGGACCGGGTTCGGCGTGCGCATGCTGCTGGACTGGCTCAGCCGCTGAGGAGTCGCTGAGGAGCCGCTGAGGACGGGCCCGGCGGATCCGGGCCCTCGTCAGGACAGTTTGACCGCGGCCAGGAGGCCGTCGCCGAGCGGGAGCATCACGGGGCGGAGCCGTTCGTCGGAGCGGACCAGCTTGCCGAGCTCGCGGACGGCGACGGTGTCCGGGTCGCGCTGGGTGGGGTCGGCCACCCGGTCGTGCCAGAGCGCGTTGTCGAAGGCGACGATGCCGCCCACCCGGAGCAGCCGGATGGCCTCGGCCAGGTAGTCGCCGTACTCCTGTTTGGCGGCGTCGCAGAAGACCAGGTCGTACCCGCCGTCGGCGAGGCGGGGCAGCACGTCCAGGGCGCGGCCGACGATGAGGCGGATCCGGCTGCCGGAGAAGCCTCCCTCGGCGAACGTCTGGCGGGCCATCCGCTGGTTCTCCGGTTCCACGTCCACACTCGTGAGGGTCCCGTCGGGCCGCATGCCGCGCAGCAGCCAGAGGCCCGAGACCCCGCACCCGGTGCCGATCTCCACCACGGCCCTGGCGTTGATCGCGGTCGCCAGGAAGCTCAGCGCGGCCCCGCCACCAGGAAGGATGGGGGGCGCGCCCACCTCCGTGCCCCGCTGCCGCGCGGATCGCAGCACCTCGTCCTCGGGGACGAAATCCTCCGCATGAGCCAGGCTCGCCGTATTCATGGTTCTGAAGCGTAGGGGAGTAAGCCCCGAACGGGAACTCACGCCACAACGAGGACGTTGCACGCTTTGAACGGTCTTTATTCTCGCGCCATCAAGCAGCTGCCGCTCAGTAGGCGCGGCAATGAGAACAGAAGGGCACAATGGGTGTAGCGACGGTCTTGGAGAAAGGGTTGCTGGTGGACGACGCCGACCACCAGGCGGACACCTCGGTGTCCGACTGGACGCCTCCCAGCTGGGAGGAGGTCGTTCGCACGCACTCCGCGCGGGTATACCGGCTCGCGTACCGCCTGACCGGGAACGTGCACGACGCCGAGGACCTGACCCAGGAGGTCTTCGTCCGGGTGTTCCGATCACTGTCCAGTTACACGCCTGGGACGTTCGAGGGCTGGCTGCACCGCATCACCACCAACCTGTTCCTGGACCAGGCGCGCCGCAAGCAGCGCATCCGGTTCGAAGGTCTGGCCGACGACGCCGCGGAGCGCTTACGCGGGCGCGAGCCGTCGCCGGCCCAGGCTTACGACGACGCCCACCTCGAACCCGACATCCAGGCCGCGCTCGACGCGCTGGCGCCGGAGTTCCGGGCCGCCGTCGTGCTCTGTGACATCGAAGGCCTGTCGTACGAGGAGATCGCCGCGACGCTCGGGGTGAAGCTCGGCACCGTCCGCAGCCGCATCCACCGGGCCCGCTCGCAGTTGCGTGAAGCCCTGGAGCACCGGGCGCCACGCGATGACCAGCTCCCCCCTTCGTCGTTCACCCGGGAGGGCAGATGAGCGGCTCGCGCGCCCGCTGCCCCCGACAGCATCACGAGGAGGGAGCATGACGCATCTTGGAGAGCGCGTCTCCGCGCTGATCGACGGCGAACTCGGCCACAACGACCGGGAACGAGCCCTTGCCCACTTGACGTTCTGTGCCGAGTGCCGGGCGGAGGTGGAGGCGTTCCGCGCGCTCAAGAGCCGGCTTCGGCTGATGGATCCGCCGCCGGTTCCGGCGGATCTGACGATGTCGCTGATGCGCATGCCGGATCCGGGCCCGCCGAACCTGCGCGCGCTGCCGGGCATCTACAGCCTGGCTCCGGCGGACAACCGGCCGCGCCGCTCCGCCGGTTCGGCGGGCCCGGGGCGCACCAACCGGCGCATCGGCTACGTGGCGGTGGGCATGGCCTCCGCCGCCGTCGCTCTGGGGACGTTGTTCATGGTCAGCGGCGAGCCTCGCCCGGCCAGGCCCCCGGAGATGATGGTGCCCGCGCCCAACACCGCGCCGCCGTTCGGCCGGACCGAGCCGGTCGCCACTCCGACGCTGCGGCCGTCGCTTGCGCACTGATGTCCTGATCGGGCGACTACCCTGCCGAATGTTGGGGATCGAGACGGCATACGATTTCGCTTACATCAGTCGTATGCCGTTCGCCTGAGGATGGCACAAGGCCACCGCTGACTCGCGTGGGAGTGAAAGCAACGATGACCGACGACACGCGTTCCTTCAACGCGTCGGACCGGCCTGAGTTCCTTCCGGCGGAAGGACCCCACCCGGGCTGGGGCAGCCCTGGCGGGCCCACCCCGCAGTACCGGCAGCCGGGCACGCCGTACCAGGCGAGCAGCCAGTACCAGGACCCCTACCGGGACACCTACGCCGACCAGTACGGCCAGGAGCAGTACACCCAGGACCCGTACGGCCAGCCCCAGGGCCCGCCCCCGCCCGTCAACGCGTACGGCATGGGCCCCACCTGGGCGCCGCCGCCGGGCCCGCAGCGCCAGGAGGCGCCGGAGGGCAACCGCCGTACCGGTGTGCTGGCCCTGCTGGCCGTGGTGATCGCGCTCATCGCGGGCGCGGCCGGCAGCTACGGCACCTACCTGCTGTCCGGGTCGGGCTCCGGCGTGGACCCCGACTACGCGATCCCGTCCGCGCCGGCCGGCACCACCGCCAGGCCGCCGGAGTCGGTCGCCGGAGTGGCCGCCAAGGTGCTGCCCAGCGTGGTCTCGCTGGAGGTGCGCGGCGGCAGCGAGTCGGGCACCGGCTCCGGCTTCCTGATCAGGGGCGGCTACATCGTCACCAACAACCACGTGGTGGCGGTGGCCTCCACCGGCGGCGAGATCCGGATCAAGTTCAGCAACCGCAGGTCCACCACGGCCAGGATCGTGGGCCGGGATCCCAACTCCGACATCGCGGTGGTGAAGCCGGAGGAGACCTTCGGCTCGCCCGAGGTGGCGCTGGGCAACTCCGACTCCATGGTGGTCGGCGACCCGGTCATCGCGATCGGCTCCCCGCTGGGGCTGACCGGCACGGTCACCACCGGCATCATCAGCTCGCTCAACCGGCCGGTGGAGGCGGGCGGCGAGAGCGGCCGGGACTCCGCGCTGATCAACGCCATCCAGACCGACGCCGCCATCAACCCCGGCAATTCGGGCGGCCCGCTGGTCAACGGCGCCGGCGAGGTGATAGGCGTCAACTCGGCCATCGCCACCCTGGGCGGCGGTTCCTCGCTGGGCGGGCAGACCGGCAGCATCGGCCTCGGCTTCGCCATTCCGGTCAACCAGGTGCGCAGGATCGCGGAGGAGCTGATCTCCACGGGCTCCGCCCGTACCTCCCGGATCGGGATCAGCATCGACCAGCAGTACCAGGGGCAGGGCGTGCGGATCGCGGCGCAGGCCGAGCGGGGGATCGAGCCGGTCACGCCGGACGGGCCCGCCGACAAGGCCGGGCTGCGGCCCGGGGACGTGATCCTGGAGGTGGACGGCCAGCCGGTGAGCGACAGCCGCGAGCTGATCGTGACCATCCGCAGCAAGGCCCCCGGCGACAAGGTCGTGTTCAAGTACCAGCGCGCGGGCGCCGATCGCACGACCACGGTGACGATCGGGGCCGCTCCGGCGCCGAGCGCGCAGCCTTCGTAGCGGACCGGCCGCGTGGGCATGCCGGTGGCGGCGTTAGTCTGAACCCATCGGTAGTGGAGGGAGATCGCCGTGTTCGGACTCGGCTGGCCGGAGATCGTGGCGTTGGTGGTGATCGCGCTGCTCGTCTTCGGTCCGGAGAAGCTGCCGCAGGCGGCCTCTCAGGCGGGGCGCACGCTGCGGCAGCTCCGGCAGATGGCCAACAACGCGCGCAGCGATCTGGAGGCGAACCTGGGGCCGGAGTTCAAGAACTTCGACCCGGCCGACCTGAACCCGAAGACGTTCGTCCGCAAGCACCTGCTGGAGGACGTGGAGAACGACTGGAAGGACGAGGCGGCCCCGCCGCCGCCCGAGCCGCCGGTCCCGGCCTACGCGGAGCTGAGCGTCGGCGAGATCCCGCCGTACGACAACGAGGCGACCTGAGAGCAAGAAGAAAGCCCGCCCGGGATCCGGGCGGGCTTTCTTGTGGGCGTCTCAGCGCTTGGTGGGGGTGAGGTCGAGCTTGCGGCCCTTGAGGCTGTTGGGCCGCTTGCTCAGGCCGGCCGCGATCCGGCGCAGCTCCACGGAGGCGGGCGCGTCGGGCTCGGTGAGCACGAGCGGCTTGCCCTCGTCGCCGCCCTCGCGCAGCCGGGTGTCGATCGGCACCTGGCCGAGCAGCGGCACCCGCGACCCGAGCGCCCGGGTCAGCGCGTCGGCCACGGTCTGGCCGCCGCCCTCGCCGAACACCGAGATGCGCTCGTCGCAGTGCGGGCAGGGCAGCCAGGACATGTTCTCGATGACGCCGGCCACCTGCTGGTGGGTCTGGGCGGCGATGGAGCCGGCCCGCTCGGCCACCTCGGCGGCGGCCTGCTGCGGCGTGGTGACGACCAGCAGCTCGGCGGTGGGCATGCGCTGCGCCACCGAGATGGCGATGTCGCCGGTGCCCGGGGGCAGGTCCATCAGCAGCACGTCCAGGTCGCCCCAGTAGACGTCGGCCAGGAACTGGTGCAGGGCCCGGTCCAGCATCGGGCCGCGCCACACCACGGCGCTGTTGCCCTCCGGCTTGAACATGCCCACCGAGATGACCTTGATGTCATGCGCCACCGGCGGCATGATCATGTCTTCCACCTTGGTGGGGCGCTCGCCCACGCCCAGCATGCGCGGCACGCTGTGGCCGTAGATGTCGGCGTCCAGCACGCCCACCTTGAGGCCGCTCGCCGACATGGCCGCGGCCAGGTTGACGGTCACCGAGGACTTGCCCACCCCGCCCTTGCCGCTGGCCACCGCGAAGACGCGGGTCAGCGAGCCGGGTTTGGCGAACGGGATCTCCTTCTCCGGGCCGCGGTCGCCGCGCAGCTTGGTCTGGAGGACCTTGCGCTGCTCGGTGCTCATCACGTCCATCTCGACGGCCACCCGGGAGACTCCGGAGATCGCGGCGACGGCCGCGGTGACGTCCCGGGTGATGGTGTCCCGCATGGGACAGCCGGCGACGGTCAGGTAGATGCCCACGCGCACCGCGCCATCGGGGGCGATGTCGATGCTCTTCACCATGTCGAGCTCGGTGATCGGTCGGCGGATCTCGGGGTCGTTGACCGTGGCCAGCGCGGCCGTCACCAGTTCAGGGGTCGGTGCCATACGTTCATGCTACGAACTCAGCGGCGATCCGACGAACCGAGCTGGTCCCCGAGCCGCTGGAGCTCGGCCCTGAGGTAGTCCCGGGTGGCCACCTCGCCCACCGCCACCCGCAGCCCGGCGATCTCCCGGGTCAGGTACTCGATCTCGGCCTGGTTCCGGTCGGCGGCCAGCCGGTCCTGCTCGTTCTGCACCCGGTCCCGGTCGGCCTGCCGGTTCTGCGCCAGCAGGATCAGCGGGGCCGCGTACGACGCCTGCAACGACAGCATGAGCGTCAGGAAGATGAACGGATAGGGGTCGAATTTCAGCGGCGTCAGCACGTTCCACGTCACCCACACCGCGATGAACCCGGTCATGTAGACCAGGAACCTGGCCGTGCCCAGGAACCGGGCGATGCGCTCGGACAGCCGCCCGAACGTCTCCGGGTCGTAGTGCGGCCGCAGCCGCAGCCGCAGGTCCCTGGGCTGGTCCAGCCGGTCAGTCATGCCGCTCCCGCCAGTCCTCGGGCAGCAGGTGGTCCAGCACGTCGTCCACGGTCACCGCGCCGAGCAGTCGCCCGATGCCGTCCACCACCGGGCTGGCGACGATGTTGTACGTGGCCAGGTACGACGCCACCTCGGGCAGCGTGAAGTCCGGCCTGATGGGGTCCAGCGAGAGGTCCACGAGGGCGCCGAGCAGCGTGGACGGCGGCTCCCGCAGCAGCCGCTGGAAGTGCACCAGGCCCAGGTAGCGGCCGGTGGGGGTCTCGGTCGGGGAGCGGGACACGAAGACCTGGGCGGCCACCGCCGGGGTCAGCTCCTGGTTGCGGACGTGCGCGAGGGCCTCGGCCACGGTGGCGCTGGGCGGCAGGATCACCGGCTCGGTGGTCATCATGCCGCCGGCGGTCTCCTCGGGGTAGTCGAGCAGCCGCCGTACGGGGTCGGCCTCTTCGGGGATCATCAGCTGGAGCAGGTTCTCGGCCTGTTCGGCGGGCAGGTCCTGGAGCAGGTCGGCGGCGTCGTCGGGGCCCATCTCGGCGAGCACGTCGGCGGCCCGCTCGGCGTCCAGGTTGCCGAGCACCACGACCTGGTCCCGGTCGGGCAGCTCCTCCAGCACGTCGGCGAGGCGGTCGTCGTCGAGGGCGGCGGCCACCTGGGCCATCCGCCGGTCGGGCAGCTCCTGGAGCAGGTTGGCCAGGTCGGCGGGGCGCATGGTCTCGAAGGCGGCGAGCAGGCCGGCCGCGCCCTGGTCGGGCTGGGTGGCCTCCAGGCCGGTCACCTGGTTCCAGTCGGCGATGACGGTCTGGCCGCGGCGGCGGGTGCCGTGCCGTACGGCGACCTTGGTGATCAGCCATTCCGGGGGGCGGTGCTCCATGGCCAGGTCGAGGACGGTGCCGGGTTCGCCGTCGTGGGCGACGTGGCGGTCCAGGAGTTCGCCGATGGCGAGGGTCTCGGACTGGCGCTGCTCGAAGCGGCGCAGGTTGAGGCGGCCGGTGAAGATGACCGCGCCGGTCTCCATGCTGATGATCCTGGTGATCGGCAGGAAGACGCGGCGGCGTGGCTGGACCTCGACCACGAAGCCGTGCACCCGGGGCGGGAGCGTGCCGCGCAGGGCGACCACGACGTCCCTGATCCGGCCGATGCGGTCGCCGGCCGGATCGAACACCGGGAGCCCCGCCAGCCGCGCCGCGAAGATCCGATCCACGCTCGAAGGTTATGGGGCTGCGCCCATCCTGCACGGTATGACAGGATCAATGCTATTAAACGGTAGTTACATGGATGGGTCATGAGCCGGTCAATTAGCCTGGGAATCGCGGTCGTGTCGGCTTTGTGCTTCGGATTTTCCGGGCCGATGGCCAAATATCTGGGAGCCGCCGGGCTCACCCCGATCGAGTCGGTCTGGGTCCGCATGGCGGGAGCCGGCCTGATCCTGCTCCTCGTCCTGGCCGTGGCCCGGCCGCGCGCCCTCCGCATCCCCCGCGACCAGCTGGGCTTCTTCGCGGCGTACGCGGTGATCGCGGTGGCCGGGGTGCAGGCGCTGTTCTTCCTGGCCATCACCCGGCTCCCGGTCGGCGTGACCCTGCTCATCGAGTACACGGCGCCGGTCCTGGTGGTGCTCTGGGTGCGTTTCGTCCGCCGCGTACGGCTCTCGCGGGCCGCCTACCTCGGCGCGCTGGTGGCCGTGGTCGGGCTCGGGGTGGTCGTGGAGGTCTGGCAGGGGCTGCGGCTGGACGCGCTCGGGCTGGGGCTGGCCCTGCTGGCGGCGGCCTGCTGCGCCGGATATTTCCTGATGAGCGATAACCTGCGCGTCGATCCGCTCGGGCTGGTGGCCTGGGGCATGATCGGCGCGGCCGTGGTGCTCGTGCCGGTCGCCCAGCCCTGGGGCATCCGGTGGGCCGCGTTCGGCGAGTCCGCCACCGTGGCCGGCTACACGCTGCCGGTGGCGGGGGCGGCGGCCTGCCTGATCCTGGTGGCCACCGTCGTCGCGTACGTGGCGGGGGTGACGGCGGTGCGGCGCCTGTCGGCCGCGGTGGGCGCCACCGTGGCCACCCTGGAGGTGATCAGCGCGGCCCTGCTCGCCTGGGTCCTGCTCGACGAGCATCTCGGCGTGGCGCAGCTGGCCGGCGGCGCGGTGGTGCTGCTGGGCGCGCTGCTCGCCCAGACGGCCACCGCCGCCCGGCAGGCCGTCCCGGTGTCCACGGACGAACCAGTACTAACCGGGGTTCAGGGGCGTTAGCCGTACGACCTGGGAGTGTTCCGCCCAGCGGGCGGTGAGGGCGGTGCTGTCGATGGCGTTGAGGCGCTCCTTTGCCAGCAGCGCCACCACCTCGGGGTGCTCGGCCTGGTCGAGCACCGCCACGGCGGCCGGGAAGCGCACGAGCTGTGCGCCGTTGTCCTTGCTGCGCAGGATGACCTCGATCTCCGGGCTGTCGGCCAGGCCCGGGAGTTCCTGCTCGCCGCCGCCCGTCACCACGTGGATCGCGCCGTCGTGCCAGACGTGCCAGGCGAGCCGGGTCCCGGACGGCAGCGCCAGCCAGAGCACACTGGACTTCTTCGCACCCTCTTCGATCAGCCGCAGGGTCATGTTCCTACCTTTTCAGACTTTCGCGTCTTCGTCCGGCCGATAAGCCGCAGCCGTTCGTGGCAGGGCGGCGGCGCTAGCGTGGGCGCATGCGCGCGCGACGATCCTGCCTGGCCGTGCCCGGCAGCAATCCCCGGTTCCTGGAGAAGGCTCAGACCCTGCCCGTCGACGAGGTCTTCCTCGACCTGGAGGACTCGGTCGCCCCGGTCGCCAAGGAGGGCGCCCGCCGGCTGGTGGCGGACGCGCTCAAGCAGGGGGACTGGAGCGGCAAGACCGTGGCCGTCCGGGTCAACGACCTGTCCACGCCGTGGACCTACCGCGACGTCATCGAGGTGGTGGAGGCGGCCGGCGACCGGCTGCACTGCGTGATGCTGCCCAAGGTCGAGGAGGCCGCCCAGGTGCGCTGGCTGGACCTGCTGCTGAGCCAGATCGAGCGGACGGTCGGCCTGCCGGAGGGCGGCATCGGGATCGAGGCGCAGATCGAGAGCGCGCGCGGCCTGGTCGCCGTGGACGAGATCGCCGCGTCGAGCCCCCGGCTGGAGACGCTGGTGTTCGGGCCCGCCGACTTCATGGCCTCCATCGGCATGCGCACCCTCGTGGTGGGGGAGCAGCCGCCCGGCTATCCGGACGGGGACGCCTACCACTACATCCTGATGCGCATCCTGATGGCGGCGCGGGCGCGGGATCTGCAGGCCATCGACGGTCCGTACCTGCAGATCAAGGATGTGGCGGGGTTCCGGCGGGCGGCCGGGCGGGCGGCGGCCCTGGGCTTCGACGGCAAGTGGGTGCTGCATCCGGGGCAGGTGGACGCGGCCAACGAGGTGTTCTCGCCCTCCCAGGCCGACTACGACCACGCCGAGCTGATCCTGGACGCGTACGAGTACTACACGACCGTGGAGGCACGAGGCGCGGTGATGCTGGGGGACGAGATGATCGACGAGGCGTCCCGGAAGATGGCCCTGGTCGTCTCCGCCAAGGGCCGGGCGGCCGGATTGACCCGTACGTCGGAGTTCCAGCGGCCGTAAGCCTGGGACTCCTGGGCGCTTCAGGGGCTGTGGGGTGGCCCCTGAAGCGGTCCCGGGGATTTCAGAACTGCACGCCGATCGTGGTGAAGAACCAGTACGACGAGGTCAGCCAGAGGCCGACCAGAAGGGTGAAGAGCAGCCCGCCGAGCACGGGAAGGGTCCAGCCCGGCACGCCGCGCTTCGGCAGCGACAGCATCTTCGTGGCGAAGACGCCGTAGAACAGGCACCCCAGGATCGAGTGGATCATGACCCGAGGCTCGTCGTAGCGGGCGCCCACCGCGTACAGGCAGTGGAAGGCCACCGGCACTGTCAGCAGGAACGCGATCCGCCCCGACCAGCGGTGGGTGGGTTCCACCCAGCCGCCCTCGAAGGGGAGTTTGCCCCACATCGCCATGGCCGTAACCACCTGGAGGATGGCCAGCAGTGCCGCGCCTGTGGTGAGCCACGCCTTCATGGCCAGCGGGCCGGAGAATCCGCCCGGTCCGACCGCGAAGCCGGTGGGGGGGTGCAGCTCGCCGTACACGCCGAGGGCGGTGGAGATGGCCCCGCCCACCAGGACGGGGATGATGAGCAGAGCGATGGCGGAGCGCCGATGGGGGGTGAATTGCTGTGTGTGGCTCATTTGTCGGGCTCGCTATCAGGGGTTGATGGTGTCGATGAAGGCGTCGGGCTCGGTCGGGGTCAGGGGGATCCCGTACCAGGTGACGACACCGCCGTCGAACGCGGCGGCGGCCTCACCCGCGCCGCTCTCGCCGATGGTGAGCCGGCCGACCGACTGGCCGCTCGGCAGTTTGATCCAGCCACCGACGATCCTGGCCCCCCGGACCTGGGCCGTCGCCCGGTAGAGACCGGACGGCTTCTTCACGACCGCGGCGTTGAACTGCCACGACTTGCCCTTGAACTCAACCCGGCCCTTCGCCTTGCCTCCGCCCAGGCTGGCGGTGATCAGGGCGTTCTTGCCTTCGAGGATGACTTCGTTGTTGGCGGCGGTGCCCTTCAGCCAGGCCTCGATGTGCCCGTCGCAGAAGTACGCCACGGCCTTGCCGTTCCTGATCGAGATGGCCACCAGGCCGCCGTTGCCCTGGACCACGCCGGCGTAGTCGACCTTCTTGGGGGTCGTGTCGACGGGTGCGGCCTCGGGGGCGTCGGTCTCCGCGGGGTTGGGGACCTCTTCTTCGGGGGTGGGGGCCTCCTCCTCGACCGGAGGGGCGGTTGACGCGGTATCGATGGGGGTCGCCGTGGCCTGCTCGACCGCTGGCGAGGCTTGGGCACTGGCGACGCCGAGGGCGACGGTGAGCACCGCGCCGACGGCCAAGGTATAGACAGGTCCTAACCGACTCATTGACATCTCCTGGGATAGTTCGTACCCCGCGAGTGAACTCTCTGCGGCCCCGTTCTGTCTGTGGACAAATGCGCAAAGTGGATCGCGACGAAATCGGCTCTGATTACGGAGAATGGGTCACATGACCGACCACGAGCCGCGCCCGGATCCGACGCCGCCACCTGCCCACCCTCCGACCTGGGCATCTGCCAATCCCGCACCGACTGACCCGTCGCCTCCTTGGGGTTCAGCAAGCATTTCGGACGCACCGCAATATCCGGCACAATATGCGGCGCAATCGGGTGAGTCAGGCTACCAGCCGCAGTACCCGCCAGGGGGCGGGTTCTCGACACACCCGCCTCAACAACCCCAGCCCTGGTCGATACCCACGCCCTCCGGGTTGCGCTTCGACCTCATGGCCCGGAACTCGGTCAACACCTGGTGGCGGCCGATCCTGGGCACCGGCTTCCTGATCATCGGGTTCCTGGTGAGCTCGCTGGTGCTCGGCCTGGTGGTCGGCCTGGTCGCCCGGATGGCCGGCGTCCCGATGGTCGCGGAGGGCTCCCGCGTCTTCACCGAGCCGCTGCTCGACGTGGCGTTCCAGTTGCTGGTGCTGGCGGCGGCCATCCCCGTGGTGATGGGCACGGTCTGGCTGATCCAGCGGCGGCGGCCGGGCACGGTCTCCTCGGTGGCCGGGCGGCTGCGCTGGCGGTGGCTGCTGGCCTGCGTGCCGCTCGGCCTGCTCGCCGTGGTCGTGGGCGAGGGCGCGCAGCAGCTGACCACGTTCCTGAGCGGCGAGGAGGTCAGCTACGAGTGGGGAGGGTGGGCGCCGTTCCTGGAGGCCATGGCCGTCATCCTGCTGCTGGTGCCGTTCCAGGCGGCGGCGGAGGAGTACGTCTTCCGCGGCTGGGTCATCCAGGCGTTCGGGGCGTACATGCGCAACCCGTGGCCGGCCTTCATCATCGGGTCCGCCGGGTTCGCCGCGCTGCACGGGTACACGGACTGGGGCATCGCGTACGTCTTCGGGTTCGGCATCCTGTCGGGCTGGCTGGCGGTGCGCACGGGCGGTCTGGAGGCGCCGATCGCGCTTCACGTGGTCAACAATGTGGTCGCGTTCGGGTTCAGCGCGGCCGATGGAAATTTGGACGGAGCCCTGGAACAGGGGTCGCTGCCCTGGCAGACAGTGGTCGGAACCATCGTTCAGTTCACGGCTTTCACCCTTCTCATCCTGACATTCGCGCGAAAATCCGCAGTTCAGACGGTGTCGCGATAAATCTGACTAGAGAAGAGGTGATCGCTCGGTGGAGAGGGGGTATCAGTCGAACGCGTCCACGATATGTCTGGAACGGTCCTGAAATAGGAGGTACCGGCAGTGTCCCCCCAAGACGAGGAGCCGGCGGAATCGCCCCCGGCGCTGCATCACTCGCCGCCGGGACCGTCCGCCGAGCCCGCGCCGGAGCGCCCGTTCCGGCCGGCGGGTTCTTCGCCGTGGATGCTGCCGCCGTTCGGCGCGCCCGTGCCCGAGGACGCGGCCGGTTCGGAGGACACGCGGGACGGCGACCTCGACGGCCTCGACGACACCGGCGAGCACACGTGGTCGCCCAACCCCAGGACCGGACGCCGCCCGTACGGTGACCCGCCCCGTGAGCCCGAGTTCCGTCACGGTCACCCGTACAGCCGGCCGGAGCCCCCCGATCCGGAGCCCAGGACCGGCAGGCCGCCGTACGGGGAGCAGCCTCGGCCGCAGCCCAGCTGGTCGTGGCAGGCCGAGGTCGATGAGGAGCAGCCGCAGCGGCCGCCCCGCCGCCTGGTGACCCGGCCGGACAAGCTGGTCGCCTCGGGGCCGCCGCCGACGGGCATCCGCCGCAGCCCGGAGATCCAGGCCGAACCCGAGGAGATCCCCCAGCCGGAGCGGGAACCCGCGCACCGGCTGCCGTACCGGCCGCCGCCGCTGGCCCCCGCGCCGCCGCCTCCGCCGCCACCCCCGCCGCCGCAGCGCATCGGCCGCCCGCCGGGTGGCCGCCCGGCCCGCCCGGACGTGCTGGTCTCGCTGGGGCCGCCGCGCGGGGGACGGCACCACCGGAGAGTCGCCAGGGCGCCCCGCCGCTCGTTCGCCTTACCCCTGCTGGTGCTCGTCTCGCTGATCGCCGTGGCGGCGGTCGGCGTGTTCGTGTACCAGTGGGCCGGCACGCCCACCGCCACCGGGATCACCCTCGCGGTCGGCGACGGCCAGTCCGGCGACTCGGCCTTCGCCGCCCCCGGCCAGCCGGGCAACGGCTCCCGCCAGCTGCTCACCTCGGTCGCCTCGGCGGGCTCCACCATCGTGGCCGTCGGCACCGACACCACCAGCGCGATCGCCCGGCCCCTGTTCATCGTCTCCGACAACGGCGGCAAGGACTGGCAGCTCGGCAACGTCATCGGCCCGCCCGGCTACGAACCGGTGCCCGGGTCGCCCGGCCGGGTCGCCGGCGGTTCCGGCCGCTGGCTCGCGGTGGGCACCGACGAGCCGGGACCCGAGGGCCGCGGCATGTGGACCTCCGCGGACGGCCGCACCTGGACGGCCGTGGACCCGGTACGGCTGAGCCCGTTCCTCGGCCAGGACCGCATCACCGACCTGGCCAGGACCGCCACCGGATTCGTCGCGGTCGGCACCACCGTGCTGCCGGACGGCACGCTCGGCGCGGTCGCCTGGGTCTCGCCGGACGGCCAGTCCTGGTCCCGGGTGGACAACGCCAGGATCGGCACCTCCGACAAGATCCGGGGCATCCAGTCCGTGATCGCCAAGGGCGACCAGGTGGTGGCGCTGGCCGATCCGGGCACGGGCACCGCCACCGTGATCCTGCGCTCCGACGACGGCGGCGCGACCTGGCTGCGGACCGCCACGGAGATCCCTGACATCCGCCCCGAGCCGGGCGCGCTGGCGGTCGGGAAGGGTGGCTTCGTGCTGGTCCCGACCGGCCAGCGGTTCGGCGGCGACGGCGTGCCCGTGCACTGCTCCCCGGACGGCGGTCAGTGGCGGGCGTGCGGCACCATCGGCCCGCTCAGCCCGCAGGGCACCGGCGTGCGCGGCCTGGCCTCCTCCTCCGCCGGGATCGCCGCGGTCGCCGAGTCGGCCTGGGAGGAGTACGTGGCCTTCCGCAGCGGCGACGGCAAGAAGTGGGCCAAGAGCACCGACCTCGGGCACATCCCCGGCACCCTGCGCGCGGTCACCATGACCGGGAGCGGCCTGCTGGTGGCGGGCGGCGACGCGCGCGGTCCCGGCGACGTGGAGAACCTGGCCGTGCTGATGACGGCGGAGAAGGGCAAGGCCGCCCGCGCCGTCCCGCTGGAGGCGGTGGCCGGGCTCAACCGGCTGGCCCGCAACACCGCCAGCGTGCTCGCCTCCGGCGGCGCGTTCGTGGCGGTCGGCTCGGCCAACGGCGACGCGGGCATCTGGACCAGCGGCAACAACGGCGCCAACTGGAAGGCCATCGAGTCGGAGTGGCTGGGCGGCCTCGGCCGGCAGGCCCTCACCGACGTGGCGCACGGCGAGAAGGGCTGGCTGGCGGTCGGCAGCACGATGGCCGACCCGGTCATCACCAAGCCGCTCCTGGTCACCTCGGCCGACGGCAGGGCGTGGCGGCAGGGCCCGGTGATCGACGTGCCGGAGGGGCATCTCTTCCTGGCTCCCCGTACGGTGGCGGCCGGCTCGCGGGGCTACGTCCTGGCCGGGGAGGACCAGACGGCCTCCGGCATCGTGCCCGCCCTGTGGTTCACCCCCGACCTCAAACGCTTCAACCGCATCGCCAAGCTGCCCGCGGGAGGCGCCGGGGTCCGCATCCACGACGTGGCGGCCACGCCGTCCGGGTTCATCGCGGTCGGCGGCTCCGGGCCGAACGAGCGCGAGTCCGGCGTCGTCTGGGTCTCCCCGGACGGGCTCAGCTGGACGGCGCAGCGCCGGGTGCTCCCCGAGGACGCCAGCTCCGCGGGCCTGCGGCACGTGGTGGCGCGCGAGGACCGCGTCGTCGCCGTCGGCACCGCGCTCACCGACGACGGCTCGCGCCCGTTCTCGGCGGTCTCCCTGGACGAGGGGGAGACCTGGGAGTACAGCTGGATGCCCGCCGAGGAGGCGGCCGTCGTGCTGGATCTGACCGCGGGCGAACGCGGCCTGGTCGCGGTCGGCTCGCACGGCCGTTCCAGCGAGGGCGACAGCTCGGTCTGGGCCTCCGCCGACGGCCTGGCCTGGCAGCGGCACGCCCTGGTGGAGGACGGCCTGGGCGGCGCGGGCGCGCAGTGGCTGGGCGCGGTCACCATCTCCGGTCAGCGGGTGATCGCCATCGGCCGCTCCACCACCGGCACCACCGACAACATCACCATCTGGCGCAGCACCCTCACCTCGGAAGACCGCTGAGCCCGCCGAGGAAGTCGAGCAGTCCCTCGGTGAGGGGCAGCCGCCCCAGTTCGTCCAGGGGCACCCAGCGCACGTCCGCCGCGTCGTCCCCGGCCCGCAGCAGCCCCCCGGCCGGGGTCGCGTAGTAGTCGTAGATCTCGTACGGCGGACGCGACACGCTCCCGGCCAGTTCTCCCGGCGTCACGTCCAGGCCGGTCTCCTCGCGGATCTCGCGGACGAGGGCCTCCGGATCGCTCTCCCCGGCCTCCACCCGCCCGCCGGGCAGCGACCACAGCCCTTCCCCCGGCGGACGCCCCCGTTTGACCAGCAGCAGCCGCCCGTCGGCGTCCAGAATCAGCGCCCCTACACATCGCATATGTCCAAGATTACGACTGGATAACGAGAAAACCCTTGACGTGGCCGCGCCGGGCGAAGCACCGTGGATGGTTGTGAGAGCCGCGCCCACCTGCCCGCGCTGCTTCGGCCCCGTCCAGGAGCCGAGCGCCTGGTCCAGCGCGTGGCGATGCCCCCGCCACGGCGACGTGCCCCCGTACGGCACGCGTCCGCCGTCGCCCGCGTCCCTGACCTCGATCCGGCAGTCCGCCACCGTGCCCGTCTGGCTGCCCTGGCCGCTGCCCGCCGGCTGGCTGGTGACCGGGTTCGGCGAGGCCGGCGACGAGCGCAGCGGCGTACGGGGAAGCGTCGTCGCCCTCTCCGGGCCTTCCATCACCCACGGTCCCGCCGACCTCCTCCTGGTCGCGGAGGAACCCGGCGTCGGACTCGGCGCCGCGTACGCGGGACTGCCGGGCCCCGACCCCGGCGAGGGCGTGGGCGCGGGCCCCCCGCACGCCAAGGTCAACGTGAACGGCCACCCCACCCCGCTCTGGTGCGTCCCCGACGTCCCTGGCGACCGCGCCGCGTACGCGGGGGAGGCGCTCGGCCGCTGGCTGTGGGCCATCGCCTGGCCGCCCGACGCCGGCTGGCTGCTGGTGCTCGCCCAACTGGCCCTGGCCGACTTCCGGGACGTCGAGTGGGATGTCCCGTTCGGCGCCCTCTCCCCACGGCTGGTGGCGGCGTGATGGATTTTCGCCCGAATCCCGCTCGCGGCCCCGGACCGGTAAGGTTCTGAGCCGTGACAGCGCGTATCGAGCGAGTGGTGACCGCCGGGGTCGTGGAGATCGACGACGCCGAGCACAAGGTGGAGAACAACACCTGGATCGTGGGTGACGACGACGAGGTCATCGTCATCGACCCGGCGCGGGACGCCGAGAAGATCCTGGAGCAGGTGGGCGAGCGCGAGATCCTCGCCGTCATCTGCACCCACGGCCTGCCCGACCATGTCGGCGCGGCCATCGAGGTGGCGGCCAAGGACGAGGCGGTGATCGCCCTCCACCCCAAGGACAAGCGCCTGTGGCGGCAGACCTGGGAGGACACCTGGCCGGACATCGACATGGAGGACGAGGGCCTGTTCGCCGTCGCCGACACCGAGCTTGAGGTCCTGATCACGCCCGGGGTGACCCCCGGCGGCGTGTCGCTGCTCTCGGAGTCGCTGGGCGTGGTCTTCACCGGCAAGACCCTGCTGGCCGACGGCCCCGGCAAGCTCGGCGGGGAGTACCCGTCGCTGGCCGACCAGCTGACCTCCATCGGCGAGCGGCTGTTCACCCTGCCGCACGAGACCAGGGTGCTGCCCGCCCAGGGCGAGGAGTCCACCATCGGCGACCTGGAGCCCCAGTTCGACCGCTGGCTCTCCGGCTCGCTGACCGGGACCCTGGAGGAGACGGAGCCGCCGCTGGCCGACGGCACCCACGCCTCCGGGATCAAGCTCAAGCTCGACGACGACGAGTAGTGGAGCAGCTCGGTCTGGAAGGCATGCCCCGCCGGCTGTACTCCTGCACGCCGTCGCGGCTCAACTCCTGGCTCGACTGCCGCCGCCGCTACCGGTTCGCGTACCTGGACCGGCCGGCGCCGCCGAAGGGCCCGCCGTGGGCGCACAACAGCGTCGGCGCCGCCGTGCACAACGCGCTGGCCGCGTGGTGGCGTGAGCCGTACGAGCGGCGTACGCCGATGACGGCGGCGATCCTGGTGAGCAACGGCTGGATCGCCGAGGGGTTCAGGGACGCGGAGCAGTCGCTGGCGTGGCGGGACCGGGCCCGCGAGATGGTGTCCGGATATGTCGCGTCATTGGATGCGGCGGACGAGCCGGTCGGCGTCGAGCGCACCGTCGCCACCCGGACCTCGGTCATCGCCCTGTCCGGGCGCATCGACCGGCTGGACCGGCGCGGCGACGAGCTGGTGGTGGTCGACTACAAGACCGGCCGCCGCGCGCCCGGACCCGACGAGGCCCGCTCCTCGCTGGCGCTGGCCGTCTACGCGATCGCCGCGTCCCGGGTGCTCCGGCGGCCCTGCCACCGGGTCGAGCTGCACCACCTGCCCACCGGCCAGGTCGCCGACTGGGAGCACACCGAGGAGTCGCTGGCCCGCCACCTGGGCCGGGCCGAGCAGATCGCCGAGGAGGCGTCCGCCGCCGACGAGGCCTACCGGGAGCGGCTGCCGAGCACCGGGCGGCGCACCCGCGCGGACCGGGAGGCCGAGGCTGCCCCGGTGCCGCCGGAGATCGACGCGCTCTTCCCGCCGTCGCCCGGCCCGATCTGCTCCTGGTGCGACTTCCGCCGCCATTGCCCGGAAGGCCAGGTCGCGGCGCCCGACAGAGCGCCGTGGGACGGCCTCGCGACCCCCGAACCGGCGCTCTAGCAGCGCTTTCAGCGGTGCAGTATCGCGCTCTCCGCCGCGTTCCAGAAGCGGGTGAGCGCGGCGGCCGTCGTCTCCGGCGCCTCCACGGCGGGCGAGTGCACCGCGCCGGGCACGACCACGCAGTCGCAGTCCAGCCGGTCGGCCATCTCGGCCTGCATGGCGGGGGGCCAGCCGTCGTCGCGCTCGCCGTACAGGACGAGGGTGGCCAGGCCGGTCTGGCAGAGTTCGTCGAGGCGGTCGGGGGCGTCCAGCACCGCGCGGCCCATCGCCAGCAGGCCGGTGAGGGAGTTGGCGAACAGCCGCCGCCGCAGGAAGTCGATGATGTCGTCGGGCACGCCGGCCCTGAGCGCCTCCGGTTCGAGGCGCTCGCTCCACATGCGCTCCACGCCGAGCGTCGGCAGCTCGGCCAGCATGGTCCGCCCGGCCCGCTCGCGCGGCCCGACGATCCCGCCGGGCCCCGAGCTCATCAGCGTGTACGACGCGAGCTTCGCGGTCCCGTCCAGCACGGTCTCCCTGGTCACCAGGCCGCCGAAGGAGTGGCCGAGCAGGTGCACCGGCTCGCCGTCGCCGACCAGGGACGTGATCACGTCAACATCGGCGCCGAGCGCCGCGCAGGTGTAGGCCGCCGGATCGTCGGGACCCGGGGACTCGAACTGCCCCCGCAGGTCGATCGCGAACACCCGCCGCCCGGCCTGGGCCAGTGTCTGCAGGATCGCGATGAAGTCCTCCTTGCTGCCCGTGTAGCCGGGGACCAGCAGCGCCGGCCACCGCTCGACGACGTCGGTCAGGGGCCGGGCTTCGAGCATGGCGAAGCTGCCCACCGGCGTTTCCAGCCGTTGAGCGGTCACACCCGGAGGCAAGGTTAGGAATCTCGGCGTACTCACGTGAAGCCACGATACTGAACAAGCCCGACAGAGACACCGGCGAGACTTTTTCGCCGGTTACTCTTCAGGAGCTGGTTCCGGTTTGGACGCATCCGGGCTCTCCGGATCCGCTTTGTCGCGGGCCGCCCTGCGCTGCTCCTCCGCCCGCTCCCTGAGCTTGCGGAGGAACTCCTCGTCGTCGTCCGGGCTGAGCGGCCGCCGCTCCCGCGGGGGCGACTGCTGGGATCGGGGACCCTGCGCCCGGGCCTGGCCCGTACGGCGCGGCCGGCCGGCGATGAGCCACAGCAGCGACCCCACGGTCGGCAGGATGATCACCACCGCCAGCCAGACCAGCTTCGGCATGTTCCGGTGCTGGCCGGCCGGTGTGGTGATCACGTCGAGCACGCAGTAGAGCCAGAGTCCGATCAGCAGCAGCACGACCACGCCGCGAATGATCACCATTGCCGGGGTACCTTTCCGTCCGGTCCGTCGATCAGCCGTTGCGGCGGGGTCGCGGCCGGTTGTTCTGCCTGCGCATGGCCTTCCGCTCGGTGGCCGCGGACGGCGCCGGAGCGTCGTCGTCGGTCGCCAGGTCGGGAGACTGGAACACCACCGCGAACGGGCTGGCCGGGATGATGCGCTCCGGCTCCTTCCGCGGCGGGACGGGGTCCTCCACGAAGGCCTCCACGGGTTCGAGCACGGGCTCGGGCTCGACGGCGGGGTGCTCGGCGGCGGGGTGCTCCACTGCCGTTTCGACCGTCTTGTCCGCCGTCTTGCGGGTCCGCGTCCTGCGCGCGGGCTTGCGCTCCTCGACGGCCTCGACCGCCGTCGCGGGCGGCTCCGGAGACGGCTCTGGTATCGCGGTGACCATGCTCTCGACCTCCCCGGCGGTCTCCCTGACAGTCTCCGCGGCGGCGATCCCCTCGGCTTCCGCGGTCTCCACGGACCGGCCGCTGCGGGTGCGGCGGCGCTCCCGGGTGCGGGCGGGGCGTTCCCGCCGCTCCCGCTCCTCGCCGCCCGAGCGGGACCGGCTGCGGGTGCGCCCGGTCTCGCCGAGATCCTCGATCTGCTCGGCCTCCAGCCCGGCCCTGGACCGGTTGGCCCGGGGCAGCACGCCCTTCGTGCCCTCCGGGATGTCCAGGTCGGTGAAGAACCACGGCGAGCTGGAGTAGGTCTCCAGGGGTTCGGCGAAGCTGAGGCCGAGGGCGTTGTTGATGACCTTCCAGCGGGTCATCTCGGTCCACTCGACGAAGGTCACCGCCACCCCGGTCCGCCCGGCCCGGCCGGTCCGCCCGATGCGGTGCACGTAGGTCTTGTCGTCCTGCGGGCAGTCGTAGTTGACCACGTGCGTCACGTCGTCGATGTCGATGCCGCGGGCCGCCACGTCGGTGGCCACCAGAACGTTGATCTTCCCGTTCCGGAACGCGCGCAGCGCCTGCTCCCGCTGCCCCTGCCCCAGATCCCCGTGTACGGCCGCCGCCGCGAACCCCTTCTCGCGCAGCTGCTCGAAGACCATGTCGCAGGCCCGCTTGGTCTCGCAGAAGACCATGGTGAGCCCGGTGGCGCGGCTCTGCAGCAGCCGGGCCAGCATCTCGATCTTGTCCATCCGGTGGGTCCGGTAGACGAACTGCGCCGTCTGCGGCGGCTGCTCCGGATCGGGCTCCTCGTGCTCGGCCCTGACCCGGATGGGCTGGCTCAGGTAGCGCCGCGACAGCGCCACGATCTCGCCCGGCATGGTCGCCGAGAACAGCATCGTCTGCCGCTCCGCCGGGACCAGCTTGATGATGCGCTCGATGTCGGGCAGGAAGCCCAGGTCCAGCATGCGGTCGGCCTCGTCCAGCACCAGCATGGCGATCTGGCCGAGGTCCACGTGCTTCTGCTTGATCAGGTCGAGCAGCCGCCCCGGCGTGCCGACGATGACGTCGACGCCGTTCTTGAGCGCCTCGATCTGCGGTTCGTACGCGCGGCCGCCGTACACGGTGAGAATGCGGGAGCCGAGCTTGCCGGCGGCGAGGACCAGGTCCTCGGTCACCTGCAGGGCCAGCTCGCGGGTGGGCACCAGCACCAGGCCCCGCGGTTTTTTGCGGTTCTTCCGCGGCTTCCCGACGAGCTGCAACATGGCGACGCCGAAGGCGTAGGTCTTGCCGGTGCCGGTACGGGCCTGGCCGATGACGTCCTGGCCGGCGAGCGCCAGCGGAAGCGCCATCTCCTGAATCGGGAACGGTGAAGTGATGCCCTCGGTCTCCAGGGCATCGGCGATCTCCGGGATCACTCCCAGGTCTCGGAACGTCGTCGTAATCGTCGCCTGCCTCAGTCGTTGGTCGAAGACGGCCTTCGGGACCTCCGGCATCTTGGCGCTCGTCGCATGTTCCGAGCAATCCCCGGGCCGGGTCCTCACGGAGGTGACGCCTTCGACGTCATCAGCGACCGCGGCATCCAAGATTTCTGGGGGTTCCGGGAACTTATACCCCGGATCAACACAGTGCGGTCGCACTTTCACAGAGCAGTCTACTCGATACCACAACCGTGAACCGATTTCCCCGTGTTCCGCATGTTTTTCGGGGAGACGGTGCCCCTACGCTGCTGCCATGACAGATTCTCCGCCCGGTGTCGTCGACCTCCTCGGCGTACTCGCGTATGCCGAGCTCACCGCCTTTCTGCGGATGGCCGAGGACGCCTCGCTCCTGGCGCCGACGCTGACCGACCGCGCCGCGCTCGGCGACGTGGCGGCGACCGAATACGGCCATTTCCGGCTCGTACGGGACCGCCTGGAATCCCTCGGAGCCGACCCGGAAGCGGCCATGGCCCCCTTCACCGAGGCCCTGGACGCCTGGCACGAGCAGACCCGCCCCGGCGACTGGTACGAGGCGCTCGTCAAGGCGTACGTGGGGACGGGCATCGCCGGGGACTTCTACCGGGAGGCGGCCAGGCACGTGGACGACTCCACCCGGGAGCTGGTGGACCGGGCGCTGGCCGACGAGGGCCGTTCGGTGTTCGCGGTCGAGCGGGTACGCCAGGCGCTGGCCGAGGACCCGCGGCTGAACGGCAGGCTGGCGCTGTGGGCGCGGCGGCTGGTGGGCGAGGCGCTCAGCCAGGCCTACCGGGTGGCGGCGGCCCGGCCGGACCTGGCCGTTCTCCTGGGCGACTCGGCGGACTCCGCGGACCTGGCCGGGATCGGCAAGATGTTCGCCCAGATCACCGAGGAGCACGGCAAACGCATGTCGGCGATCGGCCTCACCCCGGGCGCCTGAGAGCGCCTGTCCGCCAACCCGTGTGCCGTTCGTGGAGCGTGAAGGGTCCAAACGGTTGTACCGTGCGAGGCATGAGGGCCTCGCGCCGCTACGGCAGTTCCTTGACCAGATGTGGACCGAACCGCTGGGTTTCCCGCGCCGTGCTGAGAAGGGGGAGCACGGGCTGCCCGACCATCGGGCAACGGCGAGAACACGCCCCACATCCCCGCCGGAGGCCGCCGGGGTGTGATCTGAGGGATCGCTGACACCGCGTTCGGCGTGCCGGGGAGCTCAGGCCCGGCGCGCCGGAAGCGGGGGGAACGGCTAGAGGGTGCCGCCGAAGCCGACGGAACGGGTCTCGCCCTCGCCGATCTCGACGAACCCGAGGGCCGCCACGGGCACGATGTAGCGGTTGCCCTTGACGTCGGTGAGGGAGAAGACGCCACGGTCGGCGGCGAGGGCGTTGCGGAGTTCCTGCTCGACCTCCTCGGCGGTCTGCTCGGACTCCAGCACGATCTCGCGATGCACGGATCGCACGCCGATCTTGATTTCCATGGGGACCCCTTTCGACTGACCTCCATCGTGACCCGCGGGTCCGCGGCATGGGCGGGTGATCGCGGCGAGCGTAACGGTCAGCGCACGCCCTAGGACGTCTCCGGGGACACCTCTGGCGTGTGCCGGGGGAATCCGCTGATACCCCGCCAGGCCAGCCGGGCCATCAGCTGGGTGGCGGCCTCCTTGGGGATCGAGCCCTGCGCGGTCAGCCAGTAGCGCGCGCTCACCTCGGCCATGCCCACCAGGCCGACGCCGAGCAGGTGGGCCTCGTCGCTGGAGCAGCCGGTGTCCTCCTGGATGACCTGGGCGATGGCGTCGGCGCTCTCCCGCAGCGAGCGCTCCATGCGCTGCCGCACGGGCGCCACGTTCCGCAGGTCGGACTCGAAGACCAGCCGGAACGCCTCGCCCTGGCTGGAGATGAAGTCGAAGAACGCGCCGATGGCGGCCTGCACCCGCTGCTTGTTGTCCGGCGTGGCGGCCAGCGCCTCCTTGCAGCGGGTCACCATGTCGTCCACGTGCAGGTCCAGCAGGGCCAGGTAGAGCTCCAGCTTGCCCGGGAAGTGCTGGTAGAGGACCGGCTTGCTGACCCCGGCCCGCTCGGCGATCTCGTCCATCGCGGCCGCGTGGTAACCGTTCTCCACGAACACTTCCTGCGCCGCGCTGAGCAGCTGGCGGCGGCGGGCCAACCGGGGCAGCCGGGTGCCCCGGGGCTTGGCGTCCGGGGTAGCGGTCACGACGGTCTCCTTGAAGGGCTCTTGCGGGTCCCGCGCCTGGCGTTCACGGGGACTCATCCTACGCGCGGGTAACCAGGTCAGCGATAGTCGTCTTCGTCGTCCAGGCCGACCTCGCGGCCCTGCTCCGCGGCGTCCGCCGGGTCTGCTTCCAGGGAAATCTCCAGCGGCCAGGGGCCTTCGTCGGGGCGCAGCGTGCGACTCTGCTCGACCAGGTCGGCCTCGGCGGCGTCCAGCGAGTTCATCTCGGACACGGTGTCCTCCCGCGTTGTGGGCTTCCTCCCAGCCTACGGGAACAGGTCCCCGAACTCGGCGACCCGCGCCAGCACGTCGGGCCCGGTGAACACGAGCTGATCTGCGCTTTCGCAGTCCTCGACCTCCTCCCAGGAAAGCGGGGCCGACACGGTGGGCTGGGCGTTGGCGCGCAGCGAGTACGCGGCCACGGTGGTCTTGGCCGGATTGTTCTGGCTCCAGTCGATGAAGACCTTGCCCGGCCGCAGCCGTTTGCTCATCACGCTGGTCACCAGGTCGTGCCCGGCGTCCAGGAGACGGGCCAGCTCCTTGGCGTACGGGGAGGTGGCGCGGTCGGGGTCGGGCCAGGGCACGTGCAGCTGCATGCCCTTGTTGCCGCTGGTCTTGGGGTAGCAGGCGTGGCCGTCCGCGGCGAGCGCGTCGCGCAGCAGCACCGCCACCCGGCAGCACTCCACGATCGTGGCCCCGGGGCCCGGGTCCAGGTCGAAGACGAGGATGTCCGGCGGCAGCGCCGCGCCCTCCGCGGAGACCCGCCACATCGGCACGTGGATCTCCAGCGCGGCCAGGTTGGCGTAGTAGACCAGGGTGGGCAGGTCGTCGACGACGGCGAACTCGATGCTCTCCCGGTCCTTGGTGCTCCCCGGCACGGGCAGGGTGACCCGGCGGATCCAGGGCGGCGTGTGCCTGGGCGCGTTCTTCTCGAAGAAGAAGGGTCCCGTCACGCCGTTCGGGTAGCGCTTGACCGTGAGCGGGCGCCCGCGCAGGTGCGGCAGCATCGCCGGCGCGATCCGGGAGTAGTAGTCGATCACCTCCGCTTTGGTGAAGCCGGCCTCCGGGTAGAGCACCTTGTCCAGGTTGGTGAGCACGAGCTGCTTGCCGTCCACGACCACGGGGACCTTCGCGGGAACCTTCACAGCCGGACCTCCGCGGGGATTCTGCCGGGGCGCAGGCCGCGCCAGGCCGGGTGGCGGAGCCGGCGCTCCTCGGTCCACATGGTGAAGGTGACCTCGCCGACCAGCTCGGGCCGGACCCAGTGCGCGTTCCTGGCGATCTCCCGCGGCAGCGGCTGCGAGTACGGGCTGCGCGGCACCTCCAGCGCGCGCAGCACCCGGTACAGCTCGTCCAGCATGGCGTCGCTGAAGCCGGTGCCCACGTGGCCGACGAAGACGAACTCCGAGCCCCCGCCGGGCAGGTCGGCGTACATGCCGAGGAGGAGTGAGCCGACGCCGCCCTCGCGGCGGCCCTTGCCGGGCCGCCAGCCGCCGACCACCGCCTCGGTCTCGCGCAGGTTCTTCACCTTGATCCACCACGGAGTGCGCAGCCCCGGCCGGTACGGAGAGTCCAGCCGTTTGGCCACCACGCCCTCCAGCCCCTGCTCCTGGGTCGCCGCCACCACGTCCGGATCACAGGGGAAGTTGGGCGGCACGACCAGGCCGGGCAGTCCTTCCAGCAGGCGCCGGCGGGCGGAGTAGGGGAGGTGAACGAGGCTCTCGCCGTCCAGGTGGAGGAGGTCGAAGGGCATGTAGCGGACCGGGACCCGGGTGAGCAGCCCGTGCGCGGCCGGGTCGGTGATGTGCATGCGGCGCTGGAGCAGTTCGAAGCTGGGCCGCCCGAGGGCGTCCAGCGCGACCACCTCGCCGTCCAGGATCACCTCGTGCCCCGGCACCCGCAGCGCTGAAATTTCGGGATACCGGGAGGTGAAATCGGTGCCCTTGCGGCCGGTGATCCGGATCGTCTGATCGATGTAGACGATCGCGCGGATGCCGTCCCACTTCACTTCCAGGGCGTAGTTCGCCGCGTCCACCGGCAGGTTTCCGGGGACGGCGAGCATGGGTTCGACCGGATATGGCATTGCCACAGTGGGTATCTGCCCATTAGGTAAGTCCCTTGAATCCCGATATAGCGGTATTCGAACAAAGAGACGAGTATGTGGCTATGCGTAGCATCTGGAAGGGCGCCATCTCGTTTGGTCTGGTGACGATCCCGGTGAAGCTGTACTCCGCCACCGAGCAGAAGGACGTGACCTTCCACCAGGTGCACCGCGCCGACGGGGGCCGCATCAAGTACCGGCGGGTCTGCCAGATCGACGGCGAGGAGGTCCCCTACTCCGACATCGCCAAAGGGTACGAGCTGGCCACCGGCGAGATCGTGGTGCTCACCGACGACGACTTCGCCGACCTCCCCCTGACCACCTCCCGCCGGATCGACGTGCTCCAGTTCACCCCGGCCGAGCAGATCGACCCCATCTACTTCGCCAAGACGTACTACCTGGAGCCGGACGCCCAGGGGGCCAAGCCGTACGTGCTGCTGCGGGACGCGCTGGAGCGGTCGGGGCAGGTGGCGGTGGTCAAGGTGGCGCTGCGGCAGCGGGAGTCACTGGCCACGCTCCGGGTACGGGACGGGATCTTCGTGCTGGAGACGATGCTCTGGCCGGACGAGGTCCGGGTGGCCGACTTCCCGTTCCTGGAGGAGGACGTGGAGGTCCGCCCGCAGGAATTGAAGATGGCCGAGTCGCTGATCGAGACGATGGTCGCGGACTTCGATCCGGGGGAGTACCGGGACGCCTACCGGGAGGCGCTGCAGGAGGTCATCGAGGCCAAGGTCGCCGGGCGTGAGGTCGTCGCGCCCGAGGTGGCTCCCGAGGAGGGGCCGGCCGTGGACCTGATGGCCGCGCTCCGGGCCAGCGTGGAGGCGGCGAAGAAGGAGCGTGAGGCGGCCAAGAAGCCGGCCGCGAAGCCCGCCGCCAAGACCGCCGCCAAGTCCGCGAAGCCGGCGGCGGAAGAGGAGGAGAAGCCCGCGGCCAAACGCCGGGCCAAGAAGTCCGCCTGATCACCCGGGATGCCCTTAGCGTGCCGCGATGAGAGAGGTCATCGCGGCACGCTCTCGGACATCAGGTGCTGGGCGTCATGCCCAGTGGCAGGTCACCTGGCCGGACCGGTTACCACCAGCCGCCGCCACCGCAGCCGCCGCGGCGGTGCCCGCCGCAGCCGGTGTTGCAGCCGCGGTTCCAGCGGTGGTGGTGGCACCCGACGTGGTGGTGATGGTGGCGGATGTGCCCGAAGTGGTGGTGGCGGTGGTGGAAGTGGCCATGGCTGTGGTGGCGGTGGTGATGGTGCCCGAAGTGCCGGTGATGGCCGAAGTGCTGGTTGAAACCGAACTCCCGGTTGTGGCCGAAACCGCGCTCGCCGAAGCCCTCTTCGCCGAAGCTGTCGAAGCCGGAACTGGCTTGGGCGGGGGTCGCCATGGTGGCAGTCGCCAGGGCGGCACCGCCTGTGGTGATTGTGGCGGCGATCAGTGCTGTGGCGATTCGCTTGAAACGCATGTCAAAGCTCCTATGTGTTCTGTGACGAATTAGTCGGATTAGTCGGATTGGTCGGGCTGATCGGGCGCGTGGTTACCAGCGGCCGCAGCCGCCGCGCCAGCGGCGGGCCCCGCAGCCGACGTTGCAGCCGCGGTTCCAGCGGTGGTGGTGGCACCCCACGTGGTGGTGATGGTGGTGGTGCCGGATGTGCCCGAAGTGGTGGTGCCGGTGGTGGAAGCGGCCGTGGCCGTGGTGGTGGTGACGGTGGTGGCCCCAGTGCCGGTTGAAGCCGAAGTCCTCGTTGAAGCCGAAGCCCCGGTTGTTGCCGAAGCCGAAGCCCTCGTCGCCGAAGCTGTCCGAGCCGAAGTCGGACGAGCTCGCCTGTGCGGGCGTCGCCGTGGCGGCGGTGGCGAGAGCCGCGCCGCCGGTGGTGAGAGCGGCGGCGATCAGCGCGCTGGCGATGGTCTTGAACTGCATCCGTTACTCCTTGTGTTCATCTGGTGCCTAATCGTGTTATGTCCTCACTCTCCGTGCCAAAACGGGCAGAAATGGGCCTTTGCGATCACTTAGAGTAGTTGTGGCATATGCTGGGGCAGACGGGACGTAAACGGCAGGAGGCTGTGCGATGGAGCTGGGGTTTCCGGAGCCTGTCCCCGCCTGGCCGGCGGAGCTGCTCGACCTGGGCGATATGGCGCTGAACGTGCGGACCGGGCCGTCAGGTCCCGCCGAACGGGCGGTCTACGTCCACGGCCTGGCGGGTTCCGCCACGAACTGGACCGATCTGATGGCCCTGCTGGCCGCCGACGTCGAAGGCTTCGCGGTCGACCTCCCCGGCGCCGGATACTCGCCCGCCCCCGCCGACGGCGACTACTCCATCGGCGCGCACGCCCGCGCGGTCGTCCGCCTGATCGAGCACGTCGGGCCGCCGGTGCACCTGTTCGGCAACTCCCTCGGCGGGGCCGTCTCGGTCCGGCTGGCCGCCGCCCGGCCGGACCTGGTGCGCTCCCTCACCCTCGTCTCCCCGGCCCTCCCCGACCTGCTGCCCAGGGTCGGCCCGGCCAGGATCGCCATGTCCGTCACCCCCGTGCTGGCCGAGTGGGTGATCAAACGCCTCACGGCCGTACCGCCGGAGCGGCGGATCCAGTCGACGCTGGAGCTGTGTTACGCGGACCTGGCGCGGGTGCATCCGGCCCGGCTGGAGGAGGCCATCACGGAGCTGCGCCGCCGGGACGGCCTGCCGTACGCGGCGGGGGCGCTGCTGGCCTCGGCGCGGGGGATCGTGCGGGAGTACTTCAGGAACGACCTGTGGCGGGAGGCCGGGCGGATCGCGGCGCCCACCCTGGTGCTGCACGGCGGCCGGGACCGGCTGGTGGACGCGCGGATGGCCGTCCGGGCCGGGCGGACCTTCCCGAACGTACGGATCGTCACCCTGCCGCGGGCCGGTCACGTGGCCCAGATGGAGTTCCCCGAGGTCGTCGCCCGGGAGGTCGGACGGCTGCTGGCCGAGGCGCGTACGGTTGTGCGGTAAGCGGTTGCCGGATTGGGGAATGCGGGGACACCCGAGCTAGGTTGAGATGTGACACGTGGGCGCGTGAGTCCGCGTGAGCCGTACCCCGAATGCCCTGAAATGGGAGAGAACTGTGTCGTTGCCACCGCTGGTCGAGCCGGCTGCCGAGCTCACCGTCGACGAGGTGCGTCGCTACTCGCGCCACCTGATCATTCCCGATGTCGGGATGGCCGGGCAGAAGCGGCTGAAGAACGCCAAGGTCCTCTGTGTCGGCGCGGGCGGCCTCGGGTCCCCGGCGCTCATGTACCTGGCCGCGGCCGGGGTGGGCACGCTGGGCATCGTCGACTTCGACATCGTGGACGAGTCCAACCTCCAACGGCAGATCATCCACGGCCAGTCCGACGTGGGCCGGCTGAAGGCCGAGTCGGCCGCCGCGTCGGTGCGCGAGATCAACCCCCTGGTCAACGTCGTCATCCACAACGTGGCGCTGACCACCGACAACGTCATGGACATCTTCGCCGGCTATGACCTGATCGTGGACGGCACCGACAACTTCGCCACCCGCTACATGGTCAACGACGCGGCCGTGCTGCTCGGCAAGCCGTACGTGTGGGGTTCGATCTATCGGTTCGACGGGCAGGCCAGCGTCTTCTGGGCCGAGCACGGCCCCTGCTACCGGTGCCTCTACCCGGAGCCCCCGCCCCCCGGCATGGTCCCCTCCTGCGCCGAGGGCGGCGTGCTCGGCGTGCTCTGCGCCTCGATCGGCTCCATCCAGGTCAACGAGGCCATCAAGGTCCTCACCGGCGTGGGCGATCCGCTGGTCGGCCGGCTCATGATCTACGACGCGCTGGAGATGAAGTACCGCGACGTCCGGGTGCGCAAGGACCCCGAGTGCGTGCTGTGCGGCAAGAACCCCACGGTCACCCAGCTCCTGGACGACTACGAGGCCTTCTGCGGCACGATCTCCGACGAGGCCGCGCAGGCCGCGCTGGGCGCCACCATCACCGCCGCCGAGCTCAAGCAGATGAAGGACCAGGGCGAGAACATCTACCTGATCGACGTCCGCGAGCAGAACGAGTACGAGATCGTCAGCATCCCCGGCTCGGTTCTCATCCCCAAGGGCGAGTTCCTCAGCGGCGCCGCCCTGGAGAGCCTGCCCCAGGACAAGCGCATCGTCCTGCACTGCAAGTCGGGCGCCCGCTCCGCCGAGGTCCTCGCCGTCCTGAAGAGCGCCGGTTTCTCCGACGCGGTGCACGTCGGCGGCGGTGTCCTCAGCTGGATCAAGACCGTGGACCCCTCCCTGCCGACGTACTGATCTCGCACTGATAACGACCTTCCGGACCGTTTGTGGGGATGGCAGTCCCTACTGGGGGTTAAGGTCGGGGCCGTGAAGGAGCGACGCAGTTGGCCGACGATGCTGGTGGCGTCCGCTCTCACGGTCAGCTGCGCGCTGGTCGCCGGGGTGGGGGCCAGCGCCGCGCTGGCTGAGCTGACCCGGCAGCCCACCACGCAGGAACTCCGCCAGGCGGCGGCGGCCGAGGTCGGCCGCCGCTGGCGGGTGTGGCCGGCCGGGAAGGTCTTCCCGGCCACCATCGCCTACACCGGCGAGCAGGGCGGCGCGGAGCGGGCGCGGCGGGTGGGCATCTCGGCCAGGACCGACTGCGCCGCCGCCGTGGACGCGGCGCTCCGCGAGACCATGAAGGCCGCCCGCTGCCAGGGCGTGCTGCGCGCCACCTACCTGGACGCCCTGCAGGGCATCGTGGTCACCGTGGGCGTGGCCGCGTTCCCCGACGCGGGGGCCGCCGACAGTGCCGCCGCCGCGCTGCCGCAGGGCGGCAAGCCCGCGCCGGGCCTGCGCGCGCTGGCCTTCCCGCGCACGGTGGCGGACC
Organism: Acrocarpospora phusangensis; assembly: GCF_016862995.1. GTDB lineage: Bacteria > Actinomycetota > Actinomycetes > Streptosporangiales > Streptosporangiaceae > Acrocarpospora > Acrocarpospora phusangensis. The sequence goes on from NZ_BOOA01000053.1 coordinate 51,058, forward strand.
GCTTCACCGCGGCGGGCCGTCAGGTCGCCACGGTACGGCGGGCCGGGCCGTACCTGGTCATGACGACCGCGGGGCAGACCGACGGGCGGCCGGCGAGGGCGCTGGGACGGCAGCGGCCGACCATGTTCACCTTCACCGGCGACCTGGCCGACCAGATCGCCAAGGACCTGCTCACGCCCGTGTTGCCGGACTGCGCGTCCAAGGAGTTCCAGTGCTGAAACCGCTGCGCGCGCTCCTGACCCTGCTGCTTCTGGCACTGCCGGGCCTGCTGGCCGCTCCCGCCGCCGCCGACGACGTGCGGGGGAGCCAGGCCGCGGTGCTCAGGACGCTGGGGCTGGCGAAGGCATGGCAGGTCACCAAGGGCCGTGGGGTGCTGGTGGCCGTGCTGGACTCCGGGGTGGATCCGGGGCACCGCGACCTGGTCGGGTCCGTACGGATCGGCAAGGACTTCACCGAGGGCGCCAACCCCAGCGACGTGGAGCCCGTACGCCTGCACGGGACGTACATGGCCTCCCTGATCGCCGGGCACGGGCACGGCCCGGGACGCGGCGACGGCGTGATCGGCGTCGCCCCCGAGGCCCGCGTGCTGTCGGTACGGGTGATCCTGGAGGACGAGGAGCCCGGCTTCCGCACCTTCAACGCCGAGGCCAGATACGAGGGCGTGGTCGCCAAGGGCATCAGGTACGCGGTGGACGCCGGCGCGGACGTGATCAACCTGTCCATCTCCAAGGACCTGGCCACCGAGGCCGAGCGGGCCGCCATCCGGTACGCGATCTCCAAGGGCGTGGTGCTGGTCGCGGCGGCGGGCAACGACGGCGCGGGGCGCAGGACGGCGCCGTTCTCCTATCCGGCCTCGATCCCCGGCGTGATCTCGGTGGCGGCCGTGACCAGCACGATGACCCGGGCCTCCTTCTCCAACCGCAACTCCTCGGTGATGCTGTCCGCGCCGGGCGTGGACATCCTGGGCGCGGGACCGGACAACGAGTACTGGGTGGGCCGGGGCACCTCCCAGGCGACCGCGCTCGTCTCCGGCGTCGCCGCCCTCATAAAAGCGAAATATCCGAAAATGTCGCCTGCGGTGGTGGCGCAGGCGCTGGCCTCCTCCGCGGTGGCCCCCGGCGGCGCCCGGGCCGCCCGCTACAACACCGGCACCGGCTTCGGGGTCGTCAACGCCTCCCGCGCGCTGCGCATGGCCGCCGTGCTCTCCCGGCACCGGGCCATCGCGTCCGGGCCCGGCGTGCAGCACCCGGACCGCCCGATCGCCAGCGCCCCGCCGGAGCCGGTCGTCGTCGTCAACCGCAATCAGCAGGCCATCACCGTGTTCGCCGGGATCGGCCTGGCCGGTCTGCTCGGCGCCGGCGGTGGGCTCATGGTGGTGGTCTTCCTGGTCAGAAGGGCCAGACGCAACGCCGGTGTGGTCGCCATCCGGCGGCATCCGCTACCACAACCGACGCCCCAGCCGATGCCACCGACTGAGATACCTCTACCGAATCGTTGGCATACGGACGCATCGACGTAACATCAGAGTATGTCGCCTCAGCAGCCACGGACCGGCCGTACCCGGGTGCGCCCGTGGCCTGCCTCGCGGGGACGTGCCGCCGCCGCGCAGGCCGCCAGGGAGCGCGCCGAGTTAGCCCGCGGCATCCGGCTCCGCTCGATCTTCCTGGCCGTCATGGCCGCGGTGCTCGGCGCCTCGGCCATCACCGTGCTGCTGGGCATCGCCGCCCTGCTCCAGGAGACCAGGTCACGCCCGCTCACCGGCGCCGAGCGCGCCGAGTACGTGAAGCAGGACGTCGCGCGCCGCTGGCATGACTGGCCGGCCACTGTGGTCTTCCCGGAGGAGCTCGAATACACCGGGCTGGCCCGTACCCAGCAGTTCGCCCGCAGGGTCGGGGTGGCGCCGGAGATCCCGTGCTGGGCCGGGGTGGACGCGTCGGTCGCCTCGGTGCTCAACGAGAGCGGCTGCCGGGTCCTGCTCCGTTCCACGTACGTGGACCAGTCGGCCACGTTCGCGATCACGGTCGGCGTGGCCGTGCTCAAGGACGAGGACGCCCGCGTCAGCGCCGCCGCCAAACTCCCGGTGGACGACCGGGTCGGCGTGCGCCCGGTGGCCTTCCCCGGGACGGTCACCGACCGGTTCGGGGCCGCCCAGCGGCAGCGCTCCGCGTGGGTCGGCGTCGGTCCCTACATTGTCTTCGTCACGACGGGGTATACGGACGGCAGGACGCGAGACTCGATCCCGCCGGAGGAGGCCTTGAACAGCGAGATGTGGCCGACCGCGCAGGCCATCGGCGGCCGGGTGGCCCGTTCCCTGGGCGAGGAGCCCGACGTGCCGCGCTGCACCCAGGGGAACGTGTGCTGAGGACCGCCGCCTCGCTGGCGGCCACCGTGATGGTCCTGGTGGCCGCGCCCGCGCCGACCCCGTTGGACCGGTTGAACGTCGCGCCCGTCTGGAAGCAGACCAAGGGCTCCAGCATCACCGTGGCCGTGCTCAGCCAGCGGGTGGACGCCAACGCCCCCGAACTCCGCGGCCGGGTGGTCCACGCGCCCGACATGACCGGCAACTACTACTCCGGCCCCGACACCCGCTCCGGCCCGTACGGCACCGCCATGGCCGCACTCATCGCCGGGGACGGCCGCGGCGGCGGCGTTCAGGGCGTGGCCCCCGAGGCGCGCATCATGTCGGTGCCCGTGCTCGCCCCCCCGCTGGGGAACGAGCTCATCGACCCGCAGGCCGGCAGCGGCGGCATGATCGACAGCCCGATCGCCCGGGGGATCAGATACGCGGCCAACCACGGCGCCCAGGTCATCCTGGTGCCGGTCGGCTCCTTCGGCGTGGCCAGGATCGACCGGGACGCGGTGGCGTACGCGCTGGCCCGGGGGGTCGCGGTCGTGTCGGGCGTAGGGGACTTCGGGCAGTCGCCGTACGCGCGGGAGACGGGCACCTCCTACTGGCAGTTCCCGGCCGGCTACCCGGGCGTGATCGGCGTGGCCGCGGTGGACGACAAGAACGCGGGCGCGCCCTTCAGCAGCGACAACCTCTCGGTGCTGGTCGGGGCGCCCGGAGTGGAGATCCCGGTGGCCGGCGGGCAGCGGGTGACCGGGACCGGCTCGGCCGGCGCCCTGGTCGCGGGCGTGGTGGCGCTGATCAAGGCGGCGTACCCGGAGCTGACCCCGGATCTGATCGCGCGGGCGCTCACCGAGGGCACCAGGACCCAGCCGCCGGCCGGCTACGACGACAAGATCGGCTTCGGCGTGGTCAACGCCGAGCGGGCCTTCACCCGCGCCGGGGAACTGGCCGCCTACCAGCGCGCCCTCGACGTCTCCGGCGAGTTGCACTTCGGCGGTGGACCGCTCTCGGAAGGACCCGTGCGCCCCGGCCCGGATCCGGTTAGGCTCTGGGTCTACGGCATCGGAGTGGTGCTGGGCCTGGGCGCCTTCGGCGTCTCGGTGATACTGCTGGCGCGCCGTGGCAGCTGATCACATAACGGCGGCGAAACGAGTGCTTTTCGGCTGCGGGCTGCCTCAAGTTAGGCCAACTGGTCACAGGGCGGGGCAAAGTTTCGCTAGGGTCGCGCCTCATGGGTTACGAGTTGCGCGTGGAGCGGGAGATACCGCTCGGCTACACCGAACTCGCGAAGTCGCTGTCGGCCGACACCTCCCCTGAGGCGTCCGAGGCCGGGTTCGAGCTGCGCGGGTTGCGGGAGGCCGGCGAGGTGGTCGTGCGCTTCGGCGACGCGACACACACCGTCGCGACCTGGGCCACCTCCGCCTGCCGCCTGGTGGGCGAGCCCGCGTCCGACTGGCAGCTGGCCCAGCTGGCCGTCCTGTCCGGGCTGGTCGGCGGGCGGCTGACCGGCGAGGACGGCGAGGTGTACGCCGTCAGGGACGGCATCCTGGAGCAGGTGAGCGGCTCCTCGACGCTCGAGTTCGGCAAACTGGAGGAACTTCTGGCGGCCGGGCCGAGCAGCTGGAGCGAATGAGGCCGGAACCGTCGCCGTACGCGGAGCGGGTGCTCGACCTGGTCGAACGCATCCCGCCCGGCAAGGTCATGTCCTACGGCGACGTGGCCGAATACCTCGGTGAGGGCGGTCCCCGGCAGGTCGGCAGCGTGCTGTCGATCTGGGGTGGCGGCGTCCCGTGGTGGCGCGTCATCCGAACAGATGGAACTCCGCCACCGGGACACGAAAGCGAGTGTCTGCGCAGGTGGCGCGAGGAGGGAACACCGGTCAAAGGGGCCCGAGCCCAGATGAGTAGGGCACGATGGGACGGAACTCCTCTGTGACCGGCATTACTATTTCCAGAAACCCGGTCATCTGAAGGGTGGTGCCCCCTTATGACACCCGCACGCCAGGGCGATGTCGCCGCTGAACGACTGCGGGCTGTCCAGGAGCTCTATGACCGGGGCGAGACCATCGACGCTCTGGTCCAGCTCGTCCGCGCGGAAGGCCTCGACAAGGCCCAGCGCAGGACTCTGGACGGCGAGGTCCTGGCCGGACCCCTCGGCTTGCGGCTGGACGCCGCGGCCAAGCGGGGCGCGGCCCGGCGCGCTCAGGCGATCGCGGTGCTCCGCCCCTACCTGGAGAGCGTAGACCCCAAGGTCAAGAAGGCCCTTCCGGTCGGTCGCCGGGTGGCGTACCACTTGATCGAAACCGTCGACCCGGCCGAGCTGGCCGAGAGCGACGCGCTGGCCAAGCTGGCCGCCGCCGGGGCCGAGCCGTCCCGCCGCGTCCGCCACGGCCTGCGCTGGTACGCGGACCTGCCGGTGGAGGTGGACCGCGAGCTGCTGCGGCTGCGCTCCGCCGACATGGTGCCGGTCACCCAGATCGACGACATCACCTGGACGGGCAAGCGGCTGCGCATCAGCGGCCACGCGTACCTGGCCGGCCTGTCGGTCCGCAGCGGCCGGTTCAACCGGGCCACCGTGGTGCTGCGCGGGCCGCGCTGGCTGCCGCCGGTGACTCTGAAGACCAAGCGCACGTTCCGCCCCGAGGCCACGCACGCGGCCCGCGAGCCCGGGTGCAACTACGACTGGGCCGGCTTCACCGCCGAGCTGAACCCGTTCGCGCTGCGCTGGCGGGCCGGACTGCGCGCGGTGGTGCGCGGCACCAAGCGGGTGCTGCGCCGCCGCCACACCGTCCGCGACACCACCACGTGGCGGGCCGAGATCGTGATCTGGAGCCGCGCCGCCCGGGCCACCGGCGTGCTGCGCGGCCCGGCCATCGGCCGTACCGAGCGGCCCGCCGGGCTGAAGGTGCGGGAGCGCTGGTGGGTGCGCCCGGTCTGGACCTCCGACAAGGCGCTCCAGGTCGTGCTCCACCCGACCAGGGCCGAGCTGACCGGCGTGTCACTGGAAGGCGACACCATCGAGCTGACCGGCTTCCTGCCGGGCCGCCCGGTCAACAAGGGCAAGGCCAGGGTGGGCGGCCACCGCATGGCCGCCGACTTCACCCCGGTCGAGGGCGGCAGCCGCTTCTCGCTGTCGCTGGCCGTGCAGACGCTGCTCAACGCCGACGCGCGCCGCCTCTGGGTGGAGCCGAAGGGCGACCCGGCCGCCTCCGTCATGCTGGAGGGCACGCCGGAGACCCGGCTGCTGGTCGGCGACCGCGAGATCACCGTGCAGGGCGACCGGCGGGACCGGGTGGTCGTCTCCGGCCACAAGATCCTCCCGGTCATCACGGCGATGCGCTGGCAGGACGGCGCGCTGGTGCTCTCCGGCGACTACCCCGACCCCGAGGACGGCCCCCGCGACCTGCTCCTGCGCCACCGCGGCGGCCTCACCTTCCGGGTCCCCCTCACCCGCGAGGGCACCTCCTTCGAGGTACGGCTCTCGCCCGGCGCGATGCCCCGCTTCGGGGGATCCGTACCGCTGTCCGAGGGCACCTGGAACCTCTCCGTCGCCCCTCCCGGCAAGTACGGCCCGGCGATGGTCCCGGTCCGCGTGCACCACGCCGCGCTGGCCGGCCTGGACGAGGACTCGCGCACCATCGACGGCCGCGTCTACCGCTTCGTCGCCACCCGCTTCGACGTGCCGGTGCTGGTCGCCGCCGAGGAGCGTCCCGGTGACGAGCGCAGCGCGGCCGGGCTCTGGTCGCTCAGCCGCAACCTCTACCCCGCCCACCGCGCCAAGCCGGTCCGCGAGGCCACCGTGTACGCCTCGTTCGACGGCCGGGCGTACTCCGACAACCCGCGGGCGATCTACGAGGAGCGGCTGCGGCGCGGCGACGACAGCGAGCACATCTGGGTGGTCCGCGACGGCGCGTTCATCCCGCCCGGCTCCCGTGAGCTCGGCCTGGGCGACGGCATCGAGCCGACCGTGGTCCGCGAGGGCAGCGGCGAGCACTACGAGGCGCTGGCCCGGTCCCGCTACATCGTCAGCAACCAGTTCCTGCCGGCCTGGTTCCGTACCCGCGAGGAGCAGGTCTGCCTGCAGACCTGGCACGGCACCCCGGTCAAGCACGTCGGCCGCGACCTGGCCCACATGCGCCGCGAGCCCCGCCCGCCGGTCTGGCACCGCCAGGCCGCCGAGGTCCGCGGCTGGGACCTGCTGCTCTCGCAGAGCCCGTGGGCGTCCTCGATCCTGCGCAAGGCCTTCGGCTACGAGGGCGAGATCCTGGAGTGCGGCTACCCCCGCAACGACAGCCTCTTCACCCTCGGCGACGCCACCGCCGAGATCAGGCAGCGCATCGGCATCCCCGACGGCAAACGCGTCATCCTGTACGCGCCGACCTTCCGGGACTACGACCGCAGGAACGCCGCCGTCAAACTGGACCTCGCGGACGCCAAGCGCGCCCTCGGCGACGACCACGTCATCCTGGTCCGCGGCCACCTGATGCAGGCGTTCCCGCACGTGCACTCCCACGACGGCTTCGCCATCGACGTCACCACGTACCCGGACATGGCCGACCTCATGGCCATCGCCGACGTCCTGGTCACCGACTACTCCTCGGCCATGTTCGACTTCGTCGCCACCGGCCGCCCGGTCGTCCTCTTCACCCCCGACCTCGACAAGTACCGCTCCACCCGCGGCCTCTACCTCGACCTCGAAGCCAACCGCCCCGGCCCCCGCCTGGCCAGCTCCCCCGAGGTCGTCGAAGTCCTCCGCACCATCGACACCGTCTCCCTCCGCCTGGCCGACCGCCACGCCACCTTCACCCGCACCTACGCCCCCCACGACTCCGGCAAATCCGCCGCAGCCGTGGTGGACCACGTGTTCAACACCTGACGGTTTCACGACAAACCCGCCGCGCGCTCCAGCCTCGCGGCGGGTTTGTTTTATGCCGCAGGCCGGTGGATCAGGGGGTGCAGCGCGTCCGGGTGCGCGGGGATGCGTCGTGGTGCAGGGCGGAGCCCAGAAGCGTCGCGCTGGGGATCATGTCGCGAACGGGGCGAAGCCCCAGGGGTAGCCGTTGGGGAGCGGGCGAAGCCCGGGTGGCGGTTGGGGGGCGGGGCGAAGCCCCGGGGAAAACAAAAGGGTGGGTGGGTGGGGGAATGCGGGGTTGGTGGGTTGTGGACGGGATAGACCGAAACGGCCTGTGACTGTGTCGGTGCCGGGTTCGTGGGGGTGTCGGGGCTAGCGTGCCTTGAAGCGGGCGCGATCTGTCTCTGCGATCTGGTGGAATGAAGTGCTATGAGTTATCGGCTGGTGCGGCGTGGGGGCGTGGGGCGCGGGGTCGCTCCCGTGCTCGACGAGCATCAGCGTGCCGTCGTGGAGCATCGGGGCGGACCGCTGCTCGTCCTGGCAGGCCCCGGGACCGGCAAGACGACCACCCTAGTGGAGAGCGTCGTCGAGCGGATCGAAAGACGCGGAACCGATCCGGAACGCGTACTCGTCCTGACCTTCAGCCGCAAAGCCGCCGGTGAACTGCGGGAACGCATCACGGCCCGGCTGCGCAGAACCACCAGGACACCCCTGGCGCTCACCTTCCACAGCTACGCCTACGCGCTGCTCCGCCGGGAGGCCCTGCTCGCCGACGAACCCTCGCCCCGCCTGCTGACCGGCCCCGAACAACTCCTGGAGATCCGCCGCCTCCTGCACGGCGAACTCGAGGACGGTGCCCGCCTGTGGCCGGAACGCATGCGCGAAGGCCTCAAAACCCGCGGTTTCGCCGAGGAACTCCGCGACTTCCTGTCCCGCGCCGCCGAACGCGGCCTGGACGGCGACGCCCTCATCCACCTCGGCCGGACCCACGGCCGCCCCGACTGGGAGGCCGTTGGCCACTTCTTCCACCGCTACGAGGACCGCTTCGACCTCGACCCCACCGTCTCCCTCGACTACGCCGAACTCATCCGCGAAGCCGCCGGCCTGCTCACCTCCGGCGAGCCCCGCGCCCGCGAACGCGCCGCCTACGACTGGGTCTTCGTCGACGAGTACCAGGACACCGACCCCGCCCAGGAATCCCTCCTCCGCCAACTCGCCGGCGAAGGCCGCAACCTCGTCGCCGTCGGCGACCCCGACCAGTCCATCTACGGCTTCCGCGGCGCCGACGTCCAGGGCATCCTCCAATTCCCCACCCGCTTCCGCACCGTAACCGGCCGCGAAGCCCCCGTAATCGCCCTCCACCTCTCCCGCCGCAGCACCCCCACCCTCCTGACCGCCTCCCGCCGCATAGCCTCCCGCCTCCCCACCGCCCCCCTCCCCACTCCTCCGGAATCTCCCTACATCCAGCCCACCCTCTGGGACCTCCCCCCAGACCCCCCCTCACCCGAAACCCACGACGAGTGGGGCGTCCCCACCCCCCACGCCCCCGGATCGGCATTCGGGAGTCGCACGATCACGGCACCGACCGGTGACGCGAGCAGCGAAACAGGGCCCGGCCACCCAACGGCAATGCGGCCGGGTCGCGACGAGCGGGGTGGACCGAGGTCGGACCGCAGGGGAGTCGAGCCGGGTCGCGACGTGCGGGGTGGACCGGGGTCGGACCGCATGGCAGTGGAGCCGGGTCGCGACGCGCGGGG
>NZ_BOOA01000054.1 GCF_016862995.1 Acrocarpospora phusangensis
GGGACGTTCCCGCAGTAGATAGAGCCTGCGCTCGTCGCTCGACTCCGCCGTCCGGCCTTGCCGGTTTCCGAGCCGCCTCCGAACTAGACGTCCGTCCCGACCCGTTGAGCGATAGGGCCACTTCTCGGCTGCCCCTATCGCCGCGTGCGATCTTTGGGCGTAGGTTTGCCCTATGCGGGAGGCTCACGCGGAGGACGCACGATCCGAGGCCAAGCGACTGATTCTCGACCTGCTGGGGGAGGAGCGTCCCACCGCCGGGACCCTGCTCAAAGAGGCCCAGGCCGTGCTCGGCAGGGAACGCACCCGGCGGGCCGCCGACCTGGCCAGGGGCGCGCCGCTCACCCGGCGCTCGGCCGAACTGGCCGCCATCGCCGCCCTCTTCGTCGGCACCGGCGAACTCGGCGCGGGCTGGTGGACGGTCAGCCGCGGCGGCTCCCTCCCGCCGCCTGAGGAGGTCCTGGTCAAAGCCCAGCCCCTCGACCCGTGGGCCGACCTGACCGTACTGGAGATGCTGGCCGCCTGGATCTCCGACGACGTCGCCGACGCCATCTGGGGACCGCCCGCCGGGTCCGCCGACCTCAACTCCTGGCAGGCGGAGGACCGCGTCCAACTGCCCGAAGGCGTACGGGCCGGGACCCGGCTGGTCGTCTCGTTCGACGCCGGCGGTCGCCTGGACGCCGTCGTGGTCACCCGCAAGGACGACGACCTCGGCTCCAACCTGGACTTCTCGTCCCTGCGCTACTCCCGCCCCGCCGAAGCCCAATGGAGCTGGGGCGTCGCCGCCGGCCTCGGACCCCACCCGCTCCCCGACGAACTCCCCGACCCGTACGCCGACCCCGTGGACCAGCCCGCGGCGACCGTCCTCCGCGAGTGGGCGCTCCAGCACGGCGCGACACCCAGCCTCGCCGGGCCGCCCTGGGCCAACCGGGGCGACGTGATCGCCGCCGTCGAACGGGTCGACTGGATGTGGCGCAGCGCCGAATGGTTCGCCTGGTGGCGCGCCACCGCCGCCCTCATCGACGCCGAACCCGCCCAACTCGACCGCCGCCTGGAGGACCTCGCCGGCTAACTTGAGGGTGGCCGAGGATCACATCGAAGACTTGGTTGCGGTCGACCGGGTCCTTCTTGGAGTTGAACGCGACACGGCAGAATGCGCCTCAGATCATCCTGATCGCGTCATGTCGCGCGGTGGGTATCGCTTTCAGGCGGTCGAGTCGTTCCGGCCGGGCGTTCGTATCCCTTCGAGGCTGGCGCGCAGGTCTTCGGCCTTCGGCACGCCCAACTGGTCGTACAAGGCGAGCGCCTGGTGCCAGCACTCTTCTGCCCTGGCGACTTCGCCGGTGTTGACCAGGGAGAAACCCATCTGCTCCAGAATGCTGGCCTGCTGGTAGAGCTCGCCGGTGGTCCGGGCGAGTTCGAGTGCCTGGCCGTAGTTCTCCAGTGCGATGGTGTGGCGTCCGGCCCGCCGATGGACGTCGCCGATATGGCACAGAGCGTGCGCCTCGATGGATCGTTCCGAGATCGCGATCGCGATATTCCGAGCCTTCTGATAGTGAATAGTGGCCTCGCCGTCGCGGCCCATGCGTGCGTAGCAGCTGCCGATGTTCGCCAGCGCGTCGGCTTCCCCCCGGCGGTCGCCGATCTCCTGATAAAGCTTCACCGCGTTGCGGAAATACTGATTGGCCTCTGCCAGGTGGCCCATGGACTGGCGCACCCTGGCGACATTGTTGAAACATATGGCCCGATGCTGCGGGCCCATATCAGGGTCTGCGGCGGCCGCCTCCTCGTAGTACTGCAGCGCGGATTCCAACCGGCCGAGCCCAAATTCGACGTCTCCCATGTTGTTCAGGCTGATCTGGAGGCCGCGCGGGTCGTTGATGGCCCGATTGCCTTCGACGGCCTGCCGAAAGAGGTCCGTGGCCTCCGTGTACTCCCCTAGATACCATCTGGCGATGCCCACGTGAGTAAGGCTTTCCACCTCGCCTGAACGGTCCCCGATGTCGCGCCGGGTCCGGAGCGCGAGCAGGCAGTATTCCAGGCCGATAGCGTATTCGGAGCTGTGGACGTGGATAACGCCGAGCAGGTCGAGCAGGTCGGCGATGGCGTGCTGGTCGTTGAGCGTACGCTGAGTGGTCAGTGCCTGGGTGGCTTGATCGCTGGCTTCTCGCAGGTTGCCGGCTCGCCAGTGAATCCGGGCGAGATCCGCCCGCGCGCGGGCTTCGCCCGACCGGTCGCCGAGTTCCTGCCAGGCCTCGATCGCGCGCTGGTGGAGGATGACGGCTTCCTTCCAACGTCCGGACGTCTCCAGAAACTCGCCCAGACTGCGGGAGATCAGCCCGGCGTGGCGCGGCCACCGATCATCGGAGGCGTGTTTGGCGAGATGGAGCAGATTGTCCAATTCCGCGGTGAACCATTGCCGCGCGTCCCCTGCGTTCTCCAGCGTCGGCAGAACCGGCTGCGAATCGCCGATCTCGACCGCTGCTCGGGTGTGCCGCGGATGAAGCAGCCGGTCGGCACGATCTGCGGTGAGTAGGTAGTAGTCGAGCAACCGGGCACGCGCCGCTCGGCGTTCATGCTCCGGCCGGTGGGCGGAGAGCTGGCGGGCGTATTCGCGGATGAGATCGTGGAACTGGTACCGGCCACGACGCGGTTCCTCGATGAGGTGATGGTCCTGGAGGTCCTCCAGGATGCGTTCCGTGGTGTGCCGGTCCTCCTGGAGCAAGGCCGCTGAGCTGTCGACGTCCAATTCGGTGCCGGTGTGGAGCCCAAGTAGCCGGAACGCCTCTTGATGCGAAGGTTCGAGCCCTTGATATGACAGTTCGAAGGCGGCGGTGATCTCCACATTGGCCGCCCGGATCTCCGCCAGCCTGCGATTACCGTCACTGAGAATGGCGATCATGTCGGCGACCCGCCAGGAGGGCCGGTGCCGGAATCGGTTCCCGACGAGCTGGACCGCCATCGGAAGGTAGCCGCACAGCCGCATGAGCTCCGCGACCTCGCCGGGTTCTCTGGCGCGGTGTTGGCCGACGATCCGGCCGAACAGAGCGGCGGCGTCCTCGGGAGGCATCGCGTCGAGTGGCAGTGACTGTACATCGTCGAGTCCGGCCAGGCGGCGTCGGCTGGTGATCAGGACCAGGCAGCCGGGGGCGCCCGGGAGCAGGTGGCGGATCTGCTCATGGTCGGTGGCGCCGTCCAGGACCACCAGCGCTCTGCGGTGAGCCAACTCCGCCCGCCACAACGTCGCACGCTCGTCCAATTCGCCCGGAATATGCGCGGCGGGGATGCCCAGCACGCTCAACAGCCGGTCCAGCGCGACAAGCGGATCCAGCGGAGCGTGCTCGGCGTCGTGACCATGCAGATCGAGATGGAACTTTCCGTCCGGGTACTGGTCGCCGAGCTGATGCGCCAGGTGCAGGGCGAGCGTGCTCTTCCCGGCACCGGGCATCCCGTCTATGGCCAGCACGGTGACCGCCGTCTCATGAGGGGTGGCCATGGCCAGCAGTTGAGCGAGCTCGACGGTTCGCCCGGTGAAGACGGACGTGTCGCGGGGCAGATTGTTCTTCGCCCGGTCGCCGATGGTCGACTCGGACGCCAGCAGCAGCGTCGTGTCGCTGTTGAGAATGCGCTGGTGGAGCTCCCGCAGCTGCGGACCGGGCTCCGTGGCGTATTCGGAGACCACGTTGTCCCGTGCCCGTCGGTAGGCGTCCAAAGCGTCTACCTGGCGGCCACTGCGATAGAGCGCGGTCATCAGTAGTTCGACCAGCTTGTCGTTGTACGGGTAACTGTCGATCAGCTCGGACAGCTTGACGACCATGTCGGCGTGCCGGCCCAGCTGGAGTTCGAACTGCACCCGGTCTATCGCCCCACCGAGAAGCTCATCCTCGATGCTCTTTCTGGTGCTGGTGGCCCACGATCCGGACAGGCCTGCCAATGGTTCTCCGCGCCACAGCTCGCCCGCCTCGTTCAGCAGCCGTACGGCTACTCGCACATCGCCACTTCGGGCAATGGCCCGCGCTTGCGCGCGCAATTGCCTGAAGCGGATGTAATCCACGTTCTCCGGATCGGTCTCCAGCGTGTACGCTCCGGCGCGATTGCTGATCTGGGCGTCGGCCCCCAAATTATGGAGACGATTCCTAAGCCGGGTGACTTTCGAGTACAGAGTGCCACGCGGGTTATCTGGTGGATCACCGTCCCATACTCGGGCGACGAGAGTCTCGATTGGGACCGGCTGACCAGGAGTGAGCGCGAGTGCAGCCAGTACATGGCGTTCTCCGGCCCACCAGACGGCATGGCGTGTCTGTTTGTCCCAGAGCTCGATCGGGCCAAGTATCCGGAATTCCATTGGAGCCCCTTTGTAGGGGACAGGACTTTCCAACGAAAGCTTCTCACCATTGGATAGGGAAATCTAGAAGTAACCTCCCTGAAGGTGAACTGTAAGGTTTCCGTCTTCGCTGAGCGTCACGCCGGCGATGGGAACGATCCACTGATCGCTGTTCCTGATCGAGTTACCTGCCGCCACCGAATGGTATTCACCGGAGTCCTCCTCATGTTCTGCTCCTAGATCGACATAGCGCACCCGAATATGTAACATGTGGTTCTGTACCAGCGTGATGGGGTATTGTTTCCTGGCCGATAAGATTTGCGGCAAATCGGACAATTGGTTATAGGCAGACCTAAATCATCATAGGAAGATCAAGGTGCGTGATATGACGCCGCAAGATGGCGAAGCGACGCCGCTGCCGAACGGGGAGGAAGCTCCCATGTTCATGTTCCACGTGATCTTGATGCTGCTTGTCCGCTAGGTTCCGTGCTCAGGCACAGAAGGTCCCCCACCGTAGGGTCGGGGGACCTTCGTGCTGAGGGGGTGGAACCGTTCGGCTCTCCACTGTCTGCTGGGTTCGTGTCCGGCTCCAGGCGCTGCCCGTGTCGCCCGGAGGCCCTTCGTGTAAGCGACTCGCCCCCGTCCAGACAGGAGGGGTCGTTTGGGGAGGGGAGGTGTACATGACGACCTCGCGCAACAAGATCTGCGGAAGTCGAAAGTACGCTCACGTAGAAATATGACCACCTGACGGCAGATTTATATCCCCCATCCGGCCTACCGCACGTGCTGTACAAAGGGATGATCGTCACATTGGGCCGTTGTCGTGGTGAGTTTCGGGTATCATTTGCGCAATAGGAACAATTTGCTGTTCGGCGTAATGGGGCCTTTCCGAAAGTAGTCTTCCGGCCATGGTCACTCCCAGGCATGAGGGGCTAACCGGAATAGCCACCCTCGATGCCGGCATCACCGCAGAGGCCCTGCGCGCGCTTTTCGACCTGTCGATCCCCAACGGTGAGGCGCGCGTTCTGTCCTGCGATCTGTCCGAAGCCGTCCCCGCCGTGTATCGCGCGGACGCCGCCATCCTGTACGCCTCCAGGGACACCAGCCTCGGTGTCATCGTCGAAGTGCAGCTTCGACCGGACCACCGCAAACACGACAGCTGGCTGGCCTATATCGCGAATCTTCGTGCTCGCGACCACACGCCGACCTGTCTCGTGGTCATCTGCCCCAACCGTCAGACCGCCACGTGGGCGTCTCTTCCGATCGAAACCGGCCATCCCGGGCTCACTCTGGTACCCCTGGTGATCGGCCCCGACAACACCTCGGTGATCACCGACGTCGCCGAAGCGGTCGGGAACATCGGCCTAGCCGCCATCGCGGCCATCACCCACAGCGAGAATCCCCAGATCAGGGCCATTCTTGCCGCCCTCACCGAAGCCCTGAACCACATCGACCCGGCCGCCGCCCAAAGGTACGCTGAATACGTCACCGTGGCTCTGACCGGCACCGCCAAAACCGAAATGGAGCAGCTCATGGCCACCAAGTCGTACCTCTACCAGGGGAAGTACGCCCAGAGCCTCATCGAGGAGGGCAGGGCGAGCGGTATCGCCGAAGGAAGGGCGAGCGGTATCGCCGAAGGCAGGGCGAGTGGTATCGCTGAAGGCGAGGCGAAGTCGCTGCTTTTCGTTCTTGAGAAGCGGGGTGTGGAGCTGTCCGAGACCGATCGAAAGAACGTTCTGAGCTGCACCGATCAGGAATTGCTGACCGCCTGGCTGGAGCGGGCCCTCACGGCGAGGTCGGTCGAGGACGTATTCGGTTGAAGGGAGACCGGCGCAGCCCCTGAAGGGGATTCTGGGCGTAAAACATCCGGTTACCGGAAAGAGCACGCTCTGAACCTCATGCTGGAAGCCATAGCGAGAGGTAAGGCGCGAGGTACGGCCAACTATCTTCTCCTGTGTCTGTATAAGGCTGGCCTGGAATTGTCTGAGGCTGATCGCGAGCGGGTTCTCAGCTGTACAGATCAGGAACAACTGGCTATCTGGGTGAAGCGGGCGCCGTACGTGGACAGGGCAGAGGACATGTTCACTGACCCAGATCTTTCGCGATCTTGAGCGCGGCTCCTCACTGGCCAGTTGGACTTGTGTGGTGGGGGATTTCGGTGTCATGGCCCGGTGGTCGCCGGGGCGGCCCTTGGTTCCCCGCTGGTGGGCCGGGCCAGCAGGGGAACCCCGGCCGCGCCGATCAACTGGAGCCCGCACCCCGCTCGGATGATCCACCCTGCCTATTGGCTGGATCCGGCGCTCGTGGGAGATTTCTCCCCTAGGTTTCGAGAGCCCCAGGAGGAACAGTGGCCACACCAGGTGAGACCCCCCTTGACTTGGACGCGATGATGGTGGCCGATGACAGGACCGAGGCCGATGTGGATGCCGCGCGGTGGCGGTACGGGTTCTATGTCGTGCTCACCGGATTGGTTGTGATCTTGGTCGGGTTCGCGGTGGCCGTGTTGCGGACCGGGGAGGCCGGGACGTTGTTCGCGGGGCTGTCCGGGGTCGTGGGGACGATCATCGGGGCGTACTTCGGGGTGCAGGCGGGTCAGTCGGGGAAGGACAAGGCCGAACTGGAGTTGCGCCGGGCCAACGACCGGGCGACCCGGATGGCCGCGTACGTGGGGCCGCAGAACATCGACCAGATCATGGGGCCGGTGCGCAGGCCGACCCGGGGCTGACCTCGGCAGGCAGGCTATGACGACTATTTCCAGATTCTTCGGCACACTCCGCTGATTTCACGTCTCACAGCCGGTCGGTAGAAACTGGAGCATGCACAGCGTCCGTATCGGGGTCGACACCGGCGGCACGTTCACCGACGTGGTTCTGGTGGACGAGGCCTCCGGCCAGATCGTCACGACCAAGACTCCCTCTACTCCTGCCAACCCAGCCGATGGATTTCTGGCAGGCGTGCACAAGGTGCTGGAACTCCACGGGAACCTGGTCGGCCTCGAGGCGGTGTCCGCGCTCGTGCACGGGACCACAGTGGCCACCAACCAGCTCCTGGAGGACCGGCCGGACGGCACCGCCCACCTGGGGTTCGTCACCACGGAGGGCTTCGAGTTCATCCTGGAGATCGCCCGCCAGAGCGTGCCGGACGGCTACGGGAACTCCTACTTCTGGGTGAAGCCGCCCAGGATCGTGCCCGTGCACCGGGTGAAGACGGTCGGCGGCCGGATGGACCATCTCGGCGCGGAGGTGCGGCCGTTCGACGAGGACGCGGCGGCCGAGACGGCACGGTGGTTCCGGGAGCAGGGGGTCACCGCGATCGGCGTGTGCTTCCTGCACTCGTACGCGAACCCGGAGCACGAGCGGCGCATGCGGGACGTGCTGGCCCGGGAGCACCCGGACGCGGTCGTCTCGCTCTCCAGCGACGTGCTGCGCGAATACCGCGAGTACGAGCGCTCGATCACCACCCTGGTGGACGCCGCCGTGAAGCCCGTCATGCGGAGGTACATCGACAACCTCTCGGACCGGCTCGGGCGCGGCTTCTCGGTGATGAAGAGCAACGGCGGAGTGCTGTCGGCCGCCGAGGTGGTGCACCAGCCGATCACCACCGTGCTGTCCGGCCCGGCGGCGGGCGCGCTCGGCGCCGCCCTGATCGCGAGTACGGCCGGCCACCCCTCCGTGATCACGCTGGACGGCGGCGGCACCTCCACCGACGTGGCCGTGGTCGTGGACGGCGAGCCCTCCCAGACCACCGAGGGCAGCATCGGCCGCTACCCGTGCAAGATCCCCATGATCGACATCGTCACCGTGGGGGCGGGCGGCGGGTCGATCGCCTGGATCTCCCCGGAGGGCACCCTGAAGGTCGGCCCCAAGTCGGCGGGCGCCGATCCGGGGCCGATGTGTTACGGCAAGGGCGGCACCGAGGTGACCGTCACCGACGCGCACGTCTTCCTCGGCCGGGTGCCCCCCCACCTGCTCGGCGGCGAGATCCCGCTGGACGCGGCGGCGGCCCGTGCCGGCATCGAGGCGCTGGCCGCCAAGCTGGGCCTCACCCCGGAGCGCTGCGCCACCGGCATCCTGGAGATCAGCGCCTTCAACCAGTCCAACGCGATCAGGCAGATCACCGTCAAGCGCGGCCTGGACGTGCGCGACTTCCCGATGGTCGCGTTCGGCGGGTCGGGGCCGCTGCTGGCCTGCCGCCTGATCGACGTGCTCGGGCTGAAGGCCGCGATCATCCCGCCCGAGCCGGGCAACGTGTCGGCGTTCGGGCTGCTCACGGTGGACGTCAAGAACGACTACGTCCGTACGCACGTGACCAGGGAGCCCTCCCTGGAGACGATGGCGGGGATCTTCGCCGAGCTGGAGGCGCAGGCCGCCGAGGCCCTGGACCGCGAGGGCTTCACCGAGCACGTGTACGCGCGCAGCGCCGACCTGCGCTACTACGGCCAGGCCTACGAGGTCCGGGTGCCCGCCTCCGACGGCCCGCTCACCCCGGCCTGGCAGGACGCCGTCGTGGCCCGCTTCCACGAAGCCCACCAGAAGCTCTACGGGTACGGCTACCGCGACGACCCCCAGCACGCCGTCGAATGGGTCAACCTCCGGGTCTCCGGCATCGGCCCGATCACCAGGCCGGCGGTGGCGCGCAAGCCGTACCAGCCGGGGGAGCCGAGCCCGATCTGCACGCGGGACGTCTTCTACGAGAGCTGGGCCCGCACGGTGATCTACCGCCGCCGCGAGTTGGGCGCGGGCGCGGTCGTGACCGGCCCGGCCGTCATCGAGGAGTACGGCTCGACGCTCCCGATCCATCCCGGTTTCACGGCGACCATGGACGACTACGGCAACCTGGAGGTCCGGCGTGAGCTCGGCTGACCCGATTCTGATCGAGATCGTGGAGGGCACGCTGGCCTCGGTCGAGATGGAGGTCGAGACCGCCATCGCCAGGACCGCCCGCTCGCCCATGATCCGGGACGCGCACGACTTCCGCGCGGGCATCCACGACGTGAAGCTGCGCAAGCTGACCGGCAGGTCGTACTCGGCGCTGGTGCAGCCGATCGTGCGGGACTACCCGATCGAGACCATGCGGCCGGGGGACGTCTTCTTCCACAACGACGTGTACCTGTCCGAGGGCGGCATCGGGCATCTGCCGGACCTGTGCGTGACCGTCCCGGTCTTCCACGCCGGTGAGGTGGTCGCGTTCGTGCAGGCTTTCGGGCATCACGACGACATCGGCGGAGCCTGCCCGGGGTCGATGCCGTCGGGAGCGCGCAGCGTCTTCGAGGAAGGGCTGATGGTCCCGCCGATCCGGCTCTGGGACGAGGGCAGGCCCAACGAGGCCGCGCTGCGCATCATGACCCGCAACACGCGCATGCCCGACTCGCTCGCCGGCGACCTGGACGCGGAGTGCTCGGCCTGCCTGATGGGCGCCCGCCGCCTCGGCGAACTCTTCGACCGGTACGGCCGGGACGCCGTCGACGCCTGCTTCGACGCGATCATCTCCAAGACCACCGAGACCTTCCGCCGCGAACTCCTGGCGAAGATCCCGGAGGGCGTGCACGTGTGGGAGGACTACGCCGAGCACGACGGCGTGGACGAGCCCCGGCTGCACGCGCAGCGCATCACGCTGACCGTCGACCACGCCGCCCCCGAACCTCTGATCATCGACTTCACCGGCACGTCGCCGCAGGCCAAGGGCCCGATCAACCACGCGGGCGACTACGCCGACGGCGTGTTCCTGAAGAAGTGGCTGGCGCCGATCCTGCGCAACCTGGCCGAGACGCCGGAGCGCATGGCCGAACTCGACGTCAACGAGGGCGTGGTCCCGCTCATCAAGATGGTGTTCCCGGAGAAGGGCACCCTGCTGACGCCGATCTTCCCCGCCCCGACCAACGCGCGCACCTTCGTGATCCTGCGCCTGCTGGGCGTGCTCGCGGGCGTGCTGGCCAAGGCGACCGGCGGGCGCATGCCCGCCGACCAGGAGACGATCCGCTACACCGGCGTGTACGGCCACGACCACAACGGCAACGACTACCTGATGCGCGAGGTCCTCGGCGGCGGCTCCGGCGGACGCTGGTACGCCGACGGCGAGGACACCATCCACGTGGTGCCCGACTCCCGCAACATCCCGGTGGAGTTCGCCGAGGCCCGCTGGCCGTTCCGGGTCGAACGCCTGGGCCTGGCCGTGGACAGCGGCGGCCCCGGCAGGTTCCGCGGCGGGCTCGGCTACGACAAGCACATCCGGATGCTGCGCGACGCGTCCTTCATGTCCATCGCGGACCGGTCGATCCTGAGCTGCTGGGGCGTCAACGGCGGCCGGGCCGGGCGGCCGTTCGTGGTGACCGTGAACGGGGTCGAGATGGAGGGCCTGGTCGACGACTTCCCGGTGCGCGAAGGGGAGATCGTCCGGGTTCGCACCACCGGGGGCGGCGGCTGGGGTTCGCCGTTCGAGCGGGAGCCGCAGCGGGTGGCGGACGACGTACGGGACGGGAAGGTGTCGCTGGAGGGCGCGCGGCACGAGTACGGCGTGGTGCTGTCCGACGATCTGGAGGTCGACGAGGCGGCCACCGAGGAACTGCGGGCGAGTCTGGCGGCGCCGTCGGAGGCGTTCTTCGACCGGGGGCCCGGGTATCCGAAGCTGTCGGGCGGGCAGCCGTACGCGGAGGTGGATGTCCGCTGATCGCGGGCGTCGGGGGATATTTCCGTCACCGGATAGGAGCGGAACCCTCTTCCGTGGGGGTTCCGTCATCCAAGAGGTCGGTGCTCCCCTAGGTCCTCACTCATATTTCCCGATCTTCGTGCAACATGTGCAACACCGGGGAAGAGGGCTCCTCGCGAGCCCTCTTTCAATGTAGAGGGCTGTCAGCCGTATGGATAGGGGTTCCAGCCCAGAAGTTCAGGGCCACTCTAGCAACCTAGAGAAGTAGCATGACTCTCTGGAGCGGATAGAGCAATATTGGAGACGCGGATGAGCAGCGGAGTCCAGCAGGCCAGGGAGTCGCTGGGCGGCCGGCTGCGGGAGATCAGGGCATCGGCTCGGGTGACCGGCAGGGACCTCGCCGCGCGGGCCGGCTGGCACTTCACCAAGGTCTCCAAGCTGGAGCACGGCCGCATCATGCCCAGCGAGGAGGACCTGCGCCTGTGGTGCTTCCACTGCCACGCCCTGGCCGAACTGGCCGGCCTGCTGGCCATGCGGGACAACACCGAGAAGATGTACGTGGAGCTGCGCCGCCTGCAGAAGGCCGGCTCGGCCGCGTACCAGCGGGAGCTGCGGGACCGGGAGGCGCGCGCGGGCTCGATCCGCAGCTTCTCGGCCTTCCTCGTGCCCGCGGTCGCCCAGACCCGCGCGTACGCCACCGTCCGGTTCGCCCAGTTCGCGGAGATGTCGGGCATCGAGCCGGACGTGGCGTCGGCCGTGGACGCCCGCATGGAACGCGCGGAGCTCCTGCTCAGCGGCCGGTCCCTGTTCCACCTCGTGCTCTGCGAGACCGCCCTCACCGCCGCGATGGCGCCCCCGGAGGTGATGCGGGAGCAGCTCCTGCACCTGGCCGGCCTCGCCCGCCTGCGCACCGTCGAGTTCGGGGTGATCCCCCTGGGCGCGCCGCACTATCCGCCGCTCTGCGACTTCTGGCTGCTGGACGACACCGCCGCCGAGACCGAGACGTACACCGCGTTCCTGCGGGTCACGCAGCCGGGCGAGGTCGCCGTCTACGCCCGGGTCTTCGACAGCCTGGCCCGCTCGGCCGTACACGGGGAGCAGGCCGTGGAGATCGTCGAGCGTCACGCGGCAGCGCTCGTGCAACATTGTGCAACAACATAGACGCAGGTGATCGGGCTTCCTAGCGTGAAGCCATGACCCCTCACGGACTGCCGATGGAGCCGCCCGACGCGGACCTCCGCCGGCATCGACGCCCCGAGCCGCACGTCACGATCGACGTGAAGGTCCCGAACGTGGCTCGCATGTACGACTACTACCTGGGCGGTAAGGACAACACCCTCGCGGACCGGGAGTGCGCGGAAGAAGTGATCAGGAAGGTCCCGCAGACCAGGGACATCGCGTGGGCGAACCGGCGCTTCCTCGGCCGGGCGGTCCGCCACCTCGCCGGCGAGCGGGGCGTCGACCAGTTCATCGACATCGGCGCCGGGCTGCCGACCCGCGAGAACGTGCACCAGGTGGCGCAGCGCGCCAACGCCGACGCCCGCGTGGTCTACGTGGACAACGACCCCGTGGTCCTCGTGCACGCCCGCGCGTTGCTCGCACGTGACGCGCAGACCCTGGCAATCCCCGGTGACGCCCGCCGCCCGCTGGACATCCTGGCCGACGCCGAACTGCGGGCCCTGCTCGACCTGACCCGGCCGGTCGCCGTGCTGCTGGTCGCCGTCCTGCACTTCGTGACCGACGAGGAGGACCCGTACGGCGCGGTCAGGTCACTCATGGCCGCCCTGCCCTCCGGCTCCTGCCTGGTCGTCTCCCACGTGGAGCGCGTCCGCAGCCTGGAGGCGGCCGCGAAGGAGTACGCGCGGGCGAGTTCCCCGGCGGTCCTGCGGTCGGCCGCCGAGGTGGCGGCGTTCTTCGAGGGCCTCACCCTGATCGAGCCCGGCCTGGTACGGCTCAAGCACTGGCGCCCCGACGACCTGGTGTTCCGCTTCGACCCGGATGTCCCCATCTTCGGCGCGATCGGGGTGAAGCCGTGACCTGGATCAGTGCAAGCGGCGGCTCCGCGGTCGAACTGGCCGCCCTCGGCGACGGCTTCGCCATGCGCAACGCAGGGGAGCCGGACGGCGCGGTGCTGTGCTTCACGGCCGCCGAGATCAACGCCTTCCTGCTGGGCGTGAAGGACGGCGAGTTCGACGACCTGGTGGCTCCGCCGGAATGAGCGTCTCGTGCCTCGTGGTCGATGACGGGGTGATCGACCACGGGGTCGCCGAGTCCGGGGAGGTGTTGCGGGCGATCGCCGCCGCGGGTGTGCGGCTGGTGTTCGCCGGCAACACCGAACCGGGGGACGACCGGCGGGCCCGGCTGCGGACGGCGGGCCTGGCGGACCTGTTCGCCGTCGTCCTGCAGTCGGGGCAGTTGGGCGTGGCCAAACCGGGGCTGATCTTCTACCGGCTGGTCGTGGCCGCGGCCGGATGCCCGCCGGACCGCGTGCTCTGCGTGGGTCGGGACATGGCGCGGGACGTGGTCGGCCCGCTCGTCCACGGCATGCGGCCGGTCCTGCTGCGGCCGGACGGGCTCGGGCCGGGGGAGCTTCTGCCGTACGGGACGGGGTTGATCCGGTGTGTCGGCGAACTTCCGGCATTCCTGGGGTGATATGGCAGGACCTGACGGTGGATCCGCCGCGTCGGCCTGGCAGGCTGACCGGACAGGACCGGAACACGCACCAGGAGTGATGACCGTGCAGGGACCTCTCGGCGACGTCGTCGTGCTCGACCTGTCCCGGGCGCTGGCCGGGCCGCACGCGGCCCAGATGCTCGGCGACCTCGGCGCCCACGTGATCAAGGTGGAGCACCCGGCCGGTGACGAGTCCCGTGGCTGGGGCCCGCCGTTCGCC
The DNA here is from genome assembly GCF_016862995.1 of Acrocarpospora phusangensis. GTDB lineage: Bacteria > Actinomycetota > Actinomycetes > Streptosporangiales > Streptosporangiaceae > Acrocarpospora > Acrocarpospora phusangensis. The sequence goes on from NZ_BOOA01000054.1 coordinate 13,860, forward strand.
GGCCCGGACGCCGACATCTCCACCTATTTCCTGGCGGCCAACCGCAACAAGCAGTCGATCACCGTGGACCTGAAGACCGACGAGGGCCGGGAGCTGGTCGAACGGCTGGTCCGCCGCAGCGACGTGTTGATCGAGAACTTCCGTACCGGTGTGCTGGACCGGCTCGGGTTCGGCGTGGACCGGTTGCACGAGCTCAACCCGCGCCTGGTCGTGCTGTCCATCACCGGGTTCGGCCACGACGGGCCCGAGGGCGGGCGGCCCGGTTACGACCAGATCGCCCAGGGCGAGGCCGGGCTGATGTCGCTCACGGGGCCGCCAGGCGAGCCGTACCGGGTGGGCGCGTCCATCGCGGACCTGCTGGCCGGCATCCACGGCGCGTACGGCGTGGTGGCCGCACTCTACGAGCGGGAGCGTACCGGCCAGGGCACCGTGGTGCGGACCTCGCTGCTGGCCTCCGTCGTCGGCGTGCACTCCTACCACGGCACCTCGTGGACGGTCGGCGGCAGGCTGCCCGTCGCCAACGGCAACCACCACAGCTCGATCGCGCCGTACGGGGCCTTCCACTGCGCCGACGGCATGATCCAGATCGCGGCCGGCAACGAAGGACAGTGGCGCAAGGTCGCCCAGCTACTAGACATCGACCCCGAGATCCCGAAATATGCGACGAACAGGGAAAGATTTGCGCATCGGGATGAGTTGATCTCCGAGATGGAGAAGGCCCTGGCCGCACACGATCGCGCACACTGGCTGTCCGCGCTCGACTCCCTCGGCGTTCCCGCCGGAGCCATCCGCTCCCTCGACGAGGTCTACAGCTGGGACCAGGTGCGCTCCCAGGGACTCCTGGTGGAGGTCGAGCACCCCGTGCTCGGCCGCATCACCCTCCCGGGACCGCCGCTCCGCTTCGACGACCACCCCGCCGCCGCCCACACCCCGCCCCCGGCGCTCGGTCAGGACAACGACGCCGTCCTCGCCTGGCTGGCGGAACGAGAAGCCTCGGGAGGTACGCCTACGTGACCCACCGGCACGCGGACGCGGCGACACGGGGCCTGGTGCCCGCCGGATCAGTGAATCTCGGGCAAGATTCCGGAGGGATCGGAATCAGTCACGGGAGCGAGGCCGGGTGGTGAACGAGCCGCGGGCGCGGCCGGACGCGCGGGCGCTGATCGGGACCGTGCTCGACCCCGGGACCTGGACGTCCTGGGACGAGCCGCCCGTCGACACCGCGCCGCCGGGATCGGAGTACGCCGAGGAGCTGGCCGCGGCCAGGGCCAAGACCGGCTACGACGAGGCGGTGATCACCGGCTCGGGGCTGCTGGGCGGGCGCAGGGTCGCCGTGGTGGCGTGCGAGTTCTCCTTCCTGGCGGGGTCCATCGGGGTCGCGGCGGCGGACCGGCTGGTGCGCGCGATCGAGCGGGCCACGGCGGAGGGCCTGCCGCTGCTGGCCGCGCCCGCCAGCGGGGGCACCCGGATGCAGGAGGGCGCGCTCGCGTTCATCCAGATGGTCAAGATCACCGCCGCGGTGTCGGCGCATCGTGCGGCGCGGCTGCCGTATGTCGTCTATCTCCGGCATCCGACGACCGGCGGGGTGTTCGCGTCCTGGGGGTCGCTCGGGCACGTCACCGCCGCCGAGCCGGGCGCGATGATCGGCTTCCTGGGGCCGCGCGTCTTCGAGTCGCTGTACGGGTACGCGTTCCCGGAGGGCGTACAGGTCGCGGAGAACCTTTTCGCGCACGGCCTGGTCGACGCCGTGGTCTCGGCGGAGGACGCCAGGGAGATCGCGATCCGGGCGCTGTCGGTGCTCTGCCCGGCCGAACCCGCGGCCCTCCCGGCGGAACCGGAGGAGTCACGCGCCGACGTCGGGGCCTGGCAGGCGATCATGAGTTCCCGGCGGGACGACCGGCCCGGCGTGCGCACGCTGCTCAGGTGCGCGGCCTCGGATGTCACGCCGCTGCACGGCACCGGGGCGGGGGAGAACGACCCCGGGCTGCTGCTCGCGCTGGCCAGGTTCGGCGGCGCGCCCGCCGTGGTGCTCGGCCAGGACCGGCGCAGCCAGCGCGCGGGCATGCCGCTCGGGCCGGCCGGGCTGCGGGTGGCGCGCCGGGGCATGCACCTGGCCGCAGAACTCGGCCTGCCATTGGTCACCGTGATCGACACCGCCGGGGCCGCGCTGTCCAAGGCGGCCGAGGAGGGCGGCCTGGCCGGGGAGATCGCCCGGTCCCTCGCCGACCTGGTCATGCTGGACGCGCCCACGGTCTGCCTGCTGCTGGGGGAGGGCGCGGGCGGGGCCGCGCTGGCGCTGCTCCCGGCCGACCGCGTGCTCTGCGCCCAGCACGCCTGGCTCTCCCCGCTGCCGCCCGAGGGCGCCTCGGCGATCCTCTACCGTACGGTCGACTTCGCGCCGGAGATCGCCGCGGCCCAGGGCGTGCGCGCGGCCGACCTGAAACGGGACGGCATCGTGGACCGGGTCATCCCGGAGTCGCCGGACGCCGCGTACGAGCAGGAGGCGTTCTGCGAGCGGGTGGCCAGGGCGCTGGAGTACGAGATCACCGGCCTGCTCGCGCAGGATCCTGCCGCCCGGCTGGCCACCCGCCTGGCCCGCTACCGGAACCTGGGGTCCGTTCAGCCCGGCTGACAGGGGATCGTGATGCGCTCCACCCGGATGGCCTGCACTTCCTCCCGGGGCACGACCACCTCGTACGCGCCGTGGTCGACCAGCCAGTAGCCGAGCGCCTCCGCCTTCATCCCGTTGTGACCGGTGTAGGCGATGTGCAGGCCGCCGCTCTCCCCGTTCTCGTCCTCGTCCAGGATCAGGCAGGGCTCGCCGCCGAACGCGCCCACCGTGCGCAGCAGCGTCAGCTGTTCCAGGTCCTTGATGTTGACGGCCAGCCGCCAGTAGCCGCGCCCCCGCTCGAAGCCCTCGGCGGGCGTCTCGCTGAACAGGACCACGTCGTCCCCGCCCGGCCCGATGGCGGCGGGGTAGGTCTGCGTGCGGTACGTGGCCACGAAACCGAGGCCCACGGGTTCGACGTCGCCGGTTTCGCTCATGCCGCCGGCCGCCAGGACAGGCCGTCGAAGGCGGCGAACGGCCGCTCTCCGGCTCTGGTGATGTGCACGATCTCGGCGCCCGCCGGGATCGGCATCGGCATGGTGTGGAACTGCGGCACGACATGCTCCCGTGAGGCGGTGAAGCCGTTCCCGGCGAATGGGGGTGAATCGTTCCAGTCACCGCCCATGTGCGGACCGTAGGGAACGACGTAGGTGTCGATGTCGCGGGCCACCCAGCGCATGAGGTAGAGCTCCGGCACCGCGGGCGTCAGCTCGGATCCCTCGAAGGACAGGTCGAGGGCGTCCACGAGGGCGCGCGGGGAGGTCAGCCGGTCGCAGTCCTGGACGCGGTAGACATACCCCGAGATGATCGTCCGCTTGCCCGCCAGGTACGGCACGAGCAGACGCGGCGGAATCACCTTCTGCATCCACGTGCTGTTGCCTGGCTCGCTCATGACGACAAGTTTACGATCCGGTGACCCCAAGTCTGCGATGTTCGAGGGACGGAAGGGTCCTGCGCACACTTTCCGTCCGCCGCCCGTCGATCTCCCCGGTGCGTACGGCCGGGCCGGGCCCGAGGTCGTGCACGGTCACGCCGAGCGGGTCGATGAGCAGGCTGCGGCCGACGCCGTAGCCGTCCTCGTGCGGGGGCTGGCCGACGGCGACGGTCCACATGGTGTTCTCGATCGCGCGGGCCCGGTTGAGCGTCACCCAGTGCTCCTCCTTGAACGGGCCCCCCGCCCAGGCGGCGATCACCGCGAACGCCTCCGCGCCCTGGTCCACCAGGGCCCTGGCCAGCTCGGGGAAGCGGATGTCGTAGCAGGTGATGAGCCCCACCCGCAGCCCGGCCAGCTCCGCCACGACCGGCGCGTCGCCGGGCTCGACCAGGTCGGACTCGCGGGCGCCGAAGGAGTCGAACAGGTGGATCTTCCGGTAGGCGGCCACCAGTTCGCCGTCGGTGTCGATGGCCACCGCCGTGTTGCTCACCCGCTCCCCGGCCGGGACGAAGGTGCCCGCGATGATCGCGGTCCCGGCCTCCCTGGCGGCCTCCCTGAGCCCGGTCACGAACGGGCCGTCCAGCGGCTCGGCGCGGTCCAGGATGCCCTTGCCGAAGCGGGTCAGCGTGGACTCGGGGAAGACCGCGAGGTCGGCGTCCGGCGCGGCCGCGAGGGCCTCGCGGACCGACTCAAGATTGGTCTTGGGGCTGTGGTCGATCGAGATCTGGCAGAGGGATACGCGTGTCACGTGCTTGAGTCTGCCCGTTCGGAACCAGTTCCCACCACGTCAGACACCGCCAGATCCACTCAAGCGGGCCATATCTATACCGGGCCAGCCACCATCGGGCGAACAGCCACTGCCCGATCAGCGTGATCACGGTCACCCCGATGATCTCGGCCGTGGTCTGCGGGCGCACCGCCAGGATGATCACCGTGCTGGACAGGTACGCCGACAGCGCCACCTTGCCGAGCGGCTCGAACACCCGGGGGCTGAGCAGCAGGAACCCGCTCGCGTACACCGCCGCGCCGGCCACGCAGGCGGCCAGGTAGCCCAGGTCCCGCCAGGTCAGCAGCGCGGCCACGGCCACGCTGAGGACGAAGAGGAGCGGGCTGGGCCGGACCGCGTCGAACGCCACGGCCGCCATGCCCAGCAGGAACAGCCCGGCGATGAGCGTCCACGGGTTCTCCCCGTACATCGCCGCCAGCGTGACCGCCGTCCCGAGTCCCAGCTGGACCCACTTCGGCAGGTAGCTCGCCGGGACCAGCACCACGGCCCCGAACACCGCGTACGGCACCAGCACCTCGCCCGGGTTGACGGCCCAGTGCGCCGCCCCGAACAGCGCCAGCACGGCCAGCCGCCGCAGCATGACCAGCCGGTCCGGATGCGCCCCCATGAACAGGGCGAAGCTCATCCCGAACAGGAAGGAGAAGATCGGGTAGAAGCGGCCCTGCACGAACGTGGACATCGCCCAGTCGATCTCGGGCGGTTTCGGCGAGTGCTGCCACGTGTTGACCAGCATGATCCCGCAGATCGCGAAACCGCGGAGCGCGTCGAGCTCACGAATTCGGGTGGCCACCAGACCAGAGTAGGTTGTGATCGTGCTTGTAGGACGGATGCGGGAATTCGGAACCACGGTTTTCGCCGAGATGACCGCCATGGCGGTGCGCACCGGCTCGATCAACCTGGGCCAGGGATTCCCGGACGAGGACGGCCCTGCCGCGATGCTCGCCCGCGCGGTCGAGGCGATCCACGGCGGCTTCAACCAGTACCCCCCGGGCCCGGGCGTGTCGGAACTCCGCCAGGCCGTCGCCGACCACCAGAAACTCCGGTACGGCCTGGCCTACGACCCGGACGGCGAGATCCTGGTGACCGTGGGCGCCACCGAGGCGATCACGGCCGCCGTGCTGGCGCTCTGCGAGCCCGGCAGCGAAGTGATCGTCTTCGAGCCGTACTACGACTCCTACCCGGCGGCGATCGCGATGGCCGGGGCGGTCCGGCGGGCGGTGCCGCTGCGAGTGGACGGCGGGCGGTTCGCGTTCGACCCCGCCGAACTGGCCGCCGCGGTGACGCCCAGGACCCGGGCGATCCTGGTCAACTCGCCGCACAACCCGACCGGGACCGTGTTCACGCCCGCCGAGATGGCGGCCATCGCCGCGCTCTGCCGCGAGCACGACCTGATCGCGATCACCGACGAGGTCTACGAGCACCTGACCTTCGACGGCGTGCCGCACGTGCCGCTGGCCACGCTGCCCGGCATGCGGGAGCGGACCGTGGCGGTCTCCTCGGCCGGGAAGACCTTCTCCGTCACCGGCTGGAAGACCGGCTGGATCTGCGCGCCGGCCGAGCTGATCTCCGCCGTCCAGACGGTCAAGCAGTTCCTCACCTTCACCTCGGCCGCGCCGTTCCAGCTCGCCGTGGCGTACGCGCTCCGGCACGAGTTGGAGTGGGTGGGCGCGCTCCGCGAGACCCTCCAGGGCAAGAGGGACCGGTTGATGGCCGGGCTCGCCGCAGCCGGGTTCGAGGTGCTGCGGCCGGCGGGGACGTACTTCGTGCAGACCGACATCCGGCCGCTGGGCTTCGCCGACGGCCTCGACCTGGCCCGCCGCCTGCCCGAGCTGGCGGGCGTGGTCGCCATCCCGACCCAGGTCTTCTACGACGAACCGGAGACCGGCCGCCACTACGTGCGATTCGCCTTCTGCAAGAAGGATTCGGTCATCGACGAGGCCATCAGCAGGCTCGCCCGGCTCGGCTGATTACCCGGTTCGGCGGGGAGCGGTCTATGCTCGCTGCGTTTCCTCACTAAGGAGAGCGGCTTGCTTACCGTCGGTGACCGTTTCCCGGAGTATGAACTGACCGCCTGCGTGGCGCTGGACGCGGACGAGGCGTTCGCCACCATCGACCACAAGACCTACGAGGGCATGTGGCGGGTCGTGTTCTTCTGGCCGAAGGACTTCACCTTCGTCTGCCCCACCGAGATCGCCGAGTTCGGCCGCCTGCACCGCGAGTTCGCCGACCGGGAGGCGCAGGTGCTCGGTGTCTCCGTGGACTCCGAGTTCGTGCACCACGCCTGGCGCAGGGACCACCCCGACCTGCGGGATTTGCCGTTCCCGATGCTCTCCGACATCACCAGGGAGCTGTCGCAGGACCTGGGCGTGCTCGGCCCCGACGGCGTCGCGCAGCGCGCCACGTTCATCGTGGACCCGAACCACGAGATCCGCTTCACCATGGTCACCTCCGGCTCGGTCGGCCGGAACGTGCGGGAGGTGCTGCGCGTGCTGGACGCGCTCCAGTCCGAGCAGCTCTGCCCGTGCAACTGGAACAAGGGTGACGCCGGGCTGGACGCCAGGAAGCTGCTCGCCGGTCAGAACTAGCGCCGGTCAGAGCTTCCTGCCGACCGCGCCGTACGCGCCGCGCACGGCCTCGGCGGGGATCGGCTTGTCCGGGCGCCACGCGGTGGCCCACACCAGGCCGGGCTCCACGAGTTCGAAGCCGTCGAAGAAGCGGCCGATCTCCTCGGCGGTGCGGTTGGTCATCAGCAGCGGCCCGGTGTTGTAGTTCTTGGCCAGCGTGCCCATCAGCTCGGGCTCGAAGTCGGCCGTCAGGTGGGTGATCGCGAGGTAGCTGCCCGGGCAGGTGGCGTCGGTGAAGGCCTTGACCGCGCCCCACGGGTCTTCCTCGTCCCTGATGTGCATCAGCGTGCCGACGATGATGACCGCCACCGGCTTGGAGAAGTCGAGGACCTTGTTCACGTCGGGGTGGTCGATGATCGTGTGCGGTTCGCGCAGGTCCGCCTCGATGTAGGTGGTCCGGCCCTCCGGCGTGCTGGTCAGCAGCGCCCGCGCGTGCACCATCACGATGGTGTCGTTGTCCACGTACGCCACGCGGGCGGCGGGATTGACCGACTGGGCCACCTCGTGCGTGTTCCCGGTCGTGGGGATGCCGGTGCCGATGTCCAGGAACTGGGTGACGCCCTGCTCCGCCAGGTACCGGACGGCCCGGCCGAGGAAGGCCCGGTTCTCCCTGGCCCCCTGCACCACGCCCGGCGTGGAGGCGATGACGGCCTCGGCGACCGCGCGGTCCGCGGCGTAGTTGTCCTTGCCGCCGAGCCAGTAGTCGTACACCCGGGCCGGATGGGGAACCGAGGTGTCGATCTTCGGAGTGGTCATGCTCGGAGCCCCCGAATAAGCGGCGATATTTGCGGAGATCCTAGCCAATATGACGACTGGTGGGAGCGCGCCCACTCCGAAAAACACGGGGGATTCGCCGAGTTGACGTGATTCCGCGATGAAGTCGTGGTGTAAGCGGGCTGAAAGGTGGAAGGGGCAGGGTGAGTGACATGAAGATCTCTGAACGTTTTCGCGGACCCGACGGCATGGCGAACGGCGGCTGGGTGTCCGGGCTCGCGGCGAGCTACCTGCCGCCCGGCCGCACGGTGGAAGTGACGCTGCGCGCGCCGACCCCCTTGGACGCCGACGTCCGCATCGAGAAGACCCCGTCCCTGGTGCGCCTGTTCGACGGTGACGCCCTGCTGGTGGAGGCCCGCCCGGTGCCGGACGCCCCGGTCCCGCCGCCGTTCCTCGAACCGGAGCGCATCGGCGGCGTCTTCGTGGGGGAGACCGCCCACCCGTTCCCGGGGTGTTTCGTCTGCGGCCACCGCGAGCCCGGTGACGGTCTGCGCGTGCATCCGGCCCCCACCGGCCGCCCCGGCGAGGTGGCGATGCTCTGGCACGTGCACCCCGCCCTGGCCGACTGGTCCGCCACCCTGCCGCTGAGCCACGTCTGGGGCGCCCTGGACTGCCCGACCGGCTGGGCCCACCTCACCTCCGGCGGCGCCGCCCTGCTCGGCCGCCTCACCGGCCGGGTGTACGGATCGATCTTCCCCGACGCCACGTACGTGATCGTGGCCAGGACCGAGGGCAGGGAACGCCGCAAGCTGTACGCCTCCGCCGGGATCTACGAGCTCTCCGGCCGGCTCCTCGCGGCCAGCCGGGCGACCTGGATCGATTTGGACCGAGAGGCCGGCTGATCCTGATACGTGATGAGGATCACAATTGGCTGCCGGTGGGGTCTAGCGAGCCGAGATGTGGCGGGATGGGATGCTGAGAAATGTGATCCGCGCCTATACCTCCACTGACAGCGACCCTCTCGAACGTGGCCACGAGTTCGGTCGGGTCCACGCCACCCAGGTAGCCCACACCGTGGCCGTCTACCAGGACATGTTCCAGCAGCACGGCGGGACCAACATCGACCTCGTGGACCTCGGCACCCAGGCGTTGAAGGCGATCGAGGCGTGGGCGCCCGAACTCGCCGAGGAGATCACCGGTATCGCGGAGGGGGCGCGCCTCCCGGTCACCGACATCGCGGCCATCAACGCGCGGACCGAGATCCTGGCCATGCTGGACGGGCGCCCGCGCAGCGAGTGCTCGGCCGTCGTGCTGCTCGGCGACGACCCCGACAGTCCGCCGGTGGCCCTGCAGACCTGGGACTGGACCCGGGAGATGGCCGAGGGCTGGCTGGTCTGGACGATCGAGCACCCGAACGGCCGTACCGTGCACACGCTCACCGAGTACGGCGTGGTCGGCAAGATCGGCGTCAACTCGGGCGGGCTCGGCCTGCTGTTCACCCGGCTCCACCACGAGGACGACGGCCAGGACGGCATCGGCCTGCCCGTGCACGTGGCCGCCCGGCGGGTGCTCGACGAGTGCGAGAGCGTCACCTCCGCCGCCTACCTGCTGGCCGGCGCCGAGGTGTCGGCCTCGTCCTCGCTCAACCTCGTCTCGTACGGCGAGGAGGAGGGCAAGGCCGCGATCACCGCCGAACTGCACCCGGGCGGGCCCGGCTGGAGCACGCCGGAGGACAACGGCATGCTCGTGCACACCAACCACTTCCTAGACCCGAGAGTGGCCCCCTACGACCCTTTTCCGCGTCAGCATCCCGGCACGCTGATCCGGCGCGACCTGCTCCGGCGGGGGCTGCGCCGGCAGGCCGCCAAGCCGCACGCGGACGTGGTCCGCGAGGTCATGTCCCGGCACGCCGGCGGCGTCTGCCACCACCGGGCGCCGGGGGCCGACGACGACCACATCACGCTGGCCACCGTGGAGCTGGACCTGCCCAACGGCGCGCTGATCGCCGAGGAGGGCGGGCCCTGCGGCAGCCGTACTTGGTGAATCTTGCCGAGGGAAATGCCGGTGGTGGGCGAGAGTCGCCCATGCGGGGTGGTGGGGGCGCGGCTAGTTTCGCCATGTGGGTGAACGCGTACTGATCGCGCTCGGCGGGAACGCGATGACGGCGCCCGACGGCAGCGCCGCCCCGGCCGACCAGCTGCGGGCGGTCGAACTCGCCATGGGACATGTGGCCGCGCTCATCCAGGCCGGCCACGAGGTGGTGCTCACCCACGGGAACGGTCCCCAGGTGGGCAACATCCTGCTCAAGAACCAGCTGACCGCGCACGTCGTGCCGCCGGTGCCGCTGGACTGGTGTGGCGCGCAGACGCAGGCCACCATCGGCACGATGATCATGAACTCGCTCGATCCGATCAGGACCGCGGTCGTGGTCACCCGTACCCTCGTCGACCCCGCGGACCCCGCGTTCGCGGACCCGGTCAAGCCGATCGGGCAGTACTTCTCCGAGGAGGAGGCCCGGCGGTTCGAGCAGCTCGGCCAGTCCTGGCGGAAGTTCGACCGCGGCTGGCGGCGGGTGGTCGCCTCGCCCCGGCCGATCGAGATCCTGGACGCGGGCACCGCGATCACGCTCATGGAGGCGGGCTACACCATCGTCGCCGCCGGGGGCGGGGGCGTGCCGGTGGCCCGGGGGGCCGACGGGCGGCTGGGCGGGGTCGAGGCGGTCATCGACAAGGACCACGCGGCGGCGGTGCTGGCGGGAGCCGTGGGGGCGGGCGTGCTGGTGATCGCCACCGACGTGCCCAACGCCATCCTGGGGTACGGCACGCCCGACGCCCGCCCGATCGGGGCCGTCACGCCGGCGAAACTCCGGGAGTACCAGGCGGCCGGGCACTTCGCCAGCGGCAGCATGGGCCCCAAAGTGGAAGCGGCGCTGCGTTTCGTCGAGGACGGCGGGCAGCGTGCGGTCATCACCTCGCTGGACCACATCAGTGACGCTTTGTCAGGAAATATTGGGACAACGGTAACGGAGAGTTAGATGCCGGATCCTATTGAGGTACGCAAGGTCGCCATCGAGAGTGTCACCGACGCGTCGGGGCTCGCGAAGCTGATCGACGACGGCGTGATCGAGGCGGGCCGCGTGCTCGCGGTGATCGGCAAGACCGAGGGCAACGGCGGGGTGAACGACTACACGCGGATCATCGCGGACCGGGCGTTCCGCGAGGTGCTCGCGGCCAAGGGGCACCCGTCGCCGGAGAGCGTGCCGCTGGTGTGGTCCGGGGGGACCGACGGGGTGCTGAGCCCGCATGCCACGATCTTCGCGACCCTCGATCCGGCGAAGGCCGTACAGACGGACGAGCCGCGGGTGAGTGTGGGCATCGCGATGAGCGACGTCATCCTGCCCGAGGACATCGGCAGGCCGGCGATGGTGGAGAAGGTCGCGGCCGGGGTGCGCGAGGCCATGAAGATCGCGGGCATCGACGACCCGGCGGACGTGCACTACGTGCAGACCAAGACGCCGCTGCTCACCCTCTCCACGATCAACGACGCGAAGTCCCGCGGGCATGAGGTCGTCACCGAGGAGACCGGCCTGTCCATGGACATCTCCAACTCGACCACCGCACTCGGCATCGCCGTGGCCCTCGGCGAGATCGAGATGCCCACCGCCGAGCAGATCCACAAGGACCTCTCGCTGTACTCCTCGGTCGCCTCCTGCTCCAGCGGCGTCGAACTGGACCGGGCGCAGATCGTGGTGGTGGGCAACGTGCGCGGCATCGGCGGGCGCTACCGCGCGGGGCACTCGGTGATGAAGGACGCCCTCGACGCCGACGGCATCTGGGAGGCCATCCGGGACAGCGGCATCGAACTGCCCGACCGGCCGCACCCCAGCGACCTGGGGGGCAGGCTGGTCAATCTGTTCATGAAGTGCGAGGCCGACCCCAGCGGCAGCGTGCGCGGCCGGCGCAACATCATGCTGGACGACTCCGACGTGCACTGGCACCGCCAGATCAAGGCCACCGTCGGCGGCGTCGCCGCCAGCGTCAGCGGCGACCCGGCCGTCTTCGTCAGCGTCGCCGCCGTCCACCAGGGCCCCAGCGGCGGCGGACCGGTCATCGCCATCGCCGACCTCGGCTGACCCCGTCGGATCCTGTCCGTCTCCGCCCGGCCCGTGACGACCACCGCCTGGCCGCCCGACCCGGGTGGCCAGGTTCCGCAGAGGGCCGGGTTCGACGGCCTGCGATTCGCGGGTGGGCGGTCTTCGCCCGTTGGGTGGTGGCCCGGCCGGACGAGCGGACCAGGCGGGTAGGCTCCGCAGTCGTGCCCAGCATTCCGAATCCACTCGCCCCGAACGACGACGGCAGCGCCGATCCGGCCGTCGCGGCGGCCCTGTCCGGCTTCGAGTCCGGTACGGCCACCGCCGCCGACGTCCTCACGGCGCTGAGCACGGCCAGGCTGCTGGTCCCCGTCGTCGCCCTGCTGACCGAGTCGGAGATCGGCGCGCACGGCCTGCGCCAGGAGAAGCAGAGCGAGATGGCCCTGCCCAAGCTGATCGGCAAGGACGGGCGGGCGGCCGTCCTCGCCTTCACCAGCGTGTCGGCGCTCCAGCTCTGGCGGCCCGACGCCCGCCCCATCCAGGCCACCACCCCCCAGGTCTGCAAGGCGGCCCTGCACGAGGAGGCCGCCGCCGTGATGATCGACGTCGCCGGCCCGGTCCCCTTCCCCATCGAAGGCCCCCTCCTGCACGCCCTCACAGCCGTGGAGGACCCCGCCTCGCTCGCCCACCTGTCTTCCGACGTCCCGGACGTCACGGTCGCGACGGTGTCCCATCCCGCCCCGAAACGTCGGCGCGGATGGCTGCGCGGGTTGTTCGGCTGAGCCGGTAGACGCCCGGACTGTTCGGCTGAGCCGGGAGACGCCCGCGACGCGACTCGCCCGGCCGGTTCGGCCGGAGGCCCCCGCAGGGGTGGTTCGGCTGAGCCGGGAAGTGCGGGATGCGCTCTTTCGGCCGGTTCGGCCGGAGGTGCCTGAGGGGTGGTTCGGCTGAGCCGGGGACGCCCGCGACGCGACTCGCCCGGCCGGTTCGGCCGGAGGCCCCCGCAGGGGTGGTTCGGCTGAGCCGGGAAGTGCGGGATGCGCTCTCACGGCCGGTTCGGCCCGAGGCGCCCGCGCGGTGGGGCGTGCTGGGTGTGGCCTCCGCATTCGCGCGTTCGCGGCATGTCGGACGTGTCCCTCACTTCGCGGTGTGCCGGACGGCGGAGCGGGTTAGGGTCGCCGGGTGTCGGTGGCTTTGGTGGGCGGGCTGGCGGCGGCCGGGGTCGTCGCGGGGGCGTACGCGCGGGCGCTGGCCGAGGGCTTCGGCCCTGCGGCCGAGGACGTCCGGACCGAGGACGCCCGGGGCGAGGACGCCCGGGGCGAGGACGCCCGGGGCGAGGACGCCCGGGGCGAGGACGCTCGGACCGGGGACGTCCGGGGCGAGGCCAAGGCGGCGGTTCTCGGCGCGGTCCGGCGGTGGCCACTGCCCAGGCCGCCCTTTCTGGCCGAGGCGGCGACGGGACTGGCCTTCGCGGTCCTGGCCTGGCGGTTCGAGGGAAGCCCGCTGCTCGCCGCGATGCTCTACGCGGTGTTCACAGGGGTCGTGCTCGCCCTGGTGGACTGGTGGACCTGGCGGCTGCCGGATGTGGTGACCCTGCCGTCGTACCTGATCGTGATCGGGTTGCTCGCCCCGACCGGACGGCTGGGCGTGGGGGTGGTGTGCGGGCTGGCCCTGGGCGGGATCTACCTGCTCCTCTGGCTGGTACGGCCCGCCGGGATCGGGCTGGGGGACGTGAAGCTCGCGGGGCTGCTGGGGATGGTGACGGGCGCGGCGAGCGTCAACGCGGCGATCATCGCGGGCATCGGGGCACACCTGCTCGGCGCCCTGTACGCCGTCGGCCTGCTCGTGACCGGGAAGGGCGACCGCACGAGCGAGTTCCCGTTCGGTCCTTTCATGCTCCTGGCGGCGTTCGCGGCCGTCGTCGCGGAGGCGCAGTAAGAATTCGACTGTCCTGACTGATGAGAGGTATGGCGGTCGCACTCTGAGACGCATGGAAGACTTGGTGTCATGCTGCGCTGGTTGACCGCCGGGGAGTCCCATGGCCCCGAACTCGTCGCGATCCTCGAAGGGCTGCCCGCCGGAGTCGAGGTGACCACCGCCGAACTCGCCGAGGCGCTCCGCCGCCGCCGGCTCGGATACGGGCGCGGAGCCCGGATGAAGTTCGAGCAGGACGAGGTGTCCGTCGTCGGCGGGCTCCGGCACGGCCGCACCCTCGGCTCGCCCGTCGCCGTGCGGATCGGCAACACCGAATGGCCGAAGTGGGAGGCCGTGATGTCGGCCGACCCGGTGGACCCGGCCCTGCTGGAGGGCGTCGCCCGTAACGCGCCCCGGTCCCGCCCCCGCCCCGGCCACGCCGACCTGGCCGGCATGCAGAAATACGGCTTCGACGACGCCCGGCCGGTCCTGGACCGGGCCAGCGCCCGCGAGACGGCCGCCAGGGTCGCGCTCGGCCAGGTCGCCAAGAACTTCCTCAAGCAGGCCCTCGGCGTGGACATCGTCAGCCACGTGCTGTCCATCGGCGCGGCCGTCAGCCCGTCCGCCGACCTGCCCGGCCCCGCCGACCTGCTCGCCATCGACGAGGACCCGGTCCGCTGCTTCGACCCGGACGGCAGCGCCGCCATGATCGCCGAGATCGACAAGGCCCACAAGGACGGCGACACCCTCGGCGGCGTCGTCGAGGTCGTGGCGTACGGGCTGCCGCCGGGCCTGGGGAGCTACACGCACTGGGACCGCCGCCTCGACTCGCGGCTGGCCGGCGCGCTCATGGGCATCCAGGCGATCAAGGGCGTGGCGCTCGGCGACGGCTTCGAGACCGCCCGGCGTCCCGGCTCGCGCGCCCACGACGAGATCGAGAACACCGCCGCCGGCGTGCGGCGCGTCACCAACCGGGCCGGCGGCGTCGAGGGCGGCATGACCAACGGCGAGCCGCTCCGGGTCAGCGCCGCGATGAAGCCCATCTCCACCGTGCCCCGGGCGCTGGCCACCATCGACGTGCTGACCGGCGAGGCCGCCAAGGCCCACCACGAACGTTCCGACGTGTGCGCCGTCCCGGCCGCGGCCATCGTGGCCGAGGCCATGGTCGCCCTGGTCCTCGCCGACGCGGCCGTGGAGAAGTTCGGCGCCGACTCCGTCGAGGAGGTCGCCCGCAACCTGTCCGGCTACCTCTCCTCGATGGTCATCAAGTAAGGTAAATGATCATGAATTCGGTTCGGCCCGTGGCCGTGCTCATCGGCCCGCCCGGCTCCGGCAAGACCACCGTCGGCGCCTTCCTCGCCGAACGGCTCGGCGTGCCCTTCCGCGACACCGACGCCGACGTGGAGGCCACCGCGGCCAAGCCCATCGGCGACATCTTCATCGAGGACGACGGCGAGACCCGCTTCCGCAAGCTGGAGGCCGCCGCCGTGCGGGCCGCCCTGGAGGAGCACGAGGGCGTCGTCTCGGTCGGCGGCGGGGCCGTGCTCAACCCCGCCACCCAGGAGCTCCTGGCCGCGCACACCGTCGTCTACCTTCAGGTGGCCCTGGACCAGGCGGTCAAGCGCGTCGGCCTCGCCTCCGCCCGGCCTCTCCTGGTCCTCAACCCGCGCAGCCAGCTGCGCAAGCTCATGGAGGAGCGCCGCCCCCTCTACGAGCGGCTGGCCACCCACACCTTCAGCACCGACGACCGCGACCCCGAGGAGCTCGCCGGGGAGATCGCCGCCGCGCTGCCCGGCACGGCGGAGTGGCGGCCATGACGGTCACCCGCATCCGGGTCCACGGCGACGCGCCGTACGACGTGGTCGTGGGGACCGGGGTGCTGGCCGAGCTGCCCGCCCTGGTCGGCGAGGGGGTCAGGACCGTCGCGGTGGTCTCGCCCGCCAGCCTGCCCGAGATCTCCCGGCCGGTCTGCGAGTCGCTGCGCGCGGCCGGCTACGAGGTCGTGTCCCTGCCGGTGCCCGACGGTGAGCAGGCCAAGACCGTCGGGGTCGCCGCCGAACTCTGGTCCGCCTTCGGGAGGTACGGGATCACCCGGACCGACGCGGTGGTCGGCGTCGGCGGCGGCGCCACGACCGACCTGGCCGGGTTCGTGGCGGCCACCTGGCTGCGCGGCGTCAAGGTCATCCAGGTCCCGACCACGCTGCTGGCCATGGTGGACGCGGCCGTGGGCGGCAAGACGGGCATCAACACGCCCGAGGGCAAGAACCTGGTCGGGGCGTTCTACCCGCCCAAGGGCGTGCTCTGCGACCTGGCCACGCTGGTGAGCGTGCCGCGCGAGGACTACGTGGCCGGCCTCGCCGAGATCATCAAGGGCGGCTTCATCGCGGACCCGACGATCCTCATGCTGGTCGAGGACGACCCCGCCGGGGCCCGGGTGCCCGAGGGCGACCACACCCGGGCGCTGATCGAGCGGAAGATCCAGGTCAAGGCCGACGTCGTGGGCGCCGACCTCAAGGAGAGCGGCCTGCGGGAGATCCTCAACTACGGGCACACGCTGGCGCACGCCATCGAGCGGGTCGAGGACTACCGCATCCGGCACGGCGAGGCCGTCGCGATCGGCCTGGTCTACGCCGCCGAGGTGGCCCGCCTGGACGGCAGGCTCGCCGACGCCGTGGTGGACCGCACCCGGTCGATCCTGACCTCGGTCGGCCTGCCCACCTCCTACCGCAAGGACGCGTGGCCCCGGCTGCGCGAGCACATGCGCGTCGACAAGAAGAGCCGCGGCGCCAAGCTGCGCCTGGTCGTCCTGGACGACATCGCCCGGGTGTCACGCCTGGAGGACCCGTCCGAGGAGCTGCTGGAGTCGGCCTTCTACGAAATCTCCAGATGATCCCCGCACAGGAGTGAACACATGAGATCGGTACTCGTGCTCAACGGGCCGAACCTGGGCCGGCTCGGCAGCCGGGAGCCCGACGTCTACGGCGCGCTCAGCTTCAAGGACCTGGTGGCGCTCTGCGAGGAGACCGGGCGCGGGCTCGGCCTGGCGGTCGAGGTCCGGCAGACCGACGACGAGGCCGAACTGGTGAAGTGGATCCACGAGGCGGCCGACGGGCGCGTCCCCGTGGTGCTCAACCCCGCCGCCTTCACGCACTACTCCTACGCCCTCAGGGACGCCATCTCGCAGCGCACGGCGCCCCTGGTGGAGGTGCACATCTCCAACCCGAGCGCCCGCGAGGAGTTCCGCCACACCTCGGTGGTGGCGGCCGTCGCCACCGGCACCATCGCCGGCTTCGGCTTCCAGTCGTACGTGCTGGCCCTGCGGGCCATCGCGGAGGCCGACAGCTGACGCCTCGCCGTCCCCCGCTAAGTTGTCAGGCGAACTGGGGATGGTGACATGACGCGATATCGGTCGTTCGTTGCGGTGGGGGACAGCTTCACCGAAGGGCTCAACGATCCCGGGACGGACGGGCACTTCCGGGGCTGGGCCGACCGGGTGGCCGAACGCCTCGCCACGCTGGAGCCGGAGTTCCGGTACGCGAACCTGGCCGTACGGGGGAAGGTCATCGACCAGATCGTCGCCGACCAGGTGCCGGTGGCGATGGCGATGCGGCCGGACCTGGTCAGCTTCTGCGCGGGGGGCAACGACCTGCTCCGGCCGGGCAGCGATCCCGACCGGATGGCCAAGAAGGTGGCGGCGGCCGTACGGGAGCTGCGGGGGGCCGGGGCGGACGTGCTGATGTTCACCGGTGTCGATCCGCGGGACACGCCCATCATGCGGCGGGCCCGGGGCAAGTTCGCGACCTTCTACCTGCATCTGCGGTCGATCGCGGATCTGAGCGGGTCCCTGCTGGTGGACCAGTGGTCGATGCAGGGGCTGCGGGACTGGCGGGCCTGGAGCGACGACCGCCTCCACATGAACGAGCACGGCCACCGGATGGTCGCGGCCAAGGTGCTGGACGTGCTGGGGGTCCCGCCCGAGGACGACTGGCGCAAGGTGTGGCCGCCCCGGGAGCGCGTGGACCCCTCGGCGAAACGCCGGGAGGACGCGCAGTGGCTGCGTGAACATTTCACTCCGTGGCTCGGGCGGCGGCTGCGGGGGACCTCCTCCGGCGACAACGTCACCGCCAAACGCCCGGACCTCATCCCGTTCGAGGCGGAAGACCTCTGAACAGGCGACATCTGGCCGGATGACGGCCCTGGGGGACCTGCTGCGATTCGCCGTCACCCGCGAAGCGGCCGTACGAGGCGGACGGCCTCGGGACGGATCACGCCGGGACGGGCGGCAGCCCCTCGTGAAAGCGCTCTCTCCGTCGTACGGTGTCGGGATGGAGCTAGCTGAAATCCGGAAATATCCGGTTAAGTCGGTTTCAGGGCGGGCGGTGGATTCGGCCGTCGTCGAGCCGTGGGGGCTGGCGGGGGACCGCCGCTGGGCCGTGGTGGACGAGATCGGGGACCTGCACTGGGTCGGGGAGCACCCCCGGCTGCTGTCCGTCGTCGCGAGCGCCACGGCCGAGGACGGGCTGCTGCTCGACGCGCCGGGACTACCTCAGCTGAAGATCCCCCCGGCCACCGGAGAGAGCGTTCCCGTGGGTGGGTTCGTCGAACTGGACACCGCCGTGCTCGCCGACTCCGACGCGCACGCCTGGTTCTCCCGGCTGCTCGGCAAACCGGCCCGCCTGGTCTGGCTCGACGACCCCGGCCGCTGCGCCGTCCCGGCCGCCAACGGCGGCCTGCCCGGTGACGTCGTCAGCTTCGCCGGGACCGCCCCCATCCTGCTCACCTCCCGCTCCTCGCTGCGGCGGCTGGACGACTGGATCCTCGAAGGCGCGCTGGAACGCCAGGAGGACCCGCCCGGCCCGCTGGACATGAGCCGCTTCCGCCCCAACCTCGTGATCGACGGCGCCCCGCCGTACGCGGAGGACGACTGGCGTGAGATCCGCATCGGCTCGCTCGCCTTCCGCTTCACGGAACACTGCGACCGCTGCGCCACCACCACCTACGACCCGGTCACCATCGAGAAGGGCAGGGAACCCCTCCGCACGCTCGCCCGCCACCGCCGCTGGAACGGCCTGACCTGGTTCGGCATCCGCCTGGTCCCCCGAGGCCGGGGCGAACTGAGGGTCGGCGACCCGGTCACCGTCCTCGCCTGACGGCAGGAGGCGGCGTTCCAGCGGGCCCCGCCGTCACCGCCCGCCGTCACCGCCCGCAATCACCGCCCGCAATCACCGCCCGCAATGATCGCCCGCAATGATCGCCCGCAATGATCGCCCGTCGTCATCGCCCGTTTCTAACCTGCCGACAGCCTCCGCAGGGCCTGCCGCACCTTCTCCGGGTCCGAGGTCCGCCAGTACGGCGGCAGCGAGTCCAGCAGGAACGAGCTGTAACGCGCGGTCGCCAGCCGGGGGTCGAGCACGGCGATGACGCCCCGGTCGGTGGTGGAGCGGAGCAGCCGCCCGGCGCCCTGGGCCAGCAGGAGGGCGGCATGCGTGGCGGCCACCGCCATGAAGCCGTTGCCGCCCTTGGCGGCGATGTGCCGCTGCCGGGAGGACGACAGGGGATCGTCCGGGCGCGGGAACGGGATGCGGTCGATGATGACCAGCGTGAGGGAGGGGCCGGGCACGTCCACGCCCTGCCAGAGCGACAGGGTGCCGAACAGGCAGGTGGCCGGGTCCTCGGCGAACTTCTTGACCAGCTGCGAGGTGGAGTCGTCGCCCTGGCAGAGCAGCGGCACCTCCAGCCGGTCGCGCAGCGCCTCGGTGGCGGCCTTGGCGGCCCGGGTGGAGGAGAACAGGCCGAGCGTGCGCCCCCCGGCGGCCTCGATCAGCTCGGCGATCTCATCCACGTACGCCTCGGGAAGCCCGTCGCGGCCCGGCTGGGGGAGGTGCTTGGCCACGTAGAGGATGCCGCTGCGGGGATGGTCGAACGGCGAGCCGACGTCCAGGCCGGTCCAGCCGTCCTTGCCGAGCCCCCACTGGGCGGCCATGCCGTCGAAGGTGCCGCCGAGCGCGAGCGTGGCCGAGGTGAGGATGACCGTACGGTCGCCGAAGAGCTTGTCGCGGAGCATGCCGCCGACCGACAGCGGGGCGACGCGCAGCGTGGGCGGCACCCGGCCGTGCCCGGCCTCCAGCCAGACCACCTCGGCGCGGTCCACCTCCGAGTCGCCGCCGAACGCGTCCAGCATGCGCTGCGCGGTGTCGTGCACCTCGTCCAGCATGGTGAACGCGGCCTTGCGCAGGCTCACGTTCTCCGGGTTGTCCTTGTCGCCGGACCGGTCGCCCCCGCGCGGCCCGAGCGCGGTCAGGCAGCCGAACGCCGAGTCCCTGACCAGCGCCAGCGACATGCCGAGCGACTGCGGCAGTTCGTCCACCCGCCCGGCGGGGGCGGCGGCCAGCAGCGCCTGCAGATCCTCGCCGGCCGCCTGGAGCCGGTCGGCGACGCCCTGCTCGATCAGCCGGCCGGCCCGCCGGGCGGCGATGGACACGCCCGCGTCGGAGAGCTCGCCGGTCACGACCGAGGTCACCCGGTCCACCAGCTCGTGCGCCTCGTCCACCACGACCACGTCGTGCTCCGGCAGGACGGCGAAGTCCTCCATCGCGTCGATGGCCAGCAGCGCGTGGTTGGTCACCACCACGTCCACCAGGCCCGCGCGTTCCCGCGCCAGTTCGGCGAAGCACTCCGAGCCGCTCGGGCAGCGCTGCGCGCCCAGGCACTCCCGGGCGGTCACCGAGAACTGCCGCCAGGCCTGCTCGTTTACCCCGGGCACCAGTTCGTCCCGGTCGCCGGTCTCGGTCTCGTCCGCCCACTCCTGGATGCGCTGGACCATGCGCCCGGTCGCGCTCACCTCGCGCGGGTCGAAGAGCTGGTCGCCCTCGTCGTCGGGCATGCCCACGGTGGCCTTGTAGCGGCACAGGTAGTTGCGCCGGCCCTTCAGGATGGCGAACTCCGGCCGCTTCGGCAGTTCGGACGCCAGCGCCTCGGCCAGCCGGGGCAGGTCCCGGTCCACCAGCTGCCGCTGGAGCGCGATCGTGGCCGTGGACACCACCACGGCGTGCTGGGAGGCGGCGGCGTGCCGGATCGCGGGCACCAGGTAGGCCAGCGACTTCCCGGTGCCGGTCCCGGCCTGCACGGCCAGGTGCTCCTCTTTCTCCAGAGCGTCCTGCACGGCCCTGGCCATCCTCACCTGACCTGGCCTTTCGGCGCCGCCGAGCTCCTTGACGGCGGTCGTGAGCAGGTCTTCCACAGGTGGCAGGTCGGGTGTCGGCACGGGGAGAACCGTACCGGCTGGCACTGACATCCCGGGTGTGTTATCGGTCTGTGACCGTTGGACCACATCCCGGAGTTCGGGGGTCCGGGCGGGAGATCGCATGGCACACTGGCCCCACGAGCCCTAGGTCAAAGACGATCAAAGACGATCTACCTTGGGTGATCTGGCGGTGGTCCGGCAAGGCCGGAATAGGCGTTTCGGTAGTGTTTCTAGAGGTCGAGTGGACGGATAAGGGCAGGTAAAGGCACTATGTCTGTCATGTCGGAAGTCGTCCCGCTGCCGTCGTTCGGCGAAGTTTTCTTTGACGCTAGAGGTCAGGACCGTGTTCTGCGCGTCACCTGGCACGAGGGAACGCTCGTGCTGAGCCTCTGGCGCGGCGAGATGTGCACGGCCAGTTTCCGCATGCCCATGGACGATGTCGGCCGTCTCCTGGAGACCCTCGACGTGGGTTTCGCGGAGGCCGGCGGCACCCTGGAGGCGCCGCAGGCCGTCGTGGACGGGACCGGCCCCTTCCCGCAGCCCGAGTTCGAGGACTACCCGGGGACCGGGCAGTACACGCGGCCCCCGGCGCCGGTGGGCTACGAGCAGGGTTACCCCGACACCCCCGCCTACGCCCCGCCCCCGCAGCCCGCCCCCGCGCCCGCCGCGGCGGCGCTCGGGCCCAACGACGTCCTGGTCGCCCGCGGCACCCCGAACCGGGACCGCCTGGTGGCCGTCGACTCCGGGCCCCAGCGGGTGCCCGTGCCGCGTGAGCGCGAGGCCCCCCGGGAGCAGCCGCCGTACGAGCCGGCGGGCCCCGCCGAGCCGGTGTACCAGTTCCCCTCGCCGATCCCCGGCCGGCCGGCCTACCGCTTCGACCCCGAACCCCAGCCGGAACCCCAGTACGCCGAGCCGCACTACCAGGGCCACCAGCCCGACCCCCGGTACGCCCAGCCCCAGCCGCAGTACCAGCAGGACTACCACTACCAGCCGGAACCGCAGCAGTACCCGGACCCGAGGGACCCCCGCTACCAGCAGCAGCAACCGCAGCAGCCGCAGGTCGACCCCGCGGACCCGCTCGGCCTCGGCCCGGTGGCCAGGCCGTACGTGCCGCAGGAGCAGATGTACGCGACCGGGGAGCGCCTGCGCCCGCCGGACCGCGACGACCAGCGGGACTGGTGAGCTCCGCCTGACCCCCTCCCGCCTGTCCGAAACACCGGGAATGGCGGCTAGGCTCTGCGTCTGATGGACGCGATCTCGGCAGTGCAGCTCCTCCTGCTTCCCGCCGGTGCGCTCGCGGTCGCCGGGCTGGCCCGCCGGCTGAACCTGAGCGCCCCCCTGCTCCTGGTGCTCGCCGGTCTGGTCGTCTCGGTCATCCCGGGCGTCCCCGAGTACAGTCTCAGCCCGGAAATCGTGCTGTTCGTCTTCCTGCCGCCGCTGCTCTACTCGGCCGCGCTGGACAGTTCCTACCTGCGGCTGCGCGACGTGAAGCGCCCGGTCATGCTGCTGTCGGTGGGCCTGGTGCTGTTCAGCATGCTGGCCATCGGCCTCACCGCGTACGCGCTGATCCCCGGCCTGGCGCTGGCCGCGGCGCTGGCGCTGGGCGCGATCGTGGCCCCGCCGGACGCGGTGGCGGCGGCGGCCATCGGCCGCAAGCTGGGACTGCCCCGGCGCCCGATGACCGTGCTCATCGGGGAGAGCCTGTTCAACGACGCGACCGCGCTGACCGCCTACCGGGTCGCCGTGGGCGCCCTCGCGGGCGTGAGCGCCGGCTTTCTCAGCGCGGCCGGCCAGTTCGCGTACGCGGCGGGGGTCGGCCTGCTGATCGGCATGGTCCTCGCCTACCTGGCCAGCCGCCTGCTCACCAGGATCGGCGACGCGCTGGTGGCCAACGCGTTCTCGCTGATGATTCCGTACGCGGCGTATCTGGCCGCCGAGGTGGTGCACGCCTCCGGCGTGATCTCCGTGGTGGTCGTCGGGATCTACCTCGGCCACCAGATGAGCAACACCTCCTACGGCACCCGCCTGCTCTCCCGGGCCGTCTGGCAGGTGGTCGACTTCCTGCTGGAGTCGATCGTGTTCGCGCTGATCGGCCTGCAGTTGCTGGTGGTCGTGCGGGGGCTGCACGGCCAGAACCCCTGGCAGGTGGCCGGATACGCGATCGCCCTGTTCGCGGTGACCGTGCTTTCGCGGCTGGCCTGGCTGGTCCCGGGGACGTACCTGCCCCGGGTGGTGTCCAAGAAGATCCGGTCGAGCGAGACGCAGGTGCCGTGGCAGCACGTCGCGGTGGTGGGCTGGGCCGGGATGCGCGGCGTGGTCTCGCTGGCGGCGGCGTTCGCGCTGCCCAAGGAGAATCTGCCCCAGCGCGACCTGCTGCTCTTCCTCACCTTCGCGGTGGTCATCGGCACCCTGGTCGTGCAGGGCCTGTCGTTCCCGTGGCTGATCAGGAAGCTGGGCGTCAGCAACGAGCAGGAGCGGTTCCAGGACGACCTCACCGAGGCCGCCGCCCAGCAGGCCGCCGCGGCGGCGGGCCTGGCCAGGCTGGAGGAGCTGGTGGCCGAGGAGGGCGTGCTGGAGGTGCACCAGCAGGTGGTCGACCAGCTCAGGACCCGGTCGGAGCGCGCCGCGCTGCAGGCATGGGAAAGGCTCGGCGGCGGCACCGGGCCGGAGGGCGAGGAGACCCCCGCCACCGTCTACCGGCGGCTGCGCCGGGAGATGCTCGCCGCCGAGCGGCAGGTCTTCATCCGGCTGCGCGACCAGCGCCGCATCGACGACGAGGTGCTGCGCCGGGTCATGGCCGACATGGACTTCGAAGAGGCCACCCTGGAGCGGGACTAGCGGCGGCCGTCAGCCCATCACGTTGTCGAGGTAGCACCAGCGCCAGGTCTCGCCCGGCTCGAACGAGGCGATCACCGGGTGCTCGGTCTCCTTGTAGTGCGCCGTGGCGTGCCGGCCCGGCGAGGAGTCGCAGCAGCCGATGTGCCCGCAGCTCAGGCATCGGCGCAGATGAACCCAGCGACGGCCCTCCTTGAGACACTCCTCGCAGCCTTCGGGTGTGTTGGCCGGGGTGTCTCCGGCCTTGATCAGATGCTCACAGGTCCCCATGGCCCCAATCTTATGTCCAGAGCATTATTCCGATTTGGCAACCACCCCTTGATCAGGCGTGATCCCCGGGGGACTCTCACTTCACAGGGTGAGGAGCCTCCATGTTGGAAGTCCGCAACCTCGAAGTGGTGTACGACGACGTGATGCTGGTGCTGCGCGGGGTGAGCCTGCGCGTGCCGGAGGGCTCCGTGGTGGCGCTGCTGGGCGCGAACGGCGCCGGGAAGACCACGCTGCTGCGGGCGCTGTCGGGGCTGCTGGACGTGCACGACGGCGTCGTCACGAAGGGCTCGGTGACGCTGGACGGCGAGCCCATCCACGGGCTGCGCCCGGCGCAGGTGGTCCGGCGCGGGATCAGCCAGGTGATGGAGGGCCGGCGCATCCTGGCCGAGCTGACCGTCGAGGAGAACCTGCGGGTCGGCGCGCACACCGCGCCGCGCGCCCTGGCCGCCAACCTGGACCGGGTCTACGGGCTGTTCCCGGTGCTCAGGAGCCGCCGCAGGAGCGTCTCCGGCTACCTGTCCGGGGGCGAGCAGCAGATGCTGGCGCTGGGCAGGGCGCTGATGGCGGGCCCCCGCTACCTGCTGCTGGACGAGCCCAGCCTGGGTCTGGCCCCCGCGCTGGTACGGCAGATCAAGGACCTCGTCGTCGAGATCAACAAGCAGGGCGTCACGGTGCTGCTGGTGGAGCAGAACGCCCGGATGGCGCTGTCCATCGCGGCCCACGGCTACGTGCTGGAGACCGGCAAGGTGGTCATGGACCGCCCGGCCGCCGAACTGCTCTCCGACGAGGACATCAGGGAGTTCTACCTGGGCCTGGGCGCGGAGGGCGCGGCCAAGTCGTTCCGCGAGGTCAAGCACTACAAGCGGCGGAAGCGATGGCTCTCATGACGGCTCTCACGAACGTGCTCTCGGTACGCGACGTCGGGCTCTCCTTCGCCGGGGTGACCGCCATCGACGGCGTCTCCTTCGACGTCGGCCCGGCCGAGCTGCTGGCCGTGATCGGTCCGAACGGGGCGGGCAAGACCTCCGTCTTCAACGTGCTGTCCGGCGTCTACCGGCCGCAGCGGGGCGCGGTGCGCTTCCTCGGCGAGCCGATCCTGGGCCTGCGCCCGCACCGCATCGCCGCCATGGGCCTGGCCAGGACCTTCCAGAACGTCGAGCTGTTCCACAACCTGACCGTCCTGGACAACCTCATGCTCGGCCGCCACCACCACTTCCGGTACGGCACGCTCGCCGCCGCGGCCTGGCTGGGCCGGGCCCGCCGGGAGGAGCTGGCCGCCCGCGCCCAGGTGGAGGAGATCATCGACTTCCTGGACCTGGCCGCCTGGCGCCGCCACCCGGTCCGGCTCCTGCCGTACGGGATCCAGAAGCGGGTGGAGCTGGGGCGGGCGCTGGCGATGGAGCCGAAGCTGCTCCTGCTGGACGAGCCGGTGGCCGGCATGAACCTGGAGGAGACCGAGGACATGGCCAGGTTCGTCCTGGACATCCGGGACGACCTGGGCATCCCGCTGGTGCTGGTGGACCACGACATGGGCCTGGTCATGGACCTGGCCGACCGGGTGCTGGTGCTGGACTTCGGCCGGCAGGTGGCGCTGGGCACGCCGGCCGAGGTGCAGCGCGATCCCAAGGTCATCGAGGCGTATCTGGGGGAGTCATGACCGTCGTCACGCAGTCCGTCACCACCTCGGTGGTGACCAGGGTCCGGGACCGCGCGCTGGCCACGCCCGGCCGGGTGGCGCTGCGGGAGAAGGCGTTCGGCATCTGGCAGGAGGTCGGCTGGGGGCAGTACTGGGAGCAGGTGGAGCTGGTCGGCCACGCGCTGCTGGCGCTGGGCGTGGAGCCGGGCGACCGGGTCGCGGTGCATGCGGAGAACCGGCGCGAATGGCTCTACTCCGACCTCGGCATCGTCGCCGTGCGTGGCGTGACCGTCGGCCTGTACCCGACCAACCCCGCCGCGGAGGTGTCCTACCTGCTCGCGCACTCGGGGGCGCGCATCCTGATCGCCGAGGACCAGGAGCAGGTGGACAAGGCCCTCGCCGTCCTCGACGAGTGCCCGGAGCTCGAACACATCGTGTACATCGAGCCGAGGGGCATCACCGGCTACGCCGACCCCCGGCTGATCTTCTGGCGGGACTTCCTCGAACTCGGGCGGACCCACCGCGACGAGAATCCCGGCGCGGTGGCCCGCCGGATGGCCGGATCGGAGCCCGGCGACCTGATGACCCTGATCTACACCTCCGGCACCACCGGGCCGCCCAAGGGCGCGATGCTCACCATCGCCAACGTCGAGTTCGCCGTGAACACGCTGACCACCGTGGCCGTGCCGCCGCCTGCCCCGCGCGACCTGGTCCTGTCCTACCTGCCGCTCTGCCACGTGGCCGAACGCGCGTTCACCGTCTGGTTCAACGCCGCCGCCGGAGTGCAGGTCAACTTCGCCGAGTCGATCGAGACCGTGCCGGCCAACCTGCGCGAGGTCCAGCCCACGATCCTGTTCGGCGTGCCCAGGATCTGGGAGAAGGTCCTGGCCGGGGTGAACACCCGGCTGGACTCGGCCTCGCCGCTGAAACGCCTCACCCTGCGCTTCTGGCTGCGGGTCGCCGACCGCATCGGGGACGCCCTGGTCCGCGCCGGCGGCCGGCACACCGTCGGCACCCGCGCGGCGTACGCGGTCGGCTGGCTGTTCTGCTACCGGGCGCTGCGCGAGCGGCTCGGCCTGCGCCGGGTCCGCTACGCCGCCTCCGGCGCCGCGCCCATCGCCGCCGACGTGCTCAAGTTCTTCATGGGCATCGGCCTGCCCATGCACGAGGTGTACGGCATGACCGAGAACTCCGCCGTGGCCACCGGCAACCGCCCCGGCCGGGTCCGCCTGGGCACGGTCGGCGAGCCGCACGACGGGGTGGAGCTGCGCCTGGACGAGGCCACCGGCGAGATCCTGACCCGGCATCCCGGCAACTTCGCGGGCTACTGGCGCGACCCGCGGGCCACGGCCGCCGTGCTGGACGAGGACGGCTGGCTGCACACCGGCGACGTCGGGGCCTGGGTGGACGGCACCCACATCAAGATCACCGATCGGATGAAGGACATCCTGATCACGGCCGGAGGCAAGAACGTCGCGCCGTCGGAGCTGGAGAACGCGCTGAAGGCGTCGCCGTACGTCAAGGAGGCGGTGGTCGTCGGGGATCGGCGGCCGTACCTGGCGGCGCTGATCGGGATCGAGCTGGAGACGGTGGGGGAGTGGGCGCGGCGGCGCGGCCTGCCGTACACGACCTATCGGGATCTGTCGGAGAAGGCGGAGGTGCGGGAGCTGGTGCAGGGCATCGTGGACGGCGTCAACGAGCGGTTCGCGCGGGTCGAGCAGGTCCGGCGGTTCGCCTTCCTGCCCAAGGAACTGGACCACGAGGACGGCGAGCTGACCGCCACCCAGAAGGTCAAGCGCGGCGCGGTGGCCCGGCTCTTCGAGGACCTCGTCGAAGGGCTGTACCGATGATCGAGACGCTGATCCGCGGGCTGGGCAACGGTTCCGTCTACGCGCTGCTGGCGCTCGGATTCGTGATCATCTACAAGGCCACCCGCGTGATCAGCTTCGCCCAGCCGTCCTTCATGATCGCCGGTGCGGTGGCGGTCAGCTACCTGGCCGAGATCACCGGCTTCTACCTCGCGGTGGTCCTGGCCGCGCTGCTGGTGGCCGGCGTCGCCCTGGTCATCGAGCGCATCGCGATCCGCCCGATGATCGGCCGCCCGGTGTTCGTGATCGCGATCATCAGCCTGGGCGTGGACGTGGTGGTCCGCGTCGTCGCCAACGGCTTCATCGGCACCGACGTGCGCCAGGTCGGCGACCCCTGGGGCTTCTCGCTGGTCACCCTCGGCGGCGTCACCATCCAGCAGCGCTGGATCGCCATGTTCGTGGCCGCCGCCGTCCTGGTCGGCCTGCTCTTCCTGTTCTTCCGCCACACCCGGTACGGCCTGGCCATGCGCGCCGCCGCCTTCGACCAGGAGACCGCGCTCGCCCAGGGCGTCTCGGTCGGCATGGTGTTCGCGCTCTCCTGGGGGCTGGCCGGCGGGCTGGCCGCCATCGCCGGCACCTTCGTCGGCACCGGCCAGGGCGTCGACCAGCTGACCTGGATCATCGCGCTGAAGGCGCTGCCCGCGATCATCGTGGGCGGGCTCGACTCGCTCGGCGGGGCCGTGATCGGCGGCCTGGCCATCGGGGTGGTGGAGTCGCTGGCCCAGTCCTACCAGGGTGACGTGGCGCCCTGGCTGGGGCAGAACTTCGCGGTCGTCACGCCGTACGTGGTGATGCTGGTGGTTCTGCTCGTCCGGCCGTACGGACTGTTCGGCACCCCGGAGGTTGAGCGGGTATGACACATACCGACCGGAAGGTACGGACCTGGGGAAGGCCGCTGCTCTACACCTCCTACACGCAGGACATGGCCCTGCTCGACACCTGGGCCAAGAAGCTGTGGTGCGGCGGCCTGATCCTGTTCGGGCTGGCGCTCTCCCAGGTCCTGGTGGACCACACGCTGGAGCTGCTGGCCACCGCCTTCGTGGCCGCGATCGGGGCGATCGGCCTCAACATCGTCACCGGCTACGCGGGGCAGGTCTCGCTCGGGCACGCGTTCTTCCTGGCCATCGGCGCGTACACGGCGGCGGCCCTGTCCGGCGACCCGGCCGGCCGCACGCTGGGCTTCGGCGTGACGAACCTGCTGGTCTGGCTGCCGGCCGCCGGTCTGGTGGCCGCGCTGGCCGGGGTGCTGGTCGCGCCGCTGGCCACCCGGCTGCGCGGGCTCTACCTGGCGATCGTCACGCTCGGGCTGGTCTTCCTGGGCGAGCACATCTTCAAGGAGTGGGACGACCTGACCGGCGGGCCCGGCGTCGGCCGCCCGGCGGCGGTGCCCGACCTGTTCGGCTGGCGGCTGGACCAGCCGGGACCGCTCGGCTCCCCGGAGCAGCAGCTCTACCTGCTCGTCCTGGTCCTCCTGGTGCTCTTCGCCATCGGCGCCAGGAACCTGGCCAGGTCCAGGATCGGCCGCGGGTTCGCCGCCATCCGCGACAGGGACATCGCCGCCGAGGTCATGGGCGTGCCGCTGACCAGGTACAAGGTCCTCGCGTTCGGCGTCTCCTCGTTCTACGCCGGCTGCGCCGGAGCCCTGCTCTACTCCGTCAGCGGCGGCTACTTCGAGGCCGGCTCCTTCAGCCTGCTGCTGTCGGTGCAGTACATCGCCATGGTGCTGATCGGCGGCGTGGCCACCGTCTCCGGGTCCATCGCCGGCGCGCTGTTCATCACGCTGCTGTCGCCGGTCACCCGGGAACTGCCCGCGCTGCTGCCGTTCATCAGCGCCGACACCACCCAGACCCCCAACGTCTTCCAGGTCGAGACCGTGCTCTACGGCCTGCTGATCATCGTCTTCCTGGTCTTCGAGCCGCGCGGCCTGTACGGCCTCTGGCTCCGGGTCCGCACCTACTGGAAATCGTGGCCGTTCTCCTACTGAAAGGGGCGACATGAATAGGAATATCGTCATCGTGGTGGCGGCGGTGCTGCTGCTGTCCTCGTGTGGGGTCGTCCGGGGGAACGAGGAGGAGCAGGCCACCGGCGGCCCGCTCGCGGCGGGCGTCACCCGCGAGCCCTGCCCGAAGGCCGTCGACCAGGCCAAGGGCTGCATCTACCTGGGCACGATCTCCGACCTGACGGCCGGTCCCTTCGCGGCCCAGGCCGTACCGATCACCAAGGCGCAGTCGGTCTTCTGGGCGCGCGTCAACAAGGCCGGCGGCGTCGGCGGCAAGTACGAGGTGGACGTGGACACCTACGTCCGCGACAACAAGTACAACCCGGAGACGCACCGGCAGGTCTACAACGAGATCAAGGACAAGGTGCTGGGCATCGTGCAGACGCTCGGCTCGCCGACCACGGCCGCGATCCTGGACGACCTCAAGGCCAACAGCATCGTGGCCGCCCCCGCCTCGTGGACCTCGGCCTGGGAGTTCGAGGACGTGATCCTGGAGAGCGGCGCGCCGTACTGCATCGAGGCCATGAACGCGGTGGACTACGCGGTGGAGACGTACCAGCCGGACTCGGTCATGGCCGTGTACTACCCGGGCGACTACGGCGCCGACGCCGCCGCGGGCGCGAAGATCGCGGCCGAGAAGAACGGCGTGAAGTTCACCGCGGTCGAGACGCCGTCCGGGGCCACCGCGCAGGGCGGCGCGATCACCGCGATCACCAAGGAGAAGCCGGACGTGGTGATCGTCACCACCGGTCCGGCCGACCTGGCCGCGATCGTCGGGCAGAGCGCCGCCGCCGGGTTCGAGGGCCGGTTCATCGGCACCGGGCCGACCTGGAACGTGGCGCTGGTGCAGAGCCCGGCCGGGCCGGCGCTCAAGGCGCTCTACGAGCAGTCCGCCCCCGGCATGCCCTGGGCCGCCGACACCCCGGGACACCAGGCGATGCGGGAGGCGCTGGGCAGCGTGACGCCCAACGACGGGTACACCTCGGGCTGGGCATGGGCGTACCCGATGAAGGCCGCGCTGGAGAAGATGGTGGCGGGCGGGGACATCAGCCGGGCCGGGCTGCTGGCCGCCGTCAAGTCGCTGACCACGGTGGACTACGAGGGCATGCTGCCGCCGGAGGCCGGGAACTACTCCGGCGACCCCAACTCGGCGGTGTTCCGGCAGACCCTGATCAACAAGGTGGACGAGGCCGCCCCGACCGGCGTCACCACCACCAAGGGTTTCTACACCGGACCCACCGCCCAGGCGTACACGCTGGACGGACCCTGCTTCACCAAGCTGTGAACACGTGCGGCGGGTCCTTTCGCAGGGCCCGCCGCCGCCGGGATCCGTGCATTAGAGTCGCGGGCATGCGACTTCTCCCCGTAATTACTCTTTCGATGGCAGCGGTTCTGGTCACGGGATGTGGCGCGATCGAAGAGGTGTCCGGAGCCGCCCAGAAGACCCAGCAGTGCATCGAGGCCGCCGGCATCGTCACCGAGACAGTGTCCAAGATCACCAGCCTGGCGAGCGATCCCGCCGCGGTGGAGAAGGCCCTCAACGAGGGCGCGAACAAGCTGACCACGCTGGCCGACGACGCGGCCAACACCTCCCTCAAGGAGGCCGCCGACGGCGTGGCCGCCAAGCTCGACGGATACAACGTGCAGGACGCCAACGACGCGGTGGACGCGCTGCAGAAGATCGCCACCGACTCGGTCGCGTGGGTGGAGACGCTCACGAAGGCGTGCGCCTGAATCCCTAGGGGAAATGCGGTGAAATATCCTATTTTTCATGGAAGGGAACGAGCCCGATCCCCGCTTCACGCTCGCCAATGAACGCACGTTTCTGACGTGGCTGAGCACCTCGCTCGCGCTGTGCGCGGGCGGGGTCGCCATGGCCGCCCTGCCGGAGAACCTCTTCGTGCCCTGGGTGCGCACGCTCCTGGCGGTGGTCCTGGTCGCGCTCGCCGCGTTCGCGGCCCTGCTCGCCTATCCCCGCTGGCGCCAGGTGCAGCGCGCCCTGCGCCGCGCGGAGCCCCTGCCGCCGCCCCGCCTCGCCCCGATCTTCGGGTACGGCGTCGCTCTGGTCGCCCTCCTCGCCCTGGTGCTGATCGTCGTCAGCGCATGATCGTCAGCGCATGATTCCGGGCGCCGGGCTGCAGAGCGAGCGCACCCGCCTGGCCTGGGTCCGCACCGCCGCCGCGCTGGCCACCATCGGCCTGGGCGCGGGCGGCGCCGCCCTCCGGCACGGCGGGGGGCCGGTCACCGGGGCCTTCTTCCTGGCGGCCGCGCTGGCCGGCGCGGTGCTGCTGGCCAGGACCGGCCTCCGGTACCAGCGGGTGCAGCGGGCGCTCAGGGACGGGCTGCCGCTGCGCGACAGCTTCGACGCCGTACTCGCCTGGGCGGGCACCCTCGCGGTGATCGCCGGTTCGCTCTCCTTCGTGCTCGGCAGGGCGCTCTTCTGAATATTTCAGGCCCTGTCCTGGGCGGATGCGCCGCGGACGTGTCGGTTCCGGCGGGCGTCGCTAGGGTTTCCCGTCATGCGTACCCTCCCGCCGGCCCTTCCGGCGCTCCTGCTGGCCCTGCTGCTCGCGGGCTGCAGCACGCCGGTCACCGGGCCGCCGGCCGCCGCTCCCTCGGCGCCCCGCACCGACCTGCCCGCGGAGTGCTCGGAGGTGCCGATGCTCATCGGCGCGAAGCTGACGGAGTTCAGTTCGCTGGCCGGCAAGGCCAAGGAGCTGAAGACCAGCATCGGCGCGGCGGCCACCGACGTCGAGGCGAAGGCCGCGACCATCGGCGACGCCACCGTCAAGCAGGCCGTGCAGGACTACGCCGGAGAGCTGAAGAAGATCGAGGTGACCGGCTCGACTGCCGTGGACGCCGCCCAGATCGCGATCAAGGGCGGCACCGACACCATGCAGAAGGTCGCCGACGCCTGCGCCTGACGTGCGCGGGGGACGCCACCGGGGTGTCGCGTCAATCGGCTGAGGCCATCTCGATGGTCTCGGCGACCTCCCGGTGGCGTTCGGCCTCCTCCTCGGCGAACCGGAGGGCGTCCAGCTTCTCGGCGATCTCCTCGTCCTGCCGCATCAGCGTGTCCAGGTTCTGCCCGGCCATGTCCAGCACGCCCATGTCCAGGTACGCCTGCTGGAGCCGCGGGCTCCACAGCCCGATGTCCTTCACGCACGGCACGATCCGGCTGAACAGCAGCGACCGGAACATCTGCAGGTAGCGGGACTCGTCCACGCACCGCATCGCCTCGTCGGTCTCCGCCCTGGACAGGCCCTGCGCCTCCCACTGCTCCCGGCCGCGCAGCCGGTCCCGCATCAGCCAGCAGCCCTCGATGACGAAGTCCTCCCGCTCCCGCCGCTCGGCGTCGGTCAGGCCGCGGTAGTAGTCCCGCAGCGCCATCCGGCCGAAGGCGACGTGCCTGGCCTCGTCCTGCATCACGTACGCGAGGATCTGCTTGGGCAGCGGCTTGGTGGTGATGTCGCGCATCACCCCGAACGCGGCCAGCGCGAGCCCTTCGATCAGCACCTGCATGCCCAGGTACGGCATGTCCCACCGCGAGTCGGTGAGCGTGGCGTCCAGCAGCGACTTCAGGTGCTCGTTGATCGGGTAGGCCATGCCCACCTTCTCCTGGAGGAACCGGGCGTAGGTCTCGGCGTGCCGGGCCTCGTCCATGGTCTGGGTGGCCGCGTAGAACTTGGAGTCCAGGTCCGGGACCGACTCCACGATCCGGGCCGAGCAGATCATCGCGCCCTGCTCACCGTGGAGGAACTGGGAGAACTGCCAGGCCGCGCCGTGCAGCCTGACGTCCTTCCTGGCCTTCTCGTCCATCCTGTGCCAGAGCGGCGAGTCGTAGATGGCGATCGTCTCGTCGGGGATGCCGAGCACGTCGTACGGGTCGACCTCGAGCCCCCAGTCGATCCGCTTCGCCGA
Source organism: Acrocarpospora phusangensis (assembly GCF_016862995.1). Taxonomy (GTDB): domain Bacteria; phylum Actinomycetota; class Actinomycetes; order Streptosporangiales; family Streptosporangiaceae; genus Acrocarpospora; species Acrocarpospora phusangensis. Next base: position 47,303 of record NZ_BOOA01000054.1, read on the forward strand.
GTCCCACTGCTTGTCCTTGCCCTTCTGGTAGAGGGCCAGCATGCGGTCCCGCCCGTCGTCGTACTCCCAGGTGAAGCGGGCGTGCCCGGCCATGCCCACGTTCCACGTGGAGAGTTCGGCGGGGATGGTGTAGAGCTCGTGAGTCGACACGGCGACCTCCTACACGTACGGCGTACGTACGACAGTGGCACGTACGGTGTACGTCGGTCAATACTAGGAACCGTGCCACCGCTCACCCGCGCCAGGATCGTCGCCGCCGCCATCGAGTTGATCGAGCGGGAGGGCGCGGACGCGGTGTCCATGCGCCGGATCGCGGCCGAGCTCGGCGTGGGCGTGATGTCCCTCTACAACCACGTGCCGAACAAGTCCGCCCTGCTGGACGGCGTGGCCGAGGCGGTGCTCTCGGAGATCGAGTTCACCGACGACCCGGCCGCGCACTGGACCGAGCGGGTCCGCGTGCAGGCGCGCACGTTCCGGCAGATCGCCCACCACTACCCGCGCTCCACCATGGTGGTGGTCAGCCGCCAGCTCGCCTCCACGGCCGGCATGCTCCCGGTGGAGCGGGCGCTGGCGACGCTGCGCGGCGCGGGCTTCGACGGCCGGGAGGCGGTGCAGATCTTCCGGGTCTTCATCGCGTACGTGGTGGGCTCGCTGCTCCGGGAGGTCGGCGTGACGCCCGGCTTCGCGCCGGTCCACCGCGGCGACATCCGGGTCGCGGACGTGGACGTCCAGCTCTTCCCCGAGATCGGGGCGCTCTCCCCGCACCTGCTGTCCTGCGATCACGACGCCGAGTTCGACTTCGGCCTGGACCTGCTGATCGAGGCGATCGCCGTACGCAAGCAGAACGCCCGGGGCTGATCACCCCGGGCGTTCCACCGAAGAGGCACCCCTTCCCCTGGGTTCTCTTCTAATACCAATTGTGCGACCTAAAGTGTCCCCACGCACCACATGGTGACCCATATCGACCCTTGATGTATTTCAGGCCCCAGCGGATCTGGGTCTGCGGGTTGATCCGCCAGTCCCCGCCCATCCGGGCCATCTTGTCCCCGGGCAGCGCCTGCGGAATGCCGTACGCGCCCGACCAGCGGTTGTACGCCCGGTGATTCCAGTTGCTCTCCCTGGTCCACAGGCTGTCCAGGCATTGGAACTGCTCGCCCGACCAGAACTTCCTGCTGACCAGCCGCGAGGCGAAGGCCTTGCTGCGGACCTTCGTCGAGGCCGGGTTGGCGAGCCGCTTGGCGGCCATCCGGGCGGTGGTCCGCCAGGTGCCCTGGTGGATCTGCCACTTGCCGAGGTGCAGGTCCCCGGCTCTTCCGGCCTTGCTCTCCGCCAAGGCCGGAGCCGAACCGAGAGCCGCCACGGCGAGCACGGCCGCGGCTGTGGTGGTGCGCATGGCGCGCTGTCTGTCCAAGACGCTCCTTGTCTCCGGGTCGCGTGCGGAGCCGGGCGCGTGGATGCGCCCGGACGCGGTCCGCGCCCATGGCGTGGGCGGGGTCCGTCCGCTCGGCCGTGTGCCGGGCTCCCTGGCTTCCCGGCGGCTCCGCGACGTGTCCATAGCGCGGATTGAAGTACGCCGACCCGGCCTGCCGCGCTGACATCGACACGCTACGGAGAGATGTTTGCCGATCACCCGCCGAACACCGCACGTCTCGCGGGGCGGAGCTGACCCGGCCCGAAGACGATCATGCCTGCGGCTGCCCCGGAGATGGCGCGCCCGTGGGGTTTGAGATCCGGGCCCGGGGATGAGCACGGGACACGCCTCCGGAATCGGAGACCGAATCATGTTCTGGGTAGAGTCGCCTTATGAGCATCCTTGACATTCCTGTGACCACGCTCGCCGGTGCGCCCACCACGCTCGGCGAGCTGCTCGGCGGCAAGGCCGCCCTGGTCGTCAACGTCGCCTCGCGCTGCGGCCTCACCCCGCAGTACGCCGGCCTGGTCCAGCTCCAGAGCAACTACGGCGAGCGCGGCTTCACCGTCGTCGGCGTGCCGTGCAACCAGTTCTTCGGCCAGGAGCCCGGCTCGGCGGAGGAGATCCAGGAGTTCTGCTCCACCACCTACGGCGTGGACTTCCCGCTGCTGGCCAAGACCGACGTCAACGGCGAGGAGCGCCACCCGCTCTACCGCGAGCTGATCGGCGAGGGCGCCGACATCCAGTGGAACTTCGAGAAGTTCCTGGTGAACGGCTCCGGCGAGGTCGTCGCGCGGTTCGCGCCCAAGGTCCAGCCGGACGACCCGGAGCTGGTCTCGGCCCTGGAGAAGACCATCTGATCCCGGTCAACAAAAGGTGATCTTTCTCTGAAGTGGGCGCGTCCGCACGGATTCGCGCCGTGATGTCACCGTGGAATAGGGCCATGTGACCCGAATGCGGGGCTCAGCACATCTGGCGCCGGGGAGTCGGACATGGCCGCACAAAATAAGATCACCCTTCTGCTCGGGGCAGCCTTTGGCCTTGCCCTGAGCGGAATGACCATTAACGTCGCACACGCGAACAGCGCGTCGGCGGTTCCTACTAGCACCGGGTACCTCGCGGCGGCGATCGCCGCGCCGTACCCGCCCACGCCGCCGCCTGGCGACGTGAACAACTTCGGCGAGGGGTACTCGGACGGCTTCGCCGCCGGGTACGCCGCGGGCTTCGCGATCGGCGACGCCATCGGGCAGACGACCGGCGACGCCGCGCCCAACCCGCCCGCCGCTCCGGTGGGCTGGGCCACCGCCTACCGGGACGGCTGGGTTCTCGGCTGGGCGGCAGGCTACCGGAAGGGTTACCTGGACGGGTCGCGGATGCACCTGCCGTACCCGGTCGTCACCACCACGGCGCCCTGTAACCACCAGTGGAAGTGCAAGAAGAAGGTGCACGGCAACTACGGGGGCAACAACCACGGGGGCAACCACGAGACCAGCAACGACGTGGACATCCGCGTGAACAACGACCAGCGTCAGGACAACGATCAGCGCCAGTTCAACGACCAGCGCTTCAACGATCGTTTCCGTGGCAACGTGGTTCGCGGGAGCACGGTGTTCCACCAGGACCAGGGCGACAGCGGCGAGATCGGTGACCGTGGCCAGTCCGGTGACCGTGGCCAGCTCGGGGACCGCGGTCAGATCGGGGACCGCGGCGACCGCGGCGGCCACCGTGACCACGCCGACCGTGGGGACTTCGGTCACTTCGAGTTCGGCGACCACCGCGACCACGGGCACCACGGTCACCACGACGACAGCGACCACGGTCACCGCTGGTCGCACCAGGACATGAGGGAGTTCGGCAACCTGCTCGACGCCGGCGACTTCGCCGACCCGGGTGACCTCGGCGGCATGTTCGGCCGTCGTGGCCACGCCGTCGGCGCGGGCGGCGGCGGGGCTGCCACCCTGCCGTGGACCGGCGCGCCGGTCGGCGCCGTGGCCGCGGTCGGCGGTGGCCTGCTCGCCATCGGCCTCACCGGCACCCTGATCGCGGTCCGCCGTCGTCGCGCGGGCGCGGCCGAGTAGCCAGAGCCGAGTAACAGTGGACAAGCGCCGCCTCCTGGCGGGTCTCGCGCTCATCGGCGTGCTGCCCGCCATGGCCGTCGGGTGGTCGGCCTACCTGGTCCTGACCACCTGGCACCACCTCTCCGCGACCCGATCGGCCCTGGCCGAGGCACAGGGCGATCTGTCGTCGGCGTTGTCCGCCGCCCGGTCCAGCACCGGGCGCGCGGGCCCGCCGGAAACCGGGAAGCCGCTGCTGAACTCCCTGCCCGACTTCGTCATCGCGTTGACGCAGGCACGGGAGCACGCGGCGGCGGCCCGGCGGTTCACCGGCGGCGCGGACTGGGACCTGCTGTCCCGGCTCCCGCTGCTGGGGGAGGAGGCGGTGGCTGTCCGCGGCATCGCGCGGGCGGCCGACGAGCTCACCGCCGCGCTCGACGAACTCAGGTCCGTCGTCGCGGTGCTGCGCACGCCGGTCGCCGGCGGGATGCCCGGCCTGACCGGGCTGCTGGCCAAGCTCGCCGACGCCGGTCTGGCCGACTCGGTGCAGCGGGCGCGGCTCCGGCTCGCCCGGGCGCGCGCCGAGCTGATCGTCGTGCCGGGGGACACCGGGACCGGCACCATCGACGTCGCGCGGGCGACCGCGCTCAAGGAGATCGACCGGCTGCGCGGCTGGGTGGACAAACTAGCCCAGATCGTCGTGTTGCCCTCGTTGTTCGGCCGGGAGGAGCCCACCCGCTACTTCCTGGCCTTCCAGACCAACGCCGAGGCCCGCGGCACGGGCGGGCTGGTGGGGGCGTTCGGCATCCTGTCCGCCGGCGGCGGGAAGTTCCGGATCAGGCACCTGGCCGCGAACACCGGCCTGGAGAACGCCACCACGTCCGTGGTCGACCACGGACCCGCGTTCCTGTCCCGCTACGGGCCGAGCGCGACCCAGCTGCTCTCCAACTCCAACCTCTCGCCGCACTTCCCGTACGCGGCGCGGACGTGGACCCGGCTCTGGGAACGGCAGACCGGCAGCCGCCTGGACGGCGCCATCGCGACCGACCCGGTCGGCCTGGCCCGGCTGCTCGCCCTCGTCGGGGCGGTCACGCTGCCCGGCGGCGAGCAGGTCACGGCCGCCAACGTCGTCGACCTGACCGAGCGCGCGGCCTACGCCCGCTACCAGGACCCGGTCGAACGCAAACGTTTCCTCGTCACCATCGCCCGCTCGGTCGGCGCGGCGCTGACCGAACGCCTGCCCGGCCCCGCGGCCCTGCCGGTCTTCTTCCAGCTGGTCGAGGAGGGCAGGCTGCGCGTCTGGAGCCGGCACGAACGCGACCAGGCCAGACTCGCCGTGACCGCGCTGGGCGGGGCGCTGCCCACCGGGCGGGGGCCGTACGCGGGCCTGGTGGTCAACAACTCGGGCGGCACCAAGCTCGACTACTACCTGGACCGGGAGCTCCACTACGACCTCGGCGTCCGCGAGGGCGACTGGCGGCGCAGCCGGATCCGGCTCCGCCTGACCAACGGCGTGCCCGAGGGCGACCTCCCCAAGTACGTGACCTACCGGATGGACCGGCCGCACGACCAGCCCGCCATCGGCACGAACCGGCTCTGGATCTCCCTGTACGCCCCCGTCGGCGCCAGCCTCCAGGCGGCCAGGATCGACGGCAAGCCCACCAGCATGATCCTTGAGACGGAACGGCTCCACCCCGTCTACTCCAAGCTGGTGGAACTCGGGCCGCGGCGGAGCGTGTCCATTGAGCTGGACCTGCGCGAGCCGTACAGCGCGGCGAAGCCGTACGTTCCGGTTCAGCCGCTGGTGCGGCCGCAGCGCACCACCGTCACCTGCGCGGGCCGCAGCTGCCCCTGACGATCAGCTGGGTGGGCAGGGTCACCGTGCGCGGGCGGCGGCCCTGGCGCATCACCAGCTCGGCCGCGCGGTAGCCGATGTCCTGCGCCGGCTGGGCGACCACCGTGAGCGGGGGAGCGCAGAGCTCGGCCCACGGCACGTCGTCGAACATGACCAGGGAAAGATCGCGCGGGATGCGCACGTCCAGTTCCCTGGCGGCCAGCACCGCCGCCTCGCCCAGCATGTTGTCGCCGGTCAGCACGGCCGTGACGTCGGGCCGCCGCTGGAGCAGCCCGGCCGCCGCCGCGTACGCGGAGTCCCGGCTGGCCCGCGCGGGCACCACCAGTTCCTCGTCCAGCGCGTCCCCGACGGCGTCGCGGAAGGCCTGCATACGGTGCGACTGGCCGTGCCGGGCCAGGAAGCCGATCTTGCGGTGGCCGAGGCCGGTCAGGTACTCCACGGCCGTACGGACCCCGGCGCGGTCGTCGGCGAGCACGGCGGGCACCTCGGCCAGCACCCGCTGCTGGCCGGGGGCGCGCCACACCCGCCGGTCGGCGAAGACCACGCTCAGCCCGGCCCGGAGCGCGGGCGCCCACATCTCGCCGTCCCCGGAGGGCACCGCGACCACCCGGTCCATGCTCTGCTCCAGCAGCGAGCCGACCAGGTCGGCCTCCTGCTCGGGGTCGTCGCCGGTGACGCCGATGGTGACCGGCTCGCCGTACGAGCGGGCGCAGGAGAGCACCCCGTCGGCCAGGCGTGCGTAGAAGTTGTCCGTGATGTCCGGCACCAGCAGCGCGATCCCGCCGCTGCGCTGCTGCCGCAGGTTCCGGCCCAGCGCGCTCGGCCGGTAGTCCAGCTTGGTCGCCGCGTCCAGCACCCGCTCCCGCGTCTCCGCGCTCGCCGAGCCGCCGGACAGCACCCGCGACACGGTCGCGACGCCCACCCCGGCCAGCTCGGCCACATCCTTGATCGTGGTACGGCGCTGCGGACTGCTCATGGAAACGATTCCATCAAAGTTCCATCGTCACCGCCAGTCTCGATCCGATAACGGGAATGTCATGACAGGCGCAAACTAAGGGAATCGCTTGACAGTCATGTCCGGTTCGGGTGAGATGCATGAAAACGTATCCACTTTTCCCCTAGTGGAGACCGGCGACGGGGGATTCCGTGCCGGTCCTCGGGCAGCGTTTAAGGACTGGCATGGCATCCATCGTTCTGAGCAACGTCGACAAGATCTACGCGGGTGGGGTCAAGGCCGTGAACGGCCTGAACCTGGAGATCAAGGACGGCGAGTTCATGGTTCTCGTCGGCCCGTCGGGCTGTGGCAAGTCCACCGCCCTCCGGATGATCGCCGGCCTCGAGGACATCAGCGGCGGCGAGATCGCCATCGGCGACCGGGTCGTCAACCACCTGCCGCCGAAGGACCGGGACATCGCCATGGTGTTCCAGAACTACGCGCTCTACCCGCACATGACGGTCGAGGAGAACCTCGCCTTCGGTCTCAAGCTCCGCAAGATGCCCAAGGCCGAGATCGCCAAGCGCGTCAACGAGGCCGCCAAGATGCTCGGCCTGGAGCAGTACCTCAAGCGCAAGCCGGCCGCGCTCTCCGGCGGTCAGCGCCAGCGTGTCGCCATGGGCCGCGCCATCGTCCGCGAGCCGCAGGCCTTCCTCATGGACGAGCCGCTCTCCAACCTGGACGCCAAGCTCCGCGTCTCCATGCGCGCCTCCCTCAACCAGCTGCACGAGCGCCTCGGCGTCACCACCGTGTACGTCACCCACGACCAGGTCGAGGCCATGACCCTCGGCGACCGCGTCTGCGTGCTGCGCGACGGCCTGCTCCAGCAGGTCGACACCCCGCAGAACCTGTTCGACAACCCGGTCAACCTGTTCGTCGCCGGCTTCATGGGCTCCCCGTCCATGAACTTCGTCACCGCCGAGATGGTCCGCGACGCGAACGGCGCCGCCGTGGCCTTCGCCGGCTACAAGCTGCCGGTCCCCGACTCCACCTTCGCCGAGAAGCCCGGCCTCGACCGGTACATCGGCAAGCGCATCATCCTCGGCATCCGCCCCTCCGACTTCGAGGACTCGGTCGCCGCCAACGGCAGCGCCTCCGGCTGGGTGCGCCTGCCGGTCCGCGCCAACGTCACCGAGGAGCTGGGCTCCGAGATCAACGTGCTCTTCACCATCGACGCGCCGCCGGTCGAGCACAAGGACACGGTCGCCGCCGCCCACGACGGTGACGAGGACGAGGCCGCCGCGCTGCCGCTGACCGGCGACAAGTCCCTCTGGACCGCCCGCGTCAACGCCCGCAGCCACGTCCGCCCCGGCCAGAACATCGAGCTCGTCGTGGACACCCACAACCTCCACTTCTTCGACGTCGAGTCGGGCCTGTCCATCGGCCACGAAGCCAACGTCGGCCGCTGAGAACGTCCGCCCCCCGTCGGTCAACGGCGGGGGGCGGCCACCAACCGGCCTCCCCGGCAGCCTCCACCTCAGAACGAACCCTCGCCGTCTCCCCCCTCCGACGGCGAGGGTTCTGTGCTTTCCTTCCCGGGCGCCCTCAGGACGAGTAGACGTGGTCGCTGACGAGCCGGGCCGCCCCCACGACCCCCGCGGTGTCGCCCAGCTCCGACAGCACGATGGGCAGGTTCCCGGTCGCCAGCGGCAGCGACCGGCGGTACACGACGCTCCTGATCTCGGCGAGCAGGACGTGGCCCAGCCGGGCCACCCCGCCCGTGATGATCACGAGTCCCGGGTTGAAGAAGCTGACCAGCCCCGCCAGGATCTGGCCCACGTGCCGCCCGCCGTCCCGGATGAGCTGGATCGCCGCCGGGTCGCCCTGGGTGGCGGCGACGGCGACGTCCTCGGCCGACAGCGTCCCCGCGGCGGCCAGCCGTCCCCCCAGGTACGGCGACGCCCCCGACCGCGCCGCGTCCCGCGCCTGCCGGGCCAGCGCGCCGCCGCCGAAGTACGCCTCCAGGCAGCCGGTGTTGCCGCACGCGCACACCGGGCCCTGCTCGTCCACCCGGATGTGGCCGATGTCGCCGGCGCTGCCCGAGACGCCCCGGTAGATCTTGCCGTCCACGACGATGCCGCAGCCGATCCCGGTGCCGATCTTGACGAGCAGGAAGTCGTCGACCTGGCGCGCCACCCCGGCGTGCAGTTCGCCGAGCGCCATGATGTTCACGTCGTTGTCCACCACGGCCGGGCAGCCCAGCTCCTGGCTGAGGGTGTCGCGCATCGGGTACCGGTCCCAGCCGGGCATGATCGGCGGGAGGACCGGGATGCCTTCGGCGAAGCTGACCGGGCCGGGGATGCCCACGCCGGCGCCGTGGAGATGGGTGAAGAGCCCTGGTTCGCGGAGTTTCCCGGTGAGGGCCAGCACGCGTTCGAACACGTGGGCCGGGCCGAGCCTGATGTCGCAGGGCTCGTTGACGTGGCCGAGGACGGTCAGCTCGCCGTCGGTGACGGCCACGTCGATCGAGGTCGCGCCGATGTGGATGCCCGCGAAGCGGGTGTCGCGCGAGAGCCGTACCAGATCGGAACGGCGGCCGCCGCGGGAGGCGGCGAGGCCGTCGAGCTCGGCCAGGCGCAGGTCGAGGATCCGGTCCAGTTCGGCGTTGAGCTTCGAGCGGGACATGCGCCACGGGTTGGGCGACCCCGCGGGGGCGCCCGGATCAGCCGTGAGGTCCGCGAGCGCGGCCCGTGACCGGGGTCCGTCCCGGAGAAGTTGGAGCAGCGCCGCCTGGTACGGATTCTCCGGCCGGTTCGTCGTCACCACCACCTTTTGATGCGGCTGGGCCCGCGACTTTCGTTTGATTGGACGAAAGTTTAGTTAAGACGACCGTAACATCTAGACACTCTCTGCGAAACGATCTAGTCTGCGGAGCATAAAAGAACCACATTAGACACATCCGTGTCATAGCTGGCAATCATCTGCCGGCCCCTCCCAGAGCCTGGAGTCGGCACCTCCAGTCCCTGCGGCACCAGTCCCTGCGGCACCGACCCCCGGTAACACCAGTGGCACCAGCGCGGCGGCGCGCGCTTGCCTGACGTACTCCCAGTCAGGAAAGGGACATCCATGTCACCACGTTCTCGAACGTGGGCCAGGTTCGCGAAGATCCTGCCATCCCCCCGAAAGTTCTCCCTGCGCCGTACGGCGGTGGCCACGGCCGCCGCCCTCGTGCTGCCCCTGATACCCGTCCTCACCCTCCTGCCGGCCCAGGCGAACGCCGCCGCGGCCGCGGACCCCGAGTTCAAGGTGCTGGTCTTCTCCAAGACCACCGGCTTCCGGCACGACTCCATCCCGGACGGCATCGCGGCCATCCAGAAGCTCGGCACCGAGAACAACTTCGCGGTCGACGCGACCGAGAACAGCGCCCTGTTCACCGACGCCAACCTGGCGCAGTACTCGGCCGTGGTCTTCATGTCCACCACCGGCGACCCGCTGAGCTCGCAGGCCGAACGGGACGCCTTCCAGCGCTACATCCAGGCCGGCGGCGGCTTCGCCGGCGTGCACGCCGCCTCCGACGGCGGCTACAACTGGGAGTGGTACGGCAAGCTCGTCGGCGGCTACTTCAAGGCCCACCCGGCCACCCAGCAGGCCACCGTCAAGGTCGAGGACCCCGCCCACCCCTCCACGGCGCACCTGCCCACCTCGTGGACCCGGGTCGACGAGTGGTACGACTTCCAGACCAACCCGCGCGCCACCACGCACGTCCTGGCCTCGCTGGACGAGAAGTCCTACACCGGCGGCACGATGGGGATCGACCACCCCATCACGTGGTGTCAGGACTACGACGGCGGACGCTCCTGGTACACCGGCCTCGGCCACACCAAGGAGAGCTTCACCGAGCCGAACTTCGTGAAGATGCTGCTGGGCGGCATCCGGACCGCCGCCGGCGTGGAGAAGGCCGACTGCGCCGCCTCGCAGAGCGGCAGCTTCGAGAAGGTCACGCTCGACGACAACACCTCCAACCCGATGATGCTGGACGTCGCCAAGGACGGGCGGGTCTTCTACGCCGACCGCCTGGGCGACCTGAAGATCATCAAGCCGACGGGCGCGACGGTCACCGCCGCGCGCTTCAACGTGTTCACCGCCAACGAGAGCGGCCTGATGGGCCTGGCCCTGGACACGGACTTCGACACCAACGGCTGGCTGTACGTCTTCTACTCGCCCTCGGGCGCCAACGCCGACCGGCTGAGCCGGTTCACCGTCGTGGGCGACACGCTCGACATGGCGAGCGAGAAGGTCGTCCTCAACGTGCCGACCCAGCGCGCCGAGTGCTGCCACCACGGCGGCGGCCTGGTGCTGGACCACAAGACCGGCGACCTGTGGCTGGCCACCGGTGACAACACCAACCCGTTCGCCTCGGACGGCTACACGCCGATCGACGAGCAGGCGGGCCGCGCCTCCTGGGACGCGCAGCGCACCGCCGGCAGCACCAACGACCTGAGCGGCAAGATCCTGCGCATCACCCCGCAGGACGACGCCACCTACACCATCCCCGCGGGCAACCTCTTCGCGCCCGGGACGGAGAAGACCCGGCCCGAGATCTACGCGATGGGCTTCCGCAACCCGTTCCGGATGGGCCTGGACGCCAAGACCGGCCTGCTCATGGTGGCCGACTACGGTCCCGACGCTGGCGCCACGAACCCCAGCCGGGGTCCGCTGGGCACCGTGGAGTGGAACCTGGTCAGCAAGCCGGGCAACTACGGCTGGCCGTACTGCGTGGGCAACAACACGCCGTACATCGACTACGACTTCGCGACGAAGGTGTCCGGGTCGGCGTTCAACTGCGCCGCGCCGGTCAACAACTCGCCGAACAACACCGGTCTGACCAACATCCCGGCCGCCATCCCGGCGACCATCCACTACACCGGTGGCACCAACCCGAACAGCTTCCCCGAGCTCAACGGCGGCGCGCCGATGGCCGGTCCGGTCTACCGCTTCGACGCGGCGCTGGAGTCGGCCGTGAAGTGGCCGGCGTACTGGGACGGCAAGGCG
>NZ_BOOA01000055.1 GCF_016862995.1 Acrocarpospora phusangensis
TAGAACACCTCGTTGTAGGTCTTGGGGGACAGAGTCTTGACCATTGCATCAGTTTCCACGCATAGCGCCCGCTATGACTACCCCGCGGGTCCGGGATTCCGGTTTCCGTCTGGTCAGCCCGTCACGGGCTCCCAAGGGTCCGATGGCGGCTCAAAGGTCCGGTAGTGGCGGCTGTCAACGATCCAGGTGGCGGCGGCCCTCAGGGTCCCGGGAGCGGCAGCCCTCGAGGGTCCGATGGTGGCGACTCTCAGGGATCTTGTGGCTCGGGTTTCTGTCGGACCTCGTGGCTAGTGTGGGCGGCGTGTTGAGTTCCGGTGAAGCTGTCATCGTGCGTCCCGCGACCCGGGAGGACGCGCAGGATGTCGCGAAGATCTGGATCGATGGGTGGCGGGACGCGCACCTGGGACACGTTCCCGAGGAGCTTGCCGCCGTGCGCACCGCGGAGTCCTTCGGCGTGCGGGCGTCGCAACGGGTCGACGACACCGTGGTCGCCGCCGTCGGCGGGTCCGTGGCGGGGTTCGTGATGGTGGTTGGGGACGAGGTCGAACAGGTCTACGTCGCCGAACAACATCGGGGAACCGCCGTGGCAGCCATCCTCCTGGCCGAAGCCGAACGGCTCGTCGCAGCCGCTGGGCACGGGAAAGCCTGGCTGGCCGTCGTCGCAGGAAACCCCCGGGCGCGCAGGTTCTACGAGCGCAACGGCTGGACCGACGAAGGCCCATTCGAGTACGCCGCCTCAGCCGCCGCCGGACCCGTGCTCGTTCCCACGCACCGCTACACGAAAGACGTAGTGGGAACACAACTGACTCGAAGGGCCAGGTAGACGCGACATACACGAAGACCTGACAGACCCAGGCCGTGACGAACACGTCGGGCAACGACACGAAGGGCCTGACAGATGCCAAAGGACCCCAGTGCGCGAGGTTTGTCGGATGCCCAAGGCTCGTCGAGTATCCGAGGCCACCTGGCCGACCGAACGGTCACCCCGCCGGCACAGCTCGACGATCTCGGCTTTGAACTCCGGGGTGAACGAGCGGCGTGGACGTCTCTTCTTGCCCATGCCATCCATCATGTGCACCATTCCGGGGACGAACCCCTGATCTCAGGTGTCCGTCAAACCGGATCAAGCCCAAAGATATTCGGATGCGAGAGGCCACCCGGTGCCTGAAGCCTGTCGGGCGCGAAGGCTCAGTCGGCTGACAAGAGCCAGCAGACCCGGAAGCTCTATCGGGCGGAAAGACCGAGATCTTGTTCGGAGGACAAGAGTCCGACAGATCCAGAAGCTCTGTCAGGCGGAAAGGCCGACAGGCGTGAGAAGTCATGTCGGATGACAAGAGCCCGGCAGTCCGGAAGGTCTGTCGGGCATGAGGCGCGATGGGGTGTGGAGGAGTTGTGCGTATGAGTAGGTCGCTGGATGGGAAGGTCGCGCTTGTCGCCGGGGCCACGCGTGGGGCTGGGCGGGGCATCGCCGTGGAGTTGGGTGCGGCTGGAGCCACGGTGTACGTGACCGGGCGCAGCACCAAGACACAGCGCTCTGAGATCGACCGCCCGGAGACCATCGAGGAGACCGCCGATCTGGTGACCGCCGCCGGCGGCTACGGGATCCCCGTGCAAGTCGACCACCTGGAGTCTGATCAGGTGCGTGAGCTGGTTGAGCGCATTGACTTTGAGCAGGGCCGTCTCGATGTCCTGGTCAACAACATCTGGGGCGGCGAGCAGCTGTTCAGCTGGGACCAGCCGCTCTGGGAGCACTCTTTGGAGAAGGGTCTCCGCATCCTGCGTCTGGCCATCGACACCCACATCATCACCAGCCACCACGCGCTTCCCCTGCTCATCAGGAAGCCCGGCGGCCTGGTCATCGAGGTGACCGACGGCACCGCCCAGTACAACAACGAGAACTACCGGATCTCCTACTTCTACGATCTGGCGAAGACATCGGTGATCCGGATGGCCTTCGCCCAGTCGAAGGAACTCGCTCCCCATGGAGGGACGGCCGTGGCGTTGACTCCGGGCTGGCTTCGCTCGGAAATGATGCTGGACGCCTTCGGCGTAACCGAAGCAACGTGGCAGGACGCCCTACAGGCTCAACCCCATTTCGCCATCTCCGAAACCCCCGCCTACGTGGGCCGCGCCGTCGCCGCCCTGGCCGCCGACCCCGCAGTGTCCCGCTGGAACGGCCAATCCCTCTCCAGCGGCCAACTGGCCCAGATCTACGGCTTCACCGATGTCGACGGCAGCCAACCCGACGCCTGGCGTTACATGGTCGAAGTCCAAGACCCCGGCCTCCCCGCCAACGTCACGGGTTACCGTTGACCTCCTCCAAGATGCCGATCACGGATTACCGTTGACCTCCTCGAAGGTGCTGGTCGCGGGTTAGCGCTGACTTCGCAACGGTGCAGCGCCACCATCGGACCTGCTCGATGCGCTGACCATCACCACGGGGGACGGCCGCTCCGCAGGAGCGAACCGACTGCGTGCGCGCTCAAATGCGGCCATCAGATCGGACCACACGCCAGGCTCTCGCCGTTATCCGGCGCCGTTAACGCAGGTGACACGCCATACCGGCGTCAAGGTTCATTCTGCCGAGGCCCCTCAGGGCAAGTAGGAGCGGGCTACGCGGGAGGCGGTTTCCAGGTCGACGTTCTTGGTGGTGCCGAGAAAAACGCGGACCAAGCTGCTGATCATGTTGGTGAGGGCGCCGATGTCCCCCCGGTCGACCTTGTCGTCGAACTGGACGGCGATTCTGGGGTCGGTGACGCGAGCTGAGGCGATGGTCGCTCGGATGTCGCTTTCCGTGACGTGCATGCCGGGCCTCCTATCGCGGGGCGGACGCGCGTGGCGGGTCTCCAGGGTGGGGTCCGCGCCCGGACCGTAACCGGGATCCGGTGCGGCCGTCTTTATTACAGCGGTCTGCACCCTGATCTGCGATGACGGTTTTTCAGCTGACATTCGCCTGATGCGATTGCGGCAGAACAGGGCCATACGGTCTCATGTTTGGCTGGGGAAGGCTTTACACTCGGACGGCGCTTTTCTGTCGCGACGTCGGCGAGTGAGACTCTGATGGCCCAGGGTGTTCGGCACCAGCACGGCCCCCCGGGCCGGACTCCGGCGTGGGCCGCCTTGATGAGGGTGACCGCGTTGTGCACTTCCGTCATGCGCGGGGTCACGGGCCTGGTGGCGGGCGTCGCGGGGCTGCTGAGCATCGCGCCGCCGGTGGCGGCGGATTGGCTGGTGCCCGCGGTCGCCGCCAACTTCGCCTGGACGGCGTTCTTCGCTCTGGTGGCCTGGCGGTGGGGGCTGGCGGTCTGGCTGGTCAGCGGGGAGATCCTGGTCACGACTGTGTTGTGCCTGCTGCAGGATCGCCTGATCCCGGCGGAGCTGCTGGCGGGCGGCGCGAGCTGGGTGGCCGGCCTGGTGACCATGACCATTGTCGCGGTGAGCCTGGCGTGGCCGCCGTTCGCGGCGGTGCTGGGCGGGCTGGTGGTCGCGGTGGCGCATCTGGTGGGGGCGCAGGCGGCGGGCGTCGCGGACGGCGGGTACACCGGGGCGGGGATCAATCTGGTGCAGATCGGGGCGACGGCGGTGCTGGCGACCCTGCTGAGGGGCGCGGCCCGGGCGGCGGACGCCCTGCTGTCGCAGCTGCGCGACTTCGAGGAGCGCGCCACGGTGGAGCGGGAGCGCCGTACGGATGAGCGGGCGCAGAACAGCCGGATGCACGGGAGTTTCCTGGCGACGCTCATGGTGATCGGCGCGGGCGGCATCCGGGCCACGTCGCCGATGCTCCGGGAGACCGCGTCCGCCAATCTGGCGGAACTGGAGCGCATCGCCCAGACCACCGAGCCGCACACCGCCTTCGTCGCGCTGAACGAGCGGATCCGCCTGGTGGCCGCCCGCGCCGACGTCAAGGTCAAGGAGCATCTGTCGCCATGCGCGGTCCCCTGGTTCGTGGCGGACGCCTTCGCGGAGGCGGTCGCGGAGGCGCTGGCCAACGTGCACCGGCATGCCCGTACGGACACGGCCGAGGTGCGCCTGACGACGGGCGACACCGACGTCAGGGTCGAGGTGGTCGACCATGGGACGGGGTTCGACCACGCCCTGGTGCCCGATCACCGGTACGGCATCCGCGTCTCGATCGTGGACCGGCTGGAGTCGGTGGGCGGTTCCGCGACGGTGACCTCGGACGGGCAGGGCACCCGGGTCGACCTGCGCTGGTCGCCATGACGGGGGTAGAGGCCGCGTGACCGTCACAGCGCCGGAATTACTCGTCGCCCAGCGGTATTCCAAGGCCAGCACGCGCGCCGCCGTGACCATCGCGGCCGCCTGGCATCTGGGCTCGGACCTGCCGTCGACCATTTTCGGCTGGTCGGAGTACCGGTGGCCGCTGCTGGCGCTGGGGGCCTGGATCCTGTACTCGGTGATCGGGGTGGCGGCGTCGGTGGCGCTGCTGAATCCGGGGCGGCGGCTGCCGTTCGGGCCGTGGGCCTCGGCGGGTCTCGCGCTCGTGTCGGGCGCGGTCGTGATCGTCGCGTGCCGGCCGGAGGCGATCATGTCGGCGGCGAACTGGGGCTGGGGGTCGGTGGGCTGGCTTGCGCTCATCCTGTTCTGGCCCAGGCGGACCTGGCCGTCCGATCTGGCCGTCTTCTTCCTGATCAACGCTTTGATCATGCTGGCCGGTATGGCGGCGGCGGATTCGCTGGACCGCGTCTGGATCGGCAAGTTCCTGGTGATCCTCTTCGGCAGCATGACGTTGCAGGCCGGGGCGAGCGCGGGCGCGCACGCGTTCGACCTGGCCGCGCACTGGGCGGCGGACAACTCCAGCATTCTGGCCCGCGCGGAGGCCACCCAGAAGGCCGCCGAGCAGGTGCACGCGGACCGTCTCCGCCGTTACGCGCAGGCCCGGCAGGCGGCCGCCCCGGTGCTGACGCGGCTGGCCGAGGGCGCGGACCCGAGCGATCCGGATGTGCGCCACCAGTGCGCGGTCGGCGCGGCCCGGCTGCGCCGCCTGATCGCCGAGACCGACGACGCGCCGAATCCGCTGCTGCACACGCTGCGCGCGTGCGTCTTCGACATCGAGAGACGCGGCGTCGTGGTGAATCTGCTCACCGCGGGGACGGTGCCACCCCTTCCTCTGGAGGTACGGCAAGCGCTGATCGAAGCCCCTTTGGAAGCGCTGGCGCGAGCCCGTACGCAAGCACGCGTTACATTGGTCGCCACCGCCAACCAAGTGATCATCAGCGTGCTGTCGGACGCCGAGGAGTTCGTTGTGCCCGAACCCGACGGCGTGCGTGTCGCGACGCAGGTCGAAGGAGGACTGCTGTGGATCGAGAGCGGCTGGACCGCCCCGTGAGGCTCGCCGTGGTGGAGGATCTGCCGGTGGTGCTGGAGGGCATGCGGTCGTGGGTGGCCGCCGATCCGCTGAAACGCGTCGAGATCATCGCGAGTGGCGACACGCTGGAGGCCGTACTGGACGGGCCGGGGGCGGACGCGGATGTGCTCCTGCTGGATCTGGAGCTCAACGGGGTGCTCATGATCGGGCGCATTCCGGAGCTGTGCGCGCAGGGGCGGCGGGTGGTGGTCTACTCGGTACACGAGGACGAGGAGACCGTACTCAACGTTCTCAAAGCGGGCGCGGCGACGTTCATCACGAAGGGGGAGAGCGCCGAGCACTGCCTGGAGACCATCGTCGCGGTCGCGTGGGACCGGCCTTATGTCACCCCCACGATGGCGGGCGCGCTGGTGGTCGCGGACGCGGGCACGGCCCGGCCGATGTTGTCCGCCCGCGAGCGGGAGGCGCTGCTGCTCTGGTTCCAGGGCATGAACAAGCAGTCGGTGGCCACCCGGATGGGCATCACGGAGGCGACGGTCAAGCAGTACATCGAACGGGCGCGCATCAAGTACGCGAGCACCGGCCGGGCCGCCCCGACGAAGACGACGCTGCTGGCGCGGGCCATCCAGGACGGCCTGATCACGCCGGACGACATCATCGAATACCAGTCGTTCGCCGCGGACGGCCCCCAGAACTGAGGAACCGTCAGAACTCGTCGGGCAGCAGGTAATCGGGTGTGGGCCCGGTGTGCCGGAGCGAATTGAGCGCGGCGGTGAGTTTGCGCTCCTCGAAGGCGAAATGCGAGTCGAGCAGCGCCGCGAGGCCGTCCAGTTCGCCGAGCGCGCGGGTCCGCTCGGCGGGGCTGGCCGCGGGGCCGAGGCCGTCCAAAAGGGCCTGGAGGTTGCCCATGATCGAGGTGACCATGAGGTGGTCGCGGCTGAGCGACTCCAGGGTCGGCCTGAGCTCGGGGAACTCCTCCGCGAGCTGGGGGAAGGCGACCGCGTCCTCGCCGGTGTGATGCCGTTCGAGCGCGGAGCAGAAGGCCAGGCAGTGCGCCTGGAGTTCTTTCGGGCGTCCGTCGCCGAGTGATTCGCGGAGTTCGGCCAGCTCCTCGCGCAGCCAGATGTGTACGTCGATCAGTTGGTTGCCCAACGCCGTGAGGCGATCGTTCAAGGAAATCCCAAGATCCGGCGCCTCCATGCCCTCGGCGGTCTCCTGGCCGGGTACACGCGACGCTGACGTGGGATCCCATCACCTTTTCCCGGGAAGGTCAACCGGAACAATACGCGTCACAAGGGGGTTCTCGCGGTCATGGACTACGGGCGAGACGTACAGTTCGGATATTTCCTGGTTCCTAACGCGGACGAGCCGCTGCTGGAGACCGCGCAGACGGCCGAACGGCTGGGCCTGGACCTGATCGGCGTCCAGGACCACCCCTACCAGCGGCGATATGTGGACACCTGGACCCTGCTGAGCATGATCGCCGCCACCACGCGGCGCATCACCGTCTTCCCCGACGTGGCGAGCCTGCCGCTCCGCCCGCCCGCCGTCCTGGCCAAGTCGGCCGCCAGCCTCGATCTCCTCAGTGGCGGGCGCCTGGAGCTCGGCCTGGGCGCGGGCGCGTTCTGGGAGGCCATCGCCGCGTACGGCGGAGCCGCCCGGGCCCCCAAACAGGCCATCGACGCCCTGGAGGAGGCCATCCAGGTCATCAGGAAGATCTGGAGCGGCGAGTCCAACCTGCGTTTCGCCGGCGAGCACTACCACCTGAGCGGCGCCAAGTCCGGCCCGGCCCCCGCTCATCCGATCGGGATCTGGCTGGGCGTGGCGGGCCCGCGCGCCCTGGCCCTCGCCGGGCGGACCGCCAACGGCTGGCTGCCCTCCTCCGGCTGGGCTCCCCCGTCCCGCCTGCGGGAACTGAACGACCGCATCGACACGGCCGCCGCCGGGGCGGGCCGGGACCCGTCCGACATCCGCCGCCTCTACAACGTCAACGGCACGATCACCGACGGTCCTTCGCAGGGCTTCCTCCGCGGCCCGGCCTCGCAGTGGGCCGACGAACTCACCGACCTGGCCCTCGCGTACGGCATGGACTCGTTCGTCTTCTGGGGCGAAGGCGACCAGGACACCCAGCTCCGCCGTTTCGCCGAGGACGTGGTCCCGCTCGTACGGGAACGCGTGAAGGAGGAGCGCCAGGGCTGATCACGCAACGTGATTGACCCGATCTCATGACAAATCGTGTTTTGTGAGGTCACAGGCGTGATCGCTTTGCAAATCCCGGGGAGAAGCGGAGACTGGGAGGGGTCGGATCACTCCCCGTCGCCGTGGAGGGCGTGTTATGGCCGAACCCACCAGGGTTCTTCTCGACGAATCCCGCATCCCCCGTAACTGGTACAACATCGTCGCCGACCTGCCGGCGCCACCGCCGCCGCCGCTGCATCCGGGCACGCTGCAGCCCGTCGGCCCGGTCGACCTGGCGCCGCTCTTCCCGATGGACCTGATCGCCCAGGAGGTCAGCCAGGACCGGTTCATCGCGATCCCGGAGAGCGTGCTGGACGTCTACCGGCTCTGGCGGCCGACCCCGCTGATCCGGGCGCGGCGGCTGGAGAAGAGCCTCGGCACCCCGGCACGCATCTACTACAAGTACGAGGGCGGCTCCCCGTCGGGCTCGCACAAGCCGAACACCGCCGTGCCGCAGGCGTACTACAACGCGCAGCAGGGCGTGCGCCGCCTGACCACCGAGACCGGCGCCGGCCAGTGGGGCTCCGCCCTCGCCTTCGCCTCCGCGCAGTACGGTCTGACCTGCGAGATCTGGATGGTCCGCGCGTCCTACGACCAGAAGCCGTACCGGCGGTCGCTGATGGGCGTCTACGGCGCGAAGGTGCACGCGAGCCCGTCCCCGGTGACCAGCGCGGGCAACAAGATCCTGGCCGAGTTCCCCGACTCCCCCGGCAGCCTGGGCATCGCCATCAGCGAGGCGGTCGAGGTCGCCGGCCAGCACGACGACACGCGGTACGCGCTGGGTTCCGTCCTCAACCACGTGCTCACCCACCAGACGGTGATCGGCGAGGAGGCCGTCGAGCAGCTGGCCGCGTTCGGCGAGACGCCGGACGTCATCGTGGGCTGCACCGGCGGCGGCTCCAACTTCGCGGGCCTCACGTTCCCGTTCTTCCGGGAGAAGCTCGCCGGCCGCATGGACCCCGTGATCCGCGCGGTGGAACCCCAGGCCTGCCCGACCTTCACCCGCGGCACGTACGCGTACGACTTCGGGGACACCGCCGGGTTCACCCCGCTGCTGAAGATGCACACGCTCGGCCATGACTTCGTGCCCGACCCCATTCACGCGGGCGGCCTTCGCTACCACGGCATGGCCCCGCTGCTGTCCCACATGTACGAGCTCGGCATGTTCGAGGCGGTCGCGCTCGGCCAGAAGGAGTGTTTCGAGGCGGGGCTGCGTTTCGCCCGTACCGAGGGGATCGTGCCGGCGCCCGAGCCGACGCACGCGCTGGCCGAGACGATCGCGGAGGCGGTGCGCTGCCGCGAGAGCGGCGAGGAGAAGGTGATCCTGACCGCGCTGTGCGGCCACGGCCACTTCGATCTGTCGGCCTATGACCGTTATCTGTCGGGCGAGATGGATGACTTCGCGCTTCCGCAAGAGCGGATCGATCAGGCTCTGGCGACTTTGCCGGGAGTCTGACAGGATACGGCTCCCGTGGGAAAAGCGGGAGCCGTACAAGTCTGGCAGAAAGCCTGAAATGCGTCGGAGCTCCTAATTACCATTCTGGAGAGATGAACCGGAACAGCGTGATCAAGGACCCCGTGCCCGGGGACCGGGCCGAATGGCGGCGGCGCAGTGCCAGTTCCGCGCACGAGCGGCTGGCGTTCCTCAACGAGGCCAGCCGCCGGATCGGCAGCACGCTCGATCTCGGCCAGACCAGCCGCGAGCTAATGGACGTGACCGTGCCGCGGTTCGCCGACACCGCCGCGATCATGGTGCAGGACCGGCTGGTCATCGACGGCGAGTTCCCGTCCCGCCCCACCGACGGTACCGCGCTGGTCCGGCGGGTCGCCATCGGCGTGGCCGAGGAGAGCGCCAAGGACTGGGTGGACGCCTTCCCGGTCGGCGAGGTGCTGGTGTTCCCCGCCCGGCTGCCGCACGCCCAGTGCATGGCCACCAACAAGACGATCATGTATCCGGAGCTGGACGACGAGACCGCCCAGCTGATCGGCTCCACGCTCGACCGCGAGGTGGTCGCCAAGCTGCTCTCCGGCGGCTCGTTCCTGGCGGTGCCGCTGCGGGCGCGCGGCCGGGTGCTGGGCTGCGCGGTGTTCACGCGCAGGGCGGGCGGCCAGCCGTTCGAGGAGCAGGACGTCGCGGTCGCGGAGGAGCTGGCCGCCAGGACCGCGGTCTGCGTCGACAACGCCCGCCTCTACACCCGGGAGCGCCGGACCGCGCTGACCCTGCAGAGCAGCCTGCTCCCCGCCGACTTACACCAGCCGCTGGGCATGGACATCGCCACCCGGTATCTCCCGGCCAGCGACCTGATGGGCGTCGGCGGCGACTGGTTCGACGTCATCCCGCTGCCGGGCTGCCGGGCCGCGCTGGTGGTCGGCGACGTGATGGGCCACGGCACCAGGGCGGCGGCCACCATGGGCCAGCTGCGCACCGCCGCGCGCACCCTGGCCAGCCTCGACCTCCCCCCGGACGAGCTGCTGTTCCGGCTCAGCCGGATGAGCCAGGACCTGGACCCGACCCAGATCGCGACCTGTGTGTACGCGGTCTACGACCCGGTCACCCGATCCTGCTCGATCGCCAGGGCCGGCCACGTGCCCCCGGTGCTGATCCACGAGGACGGCGCCACCGAGATCATCGAACTCCCCGCCTGCCTGCCGCTCGGCATCGGCAACGAGCCGCTGGAGATGCGCGAGCTGACACTGCCCGCCGGCAGCGTGCTGGCCCTCTACACCGACGGCCTGGTGGAAAGCCGGGCCAGGGACATCGACGAGGGCATCACCGCGCTGCGGCGGCTGCTGTCGATCCAGCGCGGCGACCTCGAGGAGATGTGCGACGTCACCATCAGCAGCCAGCGCCCCGGGCACGAGCGGGATGACATCGCGCTGCTGCTGGCCCGGGTGCACGAGCTGGCCCCCGACGAGACGGCGTTCTGCGCGCTGCCGGCCGATCCCCGCTTCGTCGGGCACGCCCGCAGGTTCGTCCGGGCCACGCTCAACGCGTGGGGCCTGGCCGGGGCGGTGGACACCACCGAGCTGATCGTGAGCGAGCTGGTGACCAACGCACTCAAACACGGCTGGCCGCCGATCGAGCTACGGCTGCTGCGCAGCCGCGGGGGCACGCTGGTCTGCGAGGTCTCCGACGGCTCCCCCACCCCGCCGGCCGTACGGACTCCGACGTCGGAGGACGACACCGGGCGGGGACTCCAGCTGATCAAACGGCTCACCTACCGGTGGGGCACCCGCCCGACCCCGGTCGGCAAGATCGTCTGGGTCGAGCTGCGGCTGCCGTGACTCAGGCCACCGAGCCTCTCGGCGGGACGACCAGCGCGTAGATGACGAACAGGCACAGCGCGATGGCGATGATCGACCAGAGCGGGAAGGCCGCGGCGAACGCGAACTGGCCGAGCATGGCCAGACCGGCCATCACGATGCCCAGGGTGCGGGCCCACATCTTGCCGGCCAGGATGCCGAACCCGGCGACGACCTGAACGATTCCGACGATCAGCCAGATCACGCCCCAGGCAGTGAAGTTCCAGAGCAGGATCTGACCGCTGCTGTTGGCGATGTAGTAGCTGCTGCGGAAGAGCGCGACGAGCCCGCCGATGATGTTGAAGATGCCCACCGTGATGCCGATGATCCCGGCGAAGCCGAGCCAGTTGGAACGCGTCGACGGCATCCGTCCGGGCGATGTGGTAGTCACCAGGTACCTCCCAGTCGAAATCCAGGGACACTTCACCATAGGCACATAAATGGGCGTATCTCATTATCTGTGACGCAAAAATGGCGGGCCATATTTTCCCTTTACCATTGAATGACTAATCATCGGGATTTTTCCGGGGAAAGGGTCTGACGGGGAAATTGTCGGGCAGGGTCGCCGGGCCGTCACCGCCTGCCGTGGAGGGCCTCGTACGCCGTCCTGGCCGTAGATGCGCGGCTGTGAGCGATCATCGTGAAAGTTCGGCCAGGGGCGTACTGCCCCTACCTGCGGATTCCGGGTCAAGGGGGCAGGACGGCGCAGGAGGGAAATGACGGGAACGCTCCGACGAGTTAACGTCAGAAGGGTGAGCATCGATATCAGAGACGCCTACCGGCGGGCCCTCGATGCCTTCGGTCAGCGCGTGCATCTTATTAGGCCCGGCCAGTGGGAGGTCGTGACGCCGTGCGTGGACTGGGACGTCCGCGCGCTGGTCAACCATCTCGTGAACGAGAACCTGTGGGCGCCCGAGCTGCTCGCGGGCCGTACCGTCGGGGAGGTGGGGGACGTCTTCGACGGCGACCTGCTGCACGACGACCCGATCAAGGCGTTCGACACGTCCGCGCACGACGCGGTGCAGGCCGCCTTCGCGGAAGGGGCCCTGGAACGGACCGTGCACCTGTCCTTCGGGGACGTGCCCGGGGCGGAGTACGTCACCGAGCTGTTCGCGGACGCCCTG
Source organism: Acrocarpospora phusangensis (assembly GCF_016862995.1). Lineage (GTDB taxonomy): Bacteria > Actinomycetota > Actinomycetes > Streptosporangiales > Streptosporangiaceae > Acrocarpospora > Acrocarpospora phusangensis. The sequence continues at coordinate 11,992 of NZ_BOOA01000055.1, forward strand.
ATCCACACCTGGGACCTGTCCCAGGCGATCGGGGTCGCGGACCGGCTCGATCCGGAACTGGTGGACGCCTGCGCGAACTGGTTCGCGGGCGCGGAGGAGGCCTACCGGCAGTCCGGCGTGATAGGAGAACACGCCGACGTGCCGGTGGACGCCGACCCGCAGACGCGTTTACTGGCCGCCTGGGGCCGACGCGCCTGAACCCCCGCTAACGCCCGGTGGGGCGCTTGCCGTGGTTGGCCTTCTTCTTCTTGCGGGCCTTCGACTTGCGCTGACGCTTACCCATGGGTTCGTCCTTTCGCTCGTCGGCTGCTGATCTCGTCCCACTCTCCCCTGCCTGGCGTACCCCCACAAGACCCACCCCTGCCACCAGGATTCAACATTTGGTATGCCATAATTTGTTGGAATCTGTTGATAGGAGTGGTGGATGCTGGCGCAGCAACGGCAGCAGGCGATCCTGGAACGGGTCCGCAGGAGCGGTGGCGTCCGGATCGCCGACCTGGTCCGCGACCTCGGGGTCTCCGACATGACGATCCGGCGCGACCTGGAGGTCCTGGCCGAGCGCGGCCTGCTGGAGAAGGTGCACGGCGGCGCCACCGTCGCCGGTCCCGGTTCCACCGAGGAGCCCGGCTTCGCCGCCAAGTCGGTGCGGCAGCAGCCGGAGAAGGAGGCCATCGCCCGGCACGCGGCCCACCTGATCCGCCCCGGCAGCTCGGTCGCCCTCTCCGCCGGCACCACCACCTGGACCTTCGCCCACCACCTGGTGGACGTGCCGGAGCTGACCGTGATCACCAACTCCCTGCCGGTCGCCGACGTCTTCCACCGGGCCGGCCGTCCCGACCAGACCGTCGTCCTGGTCGGCGGCGTCCGGACTCCGTCCGACGCCCTGGTCGGCCCGGTCGCCGTGGCCGCCATCCGCTCCCTCAACGTGGACGTGCTGGTCCTGGGCGTGCACGGGATGAGCCTGCGGGCCGGTTTCACCACCCCGAACCTGCTGGAGGCCGAGACCGACCGCGAACTGGTGGCGGCGGCCCAGCAGCTGGTGGTCCTGGCCGACCACACCAAGTGGGGCACCATCGGCATCAGCAGCATCGCCCGGCTGGAGCAGGCCCACGTCGTGGTCACCGACGCCGGGCTGCCCGAGCCGGCCAGAGCCGAGCTGGCCGAGCAGGTCGGCGAGCTGATCGTGGCAGGAACAGACGTGGCAGGAACCGACGCCTCCCGGAGAGAAGCCCTGTGAAGAAGACCCTCACCCACCTCGCCGACGGCCGCGAACTGTTCTATTTCGACCGTTCCGACGCCGCCGACCGGAGCGCTCCAGACGAGCGCGAACTCCCCCCGCGGCCGCAGCCGTCCGAGATGCGCTACGACCCGCTGATGGACGAGTGGGTGACCATCGCCGGCCACCGCCAGACCCGCACCCACCTGCCGACGGCCGAGGAATGCCCGCTCTGCCCCGCCCACCCCGGTTCGGAGATCCCGTCCTGGTACGACGTGGCCGTCTTCGAGAACCGCTTCCCGTCCTTCAGCTTCGGCTCGCCGCATCTGGAGCCCCCCGGCGGGCTCAGCGAGGTCCGGCCCGGCGTCGGCCGCTGCGAGGTGGTCTGCTTCACCCCCGACCACCAGGCGTCCTTCGCCTCCCTCTCCCCCGGCCAGGTCGAGCTGGTGATGGAGGCCTGGGTGGACCGTACGGCGGAGCTGTCCGCGTTGCCGGGGGTCGAGCAGGTGTTCTGCTTCGAGAACCGGGGCGCGGAGATCGGGATCACGCTGCCGCACCCGCACGGGCAGATCTACGCCTATCCGTACGTGACGCCCAGGACCCGGCAGATACTGGACAGCGCGGAGCGGTACCGGGGGAACCTGTTCGCCGACGTACTGGCCGCCGAGCGGGCCGGGCCCCGGGTGGTGGCGTGCAACGCGTACTGGACGGCGTTCGTGCCGGCGGCCGCCCGGTATCCGTTCGAAGTGCATCTCTACCCGCATCGGCAGGTTCCGGACCTGCCGGCGCTCGACGCCGCGGAGCGGGCCGCGTTCGGGGCGGTGTACACGGATGTGCTGCGGCGGCTGGACGGGCTGTTCGGGGTGAGCATGCCGTACGTGGCGGCCTGGCATCAGGCGCCGGTGCGGGAGCGGAGAGAGTTGGCGTACCTGCATCTGCAGCTGTTCAGCATCCGGCGGGCTCCTGGCAAACTGAAGTACCTGGCCGGTTCGGAGTCCGCGATGGGAGCCTTCGTCAACGACGTCCGTCCCGAGGAGGCCGCCGCCATGCTCCGAGATCAGGAAAGCCAGACGGACTGATTACGGATTGATCTCTATCTGGTCGCGACTTTAGGTGGCGAGACCCTCCCTTTGCCATTACTATCCACTGCAACCGGCCGATTCACCCGGGTCTCTCCTGAGATCACATGTCTCGTCCGGTACGCCTAATCCCGAGTGCCTCACTCGGGAACCGGGGACCCAACGTACCTGGGGTGAACGCGCGTGAGCGCGAGGGCCTGCCTCCTGCCCGAACCCGTCAGCTAACCCGGTCGGCAGATGGAGAGGAGTGGGCGCTGCCCCCCACGTTCCGCCGCCATGCCTTGGTGACGGTCGGCGCGCTAGCGGCCGTCTTGACCCTGGGACAGGTCGCCACCGCGGCCCCCAAACCCACCAAGGAAGAGCTGAAGAAACAGCTCAGCAGCCTGGAGAAGAAGGTCGACGGGCTGATCGGCAAGTACCACGCCGCACGTGAGGACCTCGCGGAGGCGCGTACCGCCGAGAAGGGGGCCCGCCAGCGGCTGGCCAAGGCCGAGGCGGACTACCTCGTGGTCCAGCGAGAGGTCGCCGAGCTCGCCGGGCTGAACTACCAGTCCACCGTGGACGCCACGATGCTGCTGCCCGGCATGCAGATCTCCCCGCTGGCCGCGCAGCTCCAGGCCGAGAAGGCCGCCAAGATGAGAGAGTTCGCGAAGAAGGAGAGGGAGCGCCGCGACGCCGCGGCCACCGCCAAGAAGCTGATCGTCGACATCGACAAGCGGGCCGACGACATCGAGCGGCAGCGCAAGGACGCCGAGAAACTGATCGCCGAGATCCAGGACAAGCTCGACAAGCTCATCCCGATCGGGCCGGGCAAGCTGGCCAACGGCGGCTGGGCTCCGGAGCTGCCCACCGGCAGCGACAACATCACGCCGCGCACGCGGCTGATGCGCGAGCAGATCAAGGAAGCGTTCAAGCTGCACTACACCGTCGGCTGCTACCGGGTCGACAACATGGGCGAGCACCCGCTCGGCCGGGCCTGCGACTTCATGATGAGCACGGGCGGGTCGCTGCCGACCGCCGCCAACGCCGCCCTGGGCGACAGCATCTCCGCCTGGGCCCTGAAGAACCGCACCAAGCTCGGCGTCAAGTACGTGATCTGGAAGCAGCGCATCAACCACGGCTCCGGCTGGCGGCTGATGGGCAACCGCGGCGGCAACACCGCGAACCACATGGACCACGTGCACATCTCGATGTTCTGACCGCAGCACGATCACCCACAGACCAACTGCCCCACCCACCGATCACGCGGGTGTGCGTGTCCAGCCCCCGCGGCCGCACACCCGCGTGATCACCCCCCGGGGCCGCCACCTGGCACGATGACCCCATGAGAATCGATCCCCCACTCGTCGCCGGCGAGCGCGAGATGCTGCTGGCCTGGCTCGACTACCACCGCGAGACGCTGGCCGTGAAGTGCGAGGGCCTGTCCGAGGAGCAGCTGCGCCTCCGCTCCGCCGAGCCGTCCACGCTCTCCCTGCTCGGTCTGGTACGGCACATGGCCGACGTCGAGCGCAACTGGTTCCGCCGCGTCCTGGAGGACGAGGACGCCCCTCCCCTGCACTGGACCGAGGCCGACCCGGACGGCGATTTCGACAATGTGGACGGCGCCTCGGCCGCGGACGCCTTCACCGTCTGGCGCGCCGAGATCGAGGTGGCCAGGGCGAACGTGGCCCGCTGGCCCGACCTGGGCGCCGTCGGCCGCCGCAAGCGCCACGGCCGGGACTTCTCACTCCGCTGGATCCTGATCCACATGATCGAGGAGTACGCCCGGCACAACGGCCACGCCGACCTCCTCAGGGAGCGCGTCGACGGCGTGACCGGCGAATGATCACCCCGTGAGGCGGATCGGGTTGACGATGTCGGCGAAGATCAGCAGGCCGCCCATGAAGAGCAGCACGACCGCCATCGCGTACGTGAGCGGCAGGAGCTTGGCCACGTCCACGTAGCCGGGGGCCGGGCGGCGGGTGAGGCGGGCCCAGCCGCGCTTGACGCCCTCCCAGAGGCCGCCCGCGATGTGGCCGCCGTCCAGCGGCAGCAGCGGGATCAGGTTGAACATGCCGACAGCCAGGTTGAGGCCGGCCAGCAGGTTGATGAAGATTATGATCTTGTTTTCCAGCGGCGCGGAGGAGGCCGCGATCTCGCCGCCGATACGGCCGGCGCCGACCACGCCGATCGGGCCGTTCGGGTCGCGCTCCTCGCCGGAGAAGGCGGCATGCCAGACGCCCACCATCTTGCTGGGGATGTCCACCATCGCCACGGCGGTCCTGGCGGTCATCTCCCACATCTCGCTGAGCACGTAACCGGGGCCCTGGCGTTCCATGACCGGCGTCGGCTTCACGCCGAGGAAGCCGACCTTGACCAGCTTGTCGGGGTTCTCCAGGTCCGGCATGTCCTGGGTGATCAGCTGGGCCTGGAGGGGCAGCTCGCGCCCGCCCCGCTCCACCACCAGGGACACCGGACCGGCGCCGTGCTCGCGGATGAGCTTCTGGGCACCCTCCCAGGTGCTGATGGGAGAACCCTCGATGGACACGATGCGGTCCTTGGGCAGCAGCCCGGCCTGCGCCGCGGGGGTCATCGGGTCGGACGGCAGGCAGTTGTCGCGCTTGTCCGCCTGGGCGGCCGGGATCACGCACTTGTTGACCTCGGAGAGCACCGGCTTCTGGACCAGCACCCCGAAGCCCATCATGACCACCGCGAACAGCACGAAAGCCAGCAGGAAGTTCATGAACGGGCCGCCGGCCATGATGATGACCTTCTGCCACCACGGCTTGCGGTAGAAGACCCGGTTCTCGTCGCCGGGGCGGATCTCCTCGGAGGCGACCGCGCGGGCGTTCTCGATCAGGCTCTGCCAGGGGCCGGTGGAGATGTTGCGGAGCTTGGTGGGGTCGTCGCTGGCCCGGGGCGGGAGCATGCCGATCATGCGGATGTAGCCGCCGAGCGGGACGTACTTCACGCCGTACTCGGTCTCGCCACGGCGGCGGGACCAGAGGGTGCCGCCGAAGCCCACCATGTACTGCGTCACCCGGACGCCGAAGATCTTGGCCGGGACCAGGTGGCCGATCTCGTGCAGGGCGATGGACACCATGAGCCCGACGAAGAGGAGCAGGAATCCAGCCAGATAGACCCAGCTCATCGGCGCATACCCCCGTAGCGGAGAAAGGTGTCGTTCCCGTTTGAGGGTAGCCCACCGGCCCGGGGCCCGCGTCTGCCCGGGATGACCCGCTTTCCTTGATCAGCTTGCCAGGAGTTTGCCGAATGGAGAGACTTCGTTGACACTATGCGTCTGGCCGATCACCCTGAGGTAAGGAGGGAGCCTCTTTGATCAGGATTCTGGTCGCCGAGCACCTGCCACTGGTCCGCCACGGACTCGTCGTGTCGCTCGCCGCCGAAAGCGACTTCGAGGTCGTGGCCGAGATCGCGGCCGGGGAGGACATCGTGCCCACCGCCCTGGAGGTGAAGCCGGACGCCGCCGTCATCGACGTGGACCTGCCGGGGGTGGACGGGCTCACCGCGGCGGCCCGGCTGCACGAGAAGGCCCCCCGCTGCCGGGTGATGATCCTCTCCAGCCAGCCCAATCCCGGGCAGGTGCGGCGGGCGTTCGCGGCGCGGGCGCTCGGCTTCATGAGCATCCAGGTGGGGACCGAACAGCTGGCCGACGGCATCCGGCGGATCGCGGCGGGGCGGCGGGCGGTCGACTCCGACTTAGCGGTGGCTGCGTTACAGACGGCGGACAATCCGCTCACGCCCCGCGAGCTGGACGTGCTGCGCATCGCGGCGCAGGGCGCGCCCTCCAAGGAGATCGCCGACCAGCTGTTCCTGACGGTGGGAACGGTCCGCAACCACCTGTCCCGGATCATGTGCAAGACGGGGGCGCGCAACCGGGTGGACGCGGTCCGCATCGCCGCCGACTCAGGCTGGTTATAGAGGCACCTGGTCATAGAAATCCGGGTCCCGGGCGAGCCGCGCCGCTCGCCCGGGACCGGGAATCGGTGCCGGTTCGCCCCGGGCGCACCCCCCTGGGCACCCCTGGTCGCGTGCTCCGCCGGCGGCACCCCCGCGCCGCCGGTGGCGACGATGGTTCACGTTGCGTGGGGGGTACTTCAGGGTCCCAGAGCCGGAGCGCCGCCAACCAGTGACTACACGCATGCTCAGACCCATGAGGTTCGTCAGGGACGCCAGATCAGCACGAGCGCGCAGTCGTCGTTGTGCCCCGACGACATGGACGTCACCAGCTGGCGCGCCCCGCCCGCGAAACCGGACGGGAGCAGGCGTTCCGCCTCGCCGAGCAGCCGGTCGAGGCCCGCGTCGATGTCCCGCCCCGGCTGCTCGATCAGCCCGTCGGTGTAGAGCATGAGCGCGTCGCCCTTGCGCAGCACGCCCCGGTCCGGCTCGCAGTGCAGGTCGGGGACGACCCCCAGGACGACGCCCTTGGCCGCCGACACCCGCCAGGTGCCCGTGCCCGCGTCGAACTTGACCACGGGCGGATGGCCGGCCGAGGTGATCACGTACCCGCCGGTGGCCAGGTCGAGGCTGAGGTGCACGGCCGTGACGAAGCCCTCGCCCTCCCGCTGCCGGTGCAGGTACGCGTTGCAGGCGCCCAGGAAGTCACCGACCGAGCCCAGCAGACCGCCGAAGGTGCCGGAGAGCATCAGCGCCCTGGTGCCCGCGTCCACGCCCTTGCCGGACACGTCCACGACCGCGATCTCGACCCGGTCGCCCTCCCGCATGGACACCACGAAATCGCCGCCGAAGGAGGACCCGCCCGCCTGCTTGAGCACCACCTTGGCGCCCCAGTCCTTGGGCAGCGCGGGCAGCTCGCTCTGGCGTTTCAGCCGGTCCCGCAGCTCCAGCAGCATGGCGTCGCCGCGCAGGCCCTGGACGCCCAGCGAGCCACGGGTGCGCGCCATCAGCCAGGCGAGCACGGCGGTGACGCCGACGGCGATCAGCAGCCCCGGCCCGACATACCGGTCGTCAGCGGAGACGTCCAGGATGGTGAGCGCGACGGCCACGGCGCACAGCAGCACCGCCAGACTGCGCAGCTTGAGCTGCAGCCCGGCGAGCAGCGTGATCAGGATCAGCAGCGACGGCGAGAACCAGAGCACGGAGACCTTGACGCCGAGCACCCCGATGAGCAGGGCGGCGGCGACGAAGGCGACGAGCAGATGACGATCTTTCGACGAACTCTTCCTCACAAACCGGACAAGTGGCACCAAAAACGGCACCCGCACCAATATCGCGCGGAGCCGGGGAGGAATAAGCGGCACCGGACGGGAACTCATGATGCACTCGACTGTATCGGTCGACACCTCCGCAAGGCAGCCTCTTGACCAAGACCTTGATCATTAAGCACGGATATTGGGTGGCCGTCCCTCTTTGCCCGGGCCTACCGTGGAGCGGTGAACCTCCCGATACGTCCCATCTCCGAGGCCGAATGGCCCGCCTTCTGCGATGTGCTGGATGAGGCCTTCGCGACCACATTCCATCCCGTACAGATCGACCGATTCAAGGCGCTCACTCCCCTGGAGCGCACGCTGGCCGCCTTCGACGGCGACCTCCCGGTCGGGGTCACCGCGATCTTCGACTTCGACATGACGATCCCCGGCGGGACCCTCCTCCCGGTCGCCGGAGTCACCGCCGTAGGGGTGCTCGCCTCCCACCGCCGCCGCGGCATCCTCAACGGGCTGATGCGCCGGCAGCTGCGGGACATCAAGGAGCACGGCGAGTCCGTCGCCGTCCTGTACGCCTCAGAGGCGGGCATCTACGGCAGATTCGGGTACGGCCGCGCCGCCGACAACGTCTTCTACCGCATCCCCAAGCACGGCTCCGCCTTCGTCGCCAACGCCCCTGCCGACCCGGCCCTGCGCCTGCGCACCGCCGTACCGGCCGCGGCCCGCGAGGAGTTCGTGCAGGTCTTCGACGCCGTGCTGCGCACCCGGCCCGGCCTCTACACCCGCTCGCCGGAGCGCTGGGACTCGCTCCTGGCCGATGAGGAGTTCGACCGGCGCGGCGACGGCCGGCTCCGCTGCGTCCTGGCCGAGGACGACGGCGGCGTGCGCGGCTACGCGCTCTTCAAGATCAAGCGGGGGTTCACCGACCACGACGTGCCCGAGGGCGAGGTCCGCCTGATCGAGCTGTTCGCCGTCGACCCGGCCGCGTACGCCCTGCTCTGGCGGAGCGTGCTGGACCGCGACCTCTGCGCCAGCGTGTACGCCTGGAACCGCCCGATCGACGACCCGATCCAGCACCTCATCGCCGAGCCCAGGCACCTGAACGCGGGCACGCTGGACGAGCTGTGGGCCCGCCTGGTGGACCTGCCGGCCGCGCTCACCGCCCGCGCGTACGCGGCCCCGGCCGAGCTGGTCATCGAGGTCGCCGACGAGGTCTGCCCGTGGAACGAGGGCCGCTGGCGGCTGTCCACCGGCAAGGGCACCTGCGAGCGGACCGATGACGCCCCGGACCTGACCCTGCCCGTGCAGTACCTCGGCGCGGCGTATTTCGGCGGGCGGCCGCTCCTGCCGTACGCCGCCGCCGGGCTGGTGACCGAGCACCGGGCGGGAGCACTGCGGGAGCTGTCGGCCGCCATGGCGTGGGAGCCGAGGCCGTGGGCGGGGCTGGTGTTCTAGCGGGGGCAGCGCCGTACAGTAACGGCATGGCCTTGCAGAGCTTGCAGATCACGGCGATCACCGCGATGCGCGCCCGGGACGTGTCGCGCCCGACCCGCGAACAGCAGGAGGCCGCCGACCGGCGGCCGCTGCGGGACGAGATGCCGCGGCGGGAGACCCGCAGGGTCCCGGTCAGGGAGACGGGACCCTTGGGATCCTCGGGGCAGTTCGGCGGGGATCAGGGCAGCGGGGGCAGTTCGCCGTCGGTCTCGTAGTCGGCCAGCATGGCGATGCGGCGGGCGTGCCGCTCCGCGCCGGAGAACGGCGTGGCCAGGAACAGCTCCACGAAGCGGACGGTCTGCTCCGGCAGGTGCTGACGGGCGCCGATGCTGATCACGTTGGCGTCGTTGTGCTCGCGGGCGAGCTTCGCCGTGTCCTCGTTCCAGGCCAGGGCCGCCCGGATGCCGGGCACCTTGTTGGCGGCGATCTGCTCGCCGTTGCCGGAACCGCCGATCACCACACCGAGGCTGCCCGGATTCTCGGCCACCCCGACGGCCGCCCTGAGCACGAAGGGCGGGTAGTCGTCCTCGGGGTCGAAGTGCGCCGGGCCGCAGTCGATCACCTCGTGATGCTGCTCCTTGAGCCACGTGACCAGGTGGTTCTTGAGCTCGTAGCCGGCATGGTCGGAACCTATGTAGACGCGCACCCCGCTAGTTTCGCAGGTCCACTAGAGTAATGGCCAACCCTCCCCTCCGGCCCTTACCTGTTCATGGAGAGCGCGATGCGCGAGATCCGTTATCTCGGCGACCCGGTGCTGCGCACCCCGGCCGAGCCGGTCACCGAGTTCGACCGCGACCTGCGCCGGCTGATCGACGAGATGTTCGCGACCATGTACCTGGCGGACGGGGTGGGCCTGGCCGGCCCGCAGGTCGGCGTGGGCAAGCGCCTGTTCGTGTACGACATCAGCAACCGCAAGGGCCACGTGGTCAACCCCGAACTGACCGTCGACGACCCCGACGAGGTCGTCGAGGAGGAGGGCTGCCTGTCGGTGCCGGGACGGGAGACCCGCAAGCCGCTCTACGCGCCCACCCCGCGCGCGGCGGGCGTCACCGTGCGCGGCTTCGACCAGCTCGGACGGCCGGTCCAGGTCACCGCGCGCGGCATGCTGGCCCGCTGCTTCCAGCACGAGTTCGACCACCTGGAGGGGCGGCTCTACGTGGACCGGCTGCCCAGGGAGACCGCCCGCAAGATCATGCTCCAGACCCCCTGAGCTACAGCTGGAGGGCCTTGACCTCCAGGAACTCCTCCAGGCCCGGCTCCCCCAGCTCGCGCCCGACGCCGGACTGCTTGAAGCCGCCGAACGGCGCGAGCGGGTTGAACCGCCCGCCGTTGATCGCGACCTGGCCGGTCCGCAGCCGCCGCGCCACGCGTACGGCCTTCTCCTCGCTGCCCGCCCAGACCGCCCCGGCCAGCCCGTACGGCGTGCCGTTGGCGATGTCCACGGCCTCGTCCACCGAGCCGAACGGCACGATCGACAGCACCGGCCCGAAGATCTCCTCCTGCTCGATCGCCATGCCGGGCGCGACCCCGGCGAAGACGGTCGGCTCGACGTAGTACCCGCGCTCCAGCGGATAGTCGGTGCCCCCGGTGACCAGCCGGGCGCCCTCCTCCTGGCCCAGGTTGATGTAACGGATCACCCGGTTCCGCTGGGCGGCGGAGACGAGCGGGCCGAGGCGGGTGCCCTCCGCGAACGGGTCGCCCACCGTGTACGTGCGGGCGGCGGCGACGGCCAGGGAGACCGCGTCGTCGTACTGGTCCCAGTGCACGAGCATGCGGGTCAGCGCCGAGCAGGTCTGGCCGGAGTTCACGAACGCGTGCGACACCCCGGAGGCGACCGCCTTCTCCAGGTCGGCGTCCGGCAGGATGATGTTGGCCGACTTGCCGCCGAGCTCCAGCGCGACCCGCTTGACGGAGCCGCCGGCCAGCGCGGCCACCCGGCGCCCGGCCTTGGTGGATCCGGTGAAGGACACCATGTCCACCTGGGGGTGGGCGGCCAGGGCCTCGCCGACGACCGGGCCGTACCCGCTGATGAGGTTGAAGACGCCCGAGGGCAGGCCGGCGTCGTGCAGCACGTCGGCCAGCGCGTACGCGGCGAGGGGGGCGATCTCGCTGGGTTTGAGGACGACCGTGCAGCCGGCCGCGAGCGCCGCGGCGACCTTGCAGACGGCCTGGTGGAGCGGGTAGTTCCAGGGGGTGATCGCGCCCACGACACCGGCGGGTTCGCGCAGGATGAGCGAGTTGCCCACCCGGCTCTCGGCGGCCAGCGTCTCGGCCATCCGCGCGTAGGACTCCATCACCCCGGCGGGCATCAGCGTCTGCACCTTGAGAGCCAGCTTGATGGGCGCGCCCATGTCGGTCGCGATGGTGGCCGCGATCTGCTCGGCCCGGTCCTTGAGCAGCCCGGCCGCGTCGGCGAGCAGCTTGCCGCGGTCGGCGGGCGCGGTGGCGGACCAGGCGGCGAAGGCGGCGGAGGCGGCGGCGACCGCGGAGTCCACGTCACTCGTCGTGCCGGCCGGAACCTGGTCGATGACCTCCTCGGTGGCGGGGTTGATCACATTGACCACCTCGCCCGAGGTGGAGGGCGTCCAGGAGCCGTTCACGTAAAGGTGACGCATGTACCTCATCCTTGCGCGGGGACTGTCTGATGGCGAGCACACGAACCAGTAAGTGTTGCCATGAGCCATCCCGAAACGGCACATGCCTCAACTTGATCTTGCGGGTCGGCCGTGTGCGGTCCCGCGCAGAGGCAGCACACGATCTCCGATATTCAATTGGCCCCGTTGACTCGGCCTTGACCATGTGTTGGCCGTCTTTGCTCAGCGTACGGCGCGCCCGCGCGGAAAGACGAAGTCTTCCAAGATCGGTCTGACTCCCGCAATACCTGACGGAGAACGATTCCATGCCAAGAGGAAGCCCTGTACCACCCAGGGGGAAAGCTTCCTCCCCGCCCGCTCGACGGCTTTCGCCGCATCTGCTACTCAGTGTCATCGACCCGGCTGGGGACCGGGGCAGAGGGGGGCGAACCAGGAAACCGACTGCGCGCCTGACATTTGTTAGGGCGCGCAACTGGATTAGGGTTTGCATGGATCGACAACCGAAGTCAGAGTTCTCCCTATTACAGGTAGGGCAAATCTTGATTGCGGCTTTGTCAGAGCGTCGTGGCAGGATTCAGGGGTCCCGCGGCGACGAAGCGGCGGGGTCGTGTGGATGAGGAGCGGATGTGGCAGGCAATCTGACCCGTGACGAGGCCCGGGAGCGCGCCCGGCTGCTGACCGTCCAGTCGTATGCGGTGGAGCTCGACCTTACCGAGGGCGAGGAGCGGTTCGAGAGCGTCACGACCGCTCACTTCACCTGTGCCGAGCCGGGGGCGGACACGTTCATCGACCTGCACGGCGCGCACCTGCGCAAGGTCGTCCTCAACGGCGCCGAGCTGGACGTCAGCGCCTACGACGCGGAGCGCGGCCGCTTCCCGCTGCCCGGCCTGGCCGAGCACAACGAGGTGCGGATCGACGCCGACGCCTCCTACATGCGCACCGGTGAGGGTCTGCACCGCTTCGTCGATCCGGTGGACAAGAACGTCTACCTGCACAGCCAGTTCGAGACCGCCGACGCGCACCGGATGTACGCGTGCTTCGACCAGCCCGACCTCAAGGCCACCTTCGAACTGTCCGTCATCGCTCCGGGCGACTGGGAGGTCGTCTCCAACGCGGCCCCGGACTCCGTGGACGAACTCCCGGCCCACGAAGGGCGTCATGGCACGCTCCAAGCCGCCAAACGGTGGCATTTCCCCCCAACCCCGGTGATGTCCACCTACATCACCGCTCTGGTGGCCGGGCCGTACGCGGTGGTGCGGGACGAGCACGACGGCATCCCCCTGGGTCTTTACGTGCGGCAGTCGCTGGCCGAGCACCTGGACGCCGACAACCTCTTCGAGGTCACCAAGCAGGGCTTCGACTTCTTCCACCGGGTGTTCGGGCTTCGCTACCCGTTCGGGAAGTATGACCAGCTGTTCGTGCCCGAGTTCAACGCGGGCGCGATGGAGAACGCGGGCGCCGTGACGTTCCTGGAGGACTACGTCTTCCGGTCCCGGGTGACCGACGCGATGGTGGAGCGCCGCGCCGAGACCCTGCTGCACGAGATGGCGCACATGTGGTTCGGCGACCTGGTCACCATGCGCTGGTGGGACGACCTGTGGCTGAACGAGTCCTTCGCCACCTACATGTCGGTGCTCTGCCAGGCCGAGGCCACCCGGTGGGGGCAGGGCGCGTGGACCACGTTCGCCAACGTGGAGAAGGCGTGGGCGTACCGGCAGGACCAGTTGCCCTCCACGCACCCGATCTCGGCCGACATCCCGGACATGCAGGCGGTCGAGGTCAACTTCGACGGCATCACCTACGCCAAGGGCGCCAGCGTGCTCAAGCAGCTGGTGGCCTACGTGGGCCTGGACAACTTCCTGGCCGGCGTCCGCGACTACTTCAACGAGCACGCCTGGGGCAACACCGAGCTGAAGGACCTGCTCGGCGCGCTAGAGCGCACCTCGGGCCGGGACCTGTCGGCGTGGTCCAAGGAGTGGCTGGAGACCGCCTGGGTCAACACCCTGCGCCCGTCCTTCGAGGTGGACGCGACCGGCAGGTTCACCAGCTTCGACGTGCTCCAGGAGGCCCCGGCCGCCTACCCGACCCTGCGCTCGCACCGGATCGCCATCGGTCTGTACTCGATGGACGAAGGCCGCCTGGTCCGCGTCAAGCGGGTCGAGCTGGACGTGGTCGGCGCGAGGACCGCGGTGCCCGAGCTGATCGGCGAGGCCCGGCCCGACCTGGTGCTGGTCAACGACGACGACCTCACCTACGCCAAGATCCGCCTCGACGAGGAGTCGCTGGCCGCCCTGGTGGGCGGCGGCATCCTCGCCTTCACCGAGTCGCTGCCGCGCGCCCTCTGCTGGTCGGCGGCGTGGGACATGACCCGCGACGGCGAGATGGCCACCCGGGACTACGTGCGCCTGGTGGCCTCGGGCATCAACTCGGTCAGCGACATCACCGTGCTGCAGACCGTGCTCCGGCAGGCCCGCCTGGCCGTCCAGCAGTACGCGGCGCCCGAGTGGCGGGCCACCGGCATGGCCCAGCTGGCCAGCACCCTGCGCGAGCTGGTGCACGGCGCGGAGGCGGGCTCGGACCACCAGCTGGCCTACGTCAACGCGTTCGCGACCGTGGCCACCTCAGCGGAGGACCTGGCGCTGCTGGAGAACATCCTGTCCGGCACCGCCGTGCCCGACGGCCTCACCGTGGACGCGGACCTGCGCTGGACGCTCACCCACGCGCTGGTCTCCGGCGGCGTGCTCGGCGCCGAGGACATCGACGCCGAGCTGGTCAGGGACGCGACGGCCACCGGCGAGCGCTCGGCGGCCGCGGCCAGGGCGGCCATCCCGACGGCGGCGGCCAAGGCCGAGGCGTGGGCCTCCATCACCGGCGGCACGCTGAGCGGCGCGCTGCTGCGCTCGACCGTCACCGGCTTCATGGACCCGCACCACGTGGACCTGCTGGAGCCCTACGGCGCGGCCTACTTCGAGGAGGTCGGCCAGATCTGGAAGTCGTGGACGTCCGACATGGCGCAGACGTTCGCGATCGGCTGCTTCCCGGCGCTGCTGATCTCCCAGGACACGGTGGAGCGCACCCAGGACCTGATCTCGTCCTCGCAGCCGCCGCACGCGCTGCGCCGGCTGCTGCTGGAGGGCGCGGACGGCATCGGCCGGGCCCTGCGGGCGCGGGACAAGGACGCTTGATCCGTCGGAGGCCCGGGGCGTGCTCCCGGGCCTCCGCTAGGTCCGTTATGCGGTGCCTCGTGCGGCCGGGTCGCTCATGTCCATGAGAGGCTGACCCGATGGAATCGGCCCAGGACCTGCTGATCGCGCTCGCCCGGCGATATTCGTTCGGGGACGTGGGGGCGCTGGCTCCCGCCGTACTGGCCAATCCGGTCAAGGCCGCTCATGTGTCGGCGGTGTGCGAGTTCGGGCAGCGGCTGCTGACGCTGGACGCGGAGGATTTCGCCAGCGAGCTCGACGTGCCGACCATCCCCGCCGACCTGCGCCGCCGGGCGCGGGCCTGTCACATGCCGCAGACGCCGAAGGGGCAGCCGCGCGGGGCGCTGGACTCGCTGCGGCCGGCGTACGCGCTGCTCCTTGAGGTGATCAAGGTCCGCTGGGACCAGCGGGAGCTGAGCGCGATGATGGCCGCGCTGCACATCTCGGCGGAGTACCTGCCGCTCCTGGCGTACGAGACGACGCTGGGCCACTCCGGCGACCCCGCCCGCTGGCCCGCCGGGTTACGCGCGCCCGGCAGCAGGTTCGGGGTGATCGGCGACCGCGACTGCGACCACACCCGCTCCGAGCAGTCGGCGACCGAGCGCACGCTCCGGGTGGCGGGCGAGCCCGGCGAAGGCTGGCGCGCCTACTTCGACCGGCAGCACAGCCAGGTCGCCGGAGCCCTCGCCACCTGCGTGGCCAAATGCCGCAACCCGTGCCCGGCCGTGGACTGGGTCCAGGACCGCGAGAACCTCGCCCTGCGCTGCCGGGTGGCGCTCGCCTACGCCGAGACCCCGCTCGTACGGCTCCGCCACGCGGCCCCCGTCGGCCACGGCTTCGGCGTGCCGTCCCCGGAGGAGGTCCTGGACGCCTGGCAGCGCAGCCGGAGCGCGCTCGACAAGAACGGCGTCGGACACCAGGTCATGCGCCGGGACGGTTTCCCGCTGGCCGGTCTGCCCAGCCTGTTCTCGGCCATCGCGGGAGCGGACCTACGGCCGGCGCGCCTGCTCGCGGACGTGTCCGAGCATGTGATCACGCTCCTGCGGGCGTAGTTCCACCGCCATGGCTTGATAGCCGTGACTTCGCGGCTGTGGCTCCAGCGGGTGCTCTATCGGGCGCGTTCCGCGAGGGCGCCGATGCCGCCGGCGAGGCCGCCCATCAGGTCGCCGACGCTGAACCTGGTCGCCATGGACATGGCCACCAGGCGGCAGTCGCCGTCGGAGACGCGCTGCCGGGCCTCGGCCCCGGTGACGATCTCCAGGCCGCGCCCGGCGGTGTCCACCATGATCAGAACCGCGTGCGGCGCGATCTCGCCCAGCGCGGCGTGCAGGCGTTCGGCGAAGTGCCGCCGTGGCCCCCTCGCCGGGCCGGTGTACACCGCGAAGTGCAGCCCGGTCCTGCTGTCGGCGGCGCGCACCACCGTACGGATGTCGACCGCCTGAAGCGTGCTCAACGTGGCCATGCCGCTCACCACCCCGCCGACGCGCCGCCGACGTGGCGGCCGGGTTCCGCTGTCTCCGCCATCTCAGGCCAATCCACGTCCGGCGGATCGCCCTTCGGCACCACGCTGGTCAGTTCCAGCGTGCTCCGTCCCACGCCGTGCTCGGTGTCGTACGGGCCGCCGATCCAGACCACGTCGTCCTTGGTCCTGCGCCGGCCGCGCCCGGACAGCAGCAGCACCAGCAGTCCGATGCCCACGAATAGCGCACCTGACGTTATGACAAGAAACGCAAGAATCTCGAGCGCACTGTCCATATATCGACGTTACGCCCGATTTCTCGTATTTCCTAGTCCCAGATCTGCGGTCTGCGACCTCCCCAGAACCCGCCGACCGAGGCCTCTACCTGGGACGACAGCGAGATCAGGGTGCCCTCGTCGCCGTACCGGCCGGAAAGCATGACACCAATGGGCAAACCCTCGGGAGTCCAATAGAGCGGCAAATTCACGGCCGGTTGGCCGCTCACATTGCTGGTCGCGGCAAAGGGCGCGAAAGCCTTCATCCGCTCGAAAGTTTCCTTGGGGTCGTCCACGTCCTCGAACCAGCCGACCGGGGCCGGAGGCTGGGTGACGGTGGGGGTGAGGACGGCGTCGTACTCGTCGGTGACGAGCAGCGCGAAGCGCGTGGAGAGCTGGAGCGCCGACTGGGCCTTGAGGAAGTCGGGGGCGGGCGTGGCGAAGCCGCGCTCCCGCAGCCACACAGTCAGCGGCCTTAACTGGGACTCCATCTGCTCGGCGACGGGGTGCATGCAGGCGAAGCTGAACCACATGCGCTCGAACTCGGGCACCATGTCCGGCCCGAACGGCGTCGGAATGTCGATGATCTCGTGGCCGAGCCCGGCCAGCACGGCGGAGGCGCTCTCGTAGGCGGCGCGCACCTCCGGGTGTACCTCGGCCTCCTGGATCACCGGATCGAGGTAGCGGGCGATGCGGAGCCGTCCGGGGTCGCGCCCGACATAGGCGGAGAAGGAGCCCAGGGCGGGCGGGGGCGCGTAGTAGAGGTCGCCGGGGTTGTTGTGGGCCATCACGTCCAGCAGCGCCGCCGCGTCGGCGACGTCACGGGTGATCGGGCCGTTGGTGGACAGGCCCGCCAGGTCGGGGATGATGGGGGCGAACGAGATGCGGCCACGGCTGGGCTTGATGCCGTACAGGCCGCAGACGGAGGCCGGGATGCGGATCGAGCCCGCGCCGTCGCTGCCCTGCGCGGCGGGCGCCAGCCCGGCCGCCACCGCCGCCGCGGCGCCCCCGCTGGACCCACCCGCCGACCTGGTCACATCCCACGGCGTACGCGCCGGGGGGCCGACCGAGGTCTCGGTGTAACACGGCAAACCGAACTCTGGCGTGCTGGTCTTACCCAGCATGATCGTGCCGGCGTCCCGCAACCGTTCCACGACGCTGTCGTCGACCGGGGCGACGAACCCCTCGTACGTGGCCGAGCCGAAGCGGATCGGCACGTCCTTCACCAGATTGAGATCCTTGATCGGAATCGGCACGCCGAACAGCGGCCGCTTCTCCGGATCTTGTTCCGCCAACTGTCGTGCCTGGTCAAGAGCCCTCTCCGCGGCAACGGTGACGTAAGCCCCGACAGCGGCACCATGCCTGTCGATACGTTCCAGATAATGCTCAGTGATCTCAACCGGGGACAGTTCGCGGTTTCGTACGGCTGCCGCCAACTCCAGCGCGGTAAGGTCATGAATGCTGGTCACGCCACTGAACGGTATGCGCCCGGCGCGGAGATATCTAGAGATGGTGCCCACAAATGGTGCATGCGAATCGGCAGAAGCGGGCAACAAAAGTGTGAACCAGGCAACACTAGGCAACCTGTCGGCAGCTCAACTACCGTGAGTGACGTGGATACCGGTCTAGCGCCCGATGAGGGTCACGATACGTCACCGATCTGGGTGAGCGATCGTGAACGGTCCTCGACGCGACCTGATGCGCCCGCGTCGACGTATGCGCCCGTAGAGCGCGCATCCCTGCAGAGCATGCTCAAGCAGCCCAAATACCAGCATCTGCGGCGTCGAGCCGTGATCGCCGTAGCGGCCGGAGTCGTCTTCGGCGTGCTGCTGCTGAGCTGGCGCGTCGGCCTCACCGCCGCGATCCTCGCGGCCATCGCGGACACCGTCTATCGGGCCAGGACCCAGTCGTCGGTCCCCGCCTGGCGGCGACCCTCGGTGGCGGAGCGGCGGACCGAGAGCCAGCTCAAGAAACTGGAACGTGGCGGCTACAAGACTCTGCACGCCCGCGCCATCCCCAACAGCGACGCCCAGATCGACCACCTGGTCGTCGGGCCCACGGGGGTGTACGCGGTCGACTCCGAGAAGTGGGACAGGCGGCTGCCCGTGCGCGTGCAGTCGCACCGCAAGCTGTTCCACGGCCCCTTCAACCAGAAACCCCGGCTGGACGAGGCGCGCTGGGAGGCCAACCAGGCCAGCGACCTGATCACTCAGGCGCTCGGGCGCGAGGTGACGGTCGTGCCGTCCCTGGCGATCTACGGCCCGGCCATCCCGTGGCGCATTCTCAACATCCGGGACGTGGACGTGTTCTCCGGCAGCCTGGTCCGCAAGTGGATCACCAAACGGGAGAAGTCGCTCACCCCGGGCGAGATCGACTCGATCTACCAGGCCGCGGAGCACGTACTCCCACCCCGCTACGGCACCGACTGACCCCTTTGCCCGTCCTGTACGGCCCGCGCCAGTTTTGGCGTGGGCCGTACCGCTTTGTGGGACAGACGTCTCAACGACTGGGCGCTGGTCGTAACATGGGGAGACTCGAATTCGTCTTCCGATGGGAGTCCCGGCCATGCCCGCCCTCAGGTCTCGTACGGTCACTCACGGCAGGAACATGGCCGGTGCCCGGGCCCTGCTCCGGGCGACCGGGGTAGCCGGCAGCGATCTCGGCAAACCGATCATCGCGGTCGCCAACAGTTTCACCCAGTTCGTGCCCGGTCACGTGCATCTGCGCGAGGTCGGCGACGTGGTGGCCGGGGCCATCCGGGAGGCGGGCGCGATCCCGCGCGAGTTCAACACGATCGCCGTGGACGACGGCATCGCGATGGGCCACGGCGGCATGCTGTACTCGCTGCCGTCCCGCGAACTGATCGCCGACGCGGTCGAGTACATGGTGAACGCGCACTGCGCGGACGCGCTGATCTGCGTCTCCAACTGCGACAAGATCACGCCCGGCATGCTGCTGGCCGCGTTCCGGCTGAACATCCCGACGATCTTCGTCTCCGGCGGGCCCATGGAGGCCGGCAAGACCCCCGGTCGCAAGCTGGACCTGATCGACCCGATGATCGCCGCCGCCGACGACAGCGTCTCCGACGCCGAACTGCTGGAGATGGAGGAGAACGCCTGCCCGACCTGCGGCTCGTGCAGCGGCATGTTCACCGCCAACTCGATGAACTGCCTGGCCGAGGCGATCGGCCTGGCGCTGCCCGGCAACGGCACCATCCTGGCCACCCACGTGGCGCGCAAGAAGCTGTTCCAGGACGCCGGGCGGCGGCTGGTGGAGCTCACCCGCCGCTACTACGAGGACGACGACGAGAGCGTGCTGCCCCGCAGCATCGCCACCAAGGACGCCTTCGAGAACGCGATGGCGCTGGACGTGGCCATGGGCGGCTCCACCAACACGATCCTGCACATCCTGGCCGCGGCCAGGGAAGCCGAGGTCGACTTCGGCCTCAAGGAGATCAACGAGATCTCGCTGCGGGTGCCGTGCCTGTGCAAGGTCGCCCCGGCCACCGCGAAGTACCACGTCGAGGACGTGCACCGGGCCGGCGGCATCCCCGCCATCCTGGGCGAACTCGACCGGGCCGGCCTGATCCACCGGGACGCGCTGACCGTCAACGGCGGCACCATGGGTGACCTGCTGGCCCAGTGGGACGTGAAGTCCCCGGCCGCCCTGCCGGAGTCGGCCGAACTGTGGCACGCCGCGCCGGGGAACATGCGCACCGTCAAGCCGTACTCGCAGGACGCGCGCTGGGACACGCTCGACCTGGACCGCGCCGAGGGCTGCGTGCGCGACGCCGAGCACGCCTACACCCGCGACGGCGGCCTCGCCGTCCTGTACGGCAACATCGCCGTCGACGGCTGCATCGTGAAGACGGCCGGGGTGGACGAGTCCATCTGGCGCTTCTCCGGCCCCGCCGTGGTGTTCGAATCGCAGGAGGACGCGGTCGAGGGCATCCTCAACAACCGCGTCCGCGAGGGCGACGTCGTCGTCATCCGCTACGAGGGCCCCAAGGGCGGCCCCGGAATGCAGGAGATGCTCTACCCGACCTCGTTCCTGAAGGGCAAGGGCCTCGGCAAGGCCTGCGCCCTGATCACCGACGGCCGCTTCTCCGGCGGCACCTCCGGCCTGTCCATCGGCCACGCCTCCCCCGAGGCCGCCGAGGGCGGCGCGATCGCCCTGGTCCAGGACGGCGACATCATCGAGATCGACATCCCCGGCCGCTCCATCGACCTCAAGGTCAGCGAGGCCGACCTGGCCGCCCGCCGCGAAGCCCTCCTGGCCGAACTGGGCCGCCACCGCCCGCGCGACCGCAACCGCCCGGTCTCGGCCGCCCTCCAGGCCTACGCGGCCCTCACCACCTCCGCCTCCACCGGCGCCTCCCGGGACCTCACCCAGCTGTCCCGCTGACAACTCCTCAGGGCGCCCGCGACTCCTCGCGGGTGCCCTTTCCATCGATTCCTCAATCACGCGTTCGAAAAATGTCAGTGCGGGCCGGTAAAATCTGAGGTATGGCCAACGTCATTAGGCACACGGGGTCGCTGACGACCGCCGAAATCGCCGCGCTCGCGCTCTCCCTCGCTCACCTCGGCGCGGGCCCGCAGTCCGTGACGGCCCGCCGCGGCCTCCGGCACGCCTTCGAACACCTCGACCTCGACGACGACGTGATCGCGACCACCCTCGCCACCCTGACCACCCCCATGCCCCCCGACGTCGCCCGCCGCGCCCGCGCGGCCGCCGGCGCCATCACCACCCGCCAGGTCATCCGCCTCCAGTACCTCTCCGCCGACTCCACCCTCACCATCCGCGACATCGAACCGGTCACCTGCCTGGTCCACCGCGACTACTGGTACCTGGTCGGCTGGTGCCGTTTACGGCGGGGCATCCGGGCGTTCCGGTTCGACCGCATCATCGCGGTAGAGCCGACGGACATCCCGGCACGGCCGCATCTGCCGGAGCGGTATCTGCCGTTCCAGCGGCGCAAGGTCGCCTAAGTTGGATAAGCGCCCGGCATGTTTTCGGGCCGGGCGCTCATCGACAGGTTGCCAGGGGTACCGGTAAGCGCCCGTAGGCCTCGCTCGCCGCCGCCTCCAGTGGGTTGCACGTCCACTCGTGGGACGACGCCTTAAGAGCGCCTGACAGAATGACCCGAGGCACCGGCCTCTCGCCGTTATCCAGCGCCGTTAACGCAGGTGACGCTGCTCGCCGCACCGGCGCCAAGCGTGATCGGCTTCATTCTGTAGGGGTTCTTCACGTCGCCTTAGTAGTCGCTGATGAGCGTGACGCATTCAGTTGATCGTTCTTGTTCGCCGGCTCGATCAGGCCGCAGGTGTCCTGACCATGACGCCGGGGCTGTTGGCGCCGGTTCGCGGGTTTCAGGCGCGCGGGGGCGAACCGGCGGCTCCGGAGGGTCGGATTCGCCTGCCGGGTCCGGGTGTGGCGGTCAGCCGCAGCAGCCGCCTCCGCAGCAGCCACCGCCGCCACCGGAGGCGCGGGGCGCGCTCGCAGCCGACGCGGCTCCTGTCACCGCCACGGTGGACAGCAGTTTCACCGTGTCGTCGTGTCCGCCCGGGCAGGTCGCGGGCGCATTCGCCTCGGCCATCGGCCGGTTCAACTCGAACGTGGAACCACAGGACCGACACCGGTAGTCATAGCGAGGCATAGGCGCATCATAATCCGTGCCGGAGCCGGCATCGCGCCGGAACGGAGCCGATCGGTTCGATCCTGCGTCTGTGATCGGCTTGACAGGATGCCATAACTACACCGCCAGGGGTATGGGCGACGGTAGGCGGACGGGGCAACAGCCGTGCCGCCGGAGGCAGTGGCCATCGGAACTGGCGGTCGCGTGTGGGACATGGGCGCGTGGTCGGCTGCGCGCGAGCGCAAAGACGGGGATGCGTGGGGAGCAACCGTCCCACCGCCGGGGGCATGGGTGACGGCAACCGGGTGCGGCAGCAGCCGTGCCGCCGGAGGCACGGACGACCGGAGCCGGTGGCCGCGGCGCCGGGGAACGTGTCCGGCTGCGCGCAAGCGCAAAGACGGGGATGCGTGGGGAGCAACCGCACCACCGCCAGCGGCACGGACGACGGCACGCGGGCGGGGAACAGCCGTGTGGCCGGAGGCATGGGCCATCAGAACCGGTGATCACGCGTGGGGGCATGAGCGGATGGCCGGCTGCGCGCAAGCGCGACAAAGGGTGGGCGGGTGGGGCAGCAACTGTGCCGCCGCCGGAGGCATGGACGACGGCAACCGGCTGCCGCAACAGCCGTGTCGGCGGAGGCATGGGCCATCGGCACCGGTTGCCGTGTGTGTCGGGGCAGGAGCCGCGTGGTTGGCTGCGCGCGAGCGCGAACGAGAGTGGGTGGGGGAAACGCTCAAGAGAAACTGATGGTTGCGTAATCGGCTACCGGGACATAGCCGATCGCTTGGTAGATCGAATTGGAGATCGGATTCGAGAGATCCGTGAAGAGAAGGATCTCCGTCGCCCCATCGTCGATCGCTTTACGCGTCGCCGCGTACGTAACCGCCGACCCGTACCCATGCCGACGAAACTCCGGCGGCGTATAAACAGGCCCAATCCGGGACATTCCCGAGATCGGCACAGAGACCCCCGCCAAAGAGACAGGCTGCCCCGCCAACTCCCACCAAACAAGCTCTTTGCGATTCAACCGCGCCGAAACAACCGGCCCAGGATCAGCAGCGGCATCCACATGCGCCTCATGCTGAAACATCCTGAACCAGTGAACAGCGGCCCCAAGATCCTCCGGCGTCGCCAGCCGAGCCCGCCCAGGGCCGTACAAAGCGGACTGCCCACCAGGCCCCATGGGCGCCACCAGCGTGCTAAGCCGGTAAAGCCGCTCCGACCGCCGCTCCTTCTCCTGCTGCCACCACGCCGACGAGAACGTGGACACGGTCTCCACCGGCCCCGTCACCCCCGGCAGTTCCCTCCCCCGATTCACCAATTGCCCCACCAACGCCGGCAACTCCGCGAACGGCGAAGCCCCCAGCAACAGCGGATACGGCGGCGTATGACATAACGCCCCCCGAACCTCCCCGTGCTCGACATACCAGCCCAGCAAAGGATCCGAGTACTGGCCGCTCCGAATCCAGCGCAACACGGTCAACAGCACCGTGTTGCGCACAGGGTCACGGAGCAGCCAGGGCTCGGCTGCTTCGGCGTAGGCCGACACGTCTGAGGTGAGCGTCCACGTCATGATTCGATTGTGCCCGTCCGATCAGCGAGGTTCAGGCCGCCGACTCCGAGAGGTAAGGAGCCCACTGCGGATCACCGTCGAATTGTGCACCAATCAGCCGCCAGTGCGCACCGCGAGGTACGGCTGGGCTGACCCGGAGCGACCATCCGATCTCTTCCAGCAGCTTGTCCGCCTTGCGATGATTACAAGGCATACACGAGGCGACGCAATTCTCCCAGGTGTGCGGGCCACCTTTGGATCTAGGGATAACATGGTCAATGGTCTCGGCCCGCTGCCCGCAGTAGGCGCAGCGGAAATCGTCCCGGCGCATGAGCGCCGCCCGTGTGAGCGGGATCCGGGACCGGTACGGTATGCGGATGTACCGCCTCAGCCGGATCACGGACGGCACGTCCAGGGTCCGGGTGGCGGATCTGAGAACCGTGCCCCTGCCGTCCCGGTGGACGACGTCGGCCTTCTCCCGTAGCACCAGGATGATCGCCCGATGCAGGGAGAGCGTGGTCAGCGGCTCGTAGGTGGCGTTGAGGAGTAGGACTTGGCGCATCAGCCGGCCTCCACGGCAGTCTCGGCGGGCTTCGCAGCCGGCCGGAGAGTGGCGTGTCGCGGTGCGACGACTGTGCGCCTACGTTGTGGCCCCACCTGTTGGGACTCGGGTGTTTCCTTCACGAAGACCTCCGCCGGACGGTCCAGCGGATGGTCACCACGGCACCGTCCTCAACCAAAGTGTGGCCTTTGCGATGACCTGTCCGCCACCCCATAACCTGGGCGACTGATACGCCTGGTGCTCTTTATGCCCCAGCGATCATCTTTTTACTCCCCGCTATTCGGGGGTACGACTCTGTCGGTGGCCTGCCCTAAAGTGCGAGCATGACGTCACCGCCATACCCACCGGCTCCCCGGTCCGACATCGTCGACGAGCTGCACGGCACCCCCGTGCCCGATCCGTACCGATGGCTGGAGGATCCGGACGCGCCCGAGGTGAAGGAGTGGCTGGAGGCCCAGGGCGAGCTGTTCGCGCAGGCCGGCCTCTCCGGCCGGGAGCGCTTCCGCGGGCGGGTCGAGGAGCTGCTGAAGTCGGGGTCGATCGGCTCCCCGACCTGGCGCGGCGACCGG
This sequence comes from Acrocarpospora phusangensis, assembly GCF_016862995.1. GTDB lineage: Bacteria > Actinomycetota > Actinomycetes > Streptosporangiales > Streptosporangiaceae > Acrocarpospora > Acrocarpospora phusangensis. Next base: position 36,795 of record NZ_BOOA01000055.1, read on the forward strand.
CACTTCTTCATGCGGCGCACCCCCGAGCAGGAGCACGCGGTGCTCTACGTGGTCGACGACGGGGTCGAACGCGCCCTGATCGACCCGATGGCGCTGGACCCGTCCGGGCTGACCACGCTGGACGCCTGGCAGCCCGACAAGGAAGGGCGGCTGCTGGCGTACCAGATCTCGGTCGGCGGGGATGAGGAGTCCCAGCTGTTCGTGCTGGACGTGGCGAGCGGCGAGGTCCTGGAGGGCCCGATCGACCGCTGCCGCTACTCCCCGGTCGCCTGGTTGCCCGGTGGCGGGACGTACTACTACGTCCGCCGGTTGGCCCCCGACCGGGTCCCGGAGGGCGAGGAGCAGTATCACAGGCGCGTCTACCTGCATGTTCTCGGCACTCCCGCCGACGATGACGTCATGATCTTCGGCGAAGGGCTGGAGAAGACCAACTACTACGGGGTCTCGGTCTCCCGCGACGGCCGCTGGCTGACCGTCTCCGCCTCCCGTGGCACGGCTCCGCGCAACGACCTCTGGGTGGCCGACCTGGAATCCTCCCCGGTGACGGCCCCCGCGCTGGTCACCGTCCAGCAGGATGTGGACGCGCAGACCGGCCTGCACTTCGGCCGGGACGGCAGGCTCTACGTCTTCACCGACAGGGACGCGCCGCGCGGCCGGATCTGCGTGGCCACCCCGCAGGCTCCTGCGTACGAGAACTGGCGGGACCTGATCCCGGAGGACGCGGAGGCCGTGCTCAGCGACTTCGCGATCCTCGACGACCTGGACGAGCCCATCATGCTGGTGGGCTGGACCCGGCACGCGATCTCGGAGATCTCGGTGCACCGCCTCGCCGACGGCGCCAGGACGGGCTCGGTGCCCACCCCGGGGCTCGGCACCATCGGCGGCATCTCGGAGCGCCCCGAGGGCGGCCACGAGGCCTGGTTCGGCTACACCGACAACACCACCCCGCCCACCATCCAGCACTACGACGCCAGAACCGGCGAGACGACCCTCTGGGCGGCCTCCCCCGGCTCGGTGGACGTGCCCCCGGTCAGGACCGAGCACGTCGTCTACTCCTCGGCCGACGGCACCGAGGTGCACATGCTGGTCATCTCCCCCGTCGACGGATCGGGCCCCCGTCCCACCGTGCTGTACGGCTACGGCGGTTTCGGCATCTCGATGACGCCCGGCTACTCGGCCTCCATCCTGACCTGGGTCGAGGCCGGCGGCGTCTACGCGATCGCGCAGCTGCGCGGCGGCGGTGAGCAGGGCGAGGAGTGGCACCGGGCCGGGATGCTCGGCAACAAGCAGAACGTCTTCGACGACCTGCACGCCGCCGCCGAGCACCTGATCGCCACGGGCGTCACCACGTCGGAGCAGCTGGCCATCTCCGGCGGCTCCAACGGCGGCCTGCTGGTCGGCGCGGCCCTCACCCAGCGCCCGGACCTCTACGCGGCCGTCGTCTGCTCGGCCCCCCTGCTGGACATGATCCGCTACGAGCGTTTCGGCCTCGGCGCCACCTGGAACGTGGAATACGGCTCGGCCGACATCCCGGAGGAGTTCGGCTGGCTGTCGTCCTACTCCCCGTACCACCACGTCCGGGAAGGAGTCGAGTATCCGGCGACGCTGTTCACCGTGTTCGCCTCCGACACCCGCGTGCACCCGCTCCACGCCTGGAAGATGGCCGCCGCGCTCCAGCACGCGACCGCGTCCGACCGGCCGATCCTGCTCCGCAACGAGACCGAGGCCGGCCACGGCGCCCGCTCGGTCAGCAAGACGGTGGCCCTGGCCGCCGACCAGCTGGCCTTCCTCGCCACCCACACCGGCCTGGCCAAGGACCGGTAACCACACCGCCACAGCCCGGCGGGAAGCCCTTCTCAGGGCTCCTGCCGGGCGCCAGGGTCCGGCTAGCGCGGGAAGATGACGGTCTTGTGCCCGTCCAGAAGGATCCGGTGCTCCGCGTGCCAGCGCACCGCGCGGGCCAGCGCCTGGCACTCGAGGTCCTTCCCGATGGCGACCAGGTCGGCCGCCGAGTGCGTGTGGTTCACCCGCGCCACCTCCTGCTCGATGATCGGCCCCTCGTCCAGGTCGGCCGTGACGTAGTGCGCCGTGGCCCCGATCAGCTTGACCCCCCGGGCATGCGCCTGGTGGTACGGCTTGGCCCCCTTGAACGACGGCAGGAACGAGTGATGAATGTTGATCACTCGCCCGGACAGCTTGGCGCACAGATCCTCGGACAGCACCTGCATGTACCGCGCCAGCACCACCAGATCCGCCCGGTAGTGATCGACCAGGGTGAGGATCTCGGCCTCCTGCCTGGCCTTCGTCTCCGGCGTCACCGGCAGGTGGTGGTAGTCGATCCCGTACGACTGGGTGAGCGGCCGAAGGTCCGGATGGTTGGACGCGACCGCGACGATCTCGATGTCGAGCAGCCGGGAGCGCACCCGGTAGAGCAGGTCGTTCAGGCAGTGATCGAACTTGCTGACCAGCACCAGCACCCGGGGCTTCACCGCCCGGTCGAAAAGTTGTAGCTCCATCCGGAATTCGGTGGCGAGCGCGGCGAAGGCGGCGTTCAGATCGTCCATCGGCGCCTCGCCGGTGAACTGCACGCGCATGAAGAAACGGTCCTCAGCGGGATCGCCGAACTGCTGGCTCTCGGTGATGTTGCACCCTCGCCCGGCGAGCAATCCGGAGACGGCCGCGACCACCCCGGGCCGGTCGGGGCACGACAGGGTCAGCACATATTCGGCAGTCATCCGGATTCCTTAGTGGCGCGTGTCCATCGGCAAAGATGATAGCGCTCCGGTGATTTCCCGGCCCGAATGCGACAGCGAGGCACTTCGCCGTCCCTTTGTCCCCCGCGCGCCCGCGGCCATGCGCCAGATGGCAGGATTGGCGGACGTGGCTGACTCCCGACCCGCGGCCCGGGTTCTCTGCGTGGACGGTCAGGGCCGTGTGCTCCTGCTGCGCTGGCATGATCACGTGAGCGATGTCGTGTTCTGGGAACCGCCCGGCGGCGGCATCGAACCCGGCGAGACACCCTTGGAAGCGGCCCGCCGGGAACTCGCCGAAGAGACGGGGCTACCCGGCGACAACGTCCTTGACCAGTGGATTCCCGTCGAACGGGACTACCACTGGCTGGGCGTGCACTACATCAAGACCGAGCCGTTCTTCCTGGCCCGGTACGACGGCACGCCCGACGTCGCCTCGGCGGAGCTCACCCCGGAGGAGCACGGCACCTATCGGGGGCACGCCTGGCATTCCCGGGCGGAGCTGGCCGCGCTCCCCGAGCCGGTCGAGCCGCCGAACCTGCTCACGATTCTCGACCACTTACTCTGAGACGCTTCAGGACCCCGCCCGGTTACCGGCAGACCTCGGAAACTTTCATTCCACCGGACATCATTTACCTGGTGAATTGACCAGAATTCACAGGAATTAGCGATTTTTCGCCATAAAGGACGACGCTGTCTCCGCGGACCTCGCGGCTCAGTTCGCGCCAGCCGTACTTGCGGTAGAGCTCGATCGCGGCGCCCTGCTGGAGGGTGGTGTCCCCCCGCAGCAGGCTGTAGCCCAGCTCGCGGGCGCGCTGTTCGAGGAGTTCGAGGATCTGCGCGCCGTACCCGCGGCGCTGGTGCTCCGGGTGCACGCGCAGGCGGCACATCTCCGCCGTCTCGTCGTCCAGGCGGCGCAGTCCGCCCATGGCCACGATCCGGCCGCCGGGCACCTCGCCGACCAGGAACTCGCCCCGGTCGGCCAGATACACCTCGGTGATCCGGGGGAAGTCGTCGTCGTAGTAGACGCCGTCGCCGGGAGCCAGCCCGACTTGGGCAAGGCTGATCTGGTGCAGCGCCCAGACCGCGTCCAGATCGGACCAGCGATAGCGCCGCACCCGTAACGGGAAGCTCATAAACCCCCCACCAGATCGCCGAGGTCGAGCTGGGCCCGGTCCAGGGCGACGTCCCTGAGCCGGTCCAGGCCCTTGACGTCCCCGTGCTTGGTCGTCACGCCGTTGATCAGCTCGTTCACGCGGGCGATCACCAGTTCGGTGCGGTGGATCTTCTCGATCATCTCCAGCGCCCTGGTGGCCAGCTGCACGGCTTCCTCGGGGTCGCCCTCGATCAGGCGGCACTGGGCCAGGTCGAGCCGGATGAGCGTCTGGTCCAGCGGCTCGCCCTCGTACTGCCCCAGGGCCTGCTCCAGGACGACGTCCGCCTCAAGCGTCTCGCCGAGCCGTACCAGCACGTCGCCCTGGTAGAAGTAGAGTTGGCGCTCGGTGTAGCCGAACGCGGTGTCCTCCTGCTCGGAGGGGACCATCTGGGAGAACGCGGTGCGGGCCCGGGACAGCGCCCGCTTGGCCTGGTCGACCACGTCCTTCTTCTGGCCGTTGCTGCCGGCCAGCATGGCCAGCGCCCTGGCCTCCACGACCGGGGCCATGGTCTTCGCCGCGCAGGGCGTCTGACCGGCCATGTCGCGGCTCTTCTTGGCCAGGGTGAGGGCCTCGCGCGGGTCGCCGTAGTACAGCGGCACGAGCGCCTCGCGGGCCACCACCCAGGCGCGCAGCGCGCGGTCGCCCGTCTCGTCCGCCGCGGTCCTGCCGGTGCGGAAGAAGGAGCGCGCGAGCCGGTGGTCGCCCAGGTCGATCATGATCATGCCGCACAGCCCGGAGAGCTGCGCCGCCATCCGGCAGAGCCGCTCCTGCAGATCGACCGGCTGGCGCCGTTCCATCGCCTTGCGCACCGCCGCGAATTCCAGCAGCACGTCGCAGAGCAGCCGCAGCGGCGGGGTGTTCATATATTGGCGGCCGAAGCCGATCGTGGACTCCTCCCACTGATCGAGCATGGCGGGCGAGACGGTCGCCGACACCATGGTGTCGTCCATCCGCCGCCTGATGTTCTCAACCGCACCCAGGACCTGGCCGTCCAGGCTCACCGAGGTGCCGGCGAGGAGCTTCAACAGCGTCCTCCGTAGCACGTTCTCGTCCTCCTCGCCCCCGCCCGTTGAGGGGTCGCCGCCGTCCGAGAGGATCAGCAGCTCACGCGAGACGGGGGATGTGTCGGATCTTCCGTCCTGCAGGTCGCCGCCGCGGACGACGCCCGGCATGCGGTGCCCATGACCGCAGATGCACGGACCGTCGTAGCCCAAGGCGACCGGCTCGACCCGGTAGACGCAACACAGGTAGTGGAGGTATTCGGGCCCGGGGCGTTTCAGTCCGGACTCGTACGCGGACAGCAGCGTTTCCCCGATCCCCGGGATCGCCTTCCCGTCCCGCTCGAAGAGGGCGCGCACCTGCTCGATCACGTCGGCGAGCGCGATGCCGTTCGAAAGCCGGTGGGATTTGATCCGGGTGGTGCCGAACAGCGGCGAGCATGTTTCGAAGATCTCTTCGGCGATGCTCGCCAGGCTCCGTCCGGCGGCCAGGCCTCGCGCCCGGACCCGCCTCGCGGTCTCCGTCTCCTTGTGTTGCCTGCCGGACATACCGGCCCCTCTCTCGTGGCCGGCCGTACGCGCCGCCCACATGTCCCTGACCGGTCCACATCTGCTGACTCAGCGTAACCCTGAGGTCGCACTGCGCCCAGACAAAATGATGGACCAGGTTTGCCCGGCCCGGTACCGCTGTCGAACGTGCTGATTAAGGATCGTCCACCCCCGGGCTGTTTCTTTCAACCCACTTGGTGGTAACCGCATCCAGAGCTGCCGTTCCGCTTCGTTGACCGGTGCGGCCCAGTAAGTCATCTTGGGCCAACCAGCACCGAAACGCAGAATCGCAAATCACCAAAAGAGCCTGAGAAGGAGGACGAACGGTGGGGGAGGACGATTTCGGGCATCTGGAGCGCCTCGCTTCGGAGCTCGGCACTCGGGGGTTTCATGCGCGAGTGGTGCACAGTCAGACCGGCCGTGCCTTCGTCCGCGTGATCAACCCGAATGCGACCAGTCTCACCGAGAACGTCGTCTGCAGGGCGGCGGACTACTGGTGGTCCTGGGGGGAGCGGATGCACCGGGCGGATGATCCGGCCGGCGCCGCGACGAAGGTCGCACGCGTACTCGCCGCGGTGGGCGAATAACCGAAATGATCGCACCCGCGATGAACCAGGTGAAGCGCAGTCACCTCGGCATATCGCGGCCACCGCGGCTCGACGGGACCGGCGGAATGCCCGGTGCGGAACGTTCCCTGGAGCGTTGTGGCATTCCGCCGGTCCCGAAACCAGCGAATGTGATCGGTACTGGTACGTGAATTTCGTGGGCCTTCGGGCTCACGCGGCTCGGGTACGGCTCCGGCGCGGAGCCGTACCCGGCTGAATGCCGTTCGGCACGGGAGACCGGGCTGGACGGCCATCGGGGGGATCCCCCTCCCGGAGAACGGCTTGGATCTGCTTCCGGGTGCATGTCCCAGCCCTGCCAGTCGTCACAGGAAGGTCCTGTCCCGCCCTCCGCGGCCCGGGTCAGGGCCCTCACGTCTCCCCGGCGTAATGTGACGGAGGCCGGTTCGCTCGGCAATAGGGTGTTGGTCGACCAGCGTTGACCATTTTTGCCGAATGAACTGATCCGAGGGGGATCCACCTCGTGTTCCTGCTCTCCCCGAGCCCGAGCCCGACACCGAGCATCACGCCCAGCGTGACGCCCACCCCATCCCCCAGCCCGTCCCCGCTCATCGATCTGAAAGAGGCCGGCCAGCACCTGGTCGAAGCGTGCTCGCAGGGCGACGGCATGATCTGCCAACTGCTGAACGCCCTGCTCCCGATGCGGGGCGCCTACCCGGCGTGGATCCAGCTGGCCGCCGGGGTGGCGGACGTGATCCTGATCGTGGTGCTGATCCTGGTCGCGGCCATGGTGGTCAGGAAGATCGCGCACCGGCTGATCACCCGGATCACGCTGCGGGCCGGCGAGGGCGTGCTGCCGGACCGGCTGCGCCGGACCGCCACTCCCGAGGACGCCACCTCCGCCATCCTGAGCGAACGGCGCAGGCAGCGCGGCGACACCCTCGGCTCCGTGCTGCGCAGCATCGCCTCCGTGGTCATCCTCGGCACCGCGTTCCTGACCATCGCCACCAAGCTCGGCATCCCGATCGCCCCCTTACTCACCAGCGTGGGCGTGCTCGGCGTGGCCGTCGGCTTCGGCGCGCAGGAGCTGGTCAAGGACTTCATCGCCGGCATGTTCATGCTGGTCGAGGACCAGTACGGCGTCGGCGACGTGATCGACACCGGCGTCGCCGTGGGCACCGTCGAAGCGGTCACCCTGCGCATCACCCGCCTCCGCGACGCCGACGGCAAGGTCTGGTACGTCAGGAACGGCACCATCACCCGCGTCGGCAACGAGTCCCAGGGCTGGTCGAGGGCGGTGATCGACGTTCCCGTGGCGTACGACGCGGACGTGATCCGGGTACAGGAGCTGCTGAAGACGATCACCACGGAGCTGTGGGAGGACTCGGACTTCCGGGACACCCTGATCGTCGAGGAGCCGCAGGTCTTCGGCATGGAGCAGATCTCCGACTCCGCCGTGATCTTCCGGGTGAGCGTGAAGACGGTGCCCGGCGAGCGCGCCACCGCCGCCCGCGAGGTGCGCCGCCGCATCAAGCGCGCCTTCGACGAGAACGGGCTCGTCTTCGCCGCCTGACCCACTGCCGGAGGAATCTTCCTCCGGCGGGGAACAACGCGGGATGAGAATTGTCCCCCGGGACCCGCGCCTTGACTGGTGAGTAGCTGTCTTAGGCTGAACCTGTGACCAGCGAGGAGAGTTTTTACGACCTCATCGGCGGCGAGGACGCCTTCAAGCGCCTCGTCCACCGGTTCTACGAGGGTGTGGCCGAGGATCCCCTGCTACGTCCGCTCTACCCGGAAGAGGACCTCACCGGAGCCGAGGAGCGGCTGCGGCTCTTCCTGATCCAGTACTGGGGCGGCCCGAACACGTACAGTCAGGAGCGCGGCCACCCCCGGCTGCGTATGCGGCACGCGCCATTCGTGATAGGCGAGGCGGAGCGGGACGCGTGGCTCAAGCACATGGGCGACGCCGTCGAGAGCCTGGAACTCCCTGAGGAGCAGCACCAGAAGCTCTGGCAGTACCTCGTGTACGCCGCGCACAGCCTGATAAACGCTTAGACGCCGTCATCGCGGGGCAGCCAGTGACACATGGACCAAATCCCCTGGTGGCATGACGCCGTCGTCTATGAGATCTACGTACGCAGCTTCGCCGACGCCTCGGGTGACGGAGTGGGTGATCTGGCGGGGGTGCGGTCCCGCCTGCCGTACCTGGCGGAGCTGGGGGTGGACGCGATCTGGCTGACGCCCTTCTACCGGTCCCCCATGGCGGACGGCGGCTACGACGTGGCCGACTACCGCGACGTCGACCCGCTCTTCGGCGACCTGGCCGAGTTCGACGCGCTCGTCAGCGCGGCGCACGAGACCGGTCTCCGAATCCTGGTCGACATCGTGCCCAACCACAGTTCGAGCGCCCATCCGTGGTTCCAGGAGGCGCTGAAGGGCATCGGCAGGGACCGCTACATGTTCCGGGACCGGCCCAACAACTGGCTGTCCGTCTTCGGCGGCCCGGCCTGGACGCAGCTGCCCGACGGGCAGTGGTACCTGCACCTGTTCGCGCCGGAACAGCCGGACTTCAACTGGCACAACCGCGAGGTCCACGAGGAGTTCCTGGACATCCTGCGCTTCTGGCTGGACCGCGGCGTGGACGGCTTCCGCATCGACGTCGCGATGGGCCTCTACAAGGCCGACGGCCTGCCCGACACCCAGCCGGGCTTCAGCGCCGCCTCCCCCATCTGGAGCCGCCCGGAGGTCCACGAGGTCTACCGCGAGTGGCGCAAGGTCCTCGACTCCTACCCCGGCGACCGCGCCGCCGTAGGCGAGGTCTGGACCGACTCCGCCGACGACTTAGCCCGCTATGTACGCCCCGACGAGCTCCACCAGAGCTTCAACTTCGCCTGGCTGGAAGCCCCCTGGTCGGCCACCGCCTTCCGCAAGGTGATCGACGACACGCTGGCCGCCGTCCCCGCGCCCACCTGGGTGCTCTCCAACCACGACGTGGTCCGCCACGTCACCCGTTACGGCGAGGGCTCCCTCAATCCGGCCGCCGGGCCCGCTCGCGCGCACGCCGCCCTGCTGGCGATGCTGGCGCTCCCGGGATCGGCGTACCTCTATCAGGGGGAGGAACTCGGCCTTCCGGAGGTCAAGGACATTCCCCCAGAAGCGCGCCAGGACCCCATCTTCTTCCGCTCCAACGGCGAGATCCCCGGCCGCGACGGCTGCCGCGTCCCCCTCCCCTGGTCCGGTACGGCCCCGCCGTACGGTTTCGGGTCGGGCGGCAGCTGGCTCCCCCAGCCGGACGCCTGGGCGGACCTCACAGCCGAACGGCAGGCGGGCGACCCGGCCTCGGCGCTGTCCTTCTACCGGCGCGCCCTGGCCACCAGGAAGGCCATGCGCGGCACGCTTCCCGGCACCATCTCCTGGCTCGACAGCCCGCCCGACACGCTCTACTTCAGCCGGGGAAGCCTCATCTGCGCGGTCAACTGCGGCGAACAGGCGGCCGAACTCCCCGCCCACCACCAGGTCCTGATCTCCAGCGGCCCGCTCGACGGCGACATGCTCCCGCCGGACACGGCCACCTGGCTGCTCACCCGGTGAACTTCTCCAAGTAGGCCCGCTCGTCCTCGGTGAGCCGCCGCGGCCTGCCCTCGGCCGCGTCGTAGGCCACCATGACCGAACTCGCCTCCACGAAGACCACGTCCTCGTCCCGAATCTCGTACGCCAGGGTGAAGCGCACCGGGCTGACCGAGGTCACCCAGGTCTCCACCCGTACGGGTTCGGGACGGAACGTCAGCGCCCGCCGGTAGTCGATCTCGTGCCGCGCCACGACCAGCCCGCGGTGCGGCCGGCCGCCCGCCCGGATCGGTTCCAGGTAGAGCATGGCCAGCCGCGCGTCCTCCAGGTAGTCGAAGAACCGCACGTTGTTGACGTGCCCCAGCTGATCGATGTCGGCGAATCGGATCTGCCGGGAGAAGACATGCCGCACGTTACTCGCGCGTCAACTTGCGGTAGGTGACCCGGTGCGGCCGGGCCGCGTCGGCGCCGAGCCGCTCGATCTTGTTCTTCTCGTAGTCCGCGAAGTTGCCCTCGAACCAGAACCAGTTCGAACCCTCTTCCCAGGCCAGGATGTGGGTGGCGATACGGTCCAGGAACCACCGGTCGTGCGAGGTGATGACCGCGCAGCCGGGGAAGTCGAGCAGCGCGTTCTCCAGCGAGGAGAGCGTCTCGGTGTCGAGGTCGTTGGTCGGCTCGTCCAGCAGGAGCACGTTGCCGCCCTGCTTGAGGGTCAGCGCCAGGTTGAGCCGGTTGCGCTCGCCGCCCGACAGCACGCCCGCCTTCTTCTGCTGGTCCGGGCCCTTGAAGCCGAACGCGGCGATGTAGGCCCTGGACGGCATCTCGACGTTGCCGACCTTGATGTAGTCCAGCCCGTCGGAGACGACCTCCCAGACGTTCTTGGCGGGGTCGATCGCGGCGCGGGTCTGGTCCGCGTAGGAGATCTTGACGGTCTCGCCGATGGTGATCGAGCCCTTGTCCGGCGTCTCGCTGCCGGTGACCATGCGGAACAGCGTGGTCTTGCCGACGCCGTTCGGGCCGATCACACCGACGATGCCGTTGCGCGGCAGGTCGAAGCTGAGGTTGTCCATCAGCAGCCGGTCCTCGAAGCCCTTGGTGAGGTTCTCGGACCGGATGACCGTGGTGCCCAGGCGGGGCCCCGGCGGGATCTGGATCTCGTCGAAGTCGAGCTTGCGGAACTTGTCCGCCTCGGCGGCCATCTCCTCATACCGCTGGAGACGGGCCTTGCTCTTGGTCTGGCGGGCCTTGGCGTTGGAGCGCACCCACTGGAGCTCGTCCTCCAGGCGCTTCTTGCGCTTGGCGTCCTTCTGGCCCTCCACCTTCAACCGGGCGGCCTTGGCCTCCAGGTAGGTGGAGTAGTTCCCCTCGTACGGGTAGCAGCGGCCGCGGTCGAGCTCCAGGATCCAGCCGGCCACGTTGTCGAGGAAGTAACGGTCGTGGGTGACGGCCAGCACGGTCCCCGGGTACTTCTCCAGGTGGGACTCCAGCCACTGCACGCTCTCGGCGTCGAGGTGGTTGGTGGGCTCGTCCAGCAGCAGCAGGTCGGGCTGCTCCAGCAGCAGCTTGCACAGAGCGACCCGGCGGCGCTCGCCACCGGAGAGGGTGGTGACCGGGGAGTCGGCGGGCGGGCAGCGGAGCGCGTCCATGGCCTGCTCCAGCTGGCTGTCGAGCTCCCACGCGTTGCGGTGGTCGATCTCGTCCTGGAGCTTGCCCATCTCGTCGAGGAGCTCGTCCGAGTAGTCGGTGGCCATCTGCTCGACGATCTGGTTGTAGCGGTCGAGCAGCGCCTTGGTCTCGGCGACGCCCTCCTCCACATTGCCGAGGACGGTCTTCTCCTCGTTGAGCGGCGGCTCCTGCTGGAGCATGCCGACGGTGAAGCCGGGCATCAGCTTGGCCTCGCCGTTGGAGGTGTTCTCGATGCCCGCCATCATCTTGAGCAGGGTGGACTTGCCGGTGCCGTTCGGACCGAGCACGCCGATCTTCGCTCCGGGCAAGAAGGAGAGCGTGACGTCGTCAAGGATCACCTTGTCGCCGACAGCTTTGCGCACACGTCGCATCGTGTAGATGTACTCGGCCATGGGCTCAAGCTTAGTGGGCCGCGGCGGACGTGCCGTCCGTCGGCGGATTCTGGGTGGCGGGCAGGCAGATACGGTCTCGGCCGAGTTCCTTGGCCCGGTAGAGGGCCAGGTCGGCGGCGGCGAGCAGCTCGATCAGATCGTCCCCGTGCATGTTCATGATCGCGACTCCGGCGGAAATGGTCACGGTGATCATCGCGTCGTCGGCGGCCACGGCCATCCGGCCGACCCTGGTCCTGAGCCGCTCGGCGACCCGGCGCGCCTCGGCCACGTCGGCCCTGGGCAGGAGAACCACGAACTCCTCACCACCGAACCGCCCGACCACGTCGTAGTCACGCAGCTGACTGCGCAACGTGGCCGCCACCCCGATCAGAACCTGATCACCGACCAGATGGCCATAGGTGTCGTTGACCCGCTTGAAGTGATCGATGTCGACGATGAGCAACGCCAGCATCTCCCCGGTACGGCGAGCCCTGACGATCTCGGTGTCCGCCTCGCGCTGCCAGGCGGCGGCGTTGAGCAGGCCCGTCTTGGGGTCGGTCCGCGCGGCGGCCTGAAGCTGCGCGTGGAGCAGGCTGCGCTGCAGCAGCATGACGGGCGGCAGCGCGAGCAGCAGCAGGGCCAGGTTGAGCCCGCACAGGATGGCCACCGAGACGCCCAGGCAGAGCTCGACCGCGTCGAGCAGCAGGCTCTCGCGATCCCACAGCACGTCCCGCCAGCGGCTGTCGGGGTCGGCGGTGTGGGCGGCGATGGCGATCAGCGCGGTGTTCAGCACGGTGAACAGGGCCGCGCAGGCGACCGCGGTCACAATCGGCCAGCCGGTGCCGTGCGCCAACTCCCCCGGATCGGCCACGCGGGCGTGGAAGACCACCGAGGCGGCTCCGGCGGCCAGGCCGATCGCGGCCGCGCTGAACACCCGCCGGTAGGTGACGGTGGCCCGGACCCGCAACTGCAGCAGGATCTGCAGCGGGATCGGCGCCACCAGCGCGTAGACCGGCGGCAGCAGCAGCGCGGCCGGCAGCCACCAGGCGGAGAGCAGGTCCCGGTGCACCCCGGCGGGCATGCCGAGCCGCCGGGTCGCTTCGATGCAGACCGCGCCACAGGCCGTCAGGGCCAGGAACGTGGCCAGGTCGGCGACCGCGAACGTGGTGGTCGCGGCGAAGTAGCAGATCGCGGCCAGATCCAGCGCCACGATCGCCACCAGGTACAGCACCAGCGGACGCCGCTGCGCCAGCAGAGGCCACCGGCCGCCGCGTGCGGGCATGCCGCCGAGCGGTTTGGCCGAGGTCTGACTGGGCGCCGTCATCCCGTCCCCCAACGCATCCATACGCTGACTCCAGCGTCTCACGATGTGTAACACAATAGTTGCGGAGTGTGCGGCGTGCGATGGGAACCGCTACCTTGGGCACCGTGGCCATTCGTTCTGATGGCCTGGGGGCTGTTCTGTGGTGATTCGCCACAGGCCGCCCGTTGGTGGGGAACCGCTCCTTCGCGGGGGCGGGCCGTGTGGGAAAGGAGCAGCCATGGTGCGGGGCGTCACCTGGACCTGATCTGGTGCTCTTGCAGCGACGCGGATCGTCGCCATCGGCCGATCTCCGGTCCCCTGATCGAGGGCACCGGCCGCGCACGGCCGATGCCCCCTCCCCACGTCAAGCTGCCAGCGGCATCGCGTTGTCAGGCCACGGAGTCTCGTTCCCGTCGTCCTTCGAACCGTCGGCGGCGCTGACAACACCGGCGGCATCGCCGTGTTCGTCGTTCGACCCTTCCGCATGGCTGTCGTAAACGGCGTCGAGGCTGTCCTGCTCGTCGTCGGGCCGGCCCGCGCCGCCTTCCAGCAGGCGCAGCGTGCTGGGCGGGACCGCCACCGTGGCGAGTTCCCATTCGCGGGTGGCGTCCTCCATAGCCCGGAGGTCACGAGGGGCGGCGACCGGGCCCGAGGAACCGCGCACCGGACGCTCGAAGCTGGTGATCCCCCATTTGAGGTCGTGGCCGACCGAGACCGCCTCCACCTCGACCCAGAAGCGCTGCTCTCCGCCCCGCTCGAACTGCTTCACCCGCAGCTTGCCCGACACCACCACCGGATGGCCCCGCCGCACCGACTGGGCCACATGATCGGCCAGTGCCCGGTAGCAGCGCACGGTGTAGTAGGTGGTCTCCCCGTCCTGCCAGGTCTGCGTCTGGCGATCCAGGAACCGGCGGTTGACCGCGACCCGCATCGAGGTCGCCCGGGACCCGTCACCGAAGTGGAACTGTTTGGGATCGTCGGTGACATTCCCCGACAGGGTGACGTAGATCTCGCTCATGAGTGCCTCCACGGTCCGGACCCTCGCCGGACTCGCACTCACCGTCCCGCGGGCCACCCTGGCGGCGAGCGGCCGAACGCCGCTCTGTGGATAACGCCCGCACTGTGGACGAACGGCGAGCGCCGGTCAGCGTGAAGGGCTGTGGACAACCGAGTTATCCACAGCCCTTCAAGCGGCGGCCTAGTACTTCGCGGTATTCAATGCCTCGTGATAATCGTTGTAGCGCTGCAGCTCGCGCTCCACCGGCTCCACCACCAGCTCCTGCGCCACGCCGGAGACCCGGCGGCGCATGTCCCGCTCCAGCCGGTCCCGCTCGGTCCCGGCCGCCAGCACCACGAAGTTGCGGCTGGCCACCGCGGAGAGCAGCCCGACCCCGAGCACGCTGACCATCATGAGCAGCACCCAGGGCAGCACGTCGAGGTCACCCAGCAGCTCCGTGGGCGGCGGTCCCGTCTTGAACCCGCCGTAGGCGATGATCGCACCGGTCACGCCGAGACCGGCCACGAACAGCAGGACCAGCAGGTACTGCCAGATCTTGGCCAGCCACCACCAGGCCGGCACCCGGTCCAGCGGCGGGGCGATCTCGCCCAGCTCGTCGGTCAGCACCTTGGGCAGCTGACCGGAACGCGACCTGGCCGCGTCCCTGATGCCGTCCTGCCAGACCTCGGGCATGCCCTGGCTGAGCCCGTCGGAGAGGGCCTGCACGGCGTTGTCCACCTCGGCGGGCTGGGCTCGGACCGAGCCGCCGACGAGGGTGCGGATGTCGTCCTTGACGTCGCCGAGGCGCAGGCTCTTGAGCGGATCCGGCCGCAACCTGCCCGCCCACCGGGCGTACGGCCAGCCGACCCAGTCGATCGAGCGCACGCCGTAGACGTTCTCGATGGCCTCGCCCACGGCGGGGGCGCCGACGGCGTCGCAGAGCGCGTCGGTGAGCCCCACCCGGCGGGCCCCGTCCACAGTGGGCTCGACGTGCAGCACGTCGGGCATGTCCTTGGCCACCCGGAGCATGAGCTTGTCGAGGTCGGCCTCCAGGCGGAGGTAGCCGGCCCGGCGCGCGCTCACCGACTCGGCCAGCACCGCCTTCAGGCTGTCGATGCCCTTGCCGTTCGTCGCCGAGGTGGCCACCACCTTCGGATTGGCCACGCCCTCCCGCTCCAGCAGGTCCTCCAGGTCGGCCACGCAGATGGCCTGCTCCTCCGGGGTCAGCCGGTCGGCCTGGTTGAGCACGAAGACGGTCACCGCGTCGTGTCCCGCCAGCTCGGCCACGTAGCGCCGGTGGGTGGCGGCGTCGGCGTACTTCTGCGGGTCGAGCACCCAGACGATCAGGTCGGCGGCGGTGATCAGCCGGTCCGCCTCGTTGTCGGTGAGCGCCCGGATGGAGTCGTGGTCGGGCAGGTCGAGCAGGATCAGGCCGTGCAGCTGGCTTTCGCCCTTGTCCAGCGCGCTGGCCCGGGCGAACCGGTGCCGCCACTGGATCTGCAGCCAGTCCAGCAGCGGCGCGGCGCCCTCCAGGCCCCACACGCAGGCGTGCGTGCGGGCCGTGGTCGGGCGGCGCACCCCCGTCGGCGAGAGTTCGAGCCCGGAGACCGAGTTGAACAGGGATGACTTGCCGCTGCCGGTGCCTCCGGCGAGCGCCACCACCGTGTGGTCGGGCGAGAGTTTGAGCCGGTTGCCGGCTCGCAGCAGGAGCTGGGTGGCCTCGTCGAGCAGCTCCGGATCGACCCGTCCCTGGCCCAGCTCGACCACCTTGGCGAGGGCGGCGAGCCTGGTGCCGAGTCCGTGCCGGGGTTCGGCGCTGATTGTCATCGGGCGACCTCGAGGTTGTAGGTGGCCTGGTACAGCCGGGTTGCCGCGGCCTCGTCCGGGATCCCGGCGCTGTCCAGGGCGTCCACGTAGCGCAGGGTCTCGTCGTCGAAGAGCAGGCCGATCCTGGCCCGCAGGTCGCTCCGCGCCTTGGCGCTGATGCTGCGCAGCGACTCGGCGCCGAGCAGCCCGCGCAGCAGCCGCTGCGGCAGGGCGCTGTTGCCGGAGCCGACCGACACGTCGGTGGTCCCGTATCCGAGCAGACCCACCGTGAAGATCAACGACAACGACTGCACATCGAAGGAGACCAGCTTGGCCACCGAACGTTTGGTGACGCCCTCGGTCCTGATCAGCTCGGTCACGTGGTCCTGCCACGAGGTGACCATCCGGGCGGTCCGGCGCACCGCCTCCTCGGTCGGGCGGCCGAGACCGGGGATGGCGGCCAGCTTGTCGCCGGCCCCGGCCCGCTGCCGCCAGCGGGTGACGACCTCCTCGGCGGCGCGCTGGGCGGCCGAGGTGATCACCGATTCGAGGCCGGTGTGCAGGGCACCCTTGAGCGCGCGTAGCCGTTCCGGGCCGTGCTGGCCCGACTTGGAGGCGCGGCGCAGCTGTAACGTGCGCATGAGATCACCGGATCCGGCGAAGTCCTGCCACCGGGCCAGCACCTCGCCGCGCAGCAGCGAGCCGTTCCTGGTCGCCTCGTCGATCTCGGCCAGCGCGCTCATGTACGCGGAGTCCACGTCGGAGCGCAGGTCCGCGCGGAGCGCCACCTGGGTCTCCAGGTGGCGGGCGAGTGCCGGGACACGGTTGCGGAAGCTGTTGAGCACGCCGTTCAGGGTCATCTGGATGGCCTGGGTGCGCCGCTGGTCGTCCACGGACAGTTCGGCCAGCCACATGCGCAGCTCGGTGACCTGGTCGTCGGGGAGGCGGCCGTTGGTGACCGCGGTCTCGTTGACGACGAAGCGTTCGACTTCGCCCAGGCCGTACTCGTCGAGCATGCGGACGAAGTGCTTCACGATCACGTCGCGGGACTTGACGGGGACCCGGGACAGGATGATCACCAGGCGGGCGTTGCGCTCCTTGGCCAGGCGGAGCAGGCCCCAGGAGGGGGCGTCGGCGTACCGGGCGGCGGTGGTGACGAACACCCAAAGGTCGGCGGCGTCGAGCATGCGGTGCGCGATCTGGTGGTGTTCCTCGACGACCGAGTCGATGTCGGGGGTGTCGAGCAGGGCGACGCCCTGGGGCAGCCGTTCGGTGGGGGCGATCACGATGCTGTCCACGCCCGCGCCCTCGCCCGGCTTGTCCAGCCTGGTCAGGCCGGCGAGCAGGTCGCCCTTGACGAACCAGTCGCGGTCGTCGGGATGACAGGCCAGGACGGGCGTACCGGTGGTCGGGCGGCGGACCCCGGTGGCGCTGACCTGCTGCGCCGCGAGCGTGTTGACCAGGGTGGACTTGCCCGCGCCGGTGCTGCCCGCGACCACGATCAACGCGGGGGCGGTGCTCATGTGCACGCGCGGGATCACGTAGTCGTCCAACTGCGTCAGGACGGCGGCCTGTGCCTTGCGCGCTTCGTCGGCGCCGGGCACGTCGAGTCCGAAATGCAGGCCGGTGACGGCTTCCCTGAGCTGGTTCAGCGCGGACGTCAACGCGGCCGAGACCGTCGTGGGCAGCTTCTCCTCATGGACGGGTTCCGTGAACTCGCGGACGGGTTCCGTGAACGTTCCACTCGCCTGCGGCGACCCCGCCGCGTCACGGGGGATATTCCACCGGGTATCGTCGGTGGAGCCGCTGGCGGCGAAATGGCCTACGGAGCGGCTTTCGGGCTTCTCTGGTTCGGGAGAATCGGCCGCGAAAGGCTCAGGGTCGGCGGAGTCGGCGACCTGGTCTGCGATGTCGTCCAGGGTTGCGTCATCCGCGGAGTCCGAAAGATCATCCGGACGGTCCGTGAGGCCGTCGCTCTTGGGGCCGCTGCCGGCCTTCGGCGGATGTGTGGCGGGCGAGGACACGGAATTGTCCTCCTTGGTGCTCGCCGTTTCGATAGAAGAGTCCGGCTCACGTTTAGGACTGTTCGCCCTGGCGATCGGCGTGAACGCGTCGCGAGGCGGAGAATCGCTCGCGGAATCGCGTGGCGCCTTGGTTCTGGAGGGCGGGGTGAAATAACTCCGCGGTTCGTCGGATTCACCGAATTCCGACTCCGCAGGAGTTTTGTCGGATTCCGCCGCACCAGGCTCCGCGTCGGACTCCGAGGCGGAGGGGGCTCCTGGTTCGGGGTCCGGCTCCTCCGCTGGGGTCGAACTGACCGACAGGTGGGCCCAGGCGCTCTCCGATTTCCTGCCCGCCGACCCTTCCTGGGCCGGGAGGACCTTCGCCTTGGCGGCCGTGACGGCAGCAGAGTTGATCACTGGTTCCGGAGTGGAGTCCGGTGGCGGGTCGTCGGGCCTGATGGCGCGGAACGACGCCGTCTGCTCACCAGGACCCTCGTCGACCTGGTCATTCACGATTTCTCCCGAGGCGCCGCTCGCTGGGTCACCCGGTGCGTCACCGGAAGCATGCTCGTGTCCGGGCACGTTGGCGGCCGACTTCACGGAACCCGCTCCGCTCGCACCATCTCAATCTCCTGGCCGACTCCGACGACGTCCCCGACGATCACGATCGCCGGGGGCCGAAGCCCGGCGGCGGTCACTCGCTCCGCCACAGTGGACAAGGTGGCGATTACTGCGCGCTGGGTGGGAAGAGTACCGTCCTGTACCACCATTACGGGAGTTTCCGGCGAACGTCCGTCACCTTGCAGCCTTTCGGCGATCTCAGCGATACGTTCAACCGCCATCAGAAGTATCAGGGTTCCCTGGGATCGCGCCAATCCCATCCAGTCCACCGTCGAATCCGGATGCCCCGGCGGCACGTGGACGGAGACCACGTGGAAGTCCTGGCTCACCCCGCGATGGGTGACCGGAACCCCCGCCGCGGCCGGGACCGCCACCGCGCTCGTGATGCCGGGCACCACGGTCACCGGGATGTCCGCCTGCGCGCACGCGATCATCTCTTCGCCACCGCGCCCGAACACGAACGGGTCGCCGCCCTTGAGGCGGACCACGAAACGCCCGGCCTTGGCGTGTTCGACGAGCAGTTCGTTGATGCGTTCCTGGGACAGGAACCGCCCGTACGGCACTTTCGCGGCGTCGATGAGTTCGACGTCGGGCGGGAGTTCGTCGAGCAGGCTGCGCGGGGCGAGCCGGTCGGCCACGACCACGTCGGCCTGGGCGAGGAGTTGGCGGCCGCGGACCGAGATCAGGCCGGGGTCGCCGGGCCCGCCGCCGACCAGGGCCACGCCGACCGGTTTGGTGCGGTGGCGGCGGGCGTCGACCGTACCGTCCCGGAGGGCGCTCACCACGGCGTCGCGGATTCCGGCGGCGCGGCGGGGGTCGCCGCCCGCGGTGACGGCGATGCCGACCTCGTCGACCCGGCCGCTCGCCGGGGTCCAGGCGGCGGAGGCGTCCTTGTCGTCGGCGCGTACGCACCAGATGCGTTTGGCGTCGGCTTCGGCGGCGATGGCCGTGTTGGCCTCACGGTTGCTGGTGCAGGCGTGGACCAGCCAGGCTCCGTCGCAGTCGCCGGGCTGGTATCGCCGGCGCTCCCAGATCACGCGGCCGTCGGCGATCAGGTCGTCCAGGGCCGGGGTGACGCTCGGCGAGACCAGGGTGATCGACGCACCCGCGTCCAGGAGGGCGGGCACCCGGCGCTGGGCGACGCGGCCGCCTCCGACGACAAGCACCCGCCGTCCGTCGAGCTGCAGTCCGAGCAGATAGGGCGCCATCTCTCCCCATTGGGTCAACACCAGTCTGTTTAAGAGGTAAACCTACCTCCTGACCTGTGACGCCACTCACGAGATGGGCCTTATCGCCCGTCAAACAAGGGCTTCAGCGCCCTTCGGGCCGGGACTACGGCGCGCTACGTGCCTCAACGTCCTTCGAGCAGGGGCTTCCTGGGGTTCCAGGGTTCGCCTCCCGCGGCGACCTCTCTCCGGCGGGCGATGGCGGACAGCGCTTCGAGCACGACCCGGTTGCCGAGGAAGGCGGTGATGTCAGCATGATCGTACGGCGGGGCGACCTCGACGACCTCGACGCCGAGGACCGGCAATTCGTAACAGATGCGGCGGACCGCGTCGAGGAGTTCACGGGCGGTGAGGCCGCCGGGCTCGGGTGTGCCGGTGCCGGGGGCGTGGCCCGGGTCGCAGACGTCGATGTCGACCGAGAGGAAGATTCCGTCGCAGTCGTCGAGGGCGATGGTGAACGCCTCGGTGAGGCATTCGGGGAGGCCTCGGGCGACGATTTCCGTCATTTCGTAGGAGCGCATGTTCTGCTGGGCCATCCAGCTGAGGATCTTCGGGCCTGGCCAGTAGCCTCGCAGGCCGAGCTGGAGGAAGCGGTCGCCGCGGATGGCGCCGGATTCGATCAGGCGGCGCATGGGCTGGCCGTGGCCGTACAGGTGGCCGAACTCGATCTCGCCGGTGTCGGCGTGGGCGTCGAAGTGGATCATGGAGACTCGGCCGAAGCCGTGGTGGCGGGCGACGCCTCGGGCGTCGGGGAGGGCGATGGTGTGATCGCCGCCGAGGATGATGGGGATGGCGCCGGATTTGGCGATCGTGTAGACGGCGGCCTCGATGTCCTTGATCGAGTTCTCGATGTCGCCCGAGTAGCATTCGACGTCGCCGGCGTCGAGGACTTTGAGATCTTTGAGGCCGTCGACTCGGAGAGCCATGCTCGGGCGGGAGCCGTCGTGGGCGAGATAGCACGCCTGGCGCAGGGCCTGTGGTCCGAAGCGGGCGCCGGGGCGGTTGCTGGTGCCTCCGTCGAAGGGCGCTCCGACGATCACGACGTCGGCGTCGGCGAAGGTGCTCTCGTCGGTCAGATCGCAACGCTCGACACCGAGGAACGTGATATCTGGCCCGAACATGGGCCCATACCTAGCCATACCTCCATCTTCTACCCCAAGTCCCAGTGGTATCGGTCAGTCACCAGTCTGACAGGGGGCGGCACCGACTTCGCGTTCGGCCTACGACGCGCAGGGCCCAGTCACCAGTTCGACCGGGGCGGCATCCCGCCGTTTGTCCGGCGAGGTACCGCGAGGCGCGACTTTCTGGGCATGGGATATCGAAAGCTCCAGAGGTCTACGGGCAGGGCGGCCGAGGGGCGGGCGGCCGATCCCTGTCTCGTCGAAGTCCCGCATTGGCCTGTTGGCGAGGTGATTGCCACGTCGAGAATTCCCGGTCTGCCAGGCGATGGTCATCTCGTCGAACGCCCCCGGATGTTCTGGCGG
>NZ_BOOA01000056.1 GCF_016862995.1 Acrocarpospora phusangensis
GGCGGCAACCCCAGCCCGACCCCGACTCCGACCCCGACCCCGACGCCGACCGGCACGTGCAACCTGCCCTCGACCTACCGGTGGACCTCCACCGGCGCGCTCGCGCAGCCGAGGTCGGGGTGGGTGTCGCTCAAGGACTTCACCGTCGCCCCCTACAACGGGCAGCAGCTCGTCTACGCCACCACACACGACACCGGGACGAGCTGGGGTTCGATGAACTTCGGCCTGTTCTCCACCTGGTCACAGATGGCCTCGGCCAGTCAGAACGCCATGTCCTCCGCCACCGTGGCGCCCTCGCTGTTCTACTTCGCCCCCCGCAACATCTGGGTGCTGGCCTACCAGTGGGGCGGACCCGCCTTCTCCTACCGCACCTCCAGCAACCCTGCTAACGCCAACGGCTGGTCCGCGCCGCAGACGCTGTTCTCGGGCAGCATCTCCAACTCCTCCACCGGGCCCATCGACCAGGCGCTCATCGGTGACAGCAGCAACATGTACCTGTTCTTCGCCGGCGACAACGGCCGCATCTACCGGGCCAGCATGCCCATCGGCAACTTCCCCGGCAGCTTCGGCAGCACCTCCACGGTGATCATGACCGACACGACCAACAACCTGTTCGAGGCCGTCCAGGTCTACAAACTCGCCAACCAGAACCGCTACCTCATGATCGTCGAGGCGATCGGCGCCCAGGGCCGCTACTTCCGCTCCTTCACCGCCACCAGCCTGGGCGGCTCCTGGACACCCCAGGCCGCGACCGAGAGCAACCCCTTCGCCGGCAAGGCCAACAGCGGCGCCACCTGGACCAACGACATCAGCCACGGCGAACTGCTGCGCACCAGCGCCGACCAGACCATGACCGTCGACCCCTGCAACCTGCAACTGCTCTACCAGGGACGCAGCCCCAGCTCCGGCGGCGACTACGGCCTCCTGCCCTACCGGCCGGGCCTGCTGACCCTCCAGCGCTGACGGCTTGACCCGATCTCAGGCATAACCGCCCTCGCGGAGGCTGCGCCCGGTCTCGACGATCACGTCGTCGGTCGGGCGCGGCCTCCAGCCGAGCACCCGGGTTGACGACGTCAGCTCCATCTCGCCCCGGTCGAACGCCCAGGCCGCCCGCTCGGCCAGCGTCTTGGACTTCACGTAGGGCGCGATGTCGGTCTCGACGTCGCTCCAGTCCTCCTCGGTCAGGCCGTTCCTCTGCGGGATCCCGAAGCTCCTGGTAGCCGAACCGGTGATCGCCCTCAGCTCCCGCGGCCGTCTGAGCTGATCAGAAGCCGGGATACTTCTCCGCCGAGAGGTGGCCGCCGCTCATCTTCGTGGTGAGGTCGTCGGCCATCTCCTCGATGACGTCCCTGCCTTCCAGATGCCGCAGCCATCGCCGCGGAAGAACCGCCTCCCCGTACTGAACGCCGAGGATGTTCCCGCACACGGCCCCCGTCGAGTCGCTGTCGCCGGAGTGGTTGACGGCCAGCAACAACGCCCTCTCCACGTCATCCCCGCACACGAGCGCACAGTAGATCGCGATCGCCAGCGCCTCCTCGGCGACCCAGGCGCCCCCGAGCGTCTCCACCGCCTCCGGCGAAGGTTCCCCCTTCCCCGCCAGTTCGACCGCCGCCCGTACCGCCGCCGTCGTCTCCTCGTGCCCGGCCTGCTCCCCAAGCAGCCCCAGCATGTCCTGTACGGCCTCCGCCAACTCCATCCCCTGCCCGAGCAGGCAGACAAGCGCCGCGAACGCCCCGGCCGCCAGATACCCGGTCGGATGCCCATGCGTGATCTGCGCACACTCCGCCGCGAACCCGAACGCCTGCCGCGGATCATCCGTCACCAGGCCGAAGGGTGCGGAACGCATGACGGTGCCACACCCCTTGGAGCCCGGATTGACTGGTCCGGGCGCCCCAGGCTCGGCCAGCGGACCCAGCTCGGTGTGCAGCCCGGACAGGCAGGTGTTGCCGGGCGCCCGACGCGAATACAGCCAGGCCTGCTCCCGAAGCCACCCGGTGCGGACCACGCCGTCCGCCGGTGGCGGCGACTGATGCCGCTGCGTGTCGAGCCACCGCAGGTACGCGTTCCGCATGACGGTGACCCCCGTCCCGCGGATCAGCCCTTCGACGGTGAACAGCGTCATCTGGGTGTCGTCGGTGATCAGGCCGAGCCGGCCACGCCAGTTGGCGGCGTAGTCCGTCAGCCCTTCCCGGCCGTGGTTGCGGCGGATGACCGCGAGGGAGTCGAACTCGATGGTCGCGCCCAGCGCGTCACCGATCGCGCCGCCGAGCAGGCAGCCCCGCACCCTGCTCCGTAAGTCGTCCGGAATGTCCGTGCCCATGATCCGACCGTAGCGAACAGGGCGGGCTAGCGTCCGCCCAAGCCGTTGAGGAGGGTGTCGACGACGAGGTCGGCCGCCTGCGGTGGGTCGAGGCCGGGGAAGCGGTGGGCGGCGGTGTCGACGAGGTGGTCGAGGGTGGCGCGGGCCCAGGCGACGGGGATGCCGGGGCGTAACAGGCCCTCGTCGGAGGCGCGTTGGACGAAGCGGTCGAGGCGGGCGCTCTGTTGTTCGCGGCGGGCGCTGGCGGCCGGGTCGGCGCGCATCATGCGGCGGGTGTCCACGGGCCACTGGCGGCTGACGGGGATGATGGTCTCCACGTAGCGGTGGAGTGCGACGGCGACCGGGGCCTCGACGAGTCTGGCCTCGTCGAGGACGCGCTCTGAGGAGTCCAGTTTCGCCTGGAAGACGGCCGCGAGCAGGGCCTCCCGGGTGGGGAAGCGCCGGTAGACGGTTCGGCGGTCCACGCCGGCTTCGGCGGCGATGGTGCTCATGCTGGTGGCCGGGTCTTCGGCCAGCAGGCGCGCCCCCGTACGCAGCACGGCGTCCAGGTTGCGTACGGCGTCGGCTCTCATGCTCCCCAGTGTGACATCTATCGGGTTGACATGCACGTTCGCGTGACATAAGGATAAATTAGTGTCACAACAGTGTGGCAGATAGGACAGGGGTCATCATGGCGAAGACATGGCTCATCACCGGGAGTTCACGGGGGCTGGGGCGCGCGCTGGCGGAGACCGCGCTTGAGCGCGGCAACCGGGTGGTCGCGACCGCCCGCCGGCCGGAACAACTCGACGACCTGGCTAGGAAGCACGGCGACCTCGTGCGCACCTTCGCGCTCGACGTCACCGACGCCCGGGCCGCGTCCGCCGCCGTACGGTTCGCGGTGGCGGAGTTCGGCGGGCTCGACGTGGTCGCGAACAACGCCGGTTACGCGAATTCGTCGCCCATCGAGGAGACGCCGGACGAGGACTTCCGCGCGCAGATCGAGGCCAACTTCTTCGGCGTCGTCAACGTCACGAAGGCCGCCCTGCCGGTGCTGCGCGCCCAGCGGGCGGGGCATATCGTGCAGTACTCCTCGATCGGTGGCCGGGTGGGCGGATCGCCGGGCCTGGCCGCGTACCAGGCCGCGAAGTTCGCCGTCGAAGGCTTCTCGGAGGTGCTCGGCAACGAGGTGCGTCCGCTGGGCATCAAGGTGATCATGGTGGAGCCGGGGGCGTTCCGTACCGACTGGGCGGGCTCGTCCATGCGCGTACCGGCGGTGGGGCCGGACTATGAGGAGACGGTCGGCGCCATGAACCGGCGGCGTGCCGGTTTCGACCGGTCGGCGCCGGGTGATCCGGTGCGGGCGGCGCGGGTCGTGCTGGACGTCGTGGACCTCGACGAGCCGCCGTTGCGGCTGCTGCTGGGTGCGGATGCGGTGGATTTGGCGGACAAATCGTCCCGTGCGCGGGCCGCGGAGGCGGAGCGCTGGGCGGAGCTGAGCCGTTCTACGGCTTTTCCGCCCGGCGAATAGTCGCCTTGCAAGTTTTCACGGACTTGCGCAAAGTTCTCTAGAGAACTTTGCACTTCCCTCTGAAAGGTTTTGCGGGGGATTCGGGTCGGCTCAACCACGCTCAAATCGTGGGAATCTCAGACCACTAGACAGTCAGGTTAACACTGAGTCAAATGCTGGGTCAACCCCACTCCTGGGGGACCACTCTCGGTGTTCCGAAACGATAGTCCAATCGGTTTCGCGTCGCCACTGAAAACAACAAGCGTCCCAATGTGGCCAGAATCCGCACGGTCTCGGGACTGTTCACTCTGGTCTGTCGATAGCGGACAAGCCAGGATGATCTCATGACCCGCAGGTGGCTCTGGGCAGTCGCGCTCCTGGCGGTCGCCGCTGTCGTGGCGGCCCTCGTGTGGCCCACGTCGTCCGATCCCGTCGATCAGTCCGCCGATCAGTCCGATCAGTCGGGGAACGTCCAGATCGAAGCCCCGGACGACCGCACGCGCGTGCTCACCGTGCGCTCGGCCGCGCTCGGCCGCCCCGCCAAGGCGACCGTGCTGCTTCCGCCGGGCTGGATGCCGGGATCAGGGCCGTGGCCGGTGCTGTACCTGCTCCACGGGTGCTGCCAGTCGTCCTCCAGCGGCGGATGGCTGGAGGACGACGGCACCGCCCGGATGACCGCCGGCGCCCCGGCGCTGATCGTGATCCCCGACGGCGGGCCGACCAGCTGGTACTCCGACTGGCTGGAAGGCCCCAAGTGGGAGACCTTCCACCTCAAGGAGCTGCGCGAGATCCTGGAGGAGGAGTTCGGCGCGGGCGACCGGCGCGCGATCGCCGGCCTGTCCATGGGCGGCCTCGGCGCGATGGGCTACGCCGCGCGCAACCCCGGCATGTTCCGGGCCGCCGCGTCCTATTCGGGCGTCCTCGACAGCCAGGCCCAGGCCGACGCGATCCTCGACATCACCAGGAACTGGGGCGAGGACCCCGCCAAGCTCTGGGGCCTGGACCCTTCCTCCCGGGTCTGGGACGACCACAACCCGGCCAAGCTCACCGACCGCCTGAAGGGAGTCCGGCTCTACGTCGCCTGCGGCGACGGCACTCCGGGCCCGCTCGACCCCGACGGCACCGGCGACGACAGCAGTGAACGTTTCCTGCTCGGCGAGGCCCAGACCTTCGTCCAGCGGGCGGAGCAGAGCGGCCTGGACGTCACCACCGACTTCTACGGTCCCGGCACGCACACCTGGCCCTACTGGAGCCGCGCGTTGGAGCGCTCGCTGCCCATGCTGATGGAGGCCCTCACCACCGAATGACACCCGAAATCACGCGACCTTGGCGGAACTGACCGTCCACGTGTTGCAGACCTCGGGCGACACCGCCTTGAAGACGGTGAAGCGCATCTCCTTGTCGCAGTACTCGGCGACCCCGCCGCCCCAGCGCCCCCGCAGTTGCGGCGGGGTTTGGTCAGGAGGCCGGGCAGCAGGAGGAGCCCGGATCAGCGGCGAATATTCATGGAAAGCCCCACGGTCCGAAGGTCATCATCTTCCGGGCGTTCCATTCGGTTCCACCGTGTGTCCGGCTACCGCCTCCTGCGGCCCAGCAGGCGGCGGGGCCGGCGTTGCGCGCCGTTGCCGGAGGTGGCCACGCCGGGGCGGGTGAGGTGCTCGGGGTTGACGACCTTGTCGTACAGGGGTTCGGGGACGCCGCAGTTGAGGGCGGCGTCCTTCAGGGTGAGGTTCTCCGCGAGCGCGCGGTGGGCGATCCTGGCCGCCCGGTCGTAGCCGATGACCGGGCTGAGCGCGGTCACCATCATGATCGAGCGTTCGACGTTCGACTTCAGCTTGGGCGAGTTGAGCTGGGCGCCTTCGATGAGGTACGTGCGGAAGTGGTCCATCATGTCGGCCAGCAGCCGGGCCGAGCGCAGCACGTTGTCGATGATGACCGGCCGGAACGCGTTGAGCTCGAAGTTGCCCTCCGCCCCGGCCATGGACACCGCGCTGTCGTTCCCGACCACCTGGACGGCGACCATCAGCATCGCCTCGGCCTGCGTCGGGTTGACCTTTCCCGGCATGATCGAGGAACCGGGCTCGTTGGACGGCAGGATCAGCTCGTGCAGCCCGGTCCGGGGGCCGGAGCCGAGCCAGCGCATGTCGTTGGCGAACTTGAACAGCGACACCGCGAGGGCGCGCAGCGCGGCGGACACGCGTACGAGCGGATCGCAGGAGGCCTGGGCCGCGAACTTGTTGGGCGCGCTGGTGAACGGCAGTCCGGTGAGGTCGGCGAGCTGCGCGGCGACCTCGTCGCCGAAGCCCGGCGGCGCGTTCAGGCCGGTGCCGACCGCGGTGCCGCCGATGGCCAGCCGGTACAGGCCGGTCATGGTCTGTTTGAGGTGGTCGGAGGCGTCGTCGAGCTGGGCGGCGTACCCCGACCACTCCTGGCCTACCGTGAGCGGAGTCGCGTCCTCCAGGTGGGTACGGCCGATCTTTACGGTGTTCGCCCACTCCCTGCTCCGGTCGGCGGTGGCGTCCCGCAGCCGTACCAGCGCCGGGAGCACCTGGCGTTCCATGGCCATGGTCGCCGCGATGTGCATGGCGGTGACGAAGGTGTCGTTGGACGACTGCCCCATGTTCACGTGGTCGTTCGGATGCACGGGGTCCTTGCTGCCGAGCCGCCCGCCGAGCAGCTGGATCGCCCGGTTGGAGATCACCTCGTTGACGTTCATGTTGGACTGCGTGCCGGAGCCGGTCTGCCAGACGTACAGGGGGAACTCGCTGTCCAGGTCGCCGCGGACGATCTCGTCGCAGACGTGGCAGATCAGGTCGGCCAGCCACTCCGGCAGGCGTCCGGCCCGCCCGTTCACGATCGCCGCGGCCTTCTTGACGTATCCGTACGCGTGGTAGACGGCCTTGGGCATGCGGTCCTCGCCGATGCTGAAGTGGATCAGCGAGCGCTGGGTCTGCGCGCCCCAGTAGTGGTCGGCCGGCACCTGGATCTCGCCGAGCGAGTCGCTCTCGGTCCGGGTGCCGTTCGCGCGCAGGCCGATCGGCAGGTCCCTGATCTGGGGCGCGCGGGTGCTCATCCCGACTCCCCCCGGATCGGCCGGTACCGAGGCTGCCACATCGCGTCCTGGACCTGCTGGACCGGGTCCTTCAGGTCCACGCGGGCCAGGTTCTCCGCGGCGGCCTGCCGGCAGACGGCCACCGCGACCGTGGCGGAGACCTCGCGCAGGTTCTCCACCTGCGGCAGCAGCGACGCGCCCGGGGTGGAGACGTCCACAAGACCGCCCACCGCGTCGGCCGCCGCGTGCAGCATGCCCTTGCTCACCTGCCGCGCGCGCGACACGACCGCGCCCAGTCCCAGACCCGGGTACAGCAGGGCGTTGTTGGCCTGGCCGATGACGTGCGTGACGCCGTGGCAGGTGATCGGGTTGATCGGCACGCCGGTCGCGATCAGGGCCCGGCCGTCGGTCCAGGTGATGAGGTCCTGCGGCATGGCCTCGATCCGGTCGGTCGGGTTGGAGATCGGGAAGATGATCGGCCGCTCCACGTTCGCCGCCATGGCCCGGACGATCTCCTCGGTGAACGCGCCGTGCGCGGTGGAGGTGCCGAGCAGCATCGTCGGCTTGACCCGGCGTACGACCTCGCCGAGGCGGATGCCGCCTTCGTCCCTGCGCCAGCCGGCCACCTCGGACGACGGCCGCGCGTACGGGACCTGGAAGTCCCGCAGATCGGACATGTCGTCGACGAGCAGGCCCTGCTTGTCGACCGGCCAGATCCGGCGTCCGGCCGTCTCGGGGTCGAGGCCGTCGCGCACCATGGCGTCGCGGAGCTGGTCGGCGATGCCGATGCCCGCCGTGCCCGCGCCGAAGACGACGACGCGCTGGTCGCGCATCGGGGTGCCGGTGACGCGGGTCGCGCCGAGCATGGCGGCCAGGACGATCGCGCCCGTGCCCTGCATGTCGTCGTTGAAGGTGGGCAGCCGCCCGGTGTACTTCTCCAGGATGCGGCGCGCGTTGGACGGGCCGAAGTCCTCCCAGTGCAGCATGGCGTTGGGGAACAGGCGGGTGGCCGTCGTCACGTACGCGTCGATGAAGTCGTCGTAGCGCCTGCCGCGCTTCCTGGAATGGCGTTCGCCCACGTAGAAGGGGTCGTTGAGGAGCCCTTCGTTGTCGGTGCCGACGTCCAGGGCGACCGGGATGACACGGCCGGGGTCGATCCCGGCGGCGGCCGTGTAGACGGTCAGCTTGCCGACGGCGATTCCGGCCGCGCCGCCGACCCCCCAGTCGCCGATGCCCAGGATCTCCTCGGCGTCGGAGGCGACGATCAGATCGACCTGGTCGGCCTCCAGGCCGAAGTTGCGGAAAGCCTGCTCGATGCCGTCCATGTCGTCGATGGACAGGTAGACGCCGCGCGGACGACGGTACTCCTGGCTGTAGTTCTTGATCGCCTGGGCGACCGTCGGGTCGTACACGATGGGGAGCATCTCCCGCAGGTGGTCGCTGAGCAGGCGGTAGAAGAGCACCTCGTTGCGGTCCTGCAGGCCGGTCAGGTACACGTTCTTCTGCAGGTCCGTCGGCTGCGCCAGATACTGGGCGTACGCGCGGGCGACCTGCTCGTCGATGGTCTCCACCACCGGCGGGATCAGCCCGTCGAGACCCAGCTCCTGCCGTTCCTCCAGGCTGAACGCCGTGTCCTTGTTGAGCAGCGGATTCTCCAGGACGGCCAAGCCGCCCTCCGAGGTCACATAGCCCTCGGCGGTCTCCTCGAAGGTCATGCTGGACCGTCTGTGGTGGGTCATCGACGCCTCCTCCCGCAGGTCCAGCCTCACTCGGGCCGCGCTGCGCGCACAACAAAGCCGCAACAAATATCCGTTTGCCGGACAAACCGGTCAGTCGATTGGGATCGGGAACATTCCGAAGATGCAGACCTTCCTGCCGTACCCCGACTTCGACGCCACGGCCCGCGTGCTCGACCCGCGCCGCCTCGGCAAACAGCGCGTCGAAGCCCTCCAGGTCCTGCGCGCCCTCACCGTGAGCGGGTACGGCTGGCGCCACCACCCCGCCCCGAAGATGTGGGCCGGCTACGAAGAAGCCCTCGTCCGGTACGGCCTGCAGATCTGCGCCGCCTGGTGCGCCCTCGACCGCGCCGACACCTGCTCCGCCACGATGCGCCGGGACCTCTCCTCCTCCTGCGCGATCACGAGGATCCGCTCCCAGCGCGCACTCGGAGAATCGGGCGACCTTCCCCCCTGGCTCGGCGACCCCGCCTTCCACCTGAGCCACCGTTCCGCCCTGCTCCGCAAGGACCCGCGCTTCTACCGCCCGCTGTTCGGCGACGAACCCGACGACCTCCCGTACGTCTGGCCGGACTCCGACAGGCTCCCCGGCGTCACCGGTCCGTCATAGCCGTCACATGCGCGGGCACGGCGAACCCGGTCGGCAGCACCGGATCGGTCACGGGCGCGCCCCACGCGGGCGCGACGGGCACCACGCCCGCCCAGAGCCCGAGTTCCGCGTCAGGCGTGTCACCGTCATCCGGCGGCCCGGTACGGATCTTCACCGACGCCTCGTCGAGCGAAAGCGCCAGCACACTCGTCGCCGCCAGTTCCTTCCGATTGGGACGGCGCGCGTAATCCCACTGACCGGGCGCGCACTGTTCAGTGATCACCCGCAGCGCGTCGAATTTCTCCTCGGGATCCGTGACCAGCCGGGGAACGCCGTAAATCATCGCGCTGCGGTAATTCATGCTGTGTTCCATGACCGAACGCGCGAGCACCAGCCCGTCCACGTGCGTGACCGTCACGCACACCGTCTGATCCGGCGAATTGACCAGGCTCCGGCTCGCCACCGACCCGTGGAAATACAGGGTCTCCTCGGTGGCCCCGTAATTCGTCGGGATCACCATGACGGTCCCGTCGACGTTCAGCCCGAGATGGCAGACGAATCCCGCCGCCAGCACGGCGTGCAGATCGGCGCGCACGACCCGGGCCCGCTCCTTCATCCGGCGAAGTCTCGTACGGTCGGTGACTCCCAGTTCCTGCGGTGTACTCACCCAGAGCCCTTCCGGCGGGGGGACGGCGTCGCGCTCAGGATAAGACGCCCCTGCCGGCTCCCGGTCGGCGGGTGACCTCCGTTGTTTGCCTCCGAGGCGTGGCCGGGCATCTGACCAGGGTGGATGTCGGCGGTCGTGACCTGCTGCCGCCCGCGATCCTGACGCTCACCGTGGTGAGCGGCCTGGTCGACGCGGTCAGCTTCCTGGGGCTCGGAAACGTGTTCACGTCGGCCATGACCGGCAACATCGTCCTCCTCGGCCTGGCCCTCGGCGGCGCCTCCGGCTTCGCGGTCGGCCCCCCGCTCGTGGCCGCCGTGGCGTACGTGGCCGGGGTCTTCGCTGGAGGCTTCATCGGCCGCACCGGACCCAGGTGGCTGCGGATCGCCCTGGCCGCCGAGACGCTGCTCCTGGCCGTCGCCGGTCTGCTGGGCTTCGCGAAGGTCTCCCCGTACGCGGTGATCGTGACCCTCGCCCTGGCCATGGGCATGCGCAACGTCACCACCCACCAGCTCGACGTGCCCGACCTCAAGAACACCACGGTGATGACCACCACGGTCACCACCATGATCATCAGCTTGCCGGTGGTCGGCGGGAGCCACCGCAACGTCTGGCGGCTGCTCGCCTCCGTGCTGGCCCTCGTCTGCGGCACGACCGTCGGCGCCTGGCTCGTCGACCACCACGGCATCGGCTGGCCCCTCCTGCTCTCCGCCGTCCCCATCGCCGTGCTGACCGCCCTCCTCTGGCGGTACGCGGACCCGCACGGCTAGCGGACGTTCTGGAACGCCTCCCCGGATCTGGTGGGGGTGCCGTCCTCGTGGAACAGGCCGCTGCCGGGTTTGCCAGCGGTGGCGGGGAGGCCGAACCAGGCGTAGCGGTGGACGTACGGGAGGGTGGAGAGCATGCGGGTGGAGGCGGTGAGGAAGGCGGCCTGTTCGGCGTCGGAGGCGTACGTGGAGTTGCCGTCGCTGAAGTCGATCAGGGCGTACTCGGTCAGCCAGATGGGCTTGCCGTACCGTTTGTGGACCGCCGCCAGGTACGACTTCAGGTGCGACACCGCCGGCTGGGTGCGGAAGTCGGAGCCGTACCAGTGGAGGGTGATGAAGTCGACGCGGTAGCCGCGCTCCTTGGCGCCCTTCATGAAACGGTCGAGCCAGCTGCCGGGGGTGTCGCCGCCGAAGGCCACGCCGGGGCTGCCGAGGATGCGGCCGGCCTTCATGAGCTTGGGCCAGTGGGAGAGGGCCTCCTCCACGGACATGTTGGCCTGGGAGGCCAGGTCGGGCTCGTTGAAGCTGAGCAGGTAGGGACCCGCGCTCCTGGCCTGGGCGAGGGCTCCGGGGTTGACGTTCTCGGCGGCTCTGATCATCGGGACGAACTGGGTGTTCGCCGGGGTGGTGATGCCGTCGTGGTGGCTGGCCCAGGTGTAGTACCAGCTCGTCTTGGACCGGGCGAGCCCCTGGCTGACGTTGGGGGCGTTCCAGACGGCCACGCCCTTCTTGCCGGACGGCGCGGCGGCGACGCTCGCCGGTGACTCCTCGGGCTTGGCCGCGATGACGCGGTCGAGCGTGGGGGACGACCGGGGCGAGGGCGAGAACGACGGGGGCGGCGCGGCGGAGGTGGTCACGGGGGCCGCCTGCGCGGGCGGCTTCTCCGGGGGCGGCATCACCTGGGTGACGACCAGGGTGCTGATCGCGATCGTGGCCACCCCGGCGGTCGCCGCGATGGCGGTCTTGCCGCGCGGGGTCAGCGTGTGGGCGAGGGTGTGGGAGACGGTCGCGTACTCGATCGGGGGCGGGGAGACGAGCATCGCGAAGCCGACCGGGATCGGGATGAGCGGCAGGCCGGCGAGCAGGCGGTCCAGGGGGATCAGCCCCCGGGTGTGGGGGGTGCAGTTGGAGCAGTCCCGGACGTGGCGGGCGAACCGTTTGCGCCAGAGCGGCGTCGGCACGCCGTCCCAGTCCCACATGAGGCCGCGCAGGTCGGCGCACCCGGCCGCGTTCCCCAGCGCCCGTACGACCATGTGCGCGGTCTGCACCTGGTCCTTCATGCGCTGGACCCGGACCGCGGCATGCCGTGCCGACAGTCCCAGCGCGCTCGCCAGGTCGGCCCGCCCCAGCTCGCCGGTCTCCTCCAGCCACCAGAGCGCCAGCAGGGCCCGGTCGTCGTTGTCCAGCCACCGGGTGGCCTCGGCGACCTCGCGCCGCTGGTCGGTCAGGCCGAGCTGGAGGATGGTGACCATCGCGAAGTCGGAGGCGGGATCCGGCAGCTCGGTCGCCGTGTCCAGGTCCGCCGTGCGGTGGTTCTCCGACCGCCGGTCCTGCTCGTGGTCGCGCACCTGCCGTACGGCGATCGCCACCAGCCACGACCGGTACGCGGACAGGTCGCGGAGCCCGGGCAGACCCCGCACGACCCGGATCAGGGTCTCCTGGACGACGTCGTCCACGTCCGTGTGGCCGTTGAGGGCGCGGCCCACGATGTTGTAGAGCAGCGGGAGCGAGTCGGCGACCAGGGCGTCCAGCGCCCGCTGGTCCCCGTTCCTGGCGGCCTCGATCAGCGCCGTGTCCGGCCCGCTTCTGAGTTGACTCGCCATCGGCCCCCGCTTCCCTCGGCTTCCCGTCCTACTACCGGAGACGCCCCCGAAGCAGGCCAGATAACAAAATTTCGGAATTTGTGTTGTCCGGCGTTGCCGGCGGGGTCTCCGAGTACAAGGGGCGACGGGCACATCCCACAGGCCCGCATCCCGCCACCCATCGCCCCCGACTCCTCATCGCCCTCGGACAAAGGACCTCATCCGTAAATGAGTGAGACCAGTATCAGAGTTTCCCGCCTCGCGGCGACCCCTCGGCCCGCGGCGGCCCGCGAGCGCTTCCACGCCTGGCCCGAGCGGGAGCGGGAGTGCCGCATCCTCCCGGGCCGTGAAGTGCGGTCCTGACGGCACCGCCTGATCAGTCCACCCCTCCCGGCGGGGTCCGGAGCGCTCCCGGGCCCCGCCTCACCCCATCGCTAGGTGCGCCATGAGACTGCCGGTCGTCGCAACATCCGCACTCGCCTGCCTACTGGTGACCGCCTGCTCCGGTGCCCGGGCGGCGGCGCCCCCACCCGCACCGCCGACGGCGGTCCAGTCCGCGGTCTCCGCGGAGCCCGGGAGCTACAACGCCACCGACGTCGCCTGGCTGCAACTGGTCATCCCGATGACCGAGCAGGCCCTCGATCTCATGGACACGACCGCCACGAAGACGTCCAACCCGCGCGTCGTCCAGCTGGCCGCGGATATCGCCGCCGACCACAGGACGCAGCTGACCCAACTGCGCGACCTGCTGCGCCGCAGCGGCAACGGCGAGACCGACATCCACGACGGCCACGACCTCCCCGGCATCGTCACCCCGGACGACCTGCTGCTCGTCACCAAGACCCGGGGCCCCGCCTTCGACCGCCTGTTCGCCCAGCACATCGGCGACTACCTCCGCCAGTCCGTCCTGGTGGCCAAGGGCGAGCAGGACTCCGGCGCAGACCCGGCCACCAAGTCCTTCGCCGCGAGCCTGTCGGCCGCCCGCAAGGCCCAGCTCGCCCGGCTCACCGGGAACGGCCCCGCATGACCGCGGTCTCCGGCCGCCGCCCGGCCTCGCGCCAGGTCAACGCCGAAGCCGCCGAAGCCACCGAAGCCGCCGAAGCTACCGTCGTGAGCGCGGCCGCCCGCAGGCGGCGCTCGGCCTCACGTGCCGTGCGCGCCGCTGCCGCCGACCCCGCCGTCGTGAGCGCGGCCGCCCGCAGGCGGCGCTCGGGCTCGCGCGCCGAAGCCGCCGGAGCCGCCGATGCCGCCGGAGCCGCTGCCGTCCGTCCGGCCGCCCGCAGGCGGCGCACCCCCCCGCCTCCCGTCCACGCCAACCCCACCGCCGTCCTGTTCGCGGTGTACGCCGGCGCGGTGGCCGCCACCGCGGGCCCCTGGCTGGACCTCTTCTCGGTCGACGGCGCCGCCGCCTGGTTCGCCTGGCTGGGCAGACTCTCCGGCCTGCTCGCCGGGTACGCCTGCGCCATCCTGCTCGGCCTGATGGCCCGGCTGCCCTTCCTCGACCGCGGCGTGGGCACCGACCGCCTGGCCCGCTGGCACGCCATGGGCGGACGCTGGACGATCATCCTGTCCGTCGTGCACATGGTCTGCGTCGTCGCCGCCCGCGCCGTCGAGTCCGGCCTGGCCGAGGCCACGATCCGCCTGCTGGCGGACGGCGAGGGGATCTGGGAGGCGACCCTCGGGCTCGTCCTGCTCATCGGCGTCGGCGTCGTGTCCGCCCGGGGCGTCCGGCGGCTGATGCGCTACGAGATCTGGCACTACCTGCACTTCTTCACCTACGTCGCGGTCTTCGCGGCGTTCTCCCACCAGCTCACCGGCCCCGACTTCGCCGGCGGCGGCCTGGCCTGGCTGCTCTGGGTGACGCTCTACCTCGCCGTCGCCGCCTCCCTCTTCTGGTGCCGCTTCCTCACCCCCGTACGGCGCGCGCTCCGCCACCGGCTGCGCATCACCGAGGTCCGGTGGGAGTCGCCGAGCGTCGTGTCGGTGTACCTGTCCGGGGCGTACCTGCACGAGCTGGGCGCCGAGCCGGGGCAGTTCTTCCGGTGGCGGTTCCTCGCGCCGGGCATGTGGTTCACGGCCAACCCGTACTCGCTGTCGGCGCCCGTCAATCCGCGCTATCTGCGCATCACCGTCAAGGCCGTCGGCGACCACAGCCGGGCGCTGGCACGGCTGCGGCCGGGCACCCGGGTCATGGCCGAAGGCCCGTACGGCGCGCTCACCGGCGCGCGGCGGCGCAGCGAGCAGGTCCTGCTGATCGCCGGCGGGGTGGGCATCAGTCCGCTGCGCACCCTCTTCGAGACGCTGCCCGGCAAGCTCACGCTCGTCTACATGGCCAGGAGCGAGGAGGACCTGGTCCTGCGCGAGGAGCTCGACGCGATCGCCGCCGGGCGCGGCGCCACCGTGTTCTACACCCTGGACGAGACCCGCGTGGTCCCGCTCACCGGCCGCGCGCTCCGCGTGCTGGTTCCCGGGCTGGCCGACCACGACGTCTACATCTGCGGGCCCACCGGCATGACGATGGCCGCCAGGAACGCCCTCCGACGTGCGGGAGTGCCCGGCCGCAGGATCCACCTCGAATGCTTCGACTTCTGAACAAGATCCTGACTCATGTTTCCTTAAGCCTCGCTTGAGCTTTAGTTAATGTCACAAACTAGTGAAGACCGCTAGGTTACGGAAATCGCAGGCCATCGCCCCTGGCAGCCACGATCTGCCGGTCCCGTCACCTGGGCGATGGTGTCGCACGACATTTCCGTACTTGACATGTGCCTTGACCTGCGCGAGGCCCTCCGCCGGAAAGGCGTGATTACGTGACGAAACAAAGGATCTTGGCGTGGTTCGCCGCCCTGCTGATGGCGGGCGCATTGGCGACGATCCTGCCAACCTCCCCGGCCAGCGCCGCCGCCTGCGCGGCCCCGTGGAGCGCCAGCCAGGTGTACTGGGGCGGGACGACGGTCTCCCACAACGGCCGCAACTGGCTCGCCAAGTGGTGGACCCAGAACGAGGCGCCCCCCGGCACCACGGGTGTCTGGGCCGACCAGGGTTCCTGTGGCGGCACCACCAACCCGCCCCCGGGCACCTGCAACCACCCCAACTGGCAGGCCGGCACCTGGTACCCGGCGGGCAGCATCGTCCGCTACACCAACGGCCAGTACTACGTCGCCGAGCATGACAACCCGGGCTACGACCCTATCATCAGCACCTGGTACTGGGACCCGTACACCTGCGGTGGCTCCACCCCGCCGCCCACAAACCCGCCGCCCTCGGGCGGGTTCGTCGTCTCCGAGGCTCAGTTCAACCAGATGTTCCCTGGCCGGAACTCGTTCTACACCTACAGCGGCCTGGTGGCGGCGCTCAGCGCGTACCCGGGATTCGCGAAGACCGGCAGCGACACGGTCCGCAGGCAGGAGGCGGCGGCGTTCCTGGCGAACGTGAGCCACGAGACCGGCGGCCTGGTGCACATCGTCGAGCAGAACACCGCGAACTACCCGCACTACTGCGACACCAGCCAGTCCTACGGCTGCCCGGCCGGGCAGGCCGCCTACTACGGGCGCGGCCCGATCCAGCTGAGCTGGAACTTCAACTACAAGGCGGCGGGTGACGCGCTCGGCCTCAACCTGCTGGGCAACCCCTGGCTGGTGCAGAACGACGCCGCCGTGGCGTGGAAGACCGCGCTCTGGTACTGGAACACCCAGAGCGGGCCCGGCACGATGACCCCGCACAACGCGATGGTCAACGGCGCCGGCTTCGGGCAGACCATCCGGAGCATCAACGGCAGCCTCGAATGCGACGGCCGCAACCCCGCCCAGGTGCAGAGCCGGGTCAGCAAGTACCAGAGCTTCGTCCAGATCCTGGGGACGACGCCCGGTGCCAACCTGAGCTGCTGAAGTCTCCCCTTGCGCCTTCCCGAAGGCTCAGGGATAGTCAATTCTTAGGAAGGTTTCCTTTTAGTAGAGCTGTAGCTGGCGGCGTCACCCCGCACGGCAAAAGCGAACCTTCGTCATCGGGCACGGCAACCCCCAGTGCCCGCGTACCCGGAAGACCTCCCAAGGAGGAAAGTCAGGTGTACTTACGAAACAGGGTGGCGTCCGCCGCCGTCGGTCTGCTGACCGGCACGATCCTGGTGGCCCTGCCGGCGACCCCGGCCAGCGCCCACGGCACGATGTCCAACCCCCCGAGCCGCGTCTACGTCTGCAAGAACGAAGGCCCGGAGAACCCCCAATCGAACGCGTGCAAGGCCGCCGTCGCCGCCGGCGGAACCCAGGCGTTCTACGACTGGAACGAGGTCTCGCTGCTGGAGGTCGGCGGCCAGCACCAGGCGTTCGTTCCCAACGGCAAGCTGTGCAGCGCCGGCCGTGACAAGTACCGCGGCCTCGACCTGGCCCGCTCCGACTGGCCGGCCACCAACTTCTCGTCGGGCCCGCGGACCATCACCTACCACGCCACGGCGCCCCACGCGAACAGCAACTTCTCCTTCTACATCACCCGCGCCGGGTGGAACCCCACGATGCCGTTGAACTGGTCGGACCTGGTGCACATCCAGACGTTCAACAACCAGAACCCGACCACCTTCACCAACTGGACGATCAACATCCCGCAGCGGACCGGTCGTCACATCCTGTACTCGATCTGGCAGCGCGTGGTCGGCAGCAACGAGGCCTTCTACACCTGCTCCGACGTCAACTTCGGCGGCAGCAACCCGCCCCCGACGACCCCGACCCCGACTCCCACCCCGCCGCCGCCCTCGCCGAGCCCGACGCCCAGCCAGCCGCCGGCCGGCGGAACCTGGGCCGCCGGCGTCTTCTACGCCGTGGGCGCGCAGGTCACCTACGCGGGCGTCCGTTACCAGTGCCTCCAGCAGCACACCTCGCTGACGGGCTGGGAACCGCCCAACGTGCCCGCCCTCTGGCGCAGGCTCTGAACAAGCGGTCCGCGCCCGGGTCCCGTACCCGGGCGCGGTCCCGCGCTCCCCTGAGCTGGAGGATTCATGAGGCGGTACGCCCTGCTCGCGGCCCTGCTCCTGACGGGTTGCGGCGCCGTTGAGACCCCGTCGGCCGTCAACGCGTCCGACGTGATGTTCCTGCAGATGATGGTCGCCCACAACCAACAGGGCGTCGGCCTCGCCAAACTCGCCGAAGGCCGGGACGTACGGCCCGAGGTGCGCACGCTGGCGGCGGCGATGGGCTCCACCCAGAGCACCGAGGTCCAGCGCATGTCCCGATGGCTGGTGGAGTGGGACCAGCCCCTGACGGCGGCGCCGGACGAGCACGCCCACCACGGCGGCATGCCGGAGACCACCAAGGCCGAACTGGCCCGCCTCCGCGACGCGCCCGACGCCGACTTCGAGAGCCGCCTGCTGAACACGATGATCGCCCACCAGGACGACGCCATCCAGCTGGCCCGGTACGAGACCGGCGGCGGCACGAACCCGGGCGCGCTGGAGCTAGCGCGCCAGATCGACGTGTCGCGCAAGGCGCAGATCGACTACATGCTCGGCCTGCTCGACAGTGCGCCCCGCAAGTCCTAGACCGCCTTAGACGGAGACTCCCACGCCGCCGCGGGTCTCCGCGCCGAAGCGCTCCTTCTCACGGGCGATGTTCAGCGGCTTGATCGCGGACTTGGCGTTGATGATGTCCTCGTCCAGGAGCGAGAGCGGCACCAGCCAGGAGACCTCGAACTCGAGGCCGTCGGGGTCCTTGGCGTACAGGGCCTTGGTGGTGGAGTGGTCGGAGGCGCCGACCAGCGAGCCCAGCTCGGTGAGCTTGGCGGCGACGCGCTCCAGCTCGGCGAGCGTGTCCACCTCCCAGGCCAGGTGGTACAGGCCCACGGAGGTACGGCCCGCGCCGGAGGCCGCCGCCTGGGCGCCGACCTGGAACAGGCCCAGGTCGTGGTCGTTGCTGGAGCCCTCCGCCTGGAGGAAGGCCGCGCCGGGGAACTCCATGACCACCCGGAAGCCGAGGGCCTCCCGGTAGAAGGCGACGCTGCGTTCGACGTCGCGGACGTAGAGCACGGCGTGGTTCAGACGCTGGACTGGCATGGTTCCTCCCAGGAATCTCCTCGGATCTCTTCAGCGATATCTCCGGCCGAAGTTGTTCCCGCCCCGGCGGAACCGGCGATCCCCGAAACTGTCGGTGGCGCGGCGTAGGGTAGCCGGCGGACCAGAGGGGGACATGATGATCATCGACCGGGCGGCGTACGACCGCGAGGCCAACCGCCTGCTTTTCCGGGTCGTGCACGAGGTGGCCGTCCGCCACGCCGGCCGCCCTTTCGACGAGGTCGTCCAGGTGTTACGCCGCGACCTGCCCGGTTCCCCGTCGCTGGCCGAGGAGGAGATCCGCCGCATCGCCGAGCAGATCAGCGTGGGCCGGGACCCGTCCGGGCTTTGACCCCTACAACGGCGGACATTTCGGTCAGACCGCAACAGGAGTCGTAATCCGGAGGTGATTTCACCTCGGCACGATCTACGGCGTGTCTCCGCTACGACGCAGAATCCTCCGCGCCGGCGCCGTGGTCGTCGCTGTTCTCCTGTTCGGTCTCGTCGTCTGGTTCGTGAACGGGACGATGGAGCAGAACGACCAGCGAGCCAGTGTGATCGCGATGCTGGTCTCGGTCGGCGCGCTGCTGCTGGCGCTGTATCCGATCCTGCGCGCGGCGCCGCCGGGAATCGAAGGGGTGGACTCGCGGCTGGTCGCCGACCACCTCGCGGCCGAACTGCTGCGGCAGTGGGAGGACGAGGCCCGCAGCCGTGACCTGATCGACTCCCCGGTCATCCGGCTCACCTGGGCGGCGGCTTCGGCCACGCTCACCGACGAGCCGGAACTGCCCCGGCGGGGCACGCGCCCGGTCCGCGTCCGCCTGGACGGTGGCCTCTCCGCCAGCCCGACCGAGCTGGCCGACCGTTTCCTCCAGCTGCCCGGCCGCCGGCTGGTCGTGCTGGGCGAGCCCGGGGCGGGCAAGAGCGTGCTGGCGTTGCTGCTCACCCTCGGCCTGCTGCGCCGCCGCGCCTCGGGAGCCGCGGTGCCGGTGCTCTTCCAGGCGGCGTCCTGGGACCCGTTCCGGGAGAACTTCGAGGACTGGATCATCCGCGTCCTGGCGAGCGACTACTACAACGGCCAGGAGCGCTTCGCCCGGGCGCTGGTCGTGCACCGGCTGATCATCCCGATCCTGGACGGCCTCGACGAGATCCCCGACAACCGGCGGGCCTTCGCGATCGGGGAACTCAACAAGATCGCGGTGACGGACCCCTTCATCGCCACGAGCCGGGTCCGCGAGTACGCCGACGTCGTCACCGAACTGGGGAAGCTGC
This sequence comes from Acrocarpospora phusangensis, assembly GCF_016862995.1. Lineage (GTDB taxonomy): Bacteria > Actinomycetota > Actinomycetes > Streptosporangiales > Streptosporangiaceae > Acrocarpospora > Acrocarpospora phusangensis. Next base: position 19,723 of record NZ_BOOA01000056.1, read on the forward strand.
GCAGCACCCCGGTGGTGGAGATCGCCTCCGTGGACCTGGACGACGCCATCGGCTACCTCACGGCCCTCCCGTGGCCGGCGGGGACCGACTGGGGTCCGGTCTGCGACCGCATGCGCGAGGACCCGGACAGCCCGCCGGCCCGGACGTTCTCCACCCCGCTCATGATCTCCCTCGCCCAGGACATCTACATGAAGGGCGGCGATCCCGGCGAACTCCTGGATTCGGCGAAGTTCCCGACCCGGCAGTCGGTGGAGGACGCGCTCCTGGATCGTGCCATTCCGGCCGCGTACCGTACGGCTCCGGGCGGGACGCCGGCGGAGCCGGAACGGTGGAACGGCGAGGACGCCGAACGCTGGCTGACCTTCCTGGCCACGTATCTGCAGGGCACGCACCGGCGCACGCTGGCCTGGTGGCGGATCTGCGGGGAGATCCACCGGAACACGACCGACTGGATCATCGTGCTGACCGTGGGGGCGGTCGTGACCGTGGCGAGCGTGTCGCTGGCCCGGTACTTCGGTCAGTCCGCGACGGGGTTCGGCGACACTCTCCTGGCCGATCTGATGTTCCCGGGGGCGCTGGTGCTGCTGGGCGTGACCTACCGGTGGGGTGCCACGATCTTCGTGGAGCCGTACCGGCTGGCGGGGAACCATCGGGCGCTTCCGGCGCTCGCCGGCCGGCTCATCGGCAGTTACGCGTCCTTCATGTGCGTGGGTTTCGTCCCCTTGATCGTCTTTCATCTGGTGATGAACAGCGAGCCGGACCGGGATCTGCTCCTCTTCGCCTGCGTGGGTTCCGCGTTGCTGATGACGGGCGCGCTGGCCCTGGCCGTCGGGGGGTGGACCACCGCGGCTCCGCCCCGGGTGGGCCACGCCGGGCCGAGCGCCTCGTTGCGCGACGACCTCGTCTCGACCCTGGTGTCCACGGTGGTGGCCGGATTGGTCGCCGTGGTGGTGGTCCGCGCGTTCGCCTTCGTGCAGCTGGTCATGACCGACCTGATCTGGGGCACGTTCGCCGGGCTGACCGGCCGCGAGATGCCCGAGTCGTGGTTCCTCGCGGTCGACTACGAGACCATCGTCAGCCGGCCCAACTCGCTGCTGCTGATCGGGACCGTTCTGATCGTCTTCCTGGCGCTCGTCGGCCGCGCCTCGCCCAAGTTCCTGACCACCCTGGTGATCCTCGCCTCCCGCAAGTCGGTGCCGTGGTCGCTCATGCCCTTCCTGGAGGACGCCCGGCGGCGTGGCCTGCTGCGGCGCAACGGCGGCTCGTACGAGTTCCGGCACGGCAAGCTCCAGGAGCGGCTGGCCACCCGCGACGCCGTACGCGCGGAGGAGGGTTCCGGGTCCCGGAGTTCGGTCGGCCGCCTCTCGGTGGTCGCGCTCCTCCTCGTGGTGCTCGCGGTGACGCCGATCGCGAACCGCGCCCGCTGCGCGGACACCTGGGACCTGGGCCTGGACGCCCGGCTCAAGCGGGTGCCATCGGCGGACGGGAGCATCTGCGTGGGCGTGCTGGCGGAGTCGGAGTGGGAGCGGCTCACCCTCCCGGAGGGCTCCGCCGCCGAAGACGTGGCCGACTACGAGGAGGTCTTCGACCTTCTGCGGAAGTCCAACGCCGAGGCCGGGCGCGCCCGCGAACGGTGGACCGCCGTCGTCAGGGGAAAGCTGAGCGTGCCCGGGGAGGCCGCGCGGACGGCGTTGCTGGAACGCCTGCGCGGGCTCGCGCTCGCGCAGCGGCGGTTGCTGGCCGCCGGGAGGCCCGTCGTGGTCGTGCTCGCCACCCAGGGCACCGGGGAGGAGGAGTCGGTCGATCTCAGTGCGCGGATCGCCGGGCTGGTGCGGGAGGACCCGCGCCTGATGGGGCTCGATCTCGGCCCCTTCACCCACCTGTCGAACGTCGAGGACCATTTCAGGGAACCGACCGCGCATTTCTACAGCCTGGACGGCGACGGCTCGCTCGTCAGGGACGCGGACTTCTCGGCGGGTTTCATCGCGGGCTCGGAGGTGTCCGCCCGGTTCTTCCAGGCGGAGTTCCCCGGCCGGGTCCCCGTCACCGTCATCGAGGACGACTACGCCGATCCCTACATCGGGCTCAACCGGAACGGCGACTTCGTCCAGGTGCCCTCCTCGGACGAGGGCGCGCGCCAGGTCTGCCGCTCCGGCCCGGCCCGGCCGCTGGCGTTCCAGGCGGAGTCGGACCAGGTGGCGGACTTCATGGAGGGGCTGCGGCGGCACTGCGCGGGGAAGTACCCGAGTGTCGTGGTGACCAACTCCAGCGCCGTCCCGCAGTTCGCCACGCTGGATTTCCCCGCCGGCCTCCGGGTCTTCTACCCGGTTCTGGCCAGCAGCAGGGCGTGGCGGGACTGCCGCACGGTGGGCTTCTTCCAGGAGTACGAGCGCCTCTTCGGGGCCGGGGACACCGTGTGCGCCCGTACGGCCGACGGCCAGGCGATGATCGCCCACGACCTGCTGACGCTCCAGGCGGACGTGGCCTTCCGGACGGGCGCGGGCGGCTACGACCCCGACCTCTTCCGCGGCGTGGACGCGAAGCGCCCGGTGGTCGGCGTCGCGGGACCGATGTACTACACCGACGAGGTCGACGAGTACGACCAGGAGCCCGACGTGCGCACGGTGCTCATGATGGAGGTGAACGGCACGACCTCCGGCGTACGGTTCGTCTGCGGTCCGCTGACGCCCGCGCCCGTGGTGACGCCGGCGCCCGAATGCGGGAAGAACTCCTAACTCGGCAGGAGGGCGGCCGGGTCGGCGATGACGCGTTCGATCACCTGGCCCGCCGCGCCCAGGGCCGCGGCCTCGAAGCCGAGGCGGGAGACGACCACCGGGGGCACGGAGACGCGCATCTGGCCGAGGCGTGATTGCAGGGTCTCGGTGACGACGGCGCCGATGTACGGAAATAGTGGGACGAAGACGCCGCCGAGGACGATGGTGTCGGGATCGACCAGGTTGACCGTGGAGGAGAGGGCGACGCCGAGGGCCCAGCCGGCCTCCCGGCAGGCGGTCACCGCGGCGGGGTCCTGCGCCTCGACCCGGGTGACCATCGTCATGAGGCCGACGGAGCCCGCCGCACCGGTGGAGCGGAGCAGGGCGTCCTGGCCGGCGTACTGCTCCAGGCAGCCGCGGCCGCCGCAGCGGCAGGGGGGACCGTCGGGGGAGACGACCACGTGGCCGAGCTCGCCCGCGAAGCCCCTCGCGCCGCGGAACAGGGAGCCGGCCACGACCAGGCCCGCGCCGATGCCGATCTCGCCCGAGACGTAGAGGAAGTCGGTCGGTCCCGCGCCGAACCAGAGCTCGGCCAGCGCGGCCAGGTTGGCCTCGTTCTCGACGTGCAGCGGCATGCCCAGGTCCAGCAGCGAGAGCACGGGCACGTCCCGCCAGCCGAGGTTGGGGGCGTTGTGCACGACGCCGCTCCCCAGATCCACCGGACCCGGTACGGCCAGCGCCCCCCCGACGATGCGCAGCCCGTTACCCACAGCTTCATCCACAGCCGAAAGGGCCAGATCCCTGAGCCTGGCGATGACATCCACAGGCTGTGCGGAACGGTTATCCACAGCCTGTGTACGGCGGAGCCGTACCGAGCGGGAGAGGTCGACCACGCGGACGGCCAGGTAGTCGACGTTGATCTCCAGCCCGAGCGCCGCGATCCCCGCGCCCCGGATGCGCACCTCGACGCCCGGCCGTCCCCGCTCGCCGCCGCGCACGACGCCCGTCTCCTCCACCAGGCCGGTCTCGATCAGGTCGGCCACCAGCTTGGAGACGGTGGTCTTGGTCAGTCCGGTCACCTCGGCCAGGGCGGCTCTGGTCAGCGAGCCGCGCGCGCTGACCTCCCGGAGCACCAGCGCCAGGTTGCGGGCCCGCATCGCGTCGTGCCGTACGGCCTGGGTCATCCACACCTCCGCGCACCTGTCAGAAAACTGATCAGTGAAATCCTAGACACGAGTACTTGACCCGCGCCGACTCACCACCGATATTTAGTCCACAACGTAGACTAATTGGAGGCGCCAATGTACACCCCCACTCCCGAGGACCGTTTCACGTTCGGGCTGTGGACGGTCGGCTGGCAGGCTCGGGACCCCTTCGGCGACGCGACCCGCGCCGCGCTCGACCCGGTGGAGAGTGTGCACCGGCTCGCTGAGCTGGGCGCTTACGGCGTGACCTTCCATGACGACGACCTGCTCGCGGTGGAGTCCGACCGGGCCACCGCGATCGAGAGCTTCAAGAAGGCGCTCGCCGAGACCGGCCTGAAGGTCCCGATGGCCACCACCAACCTGTTCACCCACCCGGTGTTCAAGGACGGCGGTTTCACCAGCAACGACCGCGAGGTCCGGCGGTACGCGATCCGCAAGGTCATCCGCAACATCGACCTGGCCGCCGAGCTCGGCGCCAAGACGTACGTGTGCTGGGGTGGCCGGGAGGGCGCGGAGTCCGAGGCGGCCAAGGACGTCCAGGCGGCCCTGGCCCGCTACAAGGAAGCGATGGACATCCTCTGCCAGTACGTCATCGACAAGGGCTACGACATCAGGTTCGCCCTGGAGCCCAAGCCGAACGAGCCCCGCGGTGACATCCTGCTGCCGACGATCGGCCACGCCCTCGCGCTGATCGGCGAGCTGGAGCACCCGGAGATGGTCGGCCTCAACCCCGAGGTCGGGCACGAGCAGATGGCCGGCATGAACTTCGCGCACGGCATCGCCCAGGCGCTCTGGCACGGCAAGCTCTTCCACATCGACCTCAACGGCCAGAACGGCATCAAGTACGACCAGGACCTGGTCTTCGGCCACGGCGACGTGAAGAACGCGTTCTTCCTGGTCGACCTGCTGGAGAACGGCGGCTACGACGGCCCCCGCCACTTCGACTACAAGCCGCTGCGCACCGAGGACTCCGAGGACGTCTGGGTGTCGGCCGCCGCCAACATGCGGACGTACCTGATCCTCAAGGACAAGGTGGCCAAGTTCCACGCCGACCCCGAGGTGCAGGAGGCCCGCGCGGCCAGCCTGGTCCCGGACCTGTCGCTGCCCACCCTGGGCGAGGGCGAGAGCCTCGACCAGCTGCTGGCCGAGCAGAGCGACCCGGAGGAGCTGGCCAAGCGCGGCTTCCACTTCACCCGCCTCAACCAGCTGGCCCTCGAGCACCTCATGGGCGTTCGATGACGCTGGTCGCGGGGGTCGACTCCTCGACCCAGAGCTGCAAGGTAGTGATCAGGGAGGCGGCCACCGGCGCACTCGTGCGCGAGGGCCGCGCGTCCCATCCCGACGGCACCGAGGTGCACCCCGATCACTGGTGGCAGGCTCTTCAGCAGGCGATCGACCAGGCGGGCGGCCTCGGGGACGTGGCCGCCGTCTCGGTCGCCGGGCAGCAGCACGGCATGGTCGTCCTGGACTCCGGCGGCGAGGTCGTGCGGCCCGCCCTGCTCTGGAACGACACCCGTTCCGCGCGGGCGGCCCAGGACCTGGTCGACGAGCTGGGCGGTCCGGAGAAGTGGTCGGAGGCGGTGGGCAGCGTGCCGGTCGCCTCGTTCACGGTGACCAAGCTGCGCTGGCTGGCCGAGCACGAGCCGGAGAACGCCAAGCGGGTGGCCAGGGTCTGCCTGCCGCACGACTGGCTGACCTGGAAGCTGGCCGGCAGCCCCGAGACGATCACCACCGATCGCGGGGACGCCTCCGGCACCGGGTACTGGTCTCCGGCTACGGGGACATACCGGACTGATCTGCTGGCGCTGGCGCTGGGGTCGAACCCGGCGCTGCCGCGGGTGCTCGGCCCGGCGGAGCAGGCCGGCCAGATCCCCGGCGGGGCGCTGCTGGCGCCCGGCACCGGCGACAACATGGCCGCCGCGCTCGGCGTCGGCGCGCGCCCCGGCGACGTGGTGGTCTCCATCGGCACGTCCGGTACGGCTTTCGCCGTCGCGGACCGCCCCGCGAACGACCCCTCCGGGGCGGTCGCCGGGTTCGCCGACGCCACCGGCAGGTACCTGCCGCTGGTGTGCACGCTGAACGCGGCCCGGGTGCTCGACGCCACGGCCAGGATCCTGGGCGTGGGTACGGACGAGTTCAGCGAGCTGGCCCTGTCGGCTCCGGCGGGCGCGGACGGGCTGGTGCTGGTGCCGTACCTGGAAGGGGAGCGCACGCCGAACCGGCCGGACGCGACCGGGTCGGTGCACGGGCTGCGGCTGGCCAACGCGACGCCCGCGCATCTGGCGCGGGCGGCCGTGGAGGGCATGCTGTGCGGCCTGGGCGACGCCCTGGACGCGCTCGGCATCACGCCGAACCGCATCCTGCTGATCGGCGGCGGAGCCCGCTCCGCGGCGGTGCGGCAGATCGCGCCGAGCGTCTTCGGCTGCTCGGTGCGGGTGCCCCCGCCCGGCGAGTACGTGGCCGACGGCGCGGCCCGGCAGGCGGCCTGGCTGCTGGCGGGCACCCCCGAACCGCCCGAGTGGGCGGCCGGGGAGACGGTCGGATACGAGGGGGAACCCACCCCCGGGCTGCGTGACCGTTACCACGCGGCGACCGGCTGACCTGGGATGACCGCGGTGGGGTGAGGCAAACCCCACCGCGGACCCTGAGGGAACCCTGATGCCGCCTCGGGGGTGGGCATCAGGGGTATATCGGTACTTAGCCGGATGGTTGCGGCAGGCGTTTCGCGGCACGCTTTTTGCATGGTCAAGAGGTTTGCTCCCCTGGTCGCCTGCGCGGGCGTGGTCGTCGCGCTGGCCGCGCTCGTCCCGGACCAGGTCGATCCGGTGAACACGACCATCAGCGCGGCGCTCGCCCACGGTGGGAGCACCCGCCTGGCGCTGGCCGCCCTCGGGCTGGCGGCCCTGGCGCTGTGGGCCGGGATGCGGGCCGGCAAGGCTCCGGTGGGCGGCTGGCCGGAGCGTCTGATCCTGGCCTGGGCGACGGCGATGGCCGCCGCGCCGTTCCTGCCGGAGATGGTCTGGCAGGTGCTGGCCTTCACCACGCTGCCGGCCGCGACCGCGCAACTGGTCGGCCGGTTCGCCGACGACGAGCGGTGGCGGGTGGTGGCCCGGCCGGTGGAGTGGCTGACCCTGGCCGCGGGCCTCGGGGTGGCCGCGCTGACCTACGTGGCGCTGCCGGGCGACGGCGTCATGATGGGGCTGGTGGAGCGCGCCCTGCTGGGCGTCGAGGTGGCCGTGCTGGCCGTGCTCGCGGCCCGCCTGGTCCACCTGAGCTGGGCACACATCCTCCCTAAGCTGCCCAGTCCGGCATTTCATAACATGTCTCGTAACATGTCTTTAACTAGATCCAAATAGCACGCAGCAAACTGCTACTCTCATCGGCTACGTACGGCCATTGAGGGTGCCATGACAGCAAGCAGGTCAGTCCGCTTCAAGATTTCTACGTTGCTGGTCATCCCACTGGTATCGCTGGTGGCGCTCTGGGGATTCGCCGCGACGATCACCACCAGTGAGTCTCTGAAGCTCCTGGACATCTCCACCCTGTATCAGGCGATCGGGGTGCCCGCCGACAAGCTGGCCCGCTCGGTCCAGCGGGAGCACCTGCTCTCCGCCGAGTACCTGGCCACCGGCTCCGCCGAGGCCCGGAGCCTCCTGGCCGACCAGCGCAGGATCGCCGACGACGACCGCCAGGAGCTGCGCAGCCGCTCCGGCGCGGACGACGCCCAGAACGCGATGTCCGCGCCGATGAAGGCCAGGTACAGCGACGTGATGGCCGCCGCGGACGAGCTGGACGACCTCCGCCAGGACGTGGACGCCCGCCGCATCGACCTGGTCACCCTGGGCCAGCGCTACTCCTGGCTGCCCACGGCCATGATCGCGCTGATCAACAGCATGACCCTGAGCAACAACGTCGAGCTCTACCAGCAGTCCCGCAGCCTGACCTCGATCGGCCTGGCCGAGGACCACATGACCAGGGAGATCGCGCTCGCCTCCGGGCTGCTGCTGGTCAACAGCCGCTGGGAGGAGTCCGAGCGGCGGGCCTTCACGCAGCTCGCGGCCAAGCGGGAGTTCCTGTTCGAGCAGGGCATGCTGGAGCTGGAGCCCGACCTGCGCGCCCCCTTCGAGAAGCTGCTCGTCTCGGACGCGTACCGGCAGTTCCAGCGCATGGAGTCGCGGATCGTCGGCGGAGCCATCGGCCCCGACCTCACCCACGCCGCCTGGCGGCAGGTCGCGCAGGACGTGGACAAGGCGTTCCGGGCGGCGATCGACGTCGGCGGCGAGGCCCTGGCCTTCCGCGGCGAGCCGGCGGCCATCGGCACGTTCGTCCGGGCCGGCGTGGCCGGCGTCCTGGGCCTCGTCGCGGTCATCCTGTCCCTGTTCGTCTCCTGGCGGGCCGCCGGGGCGATCTCCCGCGAGCTGGGCGGCCTCCGCTCCGCCGCCCAGGAACTCGCCGAGGTACGGCTCCCGCGCGTCGTGGAACGCCTCCGCCGCGGCGAGAAGGTGGACGTGGCCACCGAGGCCCCCGAACTGGAACCCCCGGGCACCACCGCCGAGGTCCGCGACGTGGCGTACGCTTTCAGCGCGGTGCAGCACACGGCCGTGGACGCCGCGGTCGACCAGGCGCGGCTGCGGGAGAGCGTCGGCCAGGCCCTGCGCAACCTCGCCCGCCGCAGCCAGGGGCTCCTGCAGCGCCAGCTCAAACTGCTCGACGCGATGCAGCGGCAGACCGAGGACTCCGCCGCGCTGGAGGATCTGTTCCGGTTGGACCATCTCACCACTCGGATGCGGCGGCACGCCGAAGGCCTGATCGTGCTGTCGGGGGGCACGCCGGGCCGTACCCACCGCAATCCCGTGCCGGTGGCCGAGACGCTGCAGGGCGCGGTCGCCGAGGTCGAGGACTACCCGCGCGTCCGGGTCTACCCGATGCCCGAGGTGGCGCTGAACGGGTCGGCGGTCACCGACCTCATCCACCTGTTCGCCGAGCTGCTGGAGAACGCCACCACGTACTCGCCGCCGCACACCGAGGTGTCGGTCCGGGGCGAGGCCGTGGCCAAGGGCTTCGCCGTCGAGGTGGAGGACCGCGGCCTGGGCCTGCCCGCCGCCGACATCGAGGCCATCAACCGGCGCCTGGCCAGCCCGCCCGAGTTCAACCTGGCCGACACCGACCGGCTGGGCCTCGTCGTGGTCGGCCGCCTGGCCACCCGCCACGGCGTCAAGGTCGAACTGCGCCCGTCGCCGTTCGGCGGGACCACCGCCATCGTGCTCATCCCCGCAGCCGTGCTGGCCCCCGAGGCCGTCCTGGAAGGGGCAGGCGCATGAGTCACTACGAGGAATGGGTCGACGACGGCCCCGTGGTCCGCTCGTACGCGCTGACCCGCGGCCGGGCCGCGACCTCGGCCCCGCTGGACCTGCTGTCCGTGGTGGCCGCGACCGGCGCCCTCATCCCGGCCAACGCCGACCTGGGCCGCGAGCACCGCCGCCTGCTGGAGCTCATCCCGCGCTCCCGCCAGGTGGCCGAGGTCGCCTCCGAGGCCGACCTCCCGCTCGGCGTGGTCCGCGTCCTGCTCGGCGACCTCCTCGACCACGGCCTCATCCTGGTACGGCCTCCGGCCGGCGGCGGCTACGTGCCCGGCGCCGACCAGTCCCCGGCCCCGCCCCCGTCCGAGAGCATCCTCCGCGAGGTGATCACCGGCCTGCGCGCGCTCTGACCGCGCTCTGACCGCGCTCTGACCGCGCGAGGGTCAGTGCCCCTCGCGGGGGACCGCGAAGTGGTCGTAGTAGAAGGTGAAACGTTCCCGGAGGGCGGGCACGCTGAGCCCGAAGTCGGCCGGCTCATAGGAGTGCACGCCGTGGCGTCCCCTGCGGTGGCGCGGGTACCAGACGGTCATCAGGCGTTCGGTCTCCTCGCTCAGCTCGGCGCCTGCGGCGGCGTAGATCCGCCGTACGGTGCCCATGGGGTCGGCGTTGAGCTGGGCGAAGTGCACGTCCACGAAGCGGCGGTCGACGGGGGAACGGTCCCGGATGGCGGCGCGGAGCAGGCGTTCGGTCTGCTCGGTGACGTAGTGGCCGATCAGGTGCGGGTTGGGGTGGCGGAAGTTCTGGCGGAAGGCGTACGACAACATCGCGGACAGGGCCAGGACGCTGCCGACGGGGTCGCGGTGGGTCTGCACGACCGTGCCGTCGGGGAAGGCCGCGGTGAGCGGGCCGAACTGGGCCAGGTGCTGCGAGGACCGCAGGAGCCAGCGTTCGCCCTCCGGGCGTCCCCACTGCATGGCCTGAAGGGTGCGGCGCAGGTACGCGTAGCCGGCGGTGTGGTCGGTCGCGGCGTGCCAGGGGAGGTAGCCGGGGAGCGGGCACATCTCCAGGAACGTGGCGGCGAAGCCCATCGCCAGCGGCATCGTCTCCTCGCAGGCGGACTCGTTCTCCAGCTCGAACATCTTGATCGTCTCCGGGCAGCTCCACTGGAGGAACGAGAGCATCCGGGCGCCCGCCTTGACGCGGGGATCGGGAGCCGGCACCGGCGTCGCCGGGGGGAGCGGGTTCACGCTCTCCCAGAACGGGATCCAGCGCGTCGCGGGATCGCGGGCCAGCAGCCGCTGGAGGAACGTGGCCCCGCTGCCCGGCAGCCCGGCGATCACGGTCGGCGGCGGCACCGGGCGCTCGAACACGTGCGGCCGGCGCCGGGCCAGGTCCTCCAGCCGCAGCCGGTGGCTGAGCGCCGACAGCAGCGCCGAATGGACGTTCCAGCGCCCCAGCGCGTGCATCTGGGCGTCTTCCTCGAGCGCGCGGCAGAGCAGCCCCAGCGGCTCGTCCAGCGGCGCGAGCCCGCCGAAGTCCCGCAGCCGGGTCCGCCGCCGCGCCTTCGCCTTCAGCGCCGCCGCGTCCAGCGGCCAGAGCACGCGCGCGAACGGCAGCCGCGACACCACCCGTAACGGGATCGGCAGCCGCGGATTCTGAAACGCCAGCGCACGCGCGGTCAGGTCGGCGCGCCGAGGCTGAGGGATGCCCTTCAGCATGCGAACTCCCGAATCCGGGAACCCCCGAAGTATCCGGCGAACCTCGGGAACCGTGAATCTCACCTATGCCGAGTGTCCCAGCGACACTCCGCTCTGACCAGGGCCGCCCAGTTCGCAAATATCTCGATATTTGATGATTCTGGGTGGGTTGATATGGCGGAGCGGCCGGGCGGCCCCTCACCTAAACTGCTGAACGTGAGTGTCGATCAAGTGCTGGCGTCCCGGGTCATGATCCGAACGATCACGGCGGCGGACGAGAAACGATTTCTCGAACTGGCCAACCTCAGCGTCGAACTCCACCGTCCATGGGTGGGACTGCCCCTCTCGCCGAGCGGCTTCGCCGATTATCTGGCCAAGTGTGACCAGGTCACGATGGTCGGCATGGTCGCCTGCCGGGCCGGGGACGGGGACCTGCTCGGCATGGTGAACATCAACGAAATAGTGCGCGGCCCCTATCAGCGGGCCAGCCTCGGATACGCCGTATTCCTGCCGTACGCGGGGCGGGGCTATATGTCGGCGAGTGTGGCCCTCGCGGCCCGTCACGCTTTCGAACGCCTGGACCTCAACCGGGTCGAGGCCGATATTCAACCGGCGAATGCCGCGTCACTGAAATTGATCAGGCGGCTGGGTTTCCGGAAGGAAGGCTTCTCGCCCGGATTCATCAAGATCGGCGATTCCTGGCGGGACCACGAACGCTGGGCGCTCACCCGCCAGATGGACCTGTCCGGCATCGGCGGCTGACGCCGTGAGCGGGAGACGACCGCTCACGGCGATCACCGCTGGCTGGCGGTCAGCGTCTTCAGGGCGTGTTCCACCAGGGTGACGAGCACGACCTTGGCCGAGGCCCGGCGGCGTACGTCGCAGAGCAGGACCGGGACCTCCGGGTCCAGGTCGAGGGCGATGCGGACGTCGTCCGGCTCGTACCGCTCGGCCCCGTCGAAGCAGTTGACCGCGACGATGAACGGGGTGCCGCGCTGCTCGAAGTAGTCGATCGAGGGGAAGCAGTCGGTCAGGCGGCGGGTGTCGGCGATGACGACCGCGCCCAGGGCGCCGTAGGAGAGCTCGTCCCACATGAACCAGAAACGTTCCTGGCCGGGCGTGCCGAACAGGTAGACGACCAGGCCCTCGCGAATGGTGATGCGGCCGAAGTCCATGGCGACGGTGGTCGTCGTCTTGGTCTCCACGCCACCCACGTCGTCCACGCCGACGCTGCGGTCGGAGAGCACCTCTTCGGTGCGCAGCGGCCTGATCTCGCTGATGGCTCCGACCAGTGTGGTCTTGCCGACGCCGAAGCCGCCGGCGACGAGGATCTTGAGTGCGACCGGCTCGTCAGAGGGCGCGAAGGCCATTGATCACTTCCTTGAGAATGCGCTCGCTGGGCAGCGGCGCGACCTGGGCGGGGGGCCGTACCCGGATCAGGCCTTGGTCCTGTAGGTCACCGAGGAGGACGCGGACGACGCCGAGGGCGAGATCCAGCTCGGACGCGATGTCCACGACCGAGGTGGCCCTGGCGGTGATGTCCAGGATGCGCCACTGCTCGGGACCGATGTCCGTGGGGTCCCGAGGCGTCTTCCCTACGGCCGTCACCATGGCGATCAGGTCCATGTCGTCGGCCGAGGAATGGGCCCGCCCGCGGGTCAGGGCGTAGGGGCGGACGATCGGCCCGGCCTCGTCGTCCAGCCACTCCGGCGGCGTCACGGTGAACGCCGGGGATTGGTGGATATGTGCTGCCCGACCCGCTTGACGAGCATGGCCATCTCGTACGCGATGTGGCCCACGTCGGCGTCAGAGGCGGCCAGCACGGCCAGGCAGGTGCCCTGCCCGGCCGCCGTGACAAAAAGGAAGGCGGCTTCCATCTCGACGATGGTCTGGCGCACCTCGCCACCCGCGAAATGTCGTCCCGCGCCCCTGGCCAGGCTCTGGAAACCGGCGGCCACGGCGGACAGGTGCTCGGCATCCTCGCGGGTGAGCCCTTGGGAGGCCCCGACGACCAGACCGTCGGTGGACAGGATCACCGCTTGGCGGACGGCGCCGACTCGGCTGATCAGGTCGTCCAGCAACCAGTTCAGCTCGCCGGATGCAGTCACTTTCCCGGTCATTCCTCACCCTTCTCGCCATTATTTGTCTCTGCGTAGTCTGCATCCTCACGGCCCCTCCGCGCTCCCTGCTGGAAGGCGGAGAACATGGCCCGTGCCTCCTCCGGCGTACGCTCCGGGGACGTGGGCGCGGACAGCGGCTGCGCGTGCTCCGGCTCGGTGGACTTCAGCTGGGGAGCGATGTGCGACTGGCGGACCCGGCGGGGGAGGCCCGCGTGGGTGCCGCTGGCGACCGACGAGCCGGGTTTCTGGGTGGAGGGCCCGGACGGGCCCGTCGGGCCCGAGGGCGCGGTTGAGGGCGCGCCCTGGGCCGGATCCTGCGGGCGGGAACGCCGCCGGGACGGCAGCGCGGGGGGTGCGCCGTTGGACTGCGCGGCCTGGGGCACCATCGACAGGGTCGTGTCGCTCCGGGGCGCCGGCGGCACCGGCTCCGTCCGCAGCGCTGCGGGCGTGAAGAACGGCGAGGTGTCCGGTCCTGCGCGCTCCGGGTCGTCCACGTCCGGCACCTCGCCGGTCGGCGGCATGACCGTGGCCTGGACGGTGGTCACCGCGGTCACCTTCGGCGCGGCGTGCGCTCCTCTGGAAGCCTGCGCGGGCGCCGGCGGGATCGCGGCGGGCGAGCCGTCCTCGGCCACCAGGGACCGGGGGACCAGCACGATGGCCGTGGTGCCGCCGTACGGGGAGGAGCGCAGGACGACGCCGATGCCGTACCGGGCGGCGAGCTGGCCGACGACGAACAGGCCGAGGCGGTCGGAGTCGGCCAGGTCGAACTCCGGCGGCACGGCCAGCTTCTCGTTGATCGCCTGGTACTCCTCGGGGGACAGGCCCAGGCCGCGGTCCTCCACCTCCAGCACCAGCCCGTTGGCGACCATCTCGGCGCGCACCTGCACCTTGGTCTGCGGCGGCGAGAAGACGGTGGCGTTCTCGATCAGCTCGGCCACCAGGTGGATCAGGTCGGCCACCGAGGCGCCGGCCACCGCGGACTCCGGCATCGGCAGCACGGTCACCCGGGTGAAGTCCTCCACCTCGGCGACGGCGGCCCGGACCACGTCGATGATCGGCACCGGCTTGCGCCAGGACCGGCCCGGGGCCGCCCCCGAGAGGATGATCAGGCCCTCGGCGTGGCGGCGCATGCGGGTGGTGAGGTGGTCCAGGCGGAACAGGTCCTCCAGCACCTCCGGCTCGGCGGCCCTGCGCTGCATGGAGTCGAGCAGGGTGAGCTGGCGGTGGAGCAGGCTCTGCTTGCGGCGGGCCAGGTTGAGGAAGACGTGGTTGACGCCGCGGCGCAGGTTGGCCTGGCCGACGGCGGCCTCGACCGCGGTGCGCTGCACCGAGCTGAACGCGTTCGCCACGTCCTCGACCTCGGTGGAGCCGCCCGCCACGATCGGCGGGGCCTCCGTCTCGATGTCGACGTCCTCGCCGCGCTTGAGGCGGTCCACGACGCGCGGGAGCCGTACGTCGGCGAGTTCCAGGGCGGCGTGGCGGAGCCCGGCGAGGTCGCGCACCAGGCGGCGGCCGAAGCGGACCGAGAAGATGATCGTGGCCACCACGGCGATGAGGCCGACGCCGCCGGCGACGGCGATCCTGGCCATGATCCCGGTGGCCACCGCGGTGGCGCTCTCGGTGAGCGCGGCCGAGGACCGGATCCGGGCGTCGTCCAGCCGGACGATGAGGCTGTCCACCGTGGACTTCCACTTGGCGGCCTCGGCCGGCAGCGGCCCGCCGGACCGCACCTGGTTGACGATCTGCCCTTCCAGCACCTGGAACTGGGTGAACAGGTCGGAGCTGAGCACCGCCTCGTACGGCGCGCGGTGGCCGCCCTCGAGCACCGGCAGGTTCTTCGCGTAGAGGAACTGCCGGGTGGCGACCCACTCGCTGAAGCTGTTGTGCTCCTCGGCGGTCAGCTTGCCTCTGGCCAGCGCGCCGCGGATCAGGCCGTCCTCTCTGGCGATCATCTCGTGCGCGTTGCCCATCGCCTGCATGGCGTTGGCCTGCTGGAAGATGCCCAGATCGGGGACGGAGACCATCCGGTCGTAGACCCGGAACAGCTCGTCCATGATCGCGTTGTACGCCTTGATCGCGTCCAGTCGCGTGGTGTTGCCCAGGGCGATCGAGTCACGGATGCGCGGCAGGGCCTCCAACTCGGTGAGGAGGCTGTCGAGGGGCGCGTGGAGTTCCTCGCTCATTGAGTCGCGCGTCTTCTGATCGCGGGCGGCCTTGTTGAAGGCGTCCACGGCGACGGTCGTCTTGGCCTGCATGGCGCTGAGCTCCGCCGAGCCCGTCTGCCCGTTGCTGAGCACGTCGGCGGAGAGTGCCCGCTCTTCCTGGATCCGCAGCCCGAGGTCTGTGGAGGTGACCCCGATCGTCTCGTACAGCGCGTTGGCCCGCAGAAGCGCGAGGCCGTCGCCGACGGTCAGATTGAGGACAAATCCCCACAAAGCACTCAGAGTCAGCAGAGGTAAGAGCAGCAACAAAAAGATCTTGAACCGAATCGACCGGTTTCTTGAACCCATGGCCACTCCTGCAGTGCGTGGAGGCTCGCGCCGCATTTGGGGGGAAATGCACCTCCGGAAGATCGCACAGGAGACTAGCACCGATACTGTTCTGGCGCAGTGGAGGAACTGATGATTACTGTGATTACCGGGGCAAGCGCGGGAATCGGCGCAGCTGCCGCCCTTGATCTGGCCAAAATGGGACACCAACTTGTCCTCGTGGGCCGCGACCGCGAACGGCTGACTTCGGTCGCCGAGCGTGCGGCGGCGGTTTCGGACAGTCACCCCAAGATCGTTATTACGGACTACGGCTCGTTCGCCTCGGTACGGCAGGCCGCCGACGAGATCCGCGAGCAGTACGACCGGATCGATGTGCTCGCCAACAACGCGGGGGTCATGACTCCGCGCCGCGAGACGACCTCGGACGGCCACGAGCTCATGATCCAGGTGAACCACCTGTCGCCGTTCCTGCTGACCAACCTGCTCCTGGACCGGGTGACCCGCGTGGTGACCACGGCCTCCCGCGCCGCGTACACCGCGAAGCTCGACATTTCGGATTTATCCCGAAATGGGAGGAAATGGAATGGTTGGTTGCAGTATGGGGATTCGAAGCAGGCGAACATCCTGTTCACCGTGGGGCTCGCCCAGCGTGGCACCCCCGCCACCTGCTTCCACCCGGGCGTCATCCGCACCGGATTCGCCGCGGGAACCTTCATGATGCGCCTGCTCACGCTGCCCGGCATGGCCGAACCCCCCGAGGCCGGGGCGGGCCGCCTGGTCCACCTCGCCACCTCCCAGGACGGGCTCGACCATCCCGGTCGCTACTTCAAGAAGAACGAGCCTCAGCGGCTCACCTCCGCGATGAGCGACCCGGCCCGCGCCGAGGCCCTGTGGGCCGCCAGCGCCGAAGCCACCGGCCTGACCGTCTGAATCGGCGTCCTTATATATAGGTCGGCATTGGAACGGTTGAGCACGCCGACCATTCCGGGCCAGGCGCCGGGATCTCGCCGTTATCCGGCGTCGTTCACGCAGGTGACGCGTCTCGCCGCGTCGGCGCCAAGAAGGTCGGTCCATCCCCTCGACGGGTGGGGCCTTGGAACGGTCTGACACCCACCGGCGCACGAGCGTCGTCTTCGGCGTGCCGCGTCGCCGCGCCCTCCGGCCCATGGTTGGCGTGGTGGGTTTGGCGTGGGGTCGGTTGTCGGGATGAGTTCGGCGGATGTTCGGGTGGTGTTGGCCGTGGGCTAGGAAGCGGCCGTTAGCCTCCGGCGCGTGACAGCGCCGTCTTCCGCCCGCCCCGAAGCGCCCGCGACCCCGACCGCTCCCGCACCGGCCCCGCCCGCCCCGGCGGCGAAGGAGCGCGATCCGTTCCTGGACAACGCCAAGTTCCTGGCCATCGTGATGGTGGTGGCCGGGCACCTGATCGAGGACCTGCGGGACGTGCAGGCCGCGCACGCCCTGTACTTCTTCGTGTACCTGTTCCACATGCCGCTCTTCATCGTCATCAGCGGCTACCTGTCACGAAATTTCCGGGCCCTGCGCGCCCGCAAGCTGATCACCAGCCTCGCCGTCCCGTACGTGATCTTCGAGCTGGCCTACTCCCTGCCCCGCTACTTCCTGTACGGCAAGCTGGAGATCACCCTCCTCGACCCGTACTTCCTGACGTGGTTCCTCATGTCGCTGTTCCTGTGGCGGCTGTCGACCCCGCTCTGGTTCCAGGTGCGGTGGCCGCTGGCGGTGGCGGTGGGGATCTCCCTGCTGTCCGGCATGAACCCGCTGCCGGACGAGCTGTCGATGAACCGGACGATGGGCCTGCTGCCGTTCTACGTCCTCGGCCTGATGCTCAAGCCGGAGCACTTCCAGCTGCTCAAGCGGAGGTGGGTCAGGATCACGGGGGCGGTGGTGCTGGTCGTGGGGCTGGGCGTCGCGTTCGCCGTGCACCGGGGGGTCAAGACCGAGTGGATCCGGTGGCGGCACGCCAACGGCCAGATCGGCGTGGACGACCTGACCGGGAGTGCCATCCGGCTGGCCCTGCTCGTGGTGGGGGCGCTCCTGGTGGCCGCGTTCCTGGCGGTGACCACCTCGCGGCGGACCTGGTTCACGGCTCTGGGCGCGGTCACGATCTACGCGTATCTGCTGCACGGATTCGCGGTGAAAGTCATCGAACGATTCCACGATTATCTGGTCAATCCGCTCGGAGTGGCGCTGATGCTCGTGGTCGCGGTGGGACTCACCGCCGTACTCTGCACGCCATTCGTGCGAAAACTCACGCGCTGGGCCGTGGAGCCGGACATGTCGTGGGCATTCAACCGGAGAGCGCGCCCCTGACCCCGCACCTGGCTGGGCATTCCCGATTGCCGGCGTAACTGTCGGCCGGGCGGAATACTCTGTTCGGCGTCGCCGAATTCGAGGGGTTCCGTAAATGCGGAAAATACGCGATGTCGTATTAGCGGGCGTATGGATGTGCGTTGTTCTGGGCTGTTCTCCGCCGCCGGTTTCGTCACCGGCCCCGCAGGCGGAAAGCCGGGGCGCCGGGGGCCTGACCGAACTGCTGCTCACCCACGTCGACGGCATGCGCCGGGTGTACGGCCCCGAAGCGGGCGCCTACGGGCAGCTGCACGCCACCAGGGCCGGCCTCCAGGCGTTGGGCGCGGCCAGGCTGGACAAACCCGAGTGCCGCTCCTCCGGCCAGCTGGACGCCCGCGCGGTGGCCGGCGCCCCCGGAGCGGTCGTCTCCTTCGCCACTCCCTCGGCGACCGCCTCGGGCCCGGCCCGTACGGTCACCCAGGCGGTCGTGGCGGCCGACTGGTTCCCCGGGCCGCCCCCGGCCGCCTGCGCGCGCTACACGGCCACCGTGGGCCGCGAGCGGATCGCGTACGTGACAACGCCCGTCACGGCGCCCGTCACGGCGCCCGGCTGGGGCCAGGACGCCCAGGGCTTCCTCACGGCCGCGGCGGGCGGCGGGCGGCACACGACCATCGGCTCGGTCGTCGTGCGCTACCGGGGCGTCGTGATGAGCCTGCTGGTGGTCGGCGCCACCGTGAAGCAGGCGGACGTCGTCCGGCAGACCGATCTCGCGCTGGCCGGCCTCCGCCGCGTGATGGTTTAGATCATCACGTGCTGTTCGGGGTGGCCGACGAAGCTGAACTGCGCGTTGCGGGTCAGCTTGTAGTCGGCCGCCTGCCAGGTGTGCGCCGTGGCGTCCGAGCCGCGCATGTAGACGAAGTTGAACCGGTCCGCCGAGTAGATGCGGATGCCGTCCTCCTTCAGCCGCCGGACCAGCCGGGTGTCCTCGCCCGCGTTGACCGGTTCGAACGGGATCGAGCGGAGCAGGTCGGCCTTGGCCAGGATGGTGGCGCCCTGCACCAGGTGGGCGTAGCGGTGCTCCAGGCCGGGCAGCCGGTAGACCGTCGTGTTCGTGTCCGGGAAGTACGTGTAGTGCGCGCCCTTGCCGACCATCTCCGCCTCGGAGTAGTCGAACGAGCGGACCAGGTCGGAGAGGTAGTGCTCGCCGTACAGGTTGTCGTCGTCCATCTTGGCGATGAGCTCGCCCTCGGCGTGCGCGATGCCGTGGTTGAGCACCTCGCCGAGCGTGAAGGCCGGGGGCGCGGTGAGCACCTTCACGGCCGGGATGCCGGCGGCCAGCGCCTTGTCCCTGACCACGCCCGGGTCCTCGGACAGGCCGTGCAGCACCAGCACGAGTTCGAGGTTGCGGTGCCGCTGCCGGGCGACCTGGCTGATCGCGTGCTCCAGCTGCCCGGCCCGGTTGGTGGGCAGCACCACCGAGATCGAGTACGACCGCGGCGCGACCGGACGCCCGAGCGCCCGCAGGATCTGGTCGACCCGGTGCGAGAACAGGTGCTTGTCGAACACCTCACGCATGGCCAGGTGACCCTGCCGGGCCCGCAGCTCCGGACTGTTGATCAGGTACAGCGCCCGGTTGTACGCCTCCTCCTGCGAGTGCGCCACCGGGATGAGCTCGCCGAACGTCTCCTCGATCGCTCGGGACCACCCCGACAGCACGGTCGTGGCGGAGGCCGACAGCTCGAACACCCGCCGCGCGCACATGGTCGGTGAGTCGATCACCGAGTTCACGTTCAGGAAGACCTTGTACATCTTGTACGCGGCCAGCATCTGCTCGTACGGCAATTCGCCCACGATGTGCGGCCGGTACTCCTCCGGCCAGGCGTACTTGTCGGCGACCGTGCCATTGCGGGCGAAAATGTGCAGCCCGAGCTCGCGGGCCGGCGCGAGAATCGTCTCCATCTGCTCGCGGCGTTCGGGGTGTTTGTCGCGGAAATACATGCCGCCGAAGACGATGTCGTACATGCGGCCCTGCTTGGTCTGGATCGGATTGTGAATCCGGGGCTGGGCCGCGAACTGCAACACATCCACCCGATCATGTCCCAATATTTCGCGATATTTGGGGATCATGTCGCCGTCACACGTGTACACGTGGTCGAACAGCTTCGCGGTGTCGATGAAGAAGTCGAAGTTCGGCGGGTCCTCCTTGTTCCAGAAGACCGAGGGGATGCCCTCCCGCTTGCACCAGGCGAGCAGATCCCGGAGCTCCTGCTTCGGGGCGTTCGTCCCGGTCATCTGGTAACGCCAGCGGCCCTGGTTGCCGTGCCACGCCGACTCGCAGAACAGCAGGTCGGGCCGCTCCTCCGCGAAGATCTCCGGCCAGTCGGTGAGCCCGAACTCGATCTGGTTCCACTCGTACCGGAAGGCCATCCGGGAGAAGTCGTCCAGGATCACCGCCACCTTGAGGTCCGGGCGGTTCATCACGCCTTCCGGCCACTGCAGGGTGGGGATCCTGACCTCGGGGCCCTTCAGCTCGGCCTGCGCCGCCGCCTCCACCACCGAGATGGGCGCCTTCGGGCTCTTGCGCCCCTTCATGGCCTTGGACAGGTCCCGCGGGAGCCGTACGAACTTGGCGGGCTTGGCGGCTCCCGTGAGGGCCTGGGCGACCCGGAACGGCCGCTGGGTCTGGGTGGCCTTGAGCTTCCAGATGGCGTACTCGGCGCGCGCCTCCTGAGTCGCCAGCTTCTTCTCCAGCTCGCGGATGCGCTGCTCGTAGCGCTCGACGACCTTGCGCTCCTCGGGCAGCCAGTTCACCGGCCCCAGCCGCTGGAACCGCGGCTCGTCGAAGGTCTCGTCGCTCTCAGCCATGCCTCAGCCCTTGCTTGGTCGTCCGGATCAGTCATGCTACGGCCGAAGCCGTGGTCATTTGGGGGTTTTGTACGACTTAGCCCACTGTTCCCCTGGCGGCCGGAGAAAGGTTCTCACCGCGCAACCACGCTGCGACCACGCGCGCGATCCGCAGGCCGGACTTGCCGTCCCAGAGCGGCGGCAGCTCCTCGCTCGGCGTCGCGGCGCCCTCGGCCAGCGCCACCGCGGCGGCGGCCGGCAGCTGCGCCGGGGTCACCAGCCGGTTGGTCCCGTGGGTGACGGTGATCGGCCGCTCGGTGTTCGGCCGGATCGTCAGGCAGGGCACGCCCAGCATGGTCGTCTCCTCCTGCACGCCGCCGGAGTCGGTCAGCACCAGCGCCGCCCCCCGGACCAGGGACAGGAACTCCACGTAGCCGAGCGGCTCGACGATCTTCAGGTTGGGTCCGTCCACCAGGCCGGCCTCGGCCAGGCGCTGCCGGCCGCGCGGGTGCAGCGGCACGACCACCGGCAGCTGCTCGGCCACCCCGAGCACGGCGTCCACCAGCTCCTTGGCAGAGGCGGGATCGTCCACGTTCGCGGGGCGGTGCAACGTTCCCACCGCGTACCGGCCGGAGAGTCCGAGCCGTTCCTGGACGGGGGCGGGGTCCAGCTTCGGCAGCGCCGAGAAAAGGCTGTCGATCATCGGGTTGCCGACCAGGTGCGCCTTGCCGGCGGGCACGCCCTCGTGCGCCAGGTGGGAGAGCGCGTCCGGCGAGGTGCAGAACAGGATGTCGGCCAGCGCGTCCACGACGATGCGGTTGACCTCCTCCGGCATGCCCCGGTCGAAGGAGCGCAGGCCCGCCTCCACGTGCGCGGTCGGCACGCCGAGCTTGGCGCAGACCAGGATCGCGGCCAGCGTGGAGTTCACGTCGCCGTAGACGATCACCAGGCCGGGCTGCTCGCGCAGCACGACCTCCTCCAGGCCGGTCAGCAGCGCGGCGGTCTGCTGCGCGTGCGAGCCGGAGCCGACGGCCAGGTTGGCGAGCGGCTCGGGCAGGTTCAGGTCGACGAAGAAGACATCGGACATGAGGGCGTCGTAGTGCTGCCCGGTGTGGATGATGCCCTGCCGCACCCCCAGCTCGGCCAGACCGGATACGACTGGCGCGGCCTTCACGAAGTTGGGCCGGGCGCCCAGAACGTGCAGGACGAGCGTGTCGCTAAGCCGTGAATCCCTCAATGACCTTGCCTTTCTTCTGGGACTGGGGCAAACGTTGCCTATGGTACGGTCACGCCGTGGTAAGCGAGCCCAATAAGCCAACGAAGGTGTCTGCGAAGACGGCGAGGGCCGGGGTCGGCGGACTTTTGCGGGGTTTTGTGAAGAATCCCGTCATCGTGTCGCGCGTCGTGGTGGGCAAGGTCAAGTCGGATCCCATGCGCGTGGCCCAGGCCGCCGCCGACGCGATGCCCGCCCGGATGCGCCCGCTGGTGGGCCGGGTGGCCTGGCCGGTCGCCCGGTACGCGCGCGTCACGATCCGGAAGATCGTCCGCCGGATGGCCGACGGACCGCTCGAAGCGGCCAAGGTGCACTGGGAGGCCGGGCGGATCAGCAAGGCCGTCGAGGTGCTGCGACCGCACACCCGCTGGCCGTTCATCCGCCGCAGGATCGCCTACTACGAGGGCGAACTGGCCGCGATCGGCAAGGACCCGATCCCGCCCAAGGCCAAGG
Organism: Acrocarpospora phusangensis; assembly: GCF_016862995.1. Lineage (GTDB taxonomy): Bacteria > Actinomycetota > Actinomycetes > Streptosporangiales > Streptosporangiaceae > Acrocarpospora > Acrocarpospora phusangensis. The sequence goes on from NZ_BOOA01000056.1 coordinate 42,125, forward strand.
TCATCATGGGTGACCGGGTGCCGGGCCGGGTGCTGCACATGGTGACCAACGCGCTGCCGTACACGCAGGCGGGGTACACGGTGCGGACGCACCGGATCGTCACCGCGCAGAAGGCGGCGGGGCTCGATCCGCACGTGGTGACCAGCTGGGGCTGGCCCATGCTCCAGGGCCACACCGACGCCACGCCGTACGAGGAGATCGACGAGATCCCCTACCGGCGGCTGCTGCCCAGCGGCGAGGTGCCGTTCGAGAGCCGCGGCCGGATGATCCGCGGCGCCGCGGACGTGACCGAACTGGTCCGGCAACTGCGCCCGCAGGTCCTGCACGCCGCCACCGACCACCGCAACGGCTCGGTGGCCCTGGCCGTGCGGGAGCGTACGAACACCCCGTTCGTCTACGAGGTGCGCGGCTTCCTGGAGGAGACCTGGACCTCCCGGGACCCCAAGCGCATCGGCAGCGAGCGCCACCTGCTCCAGAAGGAGCGGGAGGCGCACATCATGCGCTCCGCGGACGCGGTGGTCACCCTCGCCGAGACCATGGTCACCGAGATCGTCGACCGCGGCGTGCCCCGCGATCGCATCTACCTGGCCCCCAACGCGGTGGACGACAGCCTGCTCACCGCCTCCTACGACGGCCACTCCCTGCGCCGCGAGTACGGCATCCGCGACGACGAGATCGTGGTCGGCTCGGTGTCCAGCATCGTCGCGTACGAGGGCTTCGCCACCCTGCTGAGCGCCGCCGCGCTGCTGAAGGCCCAGGGCGCGCCGGTCCGGGTGCTCATCGTCGGCGACGGCGCCGAGCGGCCCGCGCTGCTCCAGCAGGTGGACAAGCTCGGCATCGGCGACGTCTGCCTGCTGCCGGGCCGGGTCGGCCCCGAGGAGGCCCTCCAGGCCCAGGCGGCCATCGACATCTTCGTCTGCCCCCGGGACGATCTGCGCGTCTGCCGGCTGGTGACCCCGCTCAAGCCGGTCGAGGCGATGGCGCTGGGCAAGCCGGTCGTGCTGAGCGACCTGCCGGCCCTGGCTGAGCTGGTCGGATCCGACGGCGCCGGGTTGCTGGTGAAGCCGGAGAGCCCGGAGGAACTGGCCAAGGCCATCGCCGAGCTGAGGGACGACCCGGAGCGCCGCCGCAAGATGGGCGAGGCCGGACGGGCAGAAGTTGCCGCGAAAAGGACATGGAGCAGCCTCGCAAAGACCTATCGTGAAATTTACGAATCGATCGCCAGCAAGTGAGTTCCACCGAAGACGCCGGATGTGGTGCATCAGGCATCCTTGGTGCCGAGTTGAGATAGCCTTTGCGACCATGAAGTGTTGTTCCCGCTCCCAGGTCTCATCGTGACCCGCTTCGATCTAACGATCATTGGATTGGGCTACGTGGGCATGCCGCTGGCCAAGGAGGCCACCGCGGCCGGCTTGACCGTTGCCGGGCTCGACGTGGACCCCGCCAAAGTGGACGCGCTCAACGCTGGCAGGTCGTACATCGACGACCTGACCGACGCGGACCTCGACGCCATGCTCGGCAACGGCTTCACGGCCACGCTGGACCCGTCGGTGCTCGCCGAGTCGTCGACGATCGTGATCTGCGTGCCGACGCCGCTGGATGAGGACCACCGCCCGGACCTGTCCGCCGTCGAGGGGGCCACCGCGACCGTGGCCGCGCAGCTGCGGCCGGGCACGCTGGTGGTCCTGGAGTCGACCACCTGGCCGGGCACCACCGACGAGGTGGCGCGGCCGATCCTGGAGAAGTCGGGCCTGGTCGCCGGGACCGACTTCCACCTGGCGTTCTCGCCGGAGCGGATCGACCCGGGCAACACCAAGTACGGGCTGCGCAACACGCCCAAGGTGGTCGGCGGCTTCACCCCCGCCTGCCGCGAGCGGGCCGAGACCTTCTACTCGCAGTTCATCGAGCGGGTCGTGCCGGTCAGCGGCACCCGCGAGGCCGAGATGGCCAAGCTGCTGGAGAACACCTACCGGCACGTCAACATCGCGCTCGTGAACGAGATGGCGATCTTCTGCGACGAGCTCGGGGTGAACCTCTGGGAGGCCATCGAGGCGGCGGCCACCAAGCCCTTCGGGTTCCAGAAGTTCCTGCCGGGTCCCGGTGTGGGCGGGCACTGCATCCCGGTGGACCCGTCGTACCTGTCGTACACGGTGCGCAAGCTCGGGTACCCGTTCCGGTTCGTGGAGCTGGCGCAGGAGATCAACGAGCGCATGCCGTCGTACGTGGTGGCGCGGGTGCAGCGGTTGCTGAACCGGCACCGCAAGCCGGTCAACGGGTCGAAGGTGCTGCTGCTCGGCGTGACGTACAAGCCGGACATCGCGGACGAGCGGGAGACGCCGGCGATACCGGTCGCGGAGGCGCTGCTCGAACTCGGCGCCGAGCTCACGTTCTGCGATCCGCACGTGCGCCAGTGGTCGGTGGAGGGCCGGCCGATCCCGCGCCAGGAGGACCTGGCCGAGGCCATCGTGGCCGCGGACGTGACGGTGCTGCTTCAGCAGCACGCCGCGTTCGACCTGGACCTGATCGAGCGCCAGGGCAGCCTCGTGCTCGACACTCGTGGCGTGCTCGCCACGAGCGAACGCGTCGAGCGGCTGTAGGGAGGCCTGACGCGTGCACGTGCTCGTCATGACGGTGGTGCATCACCCCGAGGACGCCCGGATCCTGCACCGGCAGATCCGGGCTCTCGTCGACGCCGGTCATGAGGTCACGTACGCGGCGCCGTACACGGCGCGCGGAGTCGTCCCCCGGTCCTGGGTGACCGGCGTCGATCTGCCCAGGGCGGCGGAGCGGCGCAGGGTCACGGCCGTACGGGCCGCCCGGCGGTTGTTCAAGAGCATGCGCGGCAAGGTCGACCTGTGCCTGATTCACGACCCGGAACTGCTCTTCGCGGTGGCCGGCGTGCGCAACCGGCCGCCGGTCGTCTGGGACGTGCACGAGGACACCCCGGCCACTCTGTCGCTGAAGCCGTGGCTGCCCGCGTTCCTGCGGCCCCCGACCCGCTTCCTGGCCCGCCTCCTGGAGGGTACGGCGGAGCGCCACCTGCACCTGCTGCTGGCCGAGACCGCGTACGCGGGCCGGTTCCGGCAGGCCCACCTGGTCGTCCCGAACGAGACCTGGGTGCCCGACAACGTCAGCGCCCCCGGCGACGACCGCGTCGTCTACCTGGGCTGGCTGTCGGAGGCGCGCGGCGTGCGCGAGGCCGTCGAGGTGGCCCGCCTGCTGCGCCCGCACCGCGTGGCCGTCGAACTCATCGGGTACGCAGACCCGCAGACTCGCCCGGTGCTCGCCCACGCGGTCGAGGAGGGCGTGCTGGAGTGGCGCGACTTCATGCCCAACGACGAGGCGCTCAAGCGGCTGGACGGCGCGCTGGCAGGCCTCTCGCTGCTGCACGACGAGCCCAACTACCGGCACTCCATGCCCACCAAGATCGTGGAGTACATGGCCCACGGCATACCGGTGATCACGACGCCGTCGCCGCGGGCGGTCGAGCTGGTGGAGCGTTACCAGAGCGGCATGGTCGTGCCCTGGCAGGATCCGCAGGCGGTCGCCAAGGCGGTGCTGTCGCTGCGGGACAACACCGAGGAGCGCCGGGGTGCGGGCGCGCGTGGCTACGCCGCCGCCCGAGCCAACCACCACTGGCCGAACTCCGCGCGCCGCTTCGTCGCCCAGCTCGAAGCGTGGGCGGGCGTCAGGCCATAGAGTCCGTACAAGCCTTAGTCATATAAGCCGAATACTTCAGGGGTGACGGTTTTGCGCTGGCTGGCTCTGATCTTGGGGGTGGCGATTCTCGGCGGGGTCGCGTCCGTCGTGCTCGCACTCAACGAGCCCGGCTCCCGTACCGCGAACGTGGGTAACAGCGCGCCGTCCTCGCCCAAGCCGAGTGAGTCGGTGAAGTCGAACGAGTTCACCGATCCGTGTGGAACGTTCGACACCAATGTGACGACTCCGTACTCCATCACGGGCTACTGGATCGTGCCGACCGCCGACCGCTGCAACTGGCGGCGGCAGTTAGAGGCGATCCACCACGTGGGCGGGGACACGGTGGTCCGGCTGGGCTTCGGACTCTCGCCCCGGCAGCTCGACCCCGAGGGCCAGGTCCTCGACCAGGTCACCGCCGAGGGCAAGGACCCGCTCCCCGACAAGCGGTACGCCGTCTGCGTCGAGAACGGCGTCCCCTGCGCCAAGGCCGCCGAGAACGACCTCAAGGCCGCCAACCCCGACAACCGCGTCAGCTGGAACTTCGTCTACCGCACCGACGAGCAGTACGGGAATGGCGTGTTCCGCTGCCCGGCCATGGAACGCAAGATCGTCGTCGGCGAGAAGGTGTTCTACCGCCTGATCGCCTCCGAGGACGGCTCCGACGACGCCACCTGCGACTTCACCTCCAAGGGCCGCGCTTACCACGTCATCATCGTGTCCGCCGGCACCACCGACAGCCTCACCGAACTGCTCGACCTGGGCGACCGGTTCGGCATCCAGGTCTTCCCCGCGCTGCCGCTCGCCCCGCGCGACCCCACCGGCACGACCAGGGCCAACCCCCGGCACGTGGGCACGCTCACCACGCTGACCCGGCGCATCCTCCAGGACTACGGCGACCGGCACGCCAACCGCAAGTCGCTCGGCGGGGTGTACCAGCCGTTCGAATTACAGATCCGGGACTGGGCCGAGCCGGAGAACGTGCCGACGCTGCAGGTGTACGCCGAGCAGCACCGCATCGTGGAGCAGGAACTGCCCGGCAAGCCCATCCTGGTGAGTCCGTACCTGGACGCGCGCAAGCGCGTGGCGTACACCTCCACCCCGAAGCAGGTGGCGAGCGGGTTCAAGGCGCTGGCCAGGACCGGGGTCGGGATCATCGCCCCGCAGGACAGCCGGGGCACCGGCAAGGTCGGCCTGTTCTGGCCGAACTGGAAGAACAAGCCGGTGGACGAACGGCTCAAGCCCGTCGTCGGTGAGAGCACCTACAACACCGCCTACTACGGCGGCACCCGCGACTACTACCGCGAGATGTCCGAGGCCAGGAAGGAACTCCTGGACGAGGGCGTCGAGGTGCAGCTCTGGGCCAACGTGGAGTCCTTCGAGCCGTCGGCCACCGAGCGGTGCGGCACGCAGGGGTCGCGGGGGCGTACCGACAAGCCGCGCATGGACACGGCGGTGACGCTGGCCGGGCCGTACGTGTCGAAGATCATTTCTTATATGTGGACGGACTTCTACACCTGCGGCTCGCCGTCGCTGTCGGAGGAGATCGCGCGCGACTGGGACCGGCCGGTGGCGATCCAGGCGGTACGGGAGAAGCGCCAGATCCAGGACGGCCTGGAGATCCGGGGCTACCACGTCCAGGACGCCAAGATCACCTTAAGCTGGTCCGGACTGGACACCCCCCGCGTGGTGGACGCCTCCACCGTCGGCTGGTACGACGGCACGCCGATGCCGGACCTGCCGGAGAGCGTCGGTCGCGTCTGGATCCCGGTGGACTGGGAGTCCATTCCGCAGGACACCTGGGTCCGGGTGGAGGTGACCTCGGCCGACGGGCGCAAGGCGGCCGAGCCGGTGTACTACCGCCACGAGTGACCTCCCCCCGCCTGCCGGAGGAGCGCTCTGGCTCCCTGGTGATCCACTCACCGTGTAACGTGCCTGACATGGTCCCGCGTATTCCCGTCAGCGTGGATCTCGTTGTGCTCACCGTGCGGTTTCAGCAGTTGAGTGCGCTGGTGTGGCGGCGGGATCGGCCCCCTTACGACGACCTGTGGGCGTTGTCGGGTGGGTTCATCCAGCTGGAGGAGGATCTGCCCGCCGCGGCGGCCCGGGTGCTGGCCGAACGGGCGGGGCTGCCCGGGGCTCCCGTGCACTTGGAGCAACTCCAGACGTACGGGTATCCGGATCGGGATCCGCGGCAGCGTGTGGTGAGCGTCGCCTACCTCGGGCTCGCGCCCGACCTGCCGGCCTCGACCGAGGCCCACATGAGCTGGCAGCCTGTCGCCTCGCTGACCGCCATGGCCTTCGACCACCGCCGCATCGTCCTGGACGGGATCGAACGCGCCCGCGCCAAGCTCGAGTACACCTCGCTCGGCGCCGCCTTCTGCCCCGCGGAGTTCACCGTCGCCGAACTCCGCCGCGTGTACGAAATCGTGTGGGGGCGTCCCCTCGACCCGCGCAACTTCCACCGCAAGGTCACCAAGACCGAGGGCTTCCTCATCCCCACCGGCCGCACCACCACCCGCGACGGCGGCCGGCCCGCCATGCTCTACCGCCGCGGCCCCGCCGTCCTCCTCCACCCCCCAATGCTCCGCATCTAACCGTTGTTGCCTTCGTCTCGGCTGATCGGGGTCCGTGACTTCGCACTCGCGGTGGTTCTCCCACCCCCCTTTGTTGAGTTGGCGCTCTGCCCCTCTTTCGGCGCTCGCTGGCATGCCCGGCATTGCCTGCGGTGGTTCTCCCACCCACCCCCCTTCTGCTTGCGGGCTCGGCCCGCGCCTACGGAGGTCGCTCGCCGTGTGGCGGCTCGTCCGGCACGTGCCGCGCAGCGGCGAACAGGGTGGGCGGGTGGGGACAACCACGGCCAGCGCGTGCACGGAAACCCCCACCGGAACCACTGCCGGGCAGGGTTGGTCGACCCGGCGGTGGCGAAGGGTGGGCGGGTGGGACGACCACCGCAACGGCGAAAGCGGAGCCCGGTGTCCAGCGGAGTCAGGGGTTGTCGAGAAGTTCGGTGTGTTCGCGGGAGCCGTACTTCTGGAAGATTTCCAGGGCGGTGGTGAGGGTGGATTGGGCGGTGGGGTCGGATTGGAGGGATTGGAGGCGGGCGACGTCGCGGAGGGTACGGGCGCGGAAGAGGGGGAGGTCCAGTTCGTCCCAGAGGTGGATGGACTGGTCGAAACAGGTGGCGGCTTGGGGGAGGCGGCCTTCGGCGAGGTGGAGTTCGCCGAGGGTGCGGAGGGTGAGGGCGGAGCCGAAGCGGTCGGCGGAGCGGCGGGAGACGGCGAGGGCGTTTTCGAGCTGGGCGAGCAGGCCGTCGAACTTGCCCTGGCGGAAGCGGGCTTTGGCCCAGGCCTGGACGCCGAAGGCTTCGAAGAGTTCGTCGCCGACCTCGCGGAAGATGGCCAGAGACTGGGCGGCGAGGTCTTCGGCCCGGGTGAGTTCGCCCATGGCGCGGTGGACCAGGGAGAGGCTGCGCAGGCTGAGGGCTTCGCCGCGGCGGCTGCCCGCCTTCCGGTAGGCGGCGAGGGATTCGGCGAGATCCTCCTGGGCGGGGGTGTAGTCGCCGAGTTCGAGGTGCACGGAGCCGCGTAGCCGGGTGATCTGCCCGATGGCGGCGTCGTCGCCCATGGCGAGGGCGGAGGTCCTGGCCGCGTCCAGGTAGTCGAGGGCTTCGGCGAAGCTGCCCTGCTCCCGGCAGGACGCCCCGAGCGAGGCCAGCGCGGAGGTCTCCCCCTGCGCGTCGCCGACCTCCCGGAACATGACCAGCGCCCGGACCAGGCACTCGCGGGCTTCGGCGAACCGGTCCTGGGCGTACTTGAGCTCGCCGAGTTCGGCCAGCAGGCGGGCTTCGCCGTGTTTGTTCCCGGCCCGCCGGGCGGCGGCGAGCGCGGCGTCGTGGGTGCGCGTCCATGCCTGGAGCCGGTTGTGCACCACGAAGACGGACCCGCACAGCGCGGAGGCGAGTTCCCCGGCCAGCTCGTCCAGGTCCATCGCGGCGGCCACTTCGACGCCGACGACCAGGCTGTCCTGCTCGGCCTCGAACCAGGCGCGCGGGTCGGCGAGCACCCGCGCCGCCAGCCCGGGATCGGCCTCGATGGCGTGCGGGTACTCCTCCCGCAAGTGGATCGACCCGGAGGGTGCGGCCAACGTGATCTGCTGGATCAGCCACAGCCATCGTCCGAGCACACGCCGTACCGCTCCCAGACGTTCTTCTGAGGGTTCCTCGGATTCGGCGCGTTCCCTGGCGAAGATCCGTACCAGGTCGTGGATGCGGTAGCGCAGTTCGCCGAGGCCGTCGGTGCCGGTGTGTTCGACGAGTTGGGCGTCGACGAGGCCCTCGATGAGGTCTTCGGCCTCGTGGCGGGAGAGGCCGAGGAGTGCTCCCACCGTGGCCGCACAGAAGCCCGGCAAACCGAGCAGGCCGAGGAGGCGCAGGCCGCGCTGGGCCTCGACGGGCAGCGCGCGGTAGCTGAGCTCGATGCCGGCACGCACTTCCTGGTCGCCGACGGCGAGCTCGTCCAGGCGGCGCAGCTCGCTGGTGAGCCGCTCGGCCATGAGGTCCAGCGACCAGGCACGGCGGGACATGAGTTTGGCGCCCGCGATCCTGATGGCGAGCGGCAGGTGGCCGCAGAGGGCGACGATCCGCCGCGCGGGCTCCTGCTCGCGTCCGACCCGGTCGGTGCCGACGATCCTGGTCAGCAACTCGACGCCTTCGTCCGGGCTGAGTACGGCAAGCTCGGTGAACGTGGCTCCGGCCAGCCCCGACAGCCGGTTGCGCGAAGTGATGAGGACGGCGGGACCGGGGGTTCCGGGAAGCAGCGGCCGTACCTGGCGTTCGTCGGCGGCGTCGTCGAGGACGATGAGCACGCGCCGCCCCGCGAGCAGGGACCGATAGCGGGCGGCGCGTTCCTCACGGCCGGTGGGCAGGTTGACGGGGTCGGCGCCGAGTTCGCGCAGCAGCCGGCCGAGCACCTCTTCCGGCGTGGCCGGGGCGTCGGACATGCCGCGCAGTTCCACGTGGATCTGCCCGTCGGGGAACTCCCGCGCCAACCGATGCCCGACATGCCCGGCAAGCGCGGACTTGCCGCTTCCGCCCTGCCCGGAGACGACGGCCACCGGCACCGACGAACTCCCTGTCCGCGGCACGAGCAGCTCGGCCAGGAGTTCGACCTCGTTCCGCCGTCCGGTGAAGTCCGGGGGCTCCGGCGGCAGTTGGGCCAGCACGTGGCCGGGGCGCGGAGTCTCCGCCCGCTCTTCGCCGGGGGGCACGTAGCGCAGGTCCGCAGTCCCGAGGCGGGGGTCGTGCACGCCGTACCAGACGTCTTGGGGGCCGAGTCGTGCCTCCTGGGGGCGGGTTCGCGCGGCGCCGCTCCAGCCGAGGGCGGAGTCGTCGGCGCGGAGGACGGCTTCGTGGACGGCGCGCAGTTCCGAGCCCGGTTCGATGCCGAGTTCCTCCACGAGCAGGTCGCGTCCGCGCTGGAAGACGGCCAGGGCCTCGGCCTGCATGCCCAGCCGGTAGAGGGCGATCATGAGCTGGCCGCGGAGCCGTTCCCGGGTGGGATGGTCGCCGACGAGCGAGCGGAGCTCGGCCACGATCTCGGATTCGGCGTTGCGGGCCAGATCGACGGTGACGCGCTCCTCGACGGCCGACAGGCGCATCTCCTCCAGACGGGTGGCCTCGGCGCGCAACGCCTCCCCGAGCCCCCCGAGCGCCTCACCCCGCCACAGCCCGAGCGCCGCCGAGAACAACTCGCTCGCGCCTTCCAGATCACCCGCGGCCGCCTGCCGCCGCCCATCCGCGACGAACACCTCGAACTGGGCGGAGTCCACCTCTCCCGGCCGCGTACGGACGACGTATCCCGGCGCCCGCGTCTCGATCACCTCACCGCGCCCGGCGGCGAGGAGTTCCTTGCGCAGCGCGGAGACGTACGTCTGGATGAGCGCGGGAGCGCTGCCCGGCGGCGCGGTCGGCCACAGGACGTCGATGAGCCGCTCCACGGAGACGACCCTGCCGGGCTCCAGCAGCAGAGCGGCCAGCAGCGTGCGCGGCTTCGGGCCCCCCAGGTGCAGGCTGCGCACCCCGTCCCACACCTCGACGGGCCCTAATATTCGAAACTCCACCGTCACTCCCAGCAGTGGGGACGTGAGGACAGGAACCGGCGCGGTATGGATACAACCGCACCGATGTCGCTGGATGCAAGGAAATACCGAAAAGATCGTCGAGACGACGACTTAAGTGCTCGCCGATAAGATTCGGCAGCATGTGGTTGAAGGTTAAAGATGTCAGAGTTTCCCGTACGGTCCGGACCGGCTTAGCCGCGGCGTGCGCGTCCCTGGCCCTGGCAGGGCTGATCATGCCTCCGGCGACGGCGCAGGCGGCGAAGCCGTACTGCCAGAAGTACAAGTGCATCGCGCTGACATTCGACGACGGGCCGTGGCCGTACACGCCGGAGCTGCTGGACACGCTCAAGAAGTACAAGGCCAATGCCACGTTCTTCGTACTCGGCAGGAAGGTGGCCAACCGTCCGGAGATGATGCAGCGCATGGTCAAGGAAGGGCACGAGGTCGGGAACCACACCTGGGACCACCCGAACCTGACCGAGCTCTCCGACGAGGAGATCGTCGCCGAGATCACCAGCACGCAGGAGGTGATCCACGACACCATCGGGCTGTGGCCGACCATGATGCGCCCGCCGTCGGGGGCCACGAACGCGCGGGTGGGGGCGCGGATGGCCGAACTGGGGCTGCCGCAGATCCTGTGGACCGGTTCCACGCTCGACTGGCAGGCCAGGAACAAGAAGATCATCACGGCTCGTACGCTCAAGCTGGCCAAGCGGAACGGGGTGATCCTGCTGCACGACATCGTCCCCGAGACGGTGAAGGCCATGCCGACCGTGCTGAGCACCCTCAAGAAGAAGGGCTACAAGTTCGTGACCGTCTCGACCCTGCTCGGCGACCGCAAGCTCGCGCCGGGTGAGGTCTGGCCGAAGAAGAAATGAACTTTACGTGTCGGCGCGCAGCGAGCGGGCCAGCGCGGACTTGAGCCGGGGCTGGAGCGGGACCTCGACCAGGCGGTAGACCAGCCAGGCGACCCCCAGCACGGCCACCAGCACCAGCGGCAGCGTCACCCGGTTCCCCAGAACCGGGTGCAGCCACTGGATCAGCAGGAACCCGACATGGTGGTGGAACAGGTACAGCGGGTACGTGAGCGCGCCCAGCACCGTGAACCACTTCCAGTCGACGCCCTCGAACTTGCCCAGCGCCACCAGGCTCATCACCAGGAAGATGAGCGAGACCACGCCGACCACCAGCGCGGTGCCCGCCGCCTCCCCGAACCGGGCCAGCGCGGGGGGACGCTCGCCGAGCAGCTGGATGAGGCCCATGATCCAGCCGACGACCACGAACAGCCAGGGTAGCAGCGAGCCGCCGAAGCGGTAGATCAGGAACAGCGCCATGCCCGCGATGAAGTACGGCGCGCTGAACTGCACCAGAGCCACCTTGAGCAGGCTGATGTCCAGGCGCTCGCCGACCAGGAGCAGGAACACCCACCCGGCCATGAAGCCGAGGCAGCGCCGGTACGTGATGCCCACCGCGGCGAAGCAGCCGATCATCACGTAGAAGACGAGCTCCTGCCAGAGGGTCCAGTAGACGATCTCCAGGTCGCGGATGCGCATACCGTGCTGGAACATGGTCAGATTGGCCAGGAGCTCCGGCAGCGTCGGGCGATGGTCGGTGATCCATCCGGCCAGGGCGATGCCGCCGAGGATGATGACGCTCGCCCAGTACGCGGGGTAGAGGCGGGCGATCCGCGAGGCGGCGAACTCGCCGGTGCTGCGGCCCCAGGCGCTCATGAGGATCACGAAGCCGCTGATCATGAAGAAGAGGCGGACACCGTAGACGCCGAACATGGTGACGGCGCTGAGTTCTGGGAAAGCGTTGGGAGTGCCCCAGGCGCGGGTCTCCCCGAAGTGGAACAGCACCACCGCGAGAGCCGCCACGAACCGCAACAGGTCGAGCACCCGAAGCCGCTGCTGAACAGGGGGTTCAACGGCGGCGGGTTCTCCGATGGCCGCCGAAGACGGAGGCGCCGAGATCAGCACAGGGGCGAATATATCCTGAGAAATCACTGGGAGATCAGCTATATGACCGATTCTCCGGATTGGCGGGACCCCGGGGGATTCTCCATCCTTCTGATCAGGTCAGGGCGTTGTCGGGGCAGGACATAATCCTTCGGTCCAGGGACAGATGCGAGGGTTGAAGTCGCTGGTGAGGTGGGTTCGGATGAAGTCCTGGTTGGTGCCGTACCCGGGATTGATCCAACGGGCGGCGACCATGATGGAGACCTTGCCCGCGCCGGCCGTCCGGAGCGCGAGGGCCGCGGACTGTGCGTGACCGCCTTGCGTCCAGGTGTCGTCCATGAGAAGGACATGCGAGCCCGGCGGCAGAGTGGCGGCAGCTTGGAAGTGCTCCACGCTGAGCATCCGCGGATTGGACGCCTGCTGCGCGGCTCGCAGGGGAACCTCGAGACCTCGCGCGGCGCGGGAAGCGAATCTGCGGAAGGGGTGTTCGCCCTGCTTGGCGGGAAGCGAAGGGACGAACGACCAGTGAGTGAAGGGTCGGCCCACGATTCGCTCAGCGCAGCCGGAGTGGAGGGATCCGCCTAGAAACATGAGCGCGGCCAGGACAACCTGGTGCTGCTCTTGCGGGGTCTGGCCTTTGTACAGGCGCATGAGGTATCCGGATTGAGTCCCTCCGAACACGTAGGTGAGGGCACAGACCAGGTCGGCGACACCGGGAGTTCTGCGGTGCCCCCAGCAGGGGCCGCAGAACATGGCGCCGTCGCTGGGAGTCGTACAGACGGCGCACGTCACACCGGACCGGCGTACGGGGTTGCGCAGATAGCCACCCGCCTGTGACACGAGTGCCGCAACGACCGCGTCGAGCACCTCGCGGGTCGGCGGGGCGTTCGGCGAGGTCAAGCCATGACCAGCTTGTGCAGGGTGCCGCCGGCGTCGCGGTAGATGCGGACAAGCTCGTCCACGATGGCCATGACCTCGCTGATCCCCGAGGCCACGTGGACGCCAGGGCGTCCGACGAGCGCCTGCGCCCACTGATTGCCGTTCACCACCAGGTCAGTGAGGATCACCGGTCGGCCGTGCTCGACAGCCAGCCGGGCCTGGGTTCGCGCCCCGCTCGTCTCTCCGGCCTCCACCACGACGGTGGCGATGCCGTACCCGGACATGGTGGCGTTCCGCATCAGGTACGTGTGCTTTTGCGGCGGCGCGTCCGGCCAGAACTGCGACAGCAGCAGCCCCTTCTCCGCGATCTCCTGGTGGAGGGTGCGGTTCGCGGCCGGGTACACCTTGTTGATGCCGGTCGCGATGACCCCGACGGTGCGTCCACCGGCGTCCAAGGCGGAGCGGTGCGCGGCCGTGTCGATACCGAGAGCCAGCCCCGACACGACGGTGACGCCGCGCGCGACGAGTTCCCGCGCCACATTCGTCGCGATCTTGATTCCCTGCCTGGAGGCGGCGCGGGAACCGACGACGGAGACTCCGACATCATTCGGTCGGAGGGATCCTCGATAGAACAGCACCGGCGGGGCCTGATGCACTCCGCGAAGTCTTTCCGGATAGTCGGCGTCGAGCACAGTCAGGAACTCGGTGCCCTCGCTGGTCCAGCGCGCGATCTCTTTGGCAGCGGCCTGGACAGGATGCGGGAGGCCGGGAGGGGCGATCAGCGCCGCTGGCTCAAGCCGCTCCCACACCTGGGTCGCACTACCCGTCTCCAGGACCTCGGCCGTGATCTCGGCCCAGCTCACACCCTGCGGGCGGGCGCGCAGCAGCGCGATGAGCGCAGCGCGTTCCTCAGAGCTGGTCGCCGTCATGAGCCCAGAATACGAGAGCATCCCTCCGCGCTCTACGCCCACCTCAAAAATATCGAACACCAGTTCGATTTGGTCTGATTTGTGGGCTGGGGTGGGTGTCCCACCGTGTGCCGCCGCGCGGCGGCTTGTCCAGCTGCTGCGTCCCGGTTTGACCCTTCCCGGCTTCTGGCTACGCGTCGCGGTTGCGGTGGTTGTCCCGCCCGCCCACCCTGTTTGCCGCTGCGCGGCGCTCGCCGAAGGGCGCCACGCGGCGGGGCACCACGCTAAGCGCGGCCCGAGGGCAGTCGGGGCGGGCGGAGCCCGCGAGCAATCAAGGGGTGGGTGGGTGGGAGAACTACCGCAGGCTATGCCGGGCATACCGGCGAGTGCCGGAAGAGGGGCAGAGCGCCAGCTCGACAAAGGGTGGAAGGGTGGGTGGGAGATCCCCGGTAACCCGCCGCGGAGCGGTACTACCTGGAAGGCAAGGGGTTAGGGCCATTCCAAGGGGGAGTAGAGGGCTGATTGGGCGCCGGACAGGGTTGCCCAGTAGCGGTCGCCGTAGGACCAGTGCCACCACTCGGTCGGGTAGTTGACGAGGCCGGCGGAGCTCAGGGCGGTGGCGAGGATGGTGCGGTTGGAGCGGGCGGAGGGGGAGAGGCCGGGGGCGTTGGTGTAGCAGGCGTTGGCGCTTTCTTCGGGGCTGGCGTTGACCTCGGTGCCCATCGGGAGTTCGCGCCCTTCGGAGGTGCAGAGCGTGAGGTCGATGGCGCCGCCGCAGACGTGAGGCCCGACAGCGGGTGGGGCGAGGGACCGGGAGGCTTGGACGTACAGGTGTTCTTCGGACCACTCGGGATTGGCGGCGCGCAGCTCGGCCGCGTACTCGTCGAAGTAGCGGATCTGGAGGGACAGCGGACGGTAGCCCTCGACCACCAGGAATCGGAGCCCTCCGGGCAGGCGTTTCTGCGCGGTCGCCACTCGTTCGGCTACGCCGAGGCGAATCCGGGTGTACGCCCCTTCCGCGTCGGCCAGCCGCTCGTCGATCCGCACCCCGGGTATCTCGCGCAGATCGACCAGTGGCTCGCCGCACTCCTCCACCGGCACCGCCGCGACTCTCGGGTCGGACATCAGAATGATCTCTTGCATGGTTCCGTCTCCGTAACGGGGAATAGCCGGTGAGCGTCGAGGAGTCGACGCCCACCGGCGGGGATGAGCCGGGATGGTTCGGATCTAGCAGTCAGGGATCACGACTCCGC
>NZ_BOOA01000057.1 GCF_016862995.1 Acrocarpospora phusangensis
GGGCGCGGCCTGCGCGGGACTGGCGGCGAACAGGACGGCGGCTGTCGCGACCACGATGGCGAGGATCGCGGACGGCACACGCCAGACAAACCTTCTCTGCATGTCACAACCTCTGCGGGGGGTCGATGGAGGGCATGCGGGTCCGGACGGCCGGGGGCCGTACGGGAGGGCGCGTCTGGTGACTGGACGCAGAGGGAGGTTGGTTTGATGTTTCTTATAGGAAAGTTTCCTAAAAGTTGTGGCGATCGTAGCTCCGGGTCCCGCCACCGGGCAAGACCCAATTCACGACAGGTCAGTCAAGGCCGTTGTCGGCCTTGTGCTCCCGCCAGCGCTCCAGGAGTTTGGGGAACTCGCCCTCGACGAAGATGAAGTAGTCCCGCATGGTGGCCATCCGCCGCCCGCCGCCGGACTCCTCGCCCAGGGCCCGGACGGCCTCGTCCGACATGTCGGCGAGAATCTTGAACAGCCCGCCCTTGAGGGCCGTGATCTCGTACCAGGCGTTCTGCGGCAGCCGGAAGGCGTCGCGCCGCGACCCCGGCAGCGGCTCCCGGCCGAGCATGCCCAGCTGGATCAGGTAGCGGACCGCGCCGGAGACGGCGGCCGGGCTGACGCCGAGCCGGTCGCCGATGTCGGCCGCCGTCAGCAGATCCTCGTCGGCCGTCATGACGGTCATCAGGACCCTGGCGGGCATCCGGGGGAAACCCCAGTCGGTCAACATCAGTGCCATCCGCTCCGCCGACTGGCGGGCGGCCTCTTCGTCGCGCATACGCCTCCCTACGGAAACCATACGGGATACAAAACCTCCACAGGTTTCACAAAGTTGTGAAACCAGTGTAGCTTCTGAAACCATGGAAAACGCCATCATGGTGTCCGGCCTCCACAAGAGCTTCGGCCGGACACACGCGCTCAACGGACTGGACCTGACGGTCGGGACCGGGGAGGTGCACGGCTTTCTGGGCCCGAACGGATCTGGTAAATCCACCACGATCCGCGTGCTTCTCGGACTTCTCAAAGCCGACGCCGGCACCGCCCGGTTGCTCGGAGGAGACCCCTGGAACGACGCCACCGCGCTGCACCGGCGGCTGGCGTACGTCCCGGGCGATGTCACGCTCTGGCCGAACCTGTCCGGCGGGGAGGTCATCGACCTGCTCGGCCGCCTCCGCGGCGGCCTCAACACCAGGCGCCGCGCGGAGCTGCTGGAGCGCTTCGACCTGGACCCGCGCAAGAAGGGCCGGGCCTACTCCAAGGGCAACCGGCAGAAGGTCGGCCTGGTCGCCGCCCTCGCCTCCGACGTGGAGCTGCTCATCCTGGACGAACCCACCTCGGGCCTGGACCCGCTGATGGAGGAGGTCTTCCGGGAGTGCGTCCAGGAGGAGAAGCGGCGCGGCCGTACGGTGCTGCTGTCGAGCCACATCCTGGCCGAGGTCGAGCAGCTGTGCGACCGGGTCAGCATCATCAGGAACGGCCAGACCGTCGAGACGGGCACGCTGACCGACCTGCGCCACCTCAGCCGCACCTCCATCACGGCCGACCTGGCCAGCCCGGTCGCCGACCTGCCCGACGTGCACGACCTGCACGTGGACGGCACCCGGGTGCGTTTCCAGGTGGACGCCGAGCATCTCGACGCCGTGCTCAAACACCTCTCCCACGCCGGGGTGCGCAGCCTGGTCAGCCAGCCGCCCACCCTGGAGGAGCTGTTCAAGCGGCACTACGAGACGGCGGCGCGGTCATGACCGGAACCTGGCACCTGATCCGGCTCATCCTGCGCCGCGACCGGGTCCTGCTCCCCCTCTGGCTGATCATCCTGGCCGCCCTCCCGGCCAGTTACGCGGCCAGCTACGCCGAACTGCTCCCCGACGACGCGGCCCGCCACCAGTACGCGGTCACCACCGCGGGGACCCCCTCGTTCGAATCCCTGCTCGGCCCGCTCTTCGGCGACTCCACCGGCGCCCTCACCGCCCAGCGGGTGGGCACCGTCTACGCCATCCTCGCCCTGATCAGCCTGCTCACCGTGATCCGGCACACCAGGACGGAGGAGGACGCGGGCCGCCGCGAGCTGATCGCCGCCACCGTGGTCGGCCGGCACGCCGCGCTGTCGGCCGCGCTGATCGTGGTGACCGCCGCCAACCTGCTGCTGGCCCTGCTGATCACGGTCACCCTGGCCGGGTCCGGGCTGCCGGCCGGCGGGTCCCTGCTGCTCGGCCTGTCCATGGCCGTGACCGGCATCGTGTTCGCGGCGGTGGGCGCGCTGACCGCGCAGCTCACCGAGAACGCGGGTCCCGCGCGCGGGCTGGCGATCATCGTGCTGGGCGGGGCCTTCCTGATCCGGGCGGCCGGGGACCCGGCGGACTCCTGGCTGTCCTGGCTGTCGCCGCTGGCGTGGGGGCAGCAGGCGCAGCCGTACGCGGACGAGAAGTGGTGGGCGCTGGCGCTGCCGCTGGCCCTGGCCGCCGTGCTGGCCGCGGCCGCCTACCGGATCTCGGTCGGCAGGGACGTCGGCGCGGGAGTGCTGCCCGCCCGGCTCGGACCGGCCGGGTCGGCCTCGCTGGCCAGTCCGTTCGCGCTGGCCTGGCGGTTGCAGCGCGGCCTGCTGCTCGGCTGGAGCGCCGGCCTCGGGGTGGCCGGGCTCGCGGTCGGCGGCACCGCCTCCGCCGTCATGGACGCCTTCGCCGACAACCCGCAACTGGCCGACATCATGGCCAGGCTGGGCGGCGGCGCCTCGCTGGCCGACGCGTTCGTCGCCGGCCTGCTCGGCATCATGGCCATCGCCGTCTCCGCGTACGGCATCCAGGCCGCGCTGCGGATGCGCGCCGAGGAGACCGGCCTGCGGGCCGAACCGGTGCTGGCCACCGCGACCGGGCGGGTGCCGTGGGCGCTCAGCCACGTGCTCTTCGCGGTCCTCGGGCCGGCGGTGGCGCTGCTCGTGCTCGGCGTCACGCTGGGCATCAGCTACGGCGTGAGCATGGGCGACGTGGGCGGCCAGCTCCCGCGCGTGATCGGCGCCGCCCTGGTCCAGCTGCCGGCCGTGGCGGTCCTGACCGGCCTGTCGGTGGCCCTGTTCGGCCTGCTGCCCCGGCTGTCCGCGCTGGCCTGGGGCGCGCTGGGCGCGTTCCTGCTGCTCGGCCAGATCGGCGCCATCCTCCAGCTCGACCCCCTCGTGCTGGACGTCTCCCCGTTCACCCACACCCCGCGCCTGCCCGGCGGCACGCTGGCCGCCACCCCCGTGCTGACGCTCAGCCTGATCGCCGCGCTCCTGATCGCCGCCGGCCTGTACGGCTTCCGCCGCCGCGACATCGGCTGACCGTTACACGGGGATCAGTTCCAGCGCCCCCAGCGCGGCGTCCTCGAACGACCGCCGCGCCCCGGTCGCCCACGCGTCCTCGTACGCCTCCCGCCCCAGCCGGTACCGGACCGCCGACAGGGCGGTGTCCAGGCGGGTGGCCTCGACGCCGTACGAGGCGACCGGGGTGGTGGCGTCGAGGGTGCCCGCCAGTTCCGCCGCGGCCCGGTCGCGCGCGGTTCTGGCGAGCAGCAGCACCAGGTTGCGCAGCGCGGTGACCAGGAGCGACCTGCTCTCGGTGGCCACCCAGTGGGTGATCACCTCGTGGAAGAGGCGGAGCGCGGGCTCGGCGGGGCCGTACCGGCCGCGCAGGGCCACGCTGGCGGTGCGCACGACGCCGGAGACCAGGCGGTTGCCGATCGCGTCGGCCGTCACCCGGGCGGTCTCGAACAGCTCCAGCGCGGTCTCCGGGTCGATGTCGGCGATGACCTCGGCGCGGACGTAGTGGGCGAAGCAGATGGCGGTCGGGTTGCCGGAGCCCAGCGCCAGCGCGACGGCCTTGTCGGCGTGGGCGGCCGCCTCGGCGTCGTCGCCGCCGTAGGAGTGGGCCAGGGCCAGGTTGCCGAAGCTGATCGCCTGCGAGGCCGTGGCCTCGTACATGCCGTTGCTGCGCTGGAAGGCGGCGATCGAGTCGTCCAGGGAGCCGTTGAACATGGCGACGTCCCCGAAGATCTCGGTCACCACGGGCGAGTCCCGGTCCATCTCCACGGCGCGCGCGGCCAGCCCGAGCGCCTCGTCCAGTCTGCCTTCCATGGCGGCCGCCCACGCGGTGGCGGCCAGGCAGTCGGCGGACCCGGCCGCGACCCCGGGCAGGGCCAGCCGGAGCAGGTCGCCGCGCAGCCGCCAGTACGCGTACCGGAGCACGGGGACGACGAGCCGGACCATGAGCCTGGGGTCGGCCTCCCGGGACCAGGCCCAGGCGGCTCGGATGTCGTCGAGGCGGCTCTCCAGGCCCTGCGCCCAGGCCGCCTCGTCCGGGCCGAACAGGCCGCGGTCGGCCTGCTCGGCGAAGCCGGCCAGCTCCTCGGCGTGGCGGCGGCGGAACCGGTCCGCGTCGGGCAGCCGGCTGGCCGCGTACACGCGGATGGTCTCCAGCATCCGGTAGCACCCGATCCCGGTGGAGCCCGGACGGGTGATCATCGACCGGTCGGCCAGCCGGGCCATGAGGTCGGCCACGCGCTCGGCGGGCAGGTCCGCGTCGGCCACGACCGCCTCGGCGGTGCTGATGTCGAAGGAGGCGGCGAACACCGACAGCCGCAGGAACAGCCGCTGCTCGTCCGGGGTGAGCATGTCGAAGGACCAGTCGACGACCTCCTCCAGCGCGCTGTGCCGCCCCTCGCCGGTACGGCGCAGCAGCGGGAACCTGGCGCCGAGCCGGTCGGCCAAATCGTCCACGGTGAGCGAGCCGATCCGCGCGGCGGCCAGCTCGATGGCCAGCGGCAGCCCGTCCAGGGCGGCGCAGATCCGGGCGATCGAGGCGAGCAGGCCGGCGTCCGGGGTGAAGCCGGAGACGGGCACCCGGGCGATGAACAGCTCCACGGCGTCCGCCATGCCGAGCGGCTGCACGTCCACGACCAGCTCGCCCGGCACGCCCAGCGGCTCCCGGCTGGTGGCCAGCAGCCGCAGCCGGGTCCCGGCCGCCAGCAGCGCGGTCACCGCGGCGGCCACGGCGGGCAGCAGGTGCTCGCAGTTGTCCAGCACGAGCAGGCCGCCGGCCCGGCGGGCCCACTCGCGCAGCGCGCCCAGCGGCTCCACGCCCGGCTCGGCGACGACGCCGGCCGCCTCGGCGATGGCCGCGATGACGGCCTCCGGCTCGCGCAGCGGGGCCAGGTCCACCCAGATCGGGCGCTCCCCCGCCTGCCGGGCCAGCCGGGTCTTGCCGACCCCGCCCGGCCCGACCAGGGTCACCAGCGGACGCCGGCCGAGCGCCTCGGTCACCAGCGTGCTCTCCCGCTCCCGCCCGATCAGACCAGACCCGGCCGGCACAGGCGCGATCAAGCCAGGCGGGACCTGACCGGGCGGGATCGGACTGAGCACATGGGCCGGTTCCGGCGTGGGTATGAGGCGGGCGGTTTCGCCGCGCAGCAGTCGCTGGTGGAGTTCCCTGAGTGGTTCTGACGGATCGAGGCCCAGCTCGTCGCGGAGGTTGTCCCGGTGCCTGGCGAAGGCGGCCAGCGCGGACGGCATCCGGCCCGATTCGGTCAGCGCGGTCATCAGCAGTTCGACCGTGCGCTCCCGCCACGGCTCCGCCGCCGCCAGGCCCTCCAGTTCGGCCGCCGCCTCCGTGGCCCGGCCGAGCGCCAGTAGCGCGCCGGCCCGGTCCTCGCGAGCGGCGAGGCAGAGCTCGGAGAGGCGCACGCCGTCGGGGCCGAGTTCGGCCACCGGGCCGCGCCAGAGCGCCAGCGCCTCGTCCAGCAGGATGAGCGCCTGGCCGGGAGCCGACTGGCGGGCCTGGCCGAGCAGCAGGGTGAAACGCTCCGCGTCCACCGCTTCGGCGGGAGCGTCCAGGAGGTAACCGGGCGCGCGAGTGACGATGGCCGCGCCGAGCGGGCCGAGCGCCTGCCGCAGCCGGGTCACGTAGGTCTGCAGCGCGTTGCGCGCGCTGCGCGGCGGCTCCTCGCCGAACACCTCGTCCACCAGGACGTCCACCGGGACGACCCGGCCGCGGCGCAGCACGAGCGCCGCCAGCAGCGCACGCTGCCGCCCCGCGGGCGCGCAGACGGCACGCCCGTCCAACCAGGCCTCCACCGGCCCCAGAACTCGGAATTCCACCCCGTCACGATCCCCCGTCTCCCGGCGGGGGTCTATGTACTTTTGCGGGGAAGGGGCTCGCGTACGCGGACCGTACGCGCCGTGCAAGCGCGGCCGGGCACAGTCGGCGCATGACTGACTCCCGTGACCTTCTCGCCGACCGGCTGGTCGGCGACGTGACCACCGCCGCCGAGGTGCTGACCGTGCACCTCGGCCTTGAACTCGGCCTGTACCGCGCGCTCGCCGCGTCCGGGCCGGTGACCGCCGACCAGGGCCTGCCGGGCATTGCCCCCCGGTACGCCAGGGAGTGGCTGGAGCAGCAGGCCGCCGCCGGCTACCTGGACTACGAGGACGGCAGGTTCAGCCTGCCGGCCGCCCACGCCGAGGTGCTGCTGGACGCGGAGAGCCCGTACCACGTGGCGCCGCTGACCAAGCTGTTCGCCGGGATGGCGAGCGTGCTGCCGGAGTTGCTGCGGGTGTTCCCGACCGGGGAGGGCATCCCGTACGAGGCCTTCGGCCGGGACGTGCGGCACGGCATCGCCTCGATCAACCGGCCGATGTACCTCAACGACTACGTGCAGAGCTGGCTGCCGGCCGTACCCGATCTGCACCGGCGGCTCCAGGCGGAGCCGGGGGCGCGGGTGCTGGACCTGGGCTGCGGCCTGGGGGCGTCCTCGATCACGCTGGCCAGGGCGTACCCGAGGGTGCGGGTGCACGGCGTGGACCTGGACAAGAGCTCGGTCGAGGAGGCCGGCCAGGCCGCCGCCGCGGCGGGCGTGGCCGACCGGGTGACGTTCGCGCACGGCGACGCGCGGGTGGTGGTCGGCGCGTTCGACCTGATCACCATCTTCGAGGCGCTGCACGACATGGCCGACCCCGGCGACGTGCTGAAGGCCGCGCAGGCCCAGCTGACGCCGGGCGGCTCGATCCTGATCGCCGACGAGAAGGTGGCCCACGAGTACGCGGCCCCCGCCGACCCCGTCGAGCGTTTCCACTACGCGTGCAGCGTGCTGCACTGCCTCCCGGCCACGATGGCCGAGACCCCGGCGGAGGCGGCGGGCACCGCGCTGCGCGCCCCGACCGTGGCCCGCTGGGCGGCGGGCGCCGGGCTGGCCTACGAGGAGCTCCCGATCGACTCCCCGTTCTGGCGCTTCTACCGGCTCCGCCACCTGTGAGAGACCGGCCACCGTCGCGGTGGCCGGTCTTTTCGCCTATTCCACGGTGAAGCCGCTGAACAGCAGCGCGGCCAGGCCGAGCGCGAGCACCAGGTTGAGCACGGCGGCGGAGCCGAACACGACGACCGGCCGCCAGCCGGCCGCGCGCAGCGACGCCGGGCGGAACTCCAGGCCGATGCTGACGAACGCCAGGATCAGGAACCAGACCCGCAGGTCGTTGGCGACCGCGATGGTGGCCTTGCCCTCGGCGGCGGGCACCGTGCCGAGGTACCAGGTGGCCACGATCGAGGCCGTGATGAAGCCCAGGACGAACTTGGGGAAACGCCGCCACAGCTCGCCGAGCGCCGGGGCGGCCGCGTCCGGCCGGCGTTCCACCCGGAACGCGAACCACGCGGTCAGCGCCACCACCACGATGCCGATCAGGGCGTTCTGGGTGACCTTGACGATGGTGGCCACGGCCAGCGCCTCCTCGCCGACGATGGCTCCCGCCGCCGTCACGGCCGCCGTGGTGTCGATGTTCCCGCCGATCCAGGCCCCCGCCACCTCCGGCGACAGCCCGAGCAGCCCGGCCAGCCACGGCAGGATGAAGATCGACGGCAACGCGAACACGATCACCAGGCTGGCCGCGTAGGCGAGCTGTTCCCGCTTCGCCTGTACGGCTCCCGCCGCCGCGATCGCCGCGCTCACCCCGCAGATGGACACGGCCGCCGACAGCAGCGCGCGGAGCTTGTCGTCCAGGCCCAGCCGGCCGCCGAGCCACCAGGTGAACAGGAACACCGAGGTGATCAGCACCACGCCCTGGATGATCGCGGGCCCGGCCGCCGTGACGATCACGCTCAGGTTGATGGAGGCGCCGAGCAGCACCAGGCCGGTCTTGATGAAGAACTCGGTACGGAACCCGCCCGCGAGCCGGTCCCTGACCCCGGCGGCGGTGAGCACCGCGTTGCCGAGCAGGCCGAGCAGGATCGCGTAGACGGGGTACTCGATGGCGGAGGCGAAGTCGCCCTCGAACCATTCGGGGACGTTCTGCTCCAGATAGCGGGTGGCCGCGCCGAGCACGAGCACGGCCAGGACGCCCGCCACGGTCCAGCCGAGGGTGGACCGGCCGGTCTCGGGCGCGACGGCCTCGCGGGTCTCGGCGGTTTCGCGGTTCTCGGTGGTCATCAGGGCACCAGTCCCGTCGGGATGATCCCGGTCAGGACCAGGACGAGCAGGAGCAGGCCGAGGACGGTGGCCGCCCAGTCCTCGTTGAACGCGGCACGGGACTCGGAGTCCGTGCTGGCAGGAGGTTCGGGATCGCTCATGGCAGGGCCTTTCAGGAGGCTGGGGAGATTTCATAGTAATCCCATAGGGATTAGAGGTAAATATCCCACGAGCGATCTACGGAACCAGGCGATACCGTTTGTCTGCGGGTTATGTCCGGCATTACAGGGAGTGACATGTTCTTCGGCATCACGGACATCTGGACCTACGTCGTCGGCGCGATCTTGATCATCCTGCTGCCGGGTCCGAACTCCCTCTACGTGCTCTCGATCGCCGCCCAGCGCGGCGTACGGGTCGGCTACCGGGCGGCGGCCGGGGTGTTCGTCGGCGACACCGTGCTCATGGTCGCCACGGCGGCCGGCGCGGCCTCCCTGCTCAACTCCAGCCCGCTGCTGTTCGGGATCGTCCAGTACGCGGGAGCCGGTTACCTGGCCTGGATCGGACTGAACATGATCCGCTCCGCGTGGCGCTCCCGCCGGGAGGCCGCCGCCGGGGTGGCGGAGGCGGCGGACGTGTCGGAGAGCCCGATCATGTCGCCCGGACGGCCGTTCAGAAAAGCGCTGGCGATCAGCGTGCTGAATCCAAAGGCGATCTTGTTTTTCGTCTCGTTCTTCGTGCAGTTCGTCGATCGCACGTATAGCGCGCCCGCGCTCTCGTTCTTGATCCTGGGCGTGATCATTCAAATTCTCAGCGTTCTTTACCTTTCTGCGCTGATCTTCAGCGGCACTTATCTGGCCACCCAGTTCCAGCGGCGTCGTGCCCTGTCAGCGGGCCTGACCACCGCCATCGGCGTGGTTTTCGTGGGTTTCAGCGCGAGGCTCGCGACCGCCGGACTGGGGTGAACCCGAAGGTAAGAACCCTGTCACCAAGAGCCTGTCCCCTAAGGGATAGGCCATTGCTCCCCTAGGGGTCAGGTACCTTTGCTCATCGGCCATGGTCTGCCCAAGGGTTTTTCAATACCTGCTCCGGGCAGGTGATGAAACCTTTAGCGTCGGTTCGCCGTCGCCTGCTGAGGAGCACCATGTCGCACCCTTCCTTCGCCTTGCCCCGCGCCACCGCGATGCTCAAACAAGCGGTGCCGAGGATTCTGGAGGGAGTCGTCGCACCGCTGGCGGTCTTCTACGCCGCGCTGTATCTCCTCGGTTTCACCGGCGCGCTGATCGCCGCGGCGGCCTGGGTCTACGGCAGCGTGGGCTGGCGGCTGATCCGGCGGATGCCGGTGCCGGGCACCATGCTGGTGGCGACCATCGCGATCACGTTCCGTACGGTGCTGGGGCTGTGGAGCAACGACGCGGTCGTGTACTTCATCCAGCCCGAGCTCGGCACGATCTGCCTCAGCATGATCTTCATCGCCTCGGTCCGGCTGCGCCGACCGCTGGTGCAGAAGCTCACGCTCGACTACATCCACCTGCCCGCCTTCGTGCTCAGGCACGAGCGCATGCGCCGGTTCTTCGCCCGGATCACCCTGCTCTGGGCGTTCGTCCTGCTGGCCAACTCCACGGTGAGCATCTGGCTGCTGGTGCACCAGTCGATCGCCGCCTATCCGCTGACCCGCGCACTGGTGGTCGCCCTGATCACCGGGCTCGCCTTCGTGGGTTCCGTTTGGGCGTTTCGTAGGGTGTTGAGCCGTTTGCATGTTGATAGTCCGGCCTGAAGCAAAGATCATACTTAGCGTAATTCATGTCAGTTTGTCCGCTTTGTCGGGCGGATATCTCTTCGTCATGAATGCTAAGAAGAAGAACCCGCGTCAGCCCGGCACCGACCGTGACATGCGCCCTGGCGAGAACAACCCGCAGCCGCACCAGCGGCGGCAGGACGAGATGCCAGGGCAGCCCAACAGCAAACCCGGCATCAGCCGCGACCAGGGCCGTGAGCCGGGCTCGCGCGACTCGATGCCGCCGCGCCGCCAAGGCAGCTGAGCCCGTCCCCCCGGTTCCAGCGGGCAGGGGATGACCGTCAGGTCGTCACAGCAGAAGCCCAGGCGGGAAGCCCGCAGGACCGATTGACCTCCGGTCCGCAACCGCCCGGCTGGGTGCCGCAGTCGCCGCCGGCCCGGCATGGACGATCCTCGGATCGCTCGTGCCGGGCTTTCTGATCGCCCGGGAAAACCGTGTCGTACGATCATGACGGCTTTCGGAAAGGACCGTCATGACCGCCAACACCCCCGGCACCTCCCTGGGCACCGCCCTCGTCACGGGCGCGTCGCGTGGCCTCGGGGCGTTCATCGCCGACCGGCTGGCGGCCGACGGCTGGCACGTGCTGCTCAACTACGCGCACGACACGGCCGGCGCCACCGCCGTGGCCGACCGCATCCGGGCGCGCGGGCACGCGGTCACCGTCTCGCGGTTCGACGTCACCGACGAGGAGCAGGTACGGCGGGCCCTCGCGGAGGCCGGGCCGATCGCGGTGGTCGTGAACAACGCCACCGGTCCGCAGCCGCTGATCCCGGTGCACGAGGTGACCTGGGACGACCACCTGAACCAGTTGAGCTTCTTCGTCAAGGCGCCGCTGCTGATCCTGCAGGCCGTGCTGCCGGACATGCGCGCGGCGGGCGTCGGGCGGATCATCAACGTGGGCAGCGAGGTCACCGACCTCGGCAATCGTGAAATGTCGGCGTACGTCTCCGCGAAGGCGGCCATGCACGGCCTGACCCGGGTGTGGTCACGTGAACTGGGGCCGTACGGGATCACGGTCAACACGGTCGAGCCCGGATGGATCCCGGTCGAGCGGCACGCGGGCTCCACCGACGAGGAGTTCACCGAATACCTCAAGGGCACCGCGCTCCCCCACATGGGCAAGCCCGCGGACGTCGCCGACGTGATCGCCTTCCTGGCCTCCGCCGACTCCCGTTACGTGACCGGTCAGCGCCTCGCCGTCAACGGCGGCAAGACGATGACCTGACCGGCGCCCGTCACCCGCACCTGATCGCCGAAGGTCCCGGCGTGGCGGGGCCGTTGCCCTGGAAGCCGAAGGTGGCGGTCGCCCCGGCGGCCAGGTTGGGCGCCCAGGCCGGGCCCCTGATCGTCCAGGTGCTCCCGCTCGGGGTCACGACGGCGTTCCAGGCGCTGCCGAGCGTCACTCCCGGCGGCGCCGTCCAGATGACCGACCAGTTGTTCCACGCCGCGCCGGTGTTCCGCACGCTCACGCTCGCGTTGAAGGCACCGGTCCAGGAATCGGTCACCTGATAGGTCACCGTGCACCTCCCCGAGGGACTCGGCGACGGACTCGGGCTCGGCGAGGGAGACGGCGACGGGGATGGGGAGGGAGACGGGGACACCGACGGCGAAGGGGACGGTGAGGGCGAAGGGCCGTTTGTCGTGTAGGTGACGGATGTATACGGCTGGCCGCACGTGGACGAGCAGGAACCCGGCAGGCTGAAGCTGTAGATCCGCCCGTTGTTGATGAGGGTGTCCGACGCGTCCCGTACCCGGATCTGGAACTGGGACCCCCCGGTCGTGGTCCCGCCGATCACGTACGACTGCCCCATGTCGCCGTTCATCTGCGCGGTCTGCCAGGCCCCGTTGGCGAAGTACTCCACCCCGTGGATCCCGTTGGCCAGCCGCGACACCGCGATCGCGGGCCACCACACCTGCGCGCCCTGCATGAACCCGATCCTGATGTCCCCGGTGTAGTTGGGCGCCGGCACGAACTGCCAGGTCAGCCGCCGGTTGTTCCAGTGGTCGGGCGACATGTCCCCCACCGGCGCGCCGTTCTTCACGAACTGGTTCAGCGACGCCCTCGCCAGATCCAGATGGTACGGATCATCCCGGCACCACCCGTTGGGATCCCCGCAGCTGTCGGCCACCAGCATGGTCAGCGTCGCCCCGTTGTACGCGTCCGCCACCCACGACCCGTTGCGGCAGAACGCCTGGTTGGGGGCCCCGTCGTTGATTCCCGTGCAGTAGTCGGCCACCGAGACCCGTACCCACCGGCCGCAGTTGAGCCCGTTGTTCCACATCCCGGCCTTGGCCAGGTTGGCCCCGGTCAGCGGCCGGAGATAGAACGCGTAGTCCCGCGGGGTGTTGTACACGTTCAACGCGACGAAGTGCGGCGAGTCCAGCTGCCCCTGCGGCAGCCCGCACCCCCCGTACGGCGAGCCGAGCGCGTCGAACCAGGTGCCGTTCCCGGTCACCGGGCTGACGGGATCCGGGAGCGCGTACCCGGCGCTGGGCCACACCAGCACCGCCAGACACAGGACGACGAGCAGCGTCCACCCACGACGGATCATGACCGGTCTCCCTCGGCGAGCGGCGGATCGGGGACAGCCGGTGGCATCGTTCTCCGCGCAGGTGAACCGGTCAAGGAATCGACGACCTGCGGACCCCTGACGTGCGCCGATCGATGCACCTTTCATCCCTTAGGGGGCTATCAGGGTTCCCCCACGGAAGTCGGGGGCGATCCCGGATGGTTCCGCCTCTCCGGCTCGGCCAGGCTGCGAGTACCAGATCAAAGACAGCGGAAATCTCACGTTTCCGGCCTGGATGCCCGAATGAGAAGTTCCCGCCATCAGGCCATGTCTTCATGCGGGGGAGAGGGGAGAACGCATGACTGTGCTCGCGGCGGCCGTGGCCCTGGTGGGTTCGCTGTTCTTCGCCCTCGGCGCGGCGTTGCAGCAGTTCGAGGCCGCCGCCGGCGGGGAGTTCAGCCTGCGGGTGCTGTTACGCCGCCCGCGCTGGCTGCTGGGCGGGGCGTCCATCACGGTCGGCGGGGTGCTGCACATCTTCGCGCTGAGCCTCGGCCCGCTGACCGTGGTGCAGCCCATGGGGGTGGCCAGCCTGCTGTTCGCGCTGCCGATCGCGGCGGCGCTGCACGGCCGGCGGCCGGGCCGCGGCGAACTGGTGGCGGCCTGCGCGGTGAGCATCGGCCTGATCGGGCTGGTGCTGATGGTGCCCAGGTCCACCGAGCCGCCGCAGCTGAGCGGGCAGGCCGGCGTGGCGATGCTCGCGGGGGCCGCGCTCGCGGCGCTGCTCTGCTGGGCGGTGGCCACCCGCGCGAACCCCGCGCCAAGGACGGCCCTGCTGGCCATCGCCGCCGGGGTCATGTACGGCGCGACCGCCACCCTCATCCGCGTCCTGGTCGAGGGCACGAGCGGGGACTTCTGGCTGGTCGCGGCCATCCCGCTGCCGGCCCTGGCCGCCCTCATGCTGCTCCAGCGCGCGTACGCGATCGGGCATTTCGCCGTCGCCTTCGCCGCGCTCCAGGTGACCGACCCGCTGACCGCCGTGACCTTCGGCGCCCTTCTCCTCGGCGAACCCCTCCCCGCCAACGGCCTGGCCGCGACCGCGGCGGCGCTGCTGGCGGCGGCGGGAACCGTCGCGCTGGCCCGTACGACCCCCCTGTCCCGTTGATCGGAGCCCCCCATATGACCGCCACCGTCCCCGAAGCCTCCCCCGTCGCCGTACGGCCGCAGCGGATCCTGATCGCCACCGACACCTACCCGCCGGACGTGAACGGCGCGGCGTACTTCACCCACCGCCTGGCCACCGGACTGGCCGCGCGCGGCGGGGACGTGCACGTGGTCTGCGCCTCCGACGACGGGAGGCCGCGCACGGAGCGGGTGGACGGCGTGGTGCTGCACCGCCTGCGGTCGGCCCGGCTGCTGGTGCACCCGACCATGCGGGTGGCCGTGCCGGCCGGTCTCGGCCGGACGGTGGACCGGCTGATCGAGCGGATCGAGCCGGATGTGGTGCACACGCAGGGGCATTTCGTGGTGGGCCGGGCGGCGGTCGGGGCGGCCAGGCGGGGCGGCGTCCCCGTGGTCGCGACCAACCATTTCATGCCGGACAACCTCTTCCAGTTCGCGCACATCCCGGCGGGGCTCAGGGACCGGGTGGGCACGCTGGCCTGGCGCGACTTCAGCCGGGTGTTCGCCCGCGCCGACCATGTCACGACCCCCACCCCGATCGCGGCGGGGCTGCTGACCGGCAAGGGCTTCGGCCGGGAGGTGGAGCCGGTCTCCTGCGGCATCGACCTGCGCCGGTTCCGCCCGCAGCCGCGCGCCTGGGCCCGCCTCCACTTCGGGGTGCCGGAACGCCCGACGATCCTGTTCGTGGGGCGGCTCGACGAGGAGAAGCGCCTGGAGGAGCTGGTCCGGGCCCTCCCCAAGGTCAGGAACCAGCTGGACGCGCAGGTCGTCCTGGTCGGGACGGGCAACCAGCGGGAGAGCCTGGAGCTGCTGGCCGACCGCATCGGCGTCGGGGAGCACGTGCGGTTCCTCGGGTTCGTGCCCGACGCCGAACTGCCGCAGGTCTACTCGGTGGCCGACGTGTTCGCCATGCCGGGGGTGGCCGAGCTGCAGAGCATCGCCACCCTGGAGGCGATGGCCAGCGGCCTCCCGGTGGTGGCCGCGGACGCGATGGCCCTCCCCCACCTGGTCGACGGCAACGGCTTCCTCTACCGGCCGGGCGAGGTGGCGGAGCTGGCCGCGCACCTGACGACGGTCCTGGGCGACGAGGAGCTGCGGGCGTCGATGGGCCGAGCCAGCCTGGCGCTGGCCGCCGGTCACGATCATCAGCGGTCACTGGCACGGTTCGAGCAGATCTACCTGGAGGTGGCGTCACGATGAGAAGGCTCGCGGTGGCCGGGCCGAGCGTCGCGCTGGCCGTGATGCTCCTGCTGCACCTGCTCTTCCCCGGCGTGGTCGACCCGCTGAACGGCCTGCTCAGCGACTACGCGCTGGGCGAGGGCACGGCGGCGCTGTTCGTGCTGGGCATGCTGGCGCTGGCCGCGGGCGCGTGCGCGGCGGCGTACCACCTGGCCACGGTGGATCCGGTCCGGAGCGCGGCGGCCCGGGTGCTGCTGGTCATGGCCTCGGCCGGGCTGGTGCTGTCGGCGGTGTTCCCGACCGACGCCGCACCGGTGGTGAACACGCTGTCCGGGGAGATCCACCGCTGGTCCACCGCGCTGGTGTTCACCGCCCTGCCGGGCGCGGGCTGGATCCTGGCCCGCCAGTCCCGGCGGCCGCTGCCGGGGGTCCGGGCGTTGTCGCTGGCCAGCGTGGTGACGCTGGCGGCCTACCTGCTGAGCCACCCCGGCTCGCCGGTGGCCGAGCTGATCGGCGGAACGGCCTTCTACGGCCTGCTGGAGCGCCTGGTGGTGGTTCTGGAGATCGTCCTGCTCATTTCGATCTCCGCGGTCGGACATAAACCACAGACAATTAGTAAAGAAATTCCAGCGCACGCCCCCTATGCGGAAAACATTCGTTAATGTCCACTCATGTCCTTCAACGACGTGCGTATTCAGACGGTGACCGGCACCCTGCCGGCCTCCGTCTTCGACGGGCCGATCCTGCCGCACGAGCATCTGCGTACGGACACCCGCTGGGGCGTCGGCGTGGACTCCGACCCCCGGCGCTGGCTCGACGAGGAGGCGTACGTCACCGGCGAGCTCAAGCGCCTCGGCCGTGACCACGCGCTCAACCTGGTCGTCGAGCACACCTGCCTCGGCGGCGCCAGGGACACCGCGGCGCTGGCCCGGCTGTCGGCCGGCAGCCGGGTGGCCGTGGTCGCGTCCACCGGGTTCATGGCCGAGCCGTTCGCCGGTGACCTGATCCGCCGCAGCGGCGTGGACGACCTCACCGGCGACCTGCTCCGCGAGATCGGCGCCGGCCTGGACGGGACCAGCGCCCGGCCCGGCCTGATCGTCACCTCGGCCTGGCAGGAGACCCCGACCCCGGCCGAGGAGCGCGCCGCCGTCGCGGCGGCCCGCGCCTCGATCAGGACCGACCTGCCGGTGGCCGCCGACGGGCTCGGCATCCTGGAGATCCTGCTGACCAGCGGCGTGCCCGCCGGCCGCGTGAGCGTCCGGGCCGCCGATGGCCTGGTCCAGCGCAAGATCGCCGAATCCGGCTCGTACGTGAGCGTCACCGGCGCCGAGGACGTGCTGGCCCTGCTCGAAGCCGGCCACGCCTCCCGCATCCTGCTGAGCAGCGGCGTGTCCCGCCAGAGCGACGTGGCGGGCTACGGCGGCGACGGCTACGCCCGGCTGTTCGACCGGGTGCTGCCGGCCCTGACCAGGGCGGGCGTGGACGAGGCCACGATCCGGCTGATCACGCGGGAGAACCCGCTGCGCTGGCTGGCGCTGCCAGGTACGCGCTGAGGAACTCCGCGGTGGCGTCCACGGCCTGGGTGACGTAGGGCTCGGTGTCGTACAGGTCGATGTGGAGCCGCGCGTCCAGCCAGACCAGCCGCTTCGGCTCGTCCAGCCGCGCGTGCACGGCGTGCGCGCCGTCCGGTGAGCAGTAGGCGTCCACCACGCCGTGCACCAGCAGCGCCGGCTTGGGCGACAGGAAGTCCGCGCCCAGCAGGTTGTCCATGGTGATCAGCTCGCGAATCGAGGCCCGGGTGACCTCGTTCCGCCAGTGCGTCGCGGCGCCCCGCTCCGTGCCGTAGTAGGCGTGCGGCTCGTCGCCCGGCATCGCGCCGCCCTCGCCGACGGCGGGCACGTACTCCACCGGGCCGCCCTGGTCCTGGCGTTCCAGCACCTCGCCGAAACCGGCCAGGGCCTGCTGGTAGCCGTCGTCGCCCATGCCCTCGCGCATCGCGTACGGCGAGTTGTACGCCCCCGCGATCCCCACGAACACCTTCACCCGGGGGTCGAAGGCGGCGAACCGCAGCGCGTACCCGCCGCCGAGGCAGATGCCGACCGCGCCGATCCGCTCGGCGTCCACCTCGGGACGGGTGCGCAGGTGGCCGACGGCGGCCCGCAGGTCGGCCAGCTTGCCCTGCGGGTCCTCGTGCCGGCGCGGCTCCCCGCCGGACTCGCCGAAGTTGCGGTGATCGAAGGCCAGGGTGACGTAGCCGCGTTCGGTGAGGCGTTCCGCGTACAGGCCGGTGACCTGCTCTTTCACCCCCGTGAAGGGGCCGGTGAGGACGAGGGCGGGGTGCGGGCCCGGACCGTCCGGGACCCGCAGTTCGCCGACGAGGGGGATGCTGGTGAACTCGACTCTCATACCCAGCAGTCTGCTGGCTAGGAGTCGAATCCGAGACCGAAGCGGTCCAGGGTCCGCAGCCACAGGTTGCGCCGGCCGCCGTTGGCGTCGGCGCGGGCCAGGGACCAGCGGGTGAGCTGGATGACGCCGGATCGTACGGGTTCCGGCGGGAACGGCACGGGCTTCTCCCGCACCATGCGCAGCCGGGTGCGCTCGGTGTCCAGCCCGTCCAGCAGGTCCAGCATGACGTTGGCGCCGAACCTGGTGGCGGCCACGCCGAGGCCGGTGTAGCCGACGGCGTAGGCCAGACGGGAGTCGTACCCGGTGCCGAAGAAGGCGCTGAAGCGGCTGCAGGTGTCGATCAGGCCGCCCCACTTATGGGAGAAGCGCACCTCCTCCAGCTGCGGGAACGTCTGGTAGAAGTGCTCGGCCAGGGTCAGGAAGGTGGCGTCCCGCTGGTTGTAGTCGATCTTGACGCGGCCGCCGTTGTAGTAGACCGCGTCGTAGCCGCCCCACAGGATGCTGTTCTCGTCGGTCAGCCGGTAGTAGTGGAACTGGTTGGCCGAGTCCCCCATGCCCTGCCGGTTCTTCCAGCCGATGGAGTCGAGTTGGTCGCGGGTGAGGGGTTCGGTCATGAGGGCGTAGTCGTACACGGGGGCCAGGTAGTAGCGCAGGCGGCGCAGCAGCGGCGAGAACGCGCCGGTGCCGAGCGCCACCCGGTTGGCCCGGACCGTGCCGTAGGGGGCGGTCAGCCGCAGGGCCGGGCCGTCCTTGACGATGTGCTTGATCGGGGAGTGCTCGTAGATGCGCACGCCCAGCTGGAGGCAGGCCTGGCGCAGCCCCCAGGCCAGCCGGGCCGGGTCGATCATGGCGCAGTCGCCGCGCTCCCACACGCCCGCGATGTAGGTCGGCGAGTTCACCTCGGCCCTGACCTGGTCGCGGTCCAGGTACTCGATGTCGGCGCCCAGCTCGCGGCCGATGGTGTGCACCTCGTTCATCCCGTCGAGCTGCCACTCCTCGGTGGCCACGTTGAGCTCGCCGGTGCGTTCGAAGGAGCAGTCGATGCCGTAGCGGGCGATGGTCTCCTCGATGGCGTTGAAGTTCTCCACCCCGAGCCGGTGCAGGTCGGCGATCTCGTACGGCCAGCGCTCCAGCCCGTTCCCGAGCCCGTGCGTCAGGCTGGCGTGGCAGAACCCGCCGTTGCGCCCGGTGGCCGCCCACCCCACCCGCTGCCCCTCCAGCAGCACGACGTCCCGGCCGGGGTCACGCTCCTTGGCCAGCAGGGCCGTCCACAGCCCGGAGAAGCCGCCGCCCACGATGGCCAGGTCGGCATGGGTATGGCCGAAGATCCGCGGCAGCGGCTCCGGCTCGAAAGGATCCTCGTCCAGCCAGTACGGCTTGCGCTCCGCGTCCGCGAGCGCCTTCAGCGGATCCATGCATTCCACTTCCCTTACATGTTCATAGTGATTTGTACGGGTTCCCCCCGGGTTTGTTCCGGTCTCACCTCTCTCGTGCGATAGCCGAAAGCCCCCCTCCCGGCCGGGAAGGGGACTTCTGATGACCTATCTGGCGGCCCGGCGCCTGGCGGACACCGAGTTCGCCACCGCGACCAGCGCGCCCAGCGCGAAGATGAGCGTGCCCATCACGTTGACCTGGGCCGGAATGCCGACCTTGACCGACCCGATGATCCACAAGGGGAAGGTCAGTTCGGAACCGTTGACGAAGCTGGTGACCACGTAGTCGTCGATCGACAGCGCGAACGCCAGCATCGCGCCCGCCGCCACGCCGGGCATGATCGACGGCAGCGTGACCAGCCGGAAGGTGTCCCACGTCCCGGCCCCGAGGTCGCGCGCCGCCTCCTCCAGGGAGGGATCGAGCACGACCACCCGGGCCCGTACGGTCACCACCACGAACGCCAGCGAGAAGAGCGTGTGCGCGATGATGATCGTGATGTGCCCGCGCGGCGCGTTCGCCGACACGAACAGCGACAGCAGCGAGGCCCCCATCACCAGTTCGGGCGTGGAGATGGCAGCGAAGATCAGGAAGTTGGTGACGCCCTTGCCGCGGAACCGGTAGCGGCCCACGGCCAGGCCGAGCAGCGTGCCCAGCGTGGTGGCCAGGATCGTGCTGACCACCGCGATAATGACCGAGTTGATCAGCGCCTCGGTCAGCCCGTCGATCGCGAACAGCTGCTGGTACCACTTGAGCGTGAACCCCTGCCAGGAGGTGTTCGACTTGCTCTTCTTGTCGTTGAAGCCGAACATGATCATCACCACGATGGGCGACGACAGCCACAGGATGATCAGCCAGGTGTACCAGTGCAGGATGCGGTCGCCGAATCTCGTCCTCATCGGGCCGCCGCCTCAAGGACGTTCTCGGTGCCCAGCGCCCGCGCGTAGATGAAGATGCCGACCAGCAGCACCGCCATCAGCGTGAACGACAGCGCCGAGGCCGTCGGGTAGTTGCTGTTCACCAGGTACTCGGTCTGGATGATGTTGCCGATCATCGTGTTGCCGGTGCCGCCGAGCACCGCCGCGTTGACCGGGTCGGCGGTGGCCGGGACGAACGTCATCAGCACGCCCGCGAACACGCCCGGCAGCGACAGCGGCAGCACCACCCGGCGGAACGCGTCGAATCGCGAGGCGTAGAGGTCGTAGGCGGCCTCGATCACTCGCGGGTCCACCCGCTCCAGCGCGACGTAGATGGGCAGGATCATGAACGGCAGGAAGTTGTAGACCAGGCCGCCGATCACCGCCACCGTGGTGGCCAGCACGTGGAAGTTCTCCGGGAGCAGCCCCCAGCCCTTCAGCGTGCCGAACAGGATGCCGTCGTCGGCCAGCAGGAAACCCCACGAGATGGTCCGCAGCACGAACGACACGAAGAACGGCAGCAACAGCAGGAACAGGTACATCGACTTGCGGCTGCCCGCCTTGAAGGCGATCCAGTACGCCACCGGGTAACCCAGCAGGAGCATGATCACCGTGGCGACCCCGCCGTACACCAGCGAGCGCACCAGCTGGGTGCTGTACTTGCCGATCGCGTCGGTGTAGTTGGAGACGCTGAACGTCTGGACGAAGCCGTCCAGGAGGTTGCCGGTCTGCAGGGAGACCGAGGCCATGGCCACGATGGGCACGACCAGGAAGATGCCCAGCCACATCCACCCCGGCAGCGCCAGCCAGTACGGCGCCCAGCGCTTCATGCTCAGCCCTGCGTGATCGTCTGGAAGATGCCGTTGAAGACCGACTCCTCAGCGCTGGTGAGGGTCTTGTAGCTGCGCAGCTTGGCGTAGTCGGCGTCGCTCGGGAAGATCAGCGGGCTCTCCGCCAGGGCCTTCGCGTCCTTGTCGTCCTTGCCCGCGAGGATGGCCTGCACGCCGGGCACGGGGGTGACGTACTGGATGTACTCCGTCAGCTCGGCCGCGATCTCCGGCTTGTACATGAAGTCCATCAGCATCAGCGCGTCCACCGGGTTGGCGGCGCCCTTCGGGATGGCCATGTTGTCGATCCAGATCGTGCCGCCCTCGGCGGGGACCACGAACTTGACCGGCTCGCCGGCCAGCTGGCGCTGGAACACGTCGCCGGACCAGGCCTGGGAGAGCCAGATGTCGCCCTTGGCCACCGCGTCGATGTAGGACTGGTCGTAGTACTTGCGCACCACGCCGCTGTCGCGCTGCTCCTTGAGCTTGGCGCCGGCCTTCTCCCAGTCGGCCTGGGTGGACTTGTCGGGGTCCACGCCGACCGCGAACATGCCGAAGTTGGCGATCTCCTGGGCGTCGGCCATCATGCCGACCTTGCCCTCGTACTTCTTGTCGAACAGCGACTGGATGCTGGTGATGTCCTCGTCGACGTACTTGGTGTTGTACGCGATGCCGGTCACCCCCGCCTGCCAGGGGATGGTGAACTGGTTGTTCGGGTCGAAGGAGGGGTTCTTGTACTTCGCGCCCGCGTTGGCGGCGAAGTTCGGCAGCTGCTTGTGGTCCAGGGAGACCAGGTAGCCCAGCGCGATCATCTTGGCCAGCTGGAGGCCGTTGGTCATCACGATGATGTCGTAGCCGAGCGGCTGCCCGGCCCGCAGCTGCGGCTCGGACTTGCCGAAGAAGTCGGCGTTCTCCTGGATGACTTCCTTGTACTCGTACGTGATGCCGGTGGCCTGCTGGAACTGCTTCAGCGGGCCCTGGTCCTCGGGCATGTACTCGGGCCAGTTGGCGAAGACGACCTGGCCGTTCTTCTTCTGGCTCGCCCAGAAGTCGGCGACCGCGTCGGCCTTCGGCGGGGCGGCCTTCTGACCCTGGACGCCGCACGCGGCGAGCGCGAGTCCGGCGGCGGAGAACCCGGCGACCCGGAAGGCGTCCCGGCGGGAGTATCGCGACTGCGTGAGGCCGCGCAGCAGGGGGTTGTTCATGGAGAGCTCCGGAGGGGTGAGAGCGTGGTGCTAGAGCGCATAGGAGTGCTGCGGCTGCCAGGACAGCCAGACCGTGTCGCCGCGCTCGGCGGTGACGCTGCTGTCGTTGGCGTTCTGCTGGAAGACCATGATCTCCGCACCGTCGGCGAGGCCGACCGCGTAACTGTTGTAGGTACCCAGGTATACGACCTCGTTGACGGTGCCCCGTACCACGCTGAGCTCGCCTTCCGGCTGCTCGGTCGAGATCGTGATCTTCTCCGGCCGTACGGTCAGGTCGACCGTCTCCCCCGCGGTCGCCTGGCTGGAGATCAGGATGCGGTCCTCGGCGCCCAGCCGTACCACCGCGGCGGAACCGGAGACCGACTCCACGGTTCCGCTGAGCAGGTTCGAGGTGCCGATGAAGCCGGCCACGAACTTGGTCGCCGGGCGCTCGTAGATCTCCCGGGGATTGGCCAGCTGCTCCACCAGGCCGTCGTTCATGACGGCGATCCGGTCGCTCATGGTGAGCGCCTCGTTCTGGTCGTGGGTCACGTAGACGAACGTGATGCCCACCTCGCGCTGGATGCGCTTGAGCTCGATCTGCATGAGCTGGCGGAGCTTCAGGTCCAGCGCGCCCAGCGGCTCGTCGAGCAGGAGCGCGCGGGGCCGGTTGACCAGCGCCCTGGCCAGCGCCACCCGCTGCTGCTGGCCGCCGGACATCTCCCGGGGGCGGCGTTTCTCCCGGCCGGTCAGGTCCACGATCTCCAGGATCTCGCCGACCCGCTGCTTGATCTCGGCCTCGGCCACCTTACGGCGGCGCAGTCCGAAGGCGACGTTCTCCCACACGTTCATGTGCGGGAACAGCGCGTAGGACTGGAACACCATGTTGATGTCCCGTTTGTTGGGCGGCACGTCGGTGACGTCCTGCCCGTGCAGCCGCACCACGCCCTTGGTGGGCTCCTCGAAGCCCGCGATCATGCGCATCGTGGTGGTCTTGCCGCATCCGGAGGGCCCGAGGAGGGAGAAGAACTCCCCCTCCCCGATGCCCAGGCTCACACCCTTCACGGCCTGTACGGTCTCGCCATGCGAGAGGTATTCCTTGACGACGCCGTCAAGCTCGATGGCGGGTATTGCCTCGGTCATATCACCTCTCGATTGTTCACATCATTCGCCGATGTAGTGCATGACGTGCTTCACCCGGGTGTAGTCGTGCAGGCCGAAGACCGACAGGTCCTTGCCGTAGCCCGAGTGCTTGAATCCGCCGTGCGGCATCTCGGAGACGAACGGGATGTGGGTGTTGACCCACACCACGCCGAAGTCCAGCCGCTTGGACATGCGCATCGCCCGGCCGTGGTCGGACGTCCAGACCGAGCCGGACAGGCCGTACCTGACGCCGTTGGCCTTGGCCAGGGCGTCGGCCTCGTCGGTGAAGGTCTGGATGGTGATGACCGGGCCGAAGACCTCGTTCTGCACCATCTCGTCGTCCTGGCGCAGGCCGTCCACCACGGTCGGGGCGTAGAAGTAGCCCTGGTCGCCGACCTGGTGGCCGCCGGTCAGCACGCTCGCGTGCGCCGGCACCCGGCTCAGGAACCCGGCCACCCGCTCCAGCTGCGTGGGGTTGTTGAGCGGGCCGTAGAAGGCGTCCTCACCGGCGCCGGTGACCGTGGCGGCGGCCGCCTCGGCGAGGGCGGCGGCGAACTCGTCGTGGATGCTCTCGTGCACCAGCACGCGGCAGGCGGCGGTGCAGTCCTGCCCGGCGTTGTAGAGGCCCGCGCCGGCGATGGCCTCGGCGGCGGCCTTGATGTCCTTGATGTCCTCGAACACCACGACCGGGGCCTTGCCGCCCAGCTCCAGGTGCACGCGCTTGAGGTCGTCGGCGGCGGTCTTGGCGACCGACATGCCGGCCCCGACGGAACCGGTGATGGCGACCATGGACGCGAGCGGGTGGCCGACCACCAGCGCGCCGGTCTCACGGTCGCCGGTGACCACGTTGAAGACGCCCGCGGGCAGGACGTCGCCGATGATCTCGGCCAGCTTGACGGTGGAGACCGGCGTGGTGTCGGACGGCTTGAGCACCACGGTGTTGCCCGCCGCCAGCGCCGGGGCGATCTTCCAGACGGCCATCATCATCGGGTAGTTCCACGGCGTGACCTGGCCGATGACGCCGATCGGCTCGTGCCGGATGACGCTGGTGTGGTCGGCCAGGAACTCGCCCGCCGTCGGCCCCTCCAGGGTGCGCGCCGCGCCCGCGAAGAACCGGAAGTGGTCCGCGGCGACCGGCGTCTCGTCCTCGGCCATCCGGGCGACCGGCTTGCCGGTGTTCCGGCACTCGGCCTCGTTGATCTCGTCGGCCCGCGCGTCGATCGCGTCGGCTATCTTCAGAAGCAGGTTGGCACGCTCTCCGGGCGTGGTCTGACCCCACGTGTCAAAGGCCGAGGCCGCGGCGGCGAAGGCGGCGTCCACATCCTCCTGGCCCGAGACGGGCGCCTGAGCGTAGACCTCACCGGTGCTGGGATCGATCACATCGGAGAACCGTCCACTCCGGGCGTCGACGAACTTCCCGTCAATGAAGTTCTGCAGTCGGGTGGTCACCGTTGACCTCCTATGAGGTGGCTTGGGTTGTCGCGACTCTGACAGACATATCAGACAGCGACAAGGGATTTCGTGGCGAAGATATCAAATTGCTACGGAATCGCTTGACATGAGCGGCGGAACTGACAGCATGTCGCACCAAGACGGCAACATGTCAGAAACACGAGTCGAGTACGGCTTCGCGAAGGGGACGTCACGGGGATGACCACACCTCCAAAGGTACGTACGACCAGGAATGGACCGGTCATCCTGGACGATATCTCCAAGCAGATCGTGGAACAGCTCCAGACCGACGGGCGCAAGCCGTACGCGGCGATCGGGAAGGCCGTGGGGCTGTCGGAGGCGGCCGTACGGCAGCGGGTGCAGCGGCTGCTCGACTCGGGCGTCATGCAGATCGTCGCGGTCACGGACCCACTGACGCTGGGCTTCCCGCGCCAGGCGATGATCGGGATCAAGTGCGAGGGAGACCTGGAGGCGGTCGCCGACGAGCTGTCCTCCATCGAGGAGGTCGACTACGTGGTGCTCACCGCGGGCTCGGTGGACATCATGGTCGAGGTGGTCTGCGAGGGTGATCGTCACCTTCTGGAGATTCTTGGCAAAATCCGCGCGATTCCCGCGGTCCGGGCCACGGAAACGTTTGTTTACCTCAAACTCCACAAGCAGACCTATTCCTGGGGCACCCGCTGACGGGAGCGCTGCCAGTGGGCCGGGTGGCGGAATGACGGCGCGAGCCGGGTGGCGGCGTCGCCCCGGGCGGCGTCCAGCTGCGACTGGACGAGGAAGACAGCGCCGGTGAGGTCGGCTCCGGCGAGGTTCGCGCCGCGCAGGTCCGCGCCGATGACGTCGGCGCCCCGCAGATCCGCACCGCGCAGGTCGGCCCCGATCAGGTACGCGCCACGCAGGCTCGCCCCGCGCAGATCCACGCCCTTCAGAGCGGCGCCCATGAGGTCCGCGCCACGCAGCTCGCGCCTGCCGGGGAACCGCGCGCGGGCCAGCTCGCTGGCCTGGAGCAGCAGGCCGTTGACCTCCTGCCGGAGCGCGCCGAAGTCCAGCCGGAGGATCTCCTCCGGGCTTTCCAGCGAATGGCGTTCCGTCTTCTTAAGCACCGGTTCCAGGTCGGCGCGGATCGGCCGGCACGCGTCGAGGGTCAGCGCCTCCGCCAGGTAGCGGAGCAGTTCGTGCAGCTGCCGCATGACGGCGAAGACCTCGAACATCTCGGTGGCGATCTCCGGCGAGCGCCGCCAGTCCCGCCCGCCGTACGTGATCTGGGCGACCTTCTGGCCCGCGCCGAGGCAGTCGAAGACGGTGCAGCCGGAGAAGCCACGCTGCCGGAGATCGGCGTGGATGCCGCAGCGGAAGTCGTCCCGCAGGTTGGCGCACGGCCGGCCGGCGGGCTTGTCGACGGCGAAGTCAGCCGATTTCGCGAACGCCGGCGCGACGCAGCAGAGCGCGAAACACCGGCCGCAGTCCGCCCGCAGCTCCTCCAGACGCACGCCAGACATCCCCTCGGCCGCCGATCCCTCTCCCGCAGCCTAGACGCGCCGGGTCGCGGCGGGCGACCCGGCGGTCCGCGTTACAGGGTGAGCTTCGGCTTGGCCGCCTTGTAGAGCCAGGCGTCGAACAGCGGGTCCAGGTCCTGGCCGGACAGCTCCTCGGCGAGGTCGATGAAGTTGCGGGTGTTCGCCGTGGTGTGGCGGTACTTCTCGGCCCACGCGGGCAGCAGCTCGAAGAACGTGTCGTCGCCGATCTTCTTGCGGAGCGCGTGCAGCGTCATCCCGCCGCGCTGGTAGACCGCCTCCCAGTCGAACATGCCGTTACGACCCGGGTTGCCGGTCTTCAGGTCCCAGAAGTCACCCTTGCTCTTGTACAGCTTCGCGAAGGTCTGCTGGGCGGTCGGACCGTTGTGGGTCTCCTCGTACAGCCACTCGGCGTAGGTGGCGAAGCCCTCGTTGAGCCAGATGTCCCGCCAGGTCTGGGGG
This sequence comes from Acrocarpospora phusangensis, assembly GCF_016862995.1. Classification (GTDB taxonomy): domain Bacteria; phylum Actinomycetota; class Actinomycetes; order Streptosporangiales; family Streptosporangiaceae; genus Acrocarpospora; species Acrocarpospora phusangensis. The sequence continues at coordinate 26,410 of NZ_BOOA01000057.1, forward strand.
CCGACGCTGTTGCCGAACCACTGGTGGGCGATCTCGTGCACGACCAGCAGGTCGTCGCTGGCGTCGCCGTCGTAGACCGGGCGGCCCTGGGTCTCCAGCGCGTACCCGACGTCGACCTTGTCGGCGATGCCGCCGGTGGAGGAGAACGGGTAGGGGCCGAAGTGCTTGGCGCCCCACTCGGTGGCCTTGGCTGTGGTCTTGTGCAGGTGCTTGGAGGTCTTGGCCAGCACCGGGTCGTACGCGGTGATGTTGGGCACGCCGGCGGCCACGCCCTGGCTGACCTTGAACTTGCCGATCGAGACCATGGCCAGGTAGGGGGCCATCGGCTCGCGCACCTCCCACCTGGAGGCGGACCAGCCGTTGCGCACGCGCACGATCCCCGTGTTGCGGGGCTCGCCGTTGGCCAGCGCGGTCACGCCCGCCGGGACGGAGATCGTGTAGGAGAAGGTGGCCTTGTCCTTGGGGTTGTCGTTGACGGGGAACCAGGTCCTGGCGCCGTCGGGCTCGCCGAGCGCGGTCGCGCCGTCCTTGGTGTGGATCCAGCCGGTGACGCCCAGTTCCTTGTCGTTGACGGGTACCGGCTTGCCGTCGTACGCGATTCTGACGGTGAACTTCACGCCGTCGGGCAGGCCGGCGGCGGGCGTGACGGTCAGTTCCTGGCCCTTGCGGCGGAACTTGGCCTTCTTCCCGTTGACCTCGACGCTCCGTACGGTGAGGCCGGAGAAGTCGAGGTTGAAGCGGGACAGGTTCTTCGTGGCGGTGGCCGTGATCGTGGCGGTGGCCTTGAGCACGTCCGTCTTGGGGTTGAAGCGCAGGTTGAGGGCGTAGTGGGCGACGTCGTACCCGCCGTTGCCCGCGTGCGGGAAGTACGGGTCGCCGAGCCCGGCCGAGCCCGGCGTGAAGGAGTCCGCGGTGGCGGCGGTGGCGGGCGTCAATAAGGTCAGACCGGCGACGGCGAGGGCCGCGAGCGGGGTTCGTCTGCGAAGCATGCGCCCATTATTGGGATCTCCACGACTTGCCTCCAGTCGGGCGAGCATTTCCGCATATTCTTCGGAAATCATGCGCGTCAGCGACCTCTGCCTCCGATACCGGAGAAACGACCCCTGGGTGCTCGCCGAAGTGGCGCTGGACCTGCCCCCCGGCAGCGTGACCGAGGTCGTCGGACCCAACGGCTCCGGGAAGTCCACCCTGCTCCGCGTGCTGGCCGGCCTGCTGCCGCCCACCCGGGGCACGGTCACGGGACGCCCGGCCGTCGTCGGGTACGCCCCCGAGCGTTTCCCCGCCGCGCAGCCGTTCACGGTCGCCGGCTACCTGCGCCACCTGGCGGCCATCCGGCGCGCGGACCCCGAGGCCGTCGAGGAGTGGACGTCGCGGCTGGGCATGGAACACCTGCTCGGCCAGCGCTTGTCCGACCTGTCCAAGGGCAGCGCGCACAAGGTCGGCCTGGCCCAGGCCCTGCTCTGCCGACCGGGCCTGCTCATCCTGGACGAACCCTTCGCCGGCCTGGACTCGGCCGCCCGCGCGGAGGTCGCGCTCACCGTGGACGCCATCGCGGCCCAGGGCGGCATCGTCGTCGCCAGCGACCACCAGGGCGACCTGCGTGCCCTGCCGAACGTCACCCGCTACGAGGTCAAGGACGCCCGGGTCCGTCCGATCGCCACGGAAACGGCCGAACCCCTCCTGAACCTGTCGGTACGGCTACCGCTGTCGCGGGCCGGGCTGCTGGCCGCGCAACTGCGGGCCGAGGGTCACGAGCCGCTGCTCAGCCAGGACGACCAGGTCGGCGCCGACACGCGGACCCCGGAGGCCGCCGAATGACCGCCCTGACCAGATTCCGCCTCGCCGGATACGCGCGCTCCCACCGGGCGTTCCAGCCGCTGCTCCTGCTCTTCGTCGTGATCAGCCTGCTGTACGCGACGGGGGTTCCGCTGGGGAACGAACTCACCTCGTACGCGGACTCCGCGGCCATCCTCATCCCGGTGTTCGCCTGGGCGGCCCGGGGACTGCTGGACACCGAGCCGGACGAGCAACGCATGATCGCGCGTACGGCCGTCGGGCCGGCGGAGCTGGTGAGCGGGCTGGTGGCGGCGCTGGTGTGCAACGCGGTGCTGGCCGGGATCGCCGTGGTCTGGCCGCTGGTGGCGGGATTCCAGGCGGTGCCCGGGGTGGCCACGCTGGTCACCGGGATCGGCTTGCACGGGCTGGCGGTGCTGGCGGGGACGGTTCTCGGGGCGCTCACCAGCCGGACGATCCTGCCGTCGCCCGCGATCTCGATCGTGGTGCTCATCGGGGGATATGTCGCGATGTTGATGGTGGGGTCGTCGTCGGTCTGGGCGGCGTTTCCGGCCATGTCGTGGATGCACGCGGCCAATCACGGCGAGCTGGCGGCTCGGTTGCCGGTGATTCTCGTTTCTGCGGGTATCTGGGTCGGGGCCGGGTTGCTGGGGTATGCGGGGCTTCGGCGTACGCGACCTTAGGTGCGGGTGGGGTTCCTTACGCCGCTTAGGTACGGGTGGGGTTTCTTACGCGGCTTAGGTGCGGGTCAGGTGGAGGCGGCCGTGGATACCTGCGCAGAACGGGCTGAGGTGAGGTGTGGTGGCGATCCAGTCGCCGGTCAGCGCGTCAGAGTGGTCGGAGGTGCCCAGGAGTAAAGTGCCCTCGATCAGGCACCAGACGTCCAGGGGATCTTGTGCCAGCACGCGGACCTGCCGGAAGCGCAGGACGTCGCCGGCGACCGTGCCGGCCAGCTCGAAGAGCACGCGCCTGGCGCCATCGCGTCCTGACGCCGTGCCGCTGATCTTGTCACCGGACTGGTGCAGGTCGAGCTCGTAGTCCAGCCGGCCCGGAGTGCCGGTCAGGACCCCGGCCCAGTGGCCGCCGAAACGTGCGGGGCCATCCTCGGGTCTCGTCGCTGACAAGTCGAAGATCTGGGTGCGGTCCCCACGAATGTGCAGGACGGGAGTCACCCATTCGAGCGTGCGGTCCTTGAGACCCAGGATGGCGATCCGGCCGCCGGAGACGGCCTCGTCGATGCCCCGTCCGTGCGCGATCGCCGAGTAGAAGCCCCGGGCGAAGGCGACGGAGGCGCCGTTGGAGATCTCGAACTGCATCGCCGTGACGGCGCTGATCCCCGCCCGGACCAATGTCGCGGCCGTGCCGGCGAACAGATCCGCGGAATCGCCCGAACCCATGCTCTCCAGCCGCCCAGCCACCGCCTGACGGGGGAACGGATCTCCGGAATCGCCCGCCGTGCCGGAACAGGAGTTCAGCACCACCAGTTGCGGCGCCGGCCTGGCCTGCCCCAGCAGATCCGCGAAGCGGGACGCCTCCACCCAGTGTTGCCTGCGGTCCTCGTCCTCCAGGCAGAGCCGGCCCGCGTCGCCGTGGCCGATGAAGTGCACGACCTGCCAGTCCCCGCCTGTCAACAGCTCCTGTAGGCCAGTCCAGGTCGGCCGCTCGGCCCAGTGGATCTCGATCACTCCTTCGGCGATCTGCGCGCGCAGTGCCGCGTTGAGCTGCTCGCGTTCGCGGGCCTGGTCGACTGGGAGCAGGCCGCGTGGATAGGGAGCGACGGCGAGGATGCGCAGCGGGAGCCGTACCTTGATGGGGACGGGTAACGCGGGGACCGGGATGTGGCGCACGAGCTGTTCGCGGCGGCAGATGTAGCGGTCCAGGGCGGCGTCGTACATGGCCTCCCAGGGGAGACCGGCCAGCTCCGGGGTGTCGAGCCGCAGCACGACGCGCAGCTGTTCGCCCCGGTCGGCGGCGACGGCCTTGGCCGCCTGGTAGCGCTCAGCCACCGCGCCGGAGCCCAGCAGGGCGGTGAACAGCGCGCCGCCGACCTCCCGCAGGGCCGGCTCGGTCTCCGCGCGGCTCCCCGGCGTCGCGGAGGCCGGCACCGCCCGGCGCACCTCGGCGCGGCGGGCCAGCAGGCCGGCCACGTCCAGGGACACCTCCGCCGAAGCCTCACCGGCCTGCGACCGGACGACTTCGACCCGGAACCTGCCGGGCGTCGCGGCGGGCCCGATGGACACCTCGAACACACTGCTCACCGGCAGAGCCTAGAACGGCTCACACGGATTCGGCACGGTCTGCGGTCACCCTTCCGGCGACCCCCACGCCGCGCCAGGGTCAGGCGGGGTTGGCCGCAGCGAGCTGGCCGCAGGCGCCGTCGATCTCGCGGCCCCGGGTGTCGCGGACGGTGACGGCGACGCCGTGGTATTCGAGGCGGCGGACGAAGGCGCGCTCGTCCTCGGGGCGGGAGGCCGTCCACTTGGAGCCGGGGGTCGGGTTCAGCGGGATCAGGTTGACGTGGACGAGTTTGTTCTTGAGCAGTCGGCCGAGGAGGTCGGCGCGCCACTCCTGGTCGTTGATGTCCTTGATCAGCGCGTACTCGATGGAGACGCGGCGTTTGGTCTTCGCGGCGTACGCCCAGGCGGCGTCGAGGACCTCGGCCACCTTCCAGCGGGTGTTGATCGGGACGAGGGTGTCGCGGAGCTCGTCGTCGGGGGCGTGCAGGGAGACCGCGAGGGTGACGGGGAGACCCTCGTTCGAGAGCTTCTCGATGGCGGGGACCAGGCCCACCGTGGAGACGGTGACGCCGCGCGCGGAGATGCCCAGGCCCTCCGGCGACGGGTCCACCATGCGGTGGACGGCGCCGATCACGGCCTTGTAGTTGGCCATCGGCTCGCCCATGCCCATGAACACGATGTTGTTGATCCGGCCGGGACCGCCGGGCACCTCGCCGCTCGCGAGGGCGCGGGCGCCCGCCACGACCTGGCCGACGATCTCGGCGGTGGACATGTTGCGGGTCAGGCCGGCCTGGCCGGTCGCGCAGAACGGGCAGTTCATGCCGCAGCCGGCCTGCGAGGAGACGCAGAGGGTGGCCCGGTCGGGGTAGCGCATCAGCACCGACTCGACCAGGGAGCCGTCGAACAGCTTCCACAGCGTCTTGCGAGTCGTGCCGTCGTCGCAGGTGATCTCCCGTACCGGCGTGAGCAGGTCGGGCATCAGCTGGGCCAGCACCGCACGGGACGCGGCGGGCAGGTCGGTCATCTGGTCGGCGGACGCGGTGAGCTTGCCGAAGTAGTGGCGGGAGAGCTGGTCGGCGCGGAACGCCTTCTCGCCGAGCTCCACCACGGCCGCCCGGCGCTCGGCCATGGTCAGGTCCGCCAGGTGCCGCTGCGGTTTGGCGCGGCGGGGCGCGACCATGGTCAGCTGGCCCGGCTTAGGCGACTCGGTCATTGCCCATCCTCGCGATCTCGATACTCATCCCCGCATCTGCTCTTAACGACGACGGGAAGCGGCCATAGAGTCCTGATCGGGAGGTGAGTTTTGGCCAGCGCCCTCGTGCTCACCAGCACCAATCCCTACGGGAGCCGCACACTGTCCGTCGAGCGCGATCAGGTGTCCTCCGTAGCTTACCTGCGCGACCCGGCCGGCATCGTCCACGGGGCGGTCTGGCTGGCCAACCACGTGCCCGCGCCGACCTCCGTCGACCTCGGCAGGCTCAACGCCGGACTGCCGCCGATCATGCCGCGTTCCAGCACCCGCTTCCCGCAGGGGACCGAGCCGTTCGACGGCACCCGGCTGCGGGTGCTCTGGTTCGAGGAGGGCGACGGTGCCGCGCTGTACGAGGACGGCGAACTGCTGGCCGTCATCCCCGGCTGGGCCGACCTCGACCGGGGCATGCCCGGGTACGCCCGCGACGCGCTCGGGGAATCCCCGTTCGGATGGGCGCTCGACGAGGCGCTGGACGGGCTGACGCCCCGGGTGACCAAGGCGGTGGCGTACTGGCAGTGGCGGGAGGCGGAGGGCAGCTGGGCGTCGTTCCAGCAGTTCGTGATGGGGCACCTGGAGACGCGGCTCGGGCTGCCGGGGCGGTACTGGGACGCGAGCGCGGGCGGATCGCCGCGCGTCCTGGTGACTGAGCGGCCGCCGCAGTTCGGGAGGGACTACACCGTTCTGTCCACGGTGGGGATGAGCTGCCAGCGCATGCCCAAGGCGGAGTTGTACGACACGCCCACCCGGGTCGAGCTGGCCGTGGCGACGCGGCAGGACCCCCGGGCGGCGGCGCGGCTGTTCCTGTGGCTGGCCCAGTACCCGTGGCGGTCGGTCACCTGGCTGGGGCACGGGCACACGGCACGCTGGTACCACCAGCCTGGCACGTTCCCGTTGGGCGGCGGCCACGAGGGCGTGATCATGCTGGCGGAGCCTCCGGCCTTACCCGATATTTCGGGATTCGCGTTCGGGGGCGACGCCGTACAGTGGCTGTGGCTGATGCCGATCACGGACACCGAGTTGCGGCTCGCGGCCGAGCGCGGGCACGAGGTCCTGTCCAGCCGCCTGAACCCCCAGAACCGCTTTTAACACGATTTATCGGCGTTTAGTGGACGAAAAGGGTTAGGAGTAGCCAGCAGGGGACGAGGGCGAACAGCAGCGAGTCCAGCCGGTCCATCATGCCGCCGTGGCCCGGGAGCAGGGTGCCCAGGTCCTTGATGCCGAGATCCCGCTTGATGATCGACTCGATCAGGTCGCCGATGGTCGCGCAGACGACCATGACCGCGCCCAGGACCGCGCCCAGCCAGAGCGGCCCGCCGAGCAGCCAGGTCACCAGCCAGGCCCCCACCAGCACACACGCCAGCGCCGACCCCGCGAAGCCCTCCCAGGTCTTCTTCGGGCTGATGATCGGCGACATCTTGTGCCGCCCGAACAGGATCCCGGCGGCGTATCCGCCGATGTCGCTGGCCACGGTGATCGCGATGAAGATGACCACCCGCCCCGCGCCGTCCTCCGGCCGCAGCAGCAACGCCACGAACCCGGCCAGCAGCGCCGGATAGACCGCCACGAAGATGCTCGCCGTGGCGTCCCGGACGAAGCCGTCCGCGCCCTGGAACGTCCGCCAGCCCAGCACCGCCATCACGGTCAGCGCGAACGACCCGACCAGCGACACCGGCCCGCCGTAGTACGCCCCGCCCAGCATGGCCACCAGCCCCGCCAGCAGCAGCACCAGCGGCACCCGGATCTGCCGCGAGCCGAACGCCCGCACCAGCTCGTGCACTCCGACGCCCACCGCCGCCAGCACCACCAGCAGGAACAACGCCTTGACGGTGTAGAGCGACCCGATCACCAGCGCGCCGAGGACGACCCCCACCCCGATCGCCGCGGGCAGATTCCGCCCGGTACGGCTCCCGCCTCCCGCCGGGCCCTGAGGGGTCGCGTCACTCGTACCCGCCGGATTGTGCTCGCCCGGGGCAGCCGTTCCGTTCAAGCCGTTACTCCCTAAATGCGCGTAATCCTTGCCCGCGTGCTGCCGCGGCGTTCGCGGTTCCACGCGGACAAGGATCACGATGACGCCCACCGGCCTCGCGGCCGGCTCGCCGCCTAGACTTCCAGCAGCTCGGCTTCCTTGTGCTTCAGCAGGTCGTCGATCTTCGCGACGTGCTTCTGGGTCAGGTCGTCGAGCTCCTTCACCGCGCGGTGCACCTCGTCCTCACCCGACTCGCCGTCCTTGACCAGCTTGTCGAGGGTCTCCTTGGCGTGCCGGCGGACGTTCCGGATCGACACCCGGCTGTTCTCCGCCTTGGTACGCGCGATCTTGATGTACTCCTTGCGCCGCTCGCCCGACAGCTCGGGGAAGACCACGCGGATGACCGCGCCGTCGTTGCCGGGGTTGACACCGAGGTCACTGTCCCGGATGGCCTTCTCGATCGCGCCCATCGACCCCTTGTCGTACGGCTGGATGAGGACCATCCGCGCCTCGGGGACGTGGAACGACGCCAGCTGCTGGATCGGCGTGAGCGACCCGTAGTAGTCCACGTTGATCTTGTTGAACATCGCGGGCGTGACCCGGCCGGTCCGGATGGCCGCGAAGTCCTCCTTGGCGACCGTCACCGCCTTGTCCATCTTCTCTTCGGCCTCGAAGAGGGTTTCCTCGATCACTGCGGCTCCCTATTTCCCTGCCGGACTCACCAGCGTGCCGATCTTCTCACCGCGGACCGCCCGCAGGATGTTGCCTTCCCCCATCAGTTCGAACACGACGATGGGCAGGCCGTTGTCCTTGCACAGGCTGATCGCGGTGGCGTCCATGACCGCGAGGTCACGCGCCAGGACCTCGCTGTACTCCAGCCGGTCGAAGCGCACCGCGTCCGGGTTCTTGCGCGGGTCGGCGTCGTACACACCGTCCACCTTGGTGCCCTTCAGCAGGGCCTCCGCACCGATCTCCAGGGCGCGCTGGGCGGCGCAGGTGTCGGTGGAGAAGAACGGCGAGCCGAGCCCCGCTCCGAAAATGACGACCCGGCCCTTCTCCAGATGCCGGATCGCGCGCCTGGGCAGGAACGGCTCGGCCACCTGCTGCATCGTGATCGCGGTCTGGACCCGGGTCTCGATGCCCCGCTTCTCCAGGAAGTCCTGGAGGGCGAGGCAGTTGATGACCGTGCCGAGCATGCCCATGTAGTCGGCGCGGGCGCGGTCGATCCCGCGCTCCGACAGCGCGGCTCCGCGGAACATGTTCCCGCCGCCGACGACCACGGAGACCTGCAGGCCCTCGCGGACGGCTTCGGCGATGGAGTCGGCGAGCTTGCCGACCGTGACCGGGTCGATGCCGAGGGAGTCCCCCCCGGCGAACGCCTCCCCGGACAGCTTCAGCATCACTCGCTTCCAGCGCAGCGGCCCGTCGTACGACGAAGCCGCCGGCGTGGCGGGTTGGGTGTTTTCCTGCACGTCGGCGGCCTCCTCGATGTGGCGGTTCAAGCTGGGCGGGTATCCGTGGATCGGCTCCTCAGGCGGTTCACGGGGTCTGCCCCAAGACTATGCCTGACCGACCTTGAAGCGGGTGAAGGCCAGCACCTTGACGCCCGCCTCGTCCGCGTACTTCTTGATGGTCTTCTTGTTGTCCTTCACGAACGCCTGCTCCAGCAGCGTGAAGTCCTTGTACCAGCTGTTGATGCGACCCTCGACGATCTTGCTGATCGCGGCCTCGGGCTTGCCCTCCTCGCGCGTCATCTCCTCGGCGAGCGCGCGCTCCTTCTCGATGACGTCGCCCGGGACCACGGTCGGGTCCAGGTACTTGGGCGCCATCGCGGCGGCGTGCTGGGCGATGTCCTTGGCGACCTCGGGGTTGGCCGAGTCCAGCTGGACGAGCACGCCGACGGCCGGGGGCAGCTGCGGGTCGGTCTTGTGCATGTAGACGCCGATGTAGCCGCCTTCGAGCACGGAGAACCGGCGGATCTCGATCTTCTCGCCGAGCGCCGCATTGGCCTCGTCCAGCTGCTCCTTGACCGTCTTGCCGCCGAACTCGGACTCGAGCAGTGTGGGCACGTCGGCCGGGCGGGTGGCCAGGATGTGCTCGACGATCTCGGCCGCGAGCTGCTGGAAGCGCTCGCCCTTGGCGACGAAGTCGGTCTCGCAGTTGAGCTCGAGCAGGGCCGCGGCGGAGTCACCGTCCTGCTTGACGGCGACCAGGCCGTTGGAGGCGGTACGGGCCTCGCGCTTGCCCACGTCCTTGGCGCCCTTGAGGCGCAGGAGCTCGACCGCGCGCTCGAAGTCGCCCTCGGACTCCTCCAGCGCCTTCTTGCAGTCCATCATGCCGGCGGCGGTCAGCTCACGGAGCCGCTTGACATCGGCCATGTTCACGGAAGCCATTGTCATTCCTCATGGGTTTTCGTCGTGGAGCGGGTGGGCGCCTCCTGTTCGGACGCGCCCACCCGGTGGAGCTTGCTGTGCCTGAACCGGTTCGGTCAGGCCTTCTCGTCGCCGTCCTCGGGGGCCGCCTCGGCCGCCTCGGCCGCTTCGGTCGCCTCGGCGACCTCGGGGGCGGCCTCGGGAACGGCCTCGGTCTCGGCCGGAGCCTCGGCGGCGGGGGCGGCCGGAGCGGCGGAGCCCTCCAGGAGCTCGCGCTCCCACTCGGCCAGCGGCTCGGCGGCGGCGACGCCGCTCGGCTTGTCGTCACCGCGGCCGGCGCCGGCGCGGGTCATCAGGCCGTCGGCGACCGCGTCCGCGATCACGCGGGTGAGCAGGCTGACGGCGCGGATCGCGTCGTCGTTGCCCGGGATCGGGTAGTCGACCTCGTCCGGGTCGCAGTTGGTGTCCAGGATCGCGACCACCGGGATGCCGAGCTTCTTGGCCTCGCTGATCCCGATGTGCTCCTTCTTGGTGTCCACCACCCAGACGGCGCTGGGAACCCGGGCCATGTCCCGGATGCCGCCGAGCGTGCGCTCCAGCTTCTCCTTCTCGCGGCGGCGCATGAGGAGCTCCTTCTTGGTGAGCCCCGACGCGGCCACGTTCTCGAAGTCGAGCTCCTCGAGCTCCTTCAGGCGCTGCAGCCGCTTGTGCACGGTGGAGAAGTTGGTGAGCATGCCACCCAGCCAGCGCTGGTTGACATACGGCATGCCGACGCGGGCCGCCTGCTCGGCGATGGACTCCTGCGCCTGCTTCTTGGTGCCGATGAACATGATCGTGCCGCCGTGCGCCACGGTCTCCTTGACGAAGTCGTACGCCCGGTCGATGAAGGCGAGGGACTTCTGCAGGTCGATGATGTAGATACCGTTGCGCTCGGTGAAGATGAACCGCTTCATCTTCGGGTTCCACCGGCGGGTCTGGTGTCCGAAGTGAACGCCGCTCTCAAGCAGCTGTCGCATGGTGACGACGGGGGTGGCCATTGAAATGGTCCTCCATGGTTCTCGGTTGGCCGCGGAGGCCTTTCGACCCCCGCCCTGACGCCCCGAACCGTTCCAGCCAGATGGACCGAGGGAACGGTTCGTGTGGTGGGCGTGCGAATTCGGCCCGCGTGCCGCAGGCCACCGAACAGTCTACCCGGATCCACACCGACAGTTGACCGGGGTCTTGACCTCTCCCCCGGGGCGAATCCCCGCTATTTACGCCTTCCGGCGCGCGGCGGGCGCGGGAACAACCGCAGGTGCGCTTCGGCGAGCCGCGCCCCCGTCGGCGCCTCATCCGGGTCCCGCGAGACCACCCGGTACGGATCGAGGATCTCGGAGATCCGGGCGGCGATCTCCCGGAGCTCGTCGGCGTCCGCCAGCAGGACGGTGTGGGTGAGCGTGGCCGCGGTCCGCCACTCCGACGACTCCCGCGCCGACTGGCCGAGATAGTCCGACAGCCGCGCCTGGGCGTCGGCCAGCACGGTCTCGATCACGGCGGACTGCGCGGCGAGCAGGTCGGGCGTGAGCTCGCCCTCGTCCGGGTCGCGCAGCACCCAGCCCCGCTGGAGCGCCCGCCAGACCCGCTCCCTGCCGTCGCCGCGCGCGGGGGCGTCCTCGACCATGCCGTGCTTGGCCAGCGTGCGCAGGTGATAGCTGCACGCGCTCGGCGAGAGGCCGGCGACCTCGGCGCACTCGGTCGCGGTGGCCGGGCCCTCGGCCTGCAACCGGGTCAGGATCGCCAGCCGGGCCGGGTGCGCCAGCGCGCGCAGGAGCCCGAGGTCGTCGGTGACGAGGCGATAACGCTCGGGGACCGGCTGCTCGGTGGTCATGGCGGTCTACCGTACCTCTCCCGAGATATGAAGGGTTGTTTTCACAGTTGTGAAAGGTTACCTTCATATCATGCTTCAGACCATTCCTCTGCGGAGACAACGGGACTATCGGCTGCTGTGGAGCGCGCGTGCGGTGACGGAGGCGGGGAGCGAGGTGTCGCGGCTGGCCGTACCGCTGACGGCCGTGACCATGCTCGGGGCCTCGCCCCTGCAGATGGGGTTCCTCACGGCGGCGGCCTCGCTGCCGTTCCTGCTCGTGGGGTTACCCGTAGGAGCGATAGCCGACCGGCTGGCGCGGCGGCGGCCGGTGCTGATCGGGTGCGAGCTCGTCGCCGGGACCGCCATCGCGACGGTTCCGCTCGCCTGGCTGGCCGGGTGGCTCAGCGTCACCTGGCTGATCACGGTGGCGCTCGTCGTCGGGACCTGCACCGTGGTGTTCCGAAACTTCAGCACGCCGTACCTGACCAGCGTGGTCGCCGAACATCAGCGCACCGCCGCGCTCGCGGGCTTCCAGTCCGTGCACGCCGTGGCTCAACTGGGCGGCCCCGGGCTGGCCGGCCTGCTCGTCGCCGTCCTGACGGCGCCGCTGGCCCTGTTCGTGGACGCGGTCTCGTTCCTGGCGTCGGCCGTGCTGCTGCGCTCGATCCGCGCGCGGGAGACCCACCGCCCGGCCGAGCCGCGCCCGCTCTCCCGGGAGATCGCGGACGGCGTCCGCACGCTCGTACGGCATCCGGTGCTGCGGGCGCTGACGCTGGCCGGCATGACGGTCAACCTGTTCGGGGCCGCGCAACTGGCGGTGTACGTGCTCTACGCGGTCACCGTGCTCGGGCTGCCCGGGTGGCTGGTCGGCGTCTCCACGGTCGGGTTCGGGCTGGGCGGGCTGCTCGGGGCCGTCGTCGCGCCCCGGCTGGATCGGCGGTTCGGCGGGAGCCGGGTGCTGCTGGGGTCGGTGCTGTTCTTCCCCGTCCCGTTCGTCGCGATGGCGTCGGCCGGGGGGCCGGTCTGGCTGGTGGCCGGGACGATCGTGGTGTCGGAGGTCGTGGTCGGGGTGGCCGTGGTGTGCTTCAGCGTGTGCTCGGCGGCGGCCACGTTGCGGGAGACGCCGGAGGGCTTCATCGGGCGGGTGAACGCGTCGATCAACTTCGCCACGCAGGGGGTGATGGCGTTGGGCGGTGTGCTTGGTGGAGTTGTGGGGGAGTTGTTCGGGCTTCGTCCGGCTATGTGGGTTTGTGCGGCGGGTGCCGTACTGACGATTCCTTGTCTGTGGTTGTCGCCGCTCACCAGGCAGGCGGGTGCTCGCCGCGCTGGGGAGGCGGGCTCGACCAGTACGGCTCCGCGCCCTTGATCGAACCAGGGGGACGGATGAAGGTGAGCTCGCCGAAGGCGCTGTCCATGGTGTCGAGGAGATCGTCAGCCCGGGGATCCGGTCCGGGCTCGCCTCGGCCGAGGTCGTCGAGCCAGCGGGCGGTTCTCGCCAGGGAGAGGCGGGCGTGCCAGGAGCCTCCCCGGCCGGCTCGGCGCAGCAGGCCCGCGACCGCCGCGAAGGCGGCCAGATAGCCGGTCGCGTGATCGAGCGCCTGGCAGGGCAGCGGCTGCGGCCGGGTTCCGTCGCCACCCTCATGGGCGATCCCGGACACCATCTGCACCAGACTGTCGAACCCGCGCCGTCCCGCCCACGGCCCTCGCACCCCGTATGCGGAAATATCCACCACGATGATCCCCGGTCTCACCCGGGCCAGCTCCTCCGCACCGAACCCCAGCGTCTCCAGGGCTCCCGGCCGGTACCCCCGGATGATCACGTCGGCCCTCGCGACCAGGTCCCACAGCTTCTCCGGGTCCGTCCGGAGATCGATGTGACACGACCGCTTCCCGAACGCGGTCTCCACCACCACGCCCGCGACCTCCGGCAGCTCCGCGCTCCCCACCCGCAGCACATCCGCCCCGTACGCGGCCAGCGCCCGCGCCGCCACCGGCCCCGCGATCACCCTGGTCAGATCCAGCACCCGAACCCCCGCCAGCGGCCTCCCCTCCGCCGGCGACTCACCCGAGCCGGCGCTTCCCCAGCCGGCGCTGGCCGATACCTGCGGCCCAAGCGGCACCAGCGATACCACCGGCTCCGCCGCGACGGCCTCGGCCTGCGGATGGCTACGCCACTCCTGCCGCGTCCGCATCGCCCCCGCGCATCCCCCCGCCCGCGTCACCTCCTCCTCCACCTCCAGCCTGGTACGACCCGCGCATACCCTGGCCACTTCCTCCCGCGACACCCGCCCGATCCCGAGCGCCCGCAACGCCGCGTCCCGGTGGTGATCGAAGTTGCAGTGCAGGCGTACCCACCCGTCGGCCGTCGCGTAGTCCCCCGACAACGACCCCCACAGGCTCAGCTCTTCACCGTTGATCCGGAAATACCGCTCACTACGAAAAGCCGCAGCGGCATGCCGAATATCCACCCCCACCTCGGCCCGCGCCCCCGTCCACCGCTCCCACAACGCCCCCCCCCCCGCCGTGAACACCCCCACACTGGCCCCCGCCAAAGCCCCGACCCTGAACCCCGTCGAATACACCTCTTCCGACCCCACCACCCGCAAAGCCGGCAACCCCACACCCACCTCCTGCCCCACCCCCTCAACCACCACCTCGATCAACGCCCCACCTCGCCCTACTCCCGACACGCCTCGGACCCGGCCCGCTGCCCCACCTTCGCCCCCACTCAATGCCCGCCCTTCGGCCACGCCCGATCCTCCACCTTCAGACCGGCCCGCTGTTCCACCCTCGGATCCACCCGGCACCCTGCTTCGCGCCCCAGCCGACGTCCCACCCTCAACCCGGCCAGATGTCCCACCTTGGACCTCGCCCCAGGCCCCGCCCTCGGCGACGCCAGGAGCACCGGCTTCGGCCCGGCCTGATGCTTCACCTTCAGCCGCATCAAAAGCGCCGCCTTCGGCCCGGCCCGATGCCTCACCCTGTGTGCAGCCCGATCTCCGGCCTTCGGCCGCGCCTGATACCCCACTTTCGGCCTTGCCAGGAGTCCCGCCTTGGGCCGCGGTGTCATCGGAGCCCGTCTCACCTGCGGTAAGTCCACCGTTGGTCATGTCCCACCCCGGTTATCCACAACTTTTGTCCACAGCCCACAGGGTTATCCCCAGAACGCCGCTCTAAAGCTTCTTTCCCTCCTCGGACGTACAGCCTTGCCCCATGCCCATCTGGACGCTGGTGCCCGCCCTTCTCACCCTCTGCTTTCAAGTGTCAGCCCTCGCACCGGACCGCCCCGAGGCCCCTCCCCGATGGACCTGGCCGCTGTCGAATCCGCAGCTCATTCGCGGCTTCGACCCGCCTCTCCACCGCTGGCTCGCCGGCCACCGGGGCATAGATCTCCGAGCCCACCAGGGGCAATCCGTCATGGCCGCGGGCACCGGCGTCGTGACCTTCGCCGGCGAGGTCGGCGGCTTCACCGCAGTCGCGATCACCCACCCCGGCGGCCTGCGCACGACCTATCTGCCCGTAGAACCCGCAGTCCGCCCAGGCCAGCCCATCTCCACCGCGACCCCCATCGGCAAGATCACCAGCCACCCGGTAACGCACTGCCCCACGACCTGCCTCCACTGGGGCCTCCTACGCGGCGACCACTACCTGAACCCGCTCCTTCTCCTGGGCCTCGGACAAGTCCGACTTCTCCCCTTGAACCCCACGCGACGTCAGGTCCTACCGTGAAGGACGTGACCGAGGCCGACAACGGACGCCGATGGAGCGTAGGCGAACTCGCACGGGCGACCGGACTGACCGTCCGCGCCCTGCACCACTACGACCAGATCGGCTTGCTCACCCCGCAACAACGAACCCTGTCCGGCCACCGCCGCTACACGGAACACGACCTGCGTCGCCTCTACCGGATCCGCGCCCTCAGCGCCCTGGGCCTGTCCCTGGACGAGATCGGTTCCCTCCTGGCCAGCCAGGACGACGAACTGACGGCCCTGCAGACCCTCCTGACCGCCCAGCTGGACGGCCTCAACACGCAGGCCGCCCGAATCAACGAACTACGCATCCGGATCGACGGCCTGCTCCAACGCATAGCCACCCGCCAGATGCCCGACCCCGACCAGTTCATGTCAACCCTGGAGTTGATCACCGTGTACGAGACCTACTTCACCCAGGAACAGCGCGACCAGCTCGCCGAACGCCGAGCCGCCCTCGGCCCCGAAGCCATCGAAGCCGCCAAACACGAATGGGCCTCCCTGGTCGAAGCCCTCCTCCCCCACGCCGAAGCCAACACCCCCGTCGACACCCCCGAAGTCGCCGACCTCATCGTCCGCTACCGAGCCCTCGGCGCCCGCTTCCACCCCCCAGCCGAACAGGGCGAACAGACCACCGCCGCCGCCAACCGCATGTGGCAGGAAAACTCCCAGGAACTCGCCTCCCGCCTCCCCTGGCCTCCCGACCGCATGATCGCCCTAATCAACTACATCGCCCAAGCCCACTGACCCCTCAACAACCCCAACCCTCCCTACCACCCAGCATCACTCGACGTCCGCCCCACACTCAGAGCGCCCATCGGAATGGGCCGGACGTCAGGGCTCGCCGTCGTCCGGCACGTTGACGCAGGTGGCCAGTTCGCAGCGGCCCCAAGATCGACCGGCCTCATTCTGCTTGGGCGTCTCAGGCCCGACATCCTCAATGCCTGCCCACACCTGGCTGGACGCTGCCCAATTCCGACCCGCACCAGGCCCAGCACGCTCAATGCTCGATCCCTGGATATCCGCCAGGGCTCAAGGGCACCCAATCGAATGGGCCGACTGGTTCTGGCACCGATCCGGCGAGGAACGTCACCTGCGTCGACGGCACCGGATGACGGCGAGACCCCGACGTCTAATCCGTGACCCTTCCCATGGGCGCTCTCATCAGGAATCGCTCAATGTCCGGCATTGGAGCTGTTGAGGGCGGCTTCTAGCCGAGCGATGTCCTCGATGTCCTTGGTACGACGCGGCCGCCCCGGGACCCAGATCGGCATCATTCGCTTGATCTCGATCTGGGCTCGTGGGTGAATGATGGCGCAACGCACGAGGCCGATAGCTCCTGTGGGGCCGTCGAGCATTCCAGTCGGCCAAGGCTCGCCTCTCCAAGGACCACCCGCGACTACGACCCGTCCGGTGTCGTCCGTGTCCAGTAGAGCGAAGCTGTTCTCCACGCCATCTTTGGCGAAATCGATCTGCTGCTCCGGCGGAGCCCCGGAAAGTCGCTCGTATCCACGGCCCTCCAACGCCGTACTCAACCGACCGGCATCACGGCTCCATATGAACCAGTCGACATCCAAATGTTCACGAGTGACCTCGCCCAGAAAGAAGTCCACCGCCCATCCACCACGAAGCCACACCTCGACACCAAGCTCCTGGGCAACCCCCACAACCTCGGCGATAACTTCCAACTGCCGACCAACTTGACCATCGAGCATGCCCAAACACCACCTTCTACACCGCTGCTACCGACTCATCAGAACCGTCCCACTCACGAAGGCCGCCCGTGCTCCGCCATCGGCCCAGTCACCGCGTTAGGCGCGGGGGTGGGCTTGGCGGTAGGCAGTGTGGAGGCGGTCGATGGAGACGTGGGTGTAGATCTGGGTGGTGCCGAGGGAGGCGTGGCCGAGGATTTCCTGGACGCTTCGGAGGTCGGCTCCGCCTTCGAGGAGGTGGGTGGCGGCGGTGTGGCGGAGGCCGTGAGGGCTTAGGTCGGTGGTGCCTGTTTCGGTGAGGCGGGTGTGGACGATGCGACGAACGGTGGTTTGGTCCAGGCGGCCGCCTCTGGTTCCGAGGAACAGTGCGGGGCCGGTGCCTTCTCGGATCAAGAGCGGGCGGCCGCGGATGCACCATGCGTCCAGCGCACGCAGTGCCGGCAGTCCGAACGGAACGACTCTTTCCTTCCTGCCCTTTCCTAGAACGCGCAACGTACGTCGGTCCCGGTCTACATCGTCCACATCGAGCCCGCACAGTTCGCTGACACGGATACCGGTGGCATAGAGCACTTCCAGAACCGCTTGATCCCGCAAGCCCTTCGGATCGTCAGGTGCCGGGACGTTCAACGCCGCGCGGGCTTCCTCCTGATCGAGTACCACAGGCAGGCTCCGTCCCCCCTTCGGCGAGCCCAGCAGCAATCCAGGATCATCGGCGAGCCATCCGCGCCGATGACAGAACGCCGTGAAAACGCGTGCGCAAGCGGCCCGCCTGGCCAACGTGGCCCTGGACTTCCCAGCCCCATGCTGATCGCCCAACCACTCCCGGAGCATCCCGATATCAAGCCCCGCGAGTCCGGCCCCAGCGTCCTCAAGATGACCGATCAGCGAGCCGACATCCCCCAGGTACGCGCGAACCGTGTGCGGCGACAAATCCCGTTCCACCCGCAGATGCCGCTCGAACTCCGCCAAGAGCCCTTCGACCGAAACAAGCCCTTCGACCGAAACCTCCATCGGACCCCATCCCCACAGCTCACAACGACCATCCCGCTGAACCCCCAGCATGTCCAGCGATCTGACTAGCCGCCAGTGTCCTGCTTTCGCGCCGTGATCCAACTGGGACGCAACAATCACGTCGTGGGCAGCCTGATCCCGGAGGAGCTGCTCAGGATCCTGACGGACAGTCACCGCAACGCGCCGCCAGCCTGCTCCGAGACTCGCTACTGCAGGACGTGCAGACCACGTCCATCGTGCGTTCATGCTCATCGTGCGTTCATGCTCATCGTGTAGACCAAGGCCGACATGCAACGACTTCGTGCAGACCAGTGCGGACATGTAGACCGCTTCGAACGTGCAGATCAGGTCTTTGGTACTGACGACGCTGTCAGCGGATGATCCCGCGGCCCACCCTGCTCGCCGTCCGGCTCCGCATGCTGTCCAGCGCTGTGCACCGAGGTAGCCGTTGGCGAGGACAACCGGAAGTCGCGGACGGGCCCTCAACCGCGCGTGGTCAAGCTCGCTCAGCGTCTCGGTTTTCGGGTGACGGAGGGATTGCGCCTGCTCGTATGCGTAAACGTGAAGGGCCGCGTTGCGGAAGTGGCCATGCGAGAACGCGAAGGGCTGGTCGGGTCGCGGGGGGAGGGGGGAGGCGGAGCGTGGAGGCCGTAAAGCGTTTGGGGTTAGTTCGGGGGGTTCGGTGAGGGGGGTTTGAGGCGCCAGCCGGTGGGGGTTTGGAGGATGTAGCCGGCGGATTCGAGGCCGCCCAGGCAGCTGAGGGTGGTGGTCAGGGGGAGGGCGGCGGCGCTGGCGATGGTGGCGGGGCCGGCGGGGGTGCGGGAGGGGACGGCGTCGAGGACGCGTTTGGTTTCTTCGTTGAGGTAGTCGCGGGGGTGGCTGGGGCCGCGGAGGACGGGGGCCAGGTCGTCGCCGATGGAACCGACGAGTTCGATGATCTCGGGGACGGAGGTGACGCAGGTGGCGCGGGCTTGGCGGATGAGGGTGTGGCAGCCGGCGGAGACGTCGGTGGTGATGGGGCCGGGGACGGCCATCAGCTGGCGGTTGAGGGCGGAGGCGTGCGAGGCGGTGTTGAGGGCGCCGCTTCGGAGAGCCGCCTGGACGATCACGGTTCCCCGGGAGAGGGCGGCGATGACGCGGTTTCTGACGAGGAAGCGCAGGCGGGTGGGCTGTACTCCTGGTGGTGACTCGCTGATCACCAGGCCTCGTTCGCGGACGGCGCGGAAGAGGTCGGCGTGGGCGGAGGGGTAGCTGACGTCGGTGCCGCAGGCCAGGACGACGATGGTCGGCGCGACGCCGGCGAGCGCGCCGCGGTGGGCGGCTCCGTCGATTCCGTACGCGCCGCCGCTGATCACTGACCAGGAGCGGTCACTGAGTCCGGCTGCGAGTTCCGCCGCCGCGTGTGTGCCGTAGGCGGTGGCCGCTCGTGCCCCGACGATGGAGACCGAACGAAGGCACGCGAAGCGCAGGTCCTCCTCGCCGTCCAGCCACAGGCCGTAGGGGCGGAGCCGCCCTAGATCATTGAGCTGGGACGGCCAGCCTGGGTCTCCGGGGATCAACAATCTGCCGGAGGCGAGGTCGTCTTCCGCCCGGCCCGTACATCCTGCGGCTCGGCCGGCCCATCCCGTTACCAGCTGGGCCAAGTTGAGCCTGCGCCGTTCCGCGTTGGCCGTCTCCTCCTCAACGCGGACGAACTCCGGCTCCAGCATTCCCTGGCGGACCTGCGCCAGCGCGCCCGCCGCTCCGTATTCCTCGATCAACCGGCCCATGACCGGATCGCCGGGCTCGACGATCCGCGTGATCTCCGCCCGCGCCAGCCGATCCGCGTCCCCCGCCGGATCGACCGCCCCCGGACCTCTCCCCACCTGGCCGGAACCCCCGAAAGCAGAGACCGACTCCTGAACCCCTCCGCTGGCACCGAAATGCCCAGCTGCCGCCCCGCCGAAATTGCGTCCCTCCGGACGGGACCCTTCACCGTCAATCCTGCTCGAAGCAGTCACCCCGCCACCCGCCCCGGAGGTCTGGTGACCCCCAACCGTCCGACGGGACCCTTCACCGTCAGGCCTGCTCGAAGCAGTGACCCCACCGCCCGCCCCGGAGGTCTGGTGACCCCGAACCGTCTGGTGGTCTTCTGTCGTTCGGCAGTCCACGGCTGGCTGTTGAACCACCGGCGTTCGGTGGCTTTCCGATGTGTGGGAGGGGGCGGGAGCGGACTGGCTCATGGAAGTTCCGCCGTTGGGGTCGAGGGGTGGATAGGTGAGGGGGCGCAGGGCTGGGGACCAGGTAGGTGTCCAGCCGGGATTCACGGGGTTTGGGATAGAGGGGGTCAAGATTCCTGTCCTGTCCACATGGTTAGGGCGGCGTTGACGTCGTCGACGCCGGGACGGTCTCGGGCGGAGAGATCGGAAATCGTCCAGGCGACGCGGAGGACCCGGTCGAGGCCCCGGGCACTGAGGGTGCCGACGTCGAGGGCTCGGGTGAGCGGCGTGAGGGCGGTTGAGGGGAGGCGGAGTTCGCGGTGGAGGACCGCGGAGGAGACTTCCGCGTTGTTGCGCCAAGGGGTGCCGGCGAGGCGTTTGGCGGCGCGTTCCCGGGCTTGGATGACGCGTTCGGAGACCGTGCTGCTCGGTTCCACGTGGGCGCGGTCGGCCATGAGTTCGGCGCGGCTGGGACGGGCGAGCCGGATCTTCACGTCCACGCGGTCGAGAAGAGGCCCGGAGAGGCGGGCCAGGTAGCGGCGGCGGTTGTTGGGGCTGCAGCCGCAGAATCGGCCTGCTTCGCCGCCCAAGCCGCAGGGACAGGGATTGGCCGCCAGGACGAGGGTGAATCGAGCCGGGAATGTGACCGTTCCGGCGGCCCTGGAGAGGGTGACCCTGCCGGATTCGAGGGGCTGGCGGAGGGAGTCGAGGACGCCACTGGCGAATTCGGGGGCTTCGTCCATGAAGAGCACACCCTGGTGGGCGAGGCTGACCGCGCCGGGGCGGATCAGGCCGGTGCCGCCGCCGATGACCGAGGCGACCGTGGCCGTGTGGTGCGGGGCCACGAAGGGAGGCCGGTAGAGCAGGGGGTGGCTGCCGGTGAGGTTGCCCGCGATCGAGTGGATGGCGGTCACTTCCAGGGCCTGGTCGCGATCCAGTACGGGCAGGATCGTGGGAAGCCGTTCGGCGAGCATGGTCTTGCCGGTTCCCGGCGAGCCGAGGAGCCAGAGGTTGTGACCACCGGCCGCGCAGATCTCCAGGGCCCACCGGCCGAGCGGCTGTCCGACGACCTCCATCAGGTCCAGGCCGGGGGACGACAGAGGGGCGGGCGCGTCGAAAGCGGCCTCAGCAAGCTCATCGACGCAGGGCAGCCGGTCAAGGTCTCCTTCGCGGAGCCAGTCCACGAGTTCGCGCAGGCTGGTCGCGGGTACGACGGTCAGCCCAGGCACCAGAGCCGCCTCACTGGCGTTGAGCGACGGCACGACGATCAGACGGGCTCCCGCCTGGGCGGCGGCCAGCGCGGCGGGGAGGACTCCCCGGATCGGCCTGATCTTTCCGTCCAGCCCGAGTTCGCCCAGGAAGAAGGGCTCCGCGACCCGGGACGGCGGGACGAGCCCCGCCGCGGCGAGGATCGCCATCGCGATGGCCACGTCGAAGATCGAGCCCCGCTTCGGAAGGCTGGCCGGGAACAGGCTGACCGTGACCCTGGCGTCCGGCCAGTCGAAGCGGCTGTTGAGCAGGGCGGATCGAACGCGGTCCCTGGATTCGCTGATGGCCATGTCGAGCAGCCCGATGAGATGGGTGCCGACCACGCCCCTGCCCACATCGGCTTCGATCTCGACGGTGTGGCCGGTGACGCCGAGCAGGGCGACACACCTCGTACGCGCGACGGGCATGTCAGACCAGCCCCCGCTCGTGCCGGATCGAGAAGTCGCCAGCGAAGCGCTCCAGGGCTATCACGTCCACCCGGATCGAGTCGAACCACTCGCCCTGCGCCGCGAGCCACCGCCCGGCGAGAGACCGCAGCCGCAGCACCTTCTCCTGGGTCACCGACTCCAGCGCGGTCCCGTGGCTCCTGCCGGACCGGGTCTTGACCTCCACCACCACCAGCACACGCCCGTCACGCGCCACGATGTCGATCTCACCGGCGCCGCAGCGCCAGTTGCGGGACAGCACCTCCATCCCCGCCGCCCGCAGAAAATCCACGGCGAGCCGCTCGCCGGTCTTACCGAGTTCGTCCTTCGCGGCCACGAGACCACCTCCGGCCCCGACCATCGCTCAAACCCGGCCCCCGCATGGCCCCGAAATCCCGCCCTGTGGATAACCCCCCACCTGTGGAAAAGCTCCGGCCCGCTCCGAAAAGGGCATACGGCCAGTCCCGATCTCCAGGGCACGAAGGGACGTATGCGCCATCCTGCGGCTGTGACCGCTTCTGACAGGCGCCCACCGGCTGGTCACGTACGAAGATCTCCCGCAGGACGGGGACGGCCGGCCGCCGGTCGGTACCGAGCGCGTATGGGCGATCTCCGTGGCAGAAGATCGGGCGAAGCTGGACAACATCCCCTGGTTCGCCCGCGGGGTCCCCTGGTTCGCCCGCGGGATCGCGATGGGAGACGTGGTACGCACCGAGACGGACGCCGACGGTGCCATCTGGGCGCGCGAGCCGCTGGAGCGGTCAGAGAACTACACCATCCGCGTGGTCCCGTCGGACGGCGGCAAAGATGGTCCGCAGGCCGTCCTCGATCTGTTCGCGCCGCTGGAAGCCGACGGCGAAGGACTCGAACAGTTCGGCCCGGGTGACGCTCAATGTCCCTTCCACCGCGAACCTCTCCGAGGTGCGGGCCCTACTGGTACGGGGACAGACCAACGGCCGATGGAATTACGAGGAGGGCTGTATTACCGAGGCCTGGCGGGCTATCGATTCCCACGGAATCCGCTGATGTCGTGAGCGCGACAGCCGTACAACCGATCTCCCAGGTCAAAGAGTCGGTCAACTTTCCGGATCCGGTGTTCGCTAGCTGGAGAAACCTTCCTTCGGCATTTCCAGGTCAGGCTTCGCCAGTTCCTCCACGTTCACATCCTTGAACGTGACAACCCGGACATTCTTCACAAATCGCGCCGGGCGATACATGTCCCACACCCACGCGTCCTGCATCTTGACGTCGAAGAAGACGTCCCCGTTCTCCGCGGTCCGCACGTCGAGGTCTACCGAGTTGGTCAGGTAGAAGCGACGCTCGGTCTCCACGACATACGTGAACAGGCCGACCACGTCGCGGTACTCGCGGTAGAGCTGCAGCTCCATTTCGGTCTCGTACTTTTCGAGATCCTCCGCGCTCATGCCGGTCCTCCTGTTCCACACCCCGTCTGGGCCCCTGACCCATTCTCCCGCATGTCCATACCCAGCCTGGTCCTCGCCACTGTCACGAACGAGAACCGATGATGCGGGCTGGGTCCGTGGGCCGCCAGGGCCCTGCGGTGCGATTGGGTCACATATCCCTTGTGCAAGGCGAAACCGTACTCCGGGAAGACGTCGTGGAGTTCGGTCATCATCTGGTCACGAGTCACCTTGGCCACGATCGAGGCGGCGGCCACGCAGGCGGCGACCTGGTCGCCCTTCCAGACCGCCAGGGACGGGGCGGGCAGGCCGGGGACGGGGAAGCCGTCGGTGAGGATGTAGCCGGGGACCAGGCCGAGGGCGGCGATCGCCCGGCGCATCCCGGCCACGTTGCTCTTGTGCAGGCCGCGGGCGTCCAGTTCACCGGGAGGGATGACCACCACGCTCACCGCGCGGGCGGTGGCCATGATCTTGCGGTGGAGCTCCTCCCGGCGGGCGGGGGTGAGCAGCTTGGAGTCGGCCAGGCCGTCGAGTTCGCGGCCGAGGACGACCGCGGCGACGACCAGCGGACCGGCGCACGCGCCGCGACCGGCCTCGTCCACGCCGGCGATGGGGGCGAGGCCACGCCGGGCGAGGGCCCGCTCGTATCCGTAGAGCCCCGAATCGCGACGTACGACGCTGGGACGGGGACGATAGGCAACTGTCATGACAGAAGCAGCGTACGCCCCATCAAGGGATCTTGGAGAACGTCTCCGGACGAGAGAAGAAAGCCAGCCGGTCGAACGGCCAGTACCGGGCGAAAGCCGTACCGATCACGTCGGATTCGGCGATGGTGCCGTGGAACTCGTCCTCCATGAAGGAACGGGAGTCCATCGAGTTCGTGCGGTGGTCGCCCATCAGCCAGAGGCGGCCCGCCGGCACCTTGACCTCGAAGGTCTTGCCGGGATAGTCGCCGGGGTAGAGGTAGTTGTCCTCTTCCTCGATGGGGGTCCCGTTGACGGTGATGCGCCGCTGCGGGTCACAGCACTTGATCGTGTCGCCGCCCTTGCCGATCACCCGCTTGATGGTGTCCTCGCCGTCCCAGCCCTTGAAGACGACGATGTCGCCGCGGTCGATGCCGCCCAGCTTGAACACCACGACCCGGTCGTTGACCAGGAGCGTGTTCTCCATCGACTCGGACGGGATGTAGAACGACTGCATCACGAACAGATGCACGAGAACGGCCACCAGGACGCCGCCCACCGTGAAAAGGATGGTTTCGCGGAGGGCGGAGCGTTTCTTCTTGGGGGCGGGGGGATCGGTCTCTTCAGCCACGGTCACCTGCGGTACGTTACCGCCTCACCCATATGCGGCGTCTAAGGGCCACCAGGGGGAAGGCCAGCGTGAAGCCGAGCAGGAGCGGCGCGGCCCCGGCGGCCGCCTGGGCGGCGTGCAGGGCCGGCTGGTCGAAGGTCTCGGGGATGGGCAGCACGGTGGCCCGGTCGAACGGCCAGACGATGACGAACGCGCGGCCGATGACCTGCTCGATCGGGATGGTGCCGCCGCCCGGGTCGCCGCCGTGGGCGCGGGAGTCGAGCGAGACCGCGCGGTGGTCGCCCATCACCCAGAGCCGGTCGTCGGGGACGACGATCTCGAAGTTGGAGATGGACGGCACATCGCCCGGGTAGAGGTACGCCTCCTCGTTGAGCGGGGTGCCGTTGACGGTGACGCGGCCCTTGGCGTCGCAGCACTTGACGGTGTCGCCGGGCACGCCGATGACGCGCTTGATGTAGTCCTTCTCGCCGGGGACGACGCCGAAGGCCGTGCCGACCCAGCGGAAGAAGCCCGCGATGGGGTTGCTGGGCTCCTCGTACTCGACCTCGCCGCCCCAGGAGTCGACGCCGGAGAACACCACCACGTCGCCGCGCTCGATGTCGCGGACCCGGTAGACGAGCTTGTTCACCAGCACCCGGTCGTTCTTCAGGAGGGTGTTCTCCATCGACTCCGATGGGATGTAGAACGCCTGGACCACGAAGGACTTGATGAGCAGCGCGAGCACCAGGGCGACGACCACCAGAACCGGCAGTTCCCGCCAGAACGAGCCTTTCTTCCCCTTGTCGCCCTTGGCGTTCTGCTGGGTGTCTTCCGCGACCACGTCCACCCCGTCCTGGTCAGGGCCGGCCGCCCGGCCCTGCTTCGCTAGTCACAAAACACGCGAGCCCGTGACCTCGCCTGGGCTCGCCTGCTGACGAGCCTAGATGATGCCCGTGTCACCGAGCGTTGCCGACGCGGCATCGTCTTGCCAAATGCGCTGCCGGCGCTTGGGGAACGTCCGCAAAATGACGAATAGCCCGTGCCGTAGCGGCACGGGCTGTTCATCGCTGCCGCCTTACTTCGCGGCGGGGAGCGCGTCGCGCTTCTCGCGGATACGAGCCGCCTTACCGCGCAGATCACGCATGTAGTACAGCTTGGCGCGGCGAACGTCGCCGCGGGTGACCAGGGTGATCTTCTCGATCACCGGGCTGTGCACCGGGAAGGTGCGCTCGACGCCGACGCCGTAGCTGATCTTGCGGACGGTGAAAGTCTCACGGTTGCCACCGCCCTGGCGGCGCAGGACGAAGCCCTTGAACACCTGGATTCGGGACCGGTTTCCTTCGACGACGCGGACGTGCACCTCAAGGGTGTCACCCGGGCGGAACGCCGGGACGTCCGTGCGGAGGGAAGCTTTCTCAAGCTCCTGGATCATCTGGTGCATGACAGCGGTTCCTCATCGAAGCGAGCACCCGGAGGTCCATCCGGCCGGCCACGGCGGACCGGCGTCGTGAGGGACGCGCGTGCTGAGCTGAATACGTCTCGGTGATCGGGCGCGATGCCCCGACCGTGCTGTGCCGACGTAGACATCAACGTAGGCAACAGCGACTAAGTTTGCCACATCTTCGGGTGCCAGGCGAAACGAGCCGTGGAACCGGCTCAGCCGAGATCCGGGTCCAGGTCCGCCAGCGCCCGCCGATCCGCCTTGTCCAGGTCCTGTACGGCCGTGAGCAGCTCGGGCCTCCGCTCGTACGTCCTGCGGAGCGCCTCGTCCCGCCGCCAGCGAGCGATCTTGCCGTGATGCCCGGACAGCAGGATCTCCGGCACCTCGCGCCCCCGCCACACCGGCGGCTTGGTGTAGACGGGCCCTTCCAGCAGGTTCTGCATCGGCCCCGGCGCGAAGGAGTCGTCCGTCACCGAGTTGGCGTTGCCGAGCACGCCGGGCAGCAGCCGGGCGACGGCCTCCACCATCACCAGCACCGCGGCCTCTCCCCCGGCCAGCACGTAGTCGCCGATGCTGACCTCGTCCACACGCAGGCGGGAGGCGTACTCGGCCATGACGCGGGAGTCGATGCCCTCGTAGCGGGCGGGGGCGAACAGCAGCCACGGCTCCGCGGCGTACTCCAGCGCGACCTGCTGGGTGAAGCGGCGGCCGCTGGGCGTGGGGACGACCAGCCGGGGGGTGATCGCGTCCGGCGGGGGTTCGGCGCAGACGCTGTCGATGGCCTCGCCCCAGACCTCCGGCTTCATGACCATGCCGGGCCCGCCGCCGTACGGCGTGTCGTCCACGGTGTGGTGCACGTCGTGGGCCCAGTCGCGGAGCTGGTGGAGGCGGATGTCGAGGATGCCGCGCTCGCGGGCCTTGCCCATCAGCGAGACCGACAGCGGCGCGAAGTACTCGGGGAAGATCGAGACGACGTCGATGCGCATGTCAGACGTCCAGGTCGAACAGACCGGGAGGCGCGGCGACGACCAGGAAGCCCTCGTCCAGGTCGATGTCGGGGACCAGGGCCTTCACGAACGGCACGTACGCGTCGTCGCGCCCGGCACGCCGTACCACCAGGAGGTCCTGGCCGTGGTGGAGGACGTCGGCGACCTCGCCGACGGGGACGCCGTCGGGGGTGCGGACGGCCAGGCCGATCAGCTGGTGGTCGTGGAACTCGTCGGGGTCCTCGGACGGCGGCAGGTCGGCGGAGTCGACGACCAGCAGCGTGTCCCTGAGGGATTCGGCGGCGTCGCGGCCGTCCACGCCGGCCAGGCGGAGCATCAGGATGCCCTTGTGCCAGCGCGCGCCCTCCACCACCAGCGGCCCGCGGCCCGCCGGGTCGGTGGCCAGCGCGGTGCCGGGGGCGAAACGCTGGTCGGGCGCGTCGGTGCAGACCTCCACGGTGACCTCACCGCGGACGCCGTGCGGACGCCCGATCCTGCCCACGACCAACTGCATGAATCCCCTATCCCTAGCTTGCCCCGGAAACAGGTCGGGGGACCCCATGGGGTCCCCCGATGTCGCGCGTGTGTGTGCTCAGCGGGCCTCGTTCAGGTCGACCAGGTCGACCCGGACGTACTTGCCGTCGGCGAGCGCGTTGATGACAGTGCGCAACGCCTTGGCCGTGCGGCCCCCGCGGCCGATGACCTTGCCGAGGTCCTCAGGATGAACCCGGACCTCAAGGACGCGCCCGGTACGGATTTTCCGCGCCCGAACCCGGACCTCGTCGGGATGTTCGACGATGCCCTTAACCAGGTGTTCGAGGGCCTCTTCCAGCACCTCAGGCCTGGGCTTCCGGCTCAGCCTCGGCGGGGGTCTCGGCCTTCGGCTCGGCCTTGCGGGCCTTGCGAGGCGTGGTGGCGGCGCCACCGGTGTCACCGGACAGCGTCTCCTTGGCGGCGGCCTCGTAGAGCGCGTGCCGGTCCGGACCGGCCTCGGCGACCAGGAGCGGAGCCGGCGCGGCCTCGCCCTTGAACTTCTGCCAGTCACCGGTCAGCTTGAAGATCTTCAGGACCGGGTCGGTCGGCTGCGCGCCGACGCCCAGCCAGTACTGCGCCCGCTCGGAGTCGACCCGGATGAGCGACGGGTTCTCCTTCGGGTGGTACAGGCCGATCTCCTCGATCGCGCGGCCGTCCCGCTTGGTGCGGCTGTCGGCGACGACGATGCGGTACTGCGGGTTGCGGATCATGCCGAGCCGCTTGAGCTTGATCTTGACTGCCACGGGTGTGGTCTCTCCTGCTTCAGCAAGTGGGTGAGCGGTGTCTCATCGAGTGGGGCACGACGTGTCTACCGCTCGAGGGACAGGCGCGACCGGCGGGGGTGAGAGGGCACCCGCCAAGTCACGATGTTCCAGCAACACATTCTGCCAGATGATCGGGCCTACTTCTGCCCAGGCAGCTTGAACTTGGACGGATCGAAACCCGGCGGAAGCTGCTGGCCGAGGTTGCCCAGCGCGCCGAGCCCGGGTTTGGGCGCCTCCGCGGCGGGTTTGGGCAGCCCGGCCTTGCGCGGGTCGCCGCTGACCCTGCGTCCCTTCTTGGGCTTGGCCGCCTTCTGCTGCCGCCGCCCGCCCGGCATGCCGGGGATGCCCATGCCCTGGGACATGCGCTTCATCATCTTCTGCGCCTCGAAGAAGCGGATGACCAGGTTGTTGACCTCGGTCACGGTCACGCCGGAACCGCGCGCGATACGCTCCCGGCGGGAACCCTTGATGATCTTCGGGTCGGTGCGCTCGCCGGGCGTCATCGAGCGGATGATGGCGGCGATCCGGTCCAGGTCCCGGTCGTCGACCTGGTTGAGCTGGTCCCGCATCTGCCCCATGCCGGGCATCATGCCGAGCAGGTTCTTGATCGGCCCCATCCTGCGGACCATCATCATCTGCTCGAGGAAGTCGTCCAGCGTGAAGCCGTCGCCGGAGGCCAGCTTGCCCGCCATCTTGGCGGCCTCGGCCTCGTCGAAGGTGCGCTGGGCCTGCTCGATCAAGGTGAGGATGTCACCCATGTCGAGGATGCGGCCCGCCATCCGGTCGGGGTGGAAGGCGTCGAAGTCCTCGAGCTTCTCGCCGGTGGAGGCGAACATGATCGGGCGGCCGGTGATGTGGCGGACCGACAGGGCCGCGCCGCCGCGGGCGTCGCCGTCCAGCTTGGTGAGCACGACGCCGTCGAAGCCCACGCCGTCCATGAACGCCTGCGCGGTGGTCACCGCGTCCTGGCCGATCATGGCGTCGACCACGAACAGGACCTCGTCGGGCTGGACCGCGTCGCGGATGTCGGCGGCCTGCCGCATCAGCTCCTGGTCGATGCCGAGACGGCCGGCGGTGTCGATGATGACGATGTCGTGCTGCTGGCGCTTGGCGTGCTCGATCGAGCGGCGGGCCACCTCGACCGGGTCACCCACGCCGTTGCCCGGCTCGGGCGCGAACACGGCCACCTGGGCCCGCTCGGCCATCACGGCCAGCTGCTGCACCGCGTTGGGCCGCTGCAGGTCGCAGGCCACCAGCAGCGGCACGTGGCCCTGCTCGCGCAGCCACTGGGCCAGCTTGCCGGCCAGCGTGGTCTTGCCCGCGCCCTGCAGACCGGCGAGCATCAGCACGGTCGGCGGGTTCTTGGCGTAGCGCAGGCGCCGGGTCTCGCCGCCGAGGATGCCGATCAGCTCGTCATTGACGATCTTGACGACCTGCTGGGCGGGGTTGAGGGCCTGGGACACCTCGGCGCCGCGGGCCCGTTCCTTGACATGGGCGACGAAGTCCTTGACCACCGGCAGCGCGACATCCGCTTCCAGCAGCGCGATGCGGATCTCACGGCAGGTCGCGTCGATGTCCGCGTCGGACAGTCTGCCCTTGGCGCGAAGCGAGGAGAAGACCGAAGTCAGCCGGTCGGAAAGCGTCTCGAACACGTGATTGGCCAGCCTAGAAGTCGTGGGTCAGGGGACTACCCCAGGATCCCCAGCCTATCCGCCTCACCAGCCGGGCGAGCCCACGCGCGTGGTGAGCGCGTGTTCCACCAGCGTGATGAGCGTGCTCTTGACCGACTCGCGGGCCCGGGCGTCGGTCCGCACCACGGGGATGTGCGGAGACAGGGAGAGGGCCTCCCTGACCTCCTCCTCGGCGTGGGCGTACATGCCGTTGAAGCCGTTGACGCCGACCACGAACGGCAGCTGCGCCTCCTCGAAGTAG
>NZ_BOOA01000058.1 GCF_016862995.1 Acrocarpospora phusangensis
GGTGGGGGCTTCTGGTGGGGGCTTCTGGTGGGGGCTTCTGGTGGGGGCTTCTGGTGGGGGCTTCTGGTGGGGGCTTCTGGTGGGGTGGGAAAGGGCCAGGCCGGGGCGTCGTGGGGGTGACAGCCCGGCCTGGGTTGGTGCGGTGATGCTTCGGGAAATGGCCGATCCAGAAGTTTCACCGTTCTTGCTGATATTTCGTCCCTGGGGTGGGATTGGAACGGTCCAGGCTATTAGGCGGCGGAGCCGCCCTCGGCGAGGGTGAGGAAGTCCTGCGCCATGGCGGGGAGGCGCTTGCGGGCGTGGACGATGGCGATGATCTTCCGTACCGAGGGGTCCAGGGAGCGGACGACCAGGCCGGCGCGGGTGGCCTGCTCGGCCATGCCCCGGTACCAGAGCAGGGACGCCTTCCCGTCCCGTACGGCGGGGAGCCAGCGGGCTCGCTCGTCGGACTCGATGGCGGGGATGGGGCGCACGCCGTACGTCGCGAAGATCGCGTCGAACTCCTTGCGGCGGGGGCTGCCGGGTGAGGGCAGGACCAGGCGCATGCCGTTGAGCCGGTTCATCGGGATGGGGTCGGGGAGGTCGAGGCCCGGCGGCGAGATCAGGACGATCTCCTGGCGCTCCAGGGGATGGCTGATCAGGTCGGTGGGCACCGGCAGGTCGGTCAGCCCGAGGTCGGCTCGCTGCTCGCGGACGGCGCTGACCACGCTTTCGCGGCCGTCGCAGCGGACGATGTGCACGCGGATGCCCGGATGCTCCGCCACGTAGGCGGGCAGCAGGCGGCCGGCGAGCCCCGGCTCCAGGCTGGGGGTGGAGGCGATCCGGAGTTCGGCGCCCGTGGTGTGCGAGTGGGTGGCGAGTGCCTCGATCTCCCGGACGGCGTCGAGCGCCTCCCGGGCGAGTTTGACGACTCGCCGCCCTTGAGCGGTGACGACCACGCCACGACCGGACCGCGCGAACAGCGTCATCCCCAGCTCCCGCTCAAGATCCCGGATGGCACGGGAGAGAGCGGGCTGGGCGATGTAGAGGGATCTGGCCGCGTCGGTCATGGTGCGGTGCTCCGCGGTGGCTACCACGTAACGGAGCTGCTGCAGATTCATGCCAAAAACGCTAGGGCAGAGCAGGCCGGTGATTCCGGAACATCGCAGAGATCACCTCGTCTGATTACGGATTGTGCTCGACTGCTGCTACATCCGTGACGGGTGTTAAATCAGTATTGTTCTGCCCAATCTCGCGCAAAGGGGTAGACCGTGGGGCCGCATAACCCTCAACCGCCTTCGGGCGGCCATCCATACGGCCAACCACCCCCGCAGGCCCGTCCGAATCCGCCCTCCGGCGACACCCGGCCCACGCAGGAACTCCCGAACCCGGCCCAGGAGAACACCCGTTCCTTCCCGCCGGGAACCCACCCGGGACCCCCACCAGAGACACTGACGGGAACCCCGCCGCACCCGCCGGGCGAGCCCGGAGGAACCTTACCTCCGCCCGGATTGTCCTCGGGCCACCCAGGAACCACGCAGCCGCCCGCAACGCCGCCAACCGGGCCAGAAGCCGCGCAAACACACCAAGGACCCCGGGGCCGGGCAGGCACCTCACCGCCCCCCGGCATGCATCCAGCCCACCCAGGAACCACCCAGCCGCCCGCAACGCCAGCAACCGGGCCAGAAGCGGCACAAGCACACCAAGGACCCCGAGGCTGGACAGGTACCCCACCGCCCCCCGGCATGCATCCAGCCCAACCAGGGACCACGCCCTCCGGGATGCATTCCGACCAGCCAAGGACCACGCCCACCGGTATGCCGCAGGGCCGGGGAGGAACCGCGCAGCCGCCGGGACAGCCCGGGACGGGGCAAGCACCCGGAACGCATCCGGCTCGGCCGGGCGGCCATGTGCCCCCTCCCGGGCGCCATACACCCCCGCCCGGACGGCAGGCGGGGCCGTTCTTCCCGCCGGGAACCCCTCAGGGGCCGCTGTTCCCTCAGGGCGCGCGACCGGCCCCGCAAGGCCCCTACGGGCCGCCACGGCACATTCCGCCGCACTGGCGGCCACCCCGGCGCAAATCGAGCGCCGGAGTGATCGTCGCCGGGCTGCTCGGCCTCGGCGCGTTCTTGTTCGCGATTCTGATCGTGGGATCAGCCTTGTCGAACGGCTCAAGGGAGGACGGCACGCTCCCCCGGTCCGCGTTCCCCACCACCCGCCCGGACGGCACCGACCCGGACCGCCCGCGCTCGAACGGAGACGCGAACCCGACCGCCGACCCAACGGAGAACCCCAACCCTCGCCCGGTCCGGCTGGACCGCTCACTCAAGACGAACACGCTCTACCAGGTCGGGGCCCTGCCGCGAACTCGATGCCCGGCGGGCAACGCCAGCATCTACAACCACCGCCAGCTGAAGGCGCTCATCCTCAAGACCGGCGCCTGCATGAGCAAGTCCTGGAAACCCCGCCTGGAGAAGGCCGGTATCACGTTCTACCCCCCGAGGTACGCGATCGTCGCCCGCTCCGGCCGGGGCGCCTGCGGCGACTTCCCCATGCGCAACAGCGTCGTCCCCTACTACTGCCCCTCCAACACGACGATCTACGCCTCCACCTCCGCCATGGCCAGCGGCCGGAACGGCCAGCAGGGGTACGGCGCCCTGGTCAGCTGGCACGGCGGCGTCATCGGCATGATGGCCCACGAGTACGGCCACCACGTGCAGTACCTCAGCGGCCTCTCGCAGACCCGCTGGGAGGAGAGCCAGGGCGTGTCGGAGAGCCGCCGCCTGGCGATCAGCCGCCGGTTCGAGCTACAGGCCAACTGCCTGAGCGGCATGTTCATGCGCTCGGTCGCCGGCACGTACCCGATCCCGGCGAGCCGCCGCCAGAACCTGTTCTACTTCTTCTCCAACGTCGGCGACTGGCCGGGCTACCCGCGCGACCACGGTACCCCGGCCAACAGCGGCGCCTGGTTCCGCCAGGGATGGCAACGCCAGCAGGCCCACCAGTGCAACACCTGGGCCGTCGGCTCCTCCACGGTGTCCTGACCCGGCGGGCGTTCCTCCGGAACGGTGTCCTGACCCGGCGGGCGTTCCTCCGGAACGGTGTCCTGACCCGGCAGGCGTTCCTCCGGAACGGTGTCCCGACCCGGCAGGCACTCCCCGGAACGGTGTCCTGCTCCGGTAGGCCCTCGGATCGGTGCCCGGCTCGGCGGGCGCTCCCCCGAACAATGTCCCGACCCGGCGGCACTCCCCAGAACGGTGTCCTGATCCGGTGAGCCCCTCGGAACGGCGGGCGCTCCCCCCAACTCTGTCCTCTCCCGACGGGCCCTTACCCCGGGATGTGACTTGATCAGCGGATAGTCCCCTTACAGCGGATTTCAAGCACCGGTTCTTAGTCTTGTGTCAGTCTTGTCCAGTTATGGGAGCTAGAATCCCTGGTCATTGCCTTGGCATTAGCAAACAGATGGGAGCGGTCTGCCATGCCACGAGGGGGAGCCGCAGACGACGAGGGCCGTCCGCGTCGGACTCGCAGGCGACCCGTCCCTCGTGATCAGCAGCCCGTGCACGGCCCGTCCGCCGGCCCGCCGCCGCAGCAGCAGCCGTTGCGGACGACGGACACGCAACCCGCCCGTCCCGGGCAGTCCCGCCGCCGCGGCGCCGCGAGCAGGCCCGCCGAGGAGCACACCCACGGCCGTACGAATGTGCAGACCGTCGCCGAGGAAGCCGCCTGGCAGGAGAGCCCCGAGCCTCCCCGGCGCTCCAAGGGACGCCCGAATCCCCGTTTCGCCCCCATGTCGACCGGCGCGATCATCGGCTGGACGGCCCTCTCCGCGTTCATCCCCGGCGCGGCCCACCTCCGCGCGGGCAAACGGCGCGGCGGCTTCATCCTGCTCGGCGCGTTCGGGGTGATCCTGATCGCCGCCGTCCTGTACGGCATGCAGTTCATCGGCAACGTGGGCGCGGCCATCCGGGAGAGCACCCTCATCACGGTCACCGTCGCCGCCATCGTGCTGGCGCTGGCCTGGTTCGTGCTGGTGCTGCTGTCGTACATCACGCTGGGCCCCGACCGGCTCCCGCAGTCCGGCCAGATCATCTCCGGCATCGTCGTGGGCGTGCTGTGCGTGACGGTGATGGCGCCGTTCGCGCTCACCGCGACCACGGTCAACAGCACCCAGGACTTCCTGGACGCGTTCCCGTCCGAGCACGAGAACCCGACCGCGGTCCCGGTCAAGGCCGAGGACCCGTTCAACGGCCGCAAGCGGATCAACTTCCTGCTCATCGGCGGCGACGCGGCCGGCAACAGGACCGGCGTGCGGACCGACTCGATGACGGTGGCCAGCGTCAACATCGCCACCGGCAACACGGTGCTGTTCAGCCTGCCGCGCAACCTGCAGCACGTGCACTTCTCGGCGCGCAGCCCGCTGCACAAGCAGTTCCCGGAGGGCTTCCACCGCGAACTGCCCAACGGCGGCCTGCTCAACGAGGTCTGGCAGTACGCCGAGGACTACCCCAACCTGGGCGTACGCGGCCCGGAGGCGCTCAAGGACGCCATCGGCACCACGCTCGGCATGCACATCGACTACTACGCCATGGTGGACATGTTCGGCTTCGCGGCCCTCATCGACGCCATCGGCGGCCTCAAGATCCGCGTCGCCCAGGACGTGAAGTACGGCGGCAAGTTCGGCACCGCCGGCACCATCAGGGCCGGCTACCGCCGCCTCAACGGCGAGCAGGTCCTCTGGTACGGCCGCTCCCGCGTGGACAGCGACGACTTCAGCCGCATGGCCCGGCAGCGCTGCGTCATCGGCGCGCTCGCCCAGCAGGCCAGCCCGGCCGTGGTGCTCGCCAACTTCACGAAGATCATCCAGGCGGCGAAGCGGCTGTTCCGGACCGACATCCCGCGCGGCCTCCTGGAGCACCTGGTGGACCTGGGCCTGAAGGTCAAGGGCGCGAAGATCACCAGTACCCAGTTCGTGCCGCCGCAGATCTGGCCGGGCAGTCCCGACTGGGAGAAGATCAAGAAGATGACGCTGACGGCCATCCGCAAGTCGGTGGGCACCACCCCGGTCGTCGCCACGGCCAGCCCGTCGGCGTCCGCGCCGGGCGGCTCGACTCCCACGGCCACCCCGACCCCGTCGGCCACGCCCACCTCCTCCGGAGGACTGGCCACCCCGACCCCGAACAAGAACACCGCCGACCAGACCCTGTCGGAGCTCTGCGGCTTCTGACGGACCCGTCCCGAGCCCGTCCTCGTCCTCTTCGCAAGCGCGGAGGCCAAGGGCGGGCTCTTGGCGTTCGCACCGAAAGCCAGATAGAGGCCGTACAAGACAGCCGTACAGGACGAAAGAGAAGGGCCGGTCCTCGGCGCAGGACCGGCCCTTCGGATCGAGGGGTTACTTGGTGATGGTCACGGTGTCGATGTCGAACAGGTTGCCCGAGCCGCCCACGAACACCAGGTAGAGCGTCCCCGGCACGTTGCCGGTCAGGTTGGTGGACGCGGTCTGGAAGGTGTCCCAGCTACCGGTGTTCGGGAGCGTGATCGACCCCAGCAGGGTGCCGGTCTGCGAACCCGACCGGATCTGCACGGTGCCGCCCGACCCGCCGGACGAGAACCGCACGCCGGCCGTCTTGGCTCCCGAGGTGTTGACCGTGGAGTACGCCGTCCAGTCGCCGTTCTCGATGTAGCCGGCCGTGCGCCCGCCGCTGGCCGGCGTGTGGTTGGCCACCTGGACGCCGGACTGCGCGGTCCAGTTCTCGCCCTCCACGGTCTGGGTGGTGACGGTCGACCGGGTGAGCGTGATCGTGTCGATGTCGAACAGCGCCCCGGAGCCGCCGGAGAAGGTGACGAACAGCGGCCCGGTCCCGGAGCCGTTCAGTGTCGTGGTGACGGTCTGGAAGGTGTCCCAGCTGCCCGTGTTCGGCACGGCGACCGTACCCAGCACCGGGCCGGTCTGGGAGCCGGAGCGGACGGTGATCGTGCCGCCGGGGCCGCCGGAGGAGATCCTGGCGGTGAAACCGGTGGCGTTCACGGTGCTGAGCGTCGAGTAGCCCGCCCAGTCGCCGCTGTCGATGTAGCCGACGGTGAGGCCGCCGCTGGCCGCCGCGTGCCCGGCCGTCTGCACGCCGGACTGCGAGGTGAACGCCTCGCCCTCCACCGTGTTCTGGGTGGGCGGCGGGCCGCCCAGCTCCTTGATCCGGATGTTGCGGAACGACACGTCGTCGCCGGTCCCGTGGTTCTGGATGCCGATGTAGCCGGAGGTCAGCGAACGCGCGGGGTCGGTGTTGGTGAAGTCGTTGATCTGCCGGCCGTTCAGGTAGACGCGGACCCGCTCGCCCTCGACCAGGATCTCGTAGGTGTTCCAGGCCCCGGGCGGGTTGAGCGCGGCGTCCCTGGCGGCGATGTCGGCCGACTTGAAGCCGTAGATGGAGCCCGTGGTCCGGTCCGCGGTGTCGGTGGCGTCGATCTGGACCTCGTGGCCCTGGTTGATCGCCGACTGCGGGTCGGTGGGCGTCGGGAAGCCGAGCAGGATGCCCGAGTTGTCGTCGCCGGGCATCGTCCAGTCCAGCTTCAGCGAGTACGAGCCGTACTGCTTGGCCGAGTACCAGAGCATGCCCATGCCGCCGACCGAGGTCAGCGTGTTGTTGCCGTTGGTGAAGCTGCCGGGCCCGTTCTGGGTCCAGCCGGTGGTGGAGCCGTTGTAGAGGGTGGTGTAGCCGGTCTCCGCGCGGCAGTCCTGCTTGGCCCATCCGGCGGCGTACCGGATGCCGCCGAGCAGCAGGGTGCGGAACGCCGTCTCGGCGTACGTGGCCTGGGTGTGGCCGAGCCCGGTGTAGAACGCGCGGCCGTTGCTTACGGTCTTGCACCAGGTGATCGGGTGGTCGGCGCCCATGCCGCCGCCGCTGTAGCTGCCCTCGTCCAGGTTCTGAAGGATCTTGGCCGTGCCGCGGGGGTTGGTGCGGTAGTTGTACCACTCGTCGGATCGGGACCAGGTCGGGCCGAGGTGGGCGGTGGCGGCGTGCGCGCGGTCCTCGGTCCGTACGGTGGCGGTCTGGATGGCGGGGTGGCTGTTGAAGTACGCGCCGACCAGGTTGCCGTAGAACGACCAGTCGTACTCGGTGTCGGCGGCGGCGTGCACGCCCACGTACCCGCCGCCGCCGTTGACGTAGTTCTCGAAGGCGGTCTGCTGGGTGGCGTTCAGCACGTCGCCGGTGGTGCTCATGAAGACGACGGCCTTGAAGTTGGCCAGGTTGGCCGCGGTGAAGGCGTTGGCGTCCTCGGTGGCGGTGACGGTGAAGTTGTTGGCCGCCCCGAGGTCGCGTACCAGCTGGATGCCCTGCAGGATGGAGTCGTGCCGGAACCCGGCGGTCTTGGAGAAGACCAGGACCTGGTACGCCGGGTCGGCCGCGTGCGCCGCGGTCGGCACGGCCAGGACCGTGGCGGCCGCGACGAACGTGGCCACGGCTAAGCTGAGCCGTTTCATCACGTGCCTCCTACTTGGTGATGGTGACGGTGTCGATGTCGAACAGGTTCCCGGAGCCGCCCACGAAGACCAGGTAGAGCGTCCCCGACACGTTGCCCGTGAGGGTGGTGGACGCGTTCTGGAAGGTCTCCCAGCCGCCCGTGTTGGGCAGCGTGATCGAGCCCAGCAGGGTGCCGGTCTGCGAGCCCGACCGGATCTGCACGGTGCCGCCGGAGCCGGCCGAGGAGAACCGCACGGCGGCCGTCTTGGCCCCCGAGGTGTTCATCTGGGAGTAGGCCGCCCAGTCGCCGTTCTCGATGTGCCCGGCGGTGAGGCCGCCGCTGGCCGGCGGGTGGGTGGCGTTGATGACGCCGCTCTGGGCGCTCCACGCCTCACCCTCGATCGTGGTGCTGCCGCCCCGGGCGATCGAGAAGGTGTCGATGTCGAACAGCGCGCCGGATCCGCCGGAGAAGGTGAGGAAGAGCGGCCCGGTGCCCGCGCCGTTGAGCGTGGTGGACACGTTGGCGAAGGTGTCGAAGCTGCCGGTGTTCGGCACGGCCACGCTGCCCAGGACCGGCCCGGTCTGCGAGCCGGAGCGGATGGTGATCGTGCCGCCGGGGCCGCCGGAGGAGATCCTGGCGGTGAAGCCGGTGCCGCCCACGGTGGTCACGTTGGAGTAGCCGGCCCAGTCGCCGTTGTCGATGTAGCCGACGGTCTGGCCGCCGCTGGCGCCCGCGTGCCCGGCCGTCTGCACGCCGGACTGCGAGGTGAACGCCTCGCCCTCGATGGTGCCGGCCGGTGGGGTGGTGCCGGTGTTGAAGGTGAAGGCGTCCAGGTCGAACAGGTTGCCCTGCCCGGTCACGCCCTTGAAGACCAGGAACAGCGTGGTGGTCCCGGAGGGCAGGTTGCTCAGGTTGGCGTTGACGTTGACGAAGGTGTCCCAGCCGCCGGTGGGCGCCACGGTCGCGGTGCCGTGCAGGGTGCCGGTGGCCGAGCCGGAGCGGACCTCCAGGGTGCCGCCGACGCCGCCGGAGGAGACCCGGGCGGTGATGCTGGTGGCGTTGGAGATGTTGTACGGCGTGAACGAGATCCAGTCGCCGTTGTCGACGAAGCCGACCGTGGTGCCGCCTTCGGCCGTGCCGTGGGTGGCCGGCTGGATGCCGTTCTGGGCGCCGAAGTGCTCGGCCTGCCGGTGCTTCGGCTGGGTGGTGCGGATGCTGTGGGTGGTGAGGCCGCCGTTGTCGGTGTACTCGGCGTCGAAGACCCCGTAGATGTTGGCGGCGGCGTCGTGCTCGCCGTCCGACGGCACGGTCAGCGTGCCCGAGCAGCCGTTCTGCGAGGTGATCTGGTGGCTGTGGCTGTCATGGCCGAGGAAGTAGGTGACCTTGACGCGGGAGCAGGTGATCGTCCCGTCCTGCGGGTCGGTGACGGTGACCGAGAACGGCACGCTGTCGCCGAAGTTGAACAGCTGGCCGTTGCCGGGCAGG
Organism: Acrocarpospora phusangensis; assembly: GCF_016862995.1. Lineage (GTDB taxonomy): Bacteria > Actinomycetota > Actinomycetes > Streptosporangiales > Streptosporangiaceae > Acrocarpospora > Acrocarpospora phusangensis. Next base: position 8,926 of record NZ_BOOA01000058.1, read on the forward strand.
TTCAGGGTGACCGTCGGCGCCGTGTTGCCGACCGTGATCGTCACGTTGGCGGTGCCGGTCAGGCCCTGCGGGTCCCGTACGGTCAGGGTCACGTTGTAGGTGCCGTTGGCGGTGTAGGTGTGGCTCGGGTTGGCGGCCGTGGAGTTGGCGGTGCCGTCGCCCCAGTTCCACGAGTAGGTGAGCGCGCCGCCCTCGGGGTCGGAGCTGCCCGCCGAGGAGAACGCGACGGTCAGCGGCGCGACGCCGGAGGTCGGGGTGCCCGCCGCCTTGGCGATCGGGTTGCGGTTGGTGCCGCCGATGTACTCCACCCGCCAGAGGGCCTGGTTGCCCGAGCCGGTGCCGTAGTCGAGCACGTAGAGGGCGCCGTCGGGGCCGAAGGCCATGTCCATGACCTGGGTGCCGGTCCACGGCAGGCCGGAGATCTCGCCGTACCCGCCGGAGGAGGTGACCGCGATGGCCTTGATCCAGCGGCGGCCGTACTCGCCGGCGAAGTAGCGGCCGTCGAGGGACTGCGGGAACTTGACCGTGGAGGTGGAGGCGGCGTCGTAGCGGTAGACCGGGCCGCCCATGGGGGATTCTGAGCCGCCGCCGAACTCGGGCGGGGAGCCGGCGTCCCCGCCGTACCGGATCCAGGCCGGCTTGGCGGCCGGGAGGGTGGTCAGGCCGGTGTTGCGGAAGGAGTTGTTGGCCGGGCCGCCGGCGCAGTTGTACTTGGCCTGGGACGGGCCGCTGGGGAAGGTGTACTCGTTGTAGGTCTCGGCGGTGGTGTTGTTGCCGGTGCAGTACGGCCAGCCGTAGAAGCCGGGCGAGGTGATGCGGTTGAACTCGACCTGCCCGCCGGGCCCGCGGTTCGGGTCGGTCGCGCCCGCGTCCGGGCCGTAGTCGCCCAGGTAGACGATGCCGGTGGCCTTGTCCACGCTCATCCGGAACGGGTTGCGGAAGCCCATCGCGTAGATCTCGGGACGGGTGTTCGCGGTGCCCGCCGGGAACATGTTCCCGGCCGGGATGGAGTAGGAGTTGCCGTCCGCGGCCGGCTTGATGCGGATCAGCTTGCCGCGCAGGTCGTTGGTGTTGGCGGAGGAGCGCTGCGCGTCGAACTGCGGGTTGCGGTTGGTGCGCTCGTCGATCGGGGTGTACGAGTTGGACTCGAACGGGTTGGTGTCGTCACCGGTGGTCAGCCACAGGTTGCCCTGGGCGTCGAAGTCGATGTCGCCGCCCGCGTGGCAGCACTGGCCGCGGTCGTTGTCGACCCTGAGCACGATCTTCTCGCTGGCCAGGTCGAGCGTGTTCGACGTGGTCAGGGTGAACCGGGACAGGTAGAACTGGCCCTTCCAGGTGTTCCAGTCCGTCTGGGTGCCGGTGGTCGGCGCGTCCCCGTTGGGGGTGGAGAGCCGGGGCGAGTAGTAGAGCCAGATGTGCCGGTTCGTGGCGAAGCCGGGGTCCACGGCGACGCCCTGCAGGCCCTCCTCGTCGTGGGTGTACACGTTGAGCGTGCCCGCGAGGGAGGTGTTGCCGTTGACGTCGGTGATGCGCACCTGGCCGCCGCGGGCGGTGTGGATCACGGAGCGGTTCGGCATGACCGCGAGGGACATCGGCTCGCCGAGCTCGTTCGCGCCGGAGGCGAGGGAGATCTGCTGGTAGTCGGAGGCGGGCAGGTCCGCCGCTCGCGCCGGGCCGGTGGTGACGACACTGCCGGCGACGACCAGGACGGCCGCCACGGCCAGCCGGGTCCACAGCCTCGGATGGGGTCGTGACATAGGATGTTTCCTTCCTGACCATGGAATCAGTCAGGCAAGGCGCGCGCCGCCGCGCTGGTTGCCGTTGTGCTGGGTGCAGTGTGGCGTTGTGGAGCGGTGGAGCGGAACCGACTGAAAGACATAGACGGGTGCTGCGTCTGTAGCATGCGTCTTTCAGTCGATTTTTTGCGAGCACAGGGAAGAATTTACCGCTTTCTAACACACCAGCCATCACCCTGTATACCCCCCGTGTCGAAACGTCCGGAAAACCCGGTGTGTTACGGAAGTGTTACCTCGGCGAATCGTTTCAACGCTTGCGTGGGTACGCAAGAACGTCATTTAATTCGGCGCGCCATGCAAATTAATCCGCTCGGAGGGTCGACTTCCTGAGCGGATCCCGCAACATGACCCCCTGGAGGACGCGCGTGCGGCCGGTTCACTACGGGCTCGCGGACATCCCGGCCGACCAGGCCACCGTCCGGAGGTCCAACCTCTCGCTGGTGCTCCGCCACCTGCGCGAGCACGGGCCGCAGTCCAGATCCGCCGTCGCCGCCGCCACCGGCCTCAACAAGACCACCGTCACCAGCCTGGTCGGCGAACTCCGCGCCCGCGGCCTGATCAGGGAGAACGGCCCCCAGCACGCCGGCTCGGTGGGCCGCCCCGGCCTGGCCCTCACCCTCGACGGCACCCGCGTCGGCGCGCTCGGCCTGGAGATCAACGTCGACTACATCGCCGCCTTCGCCACCGACCTGGGCGGCCGCGTCCTCATCGACCGCCGCGTCGGCTTCGACGCCATGGGCTGCGACCCCGAACGCTCCCTGGACGAACTGGCCACCGTCGCCCGCGAGGCCCTGGCCGAACTCGGCCTGCTCGGCATCCACGTGGCCGGCATCACCGTGGCCGTGCCCGGCCTCATCGACGGCGCCAACGGCGTCGTCCACGTCGCCCCCAACCTCGGCTGGTACGGCGTGCCCGTCGCCGAACGCCTCTCCTGGGACGTAGCCCCCACCATCCCCGTCACCGTCGTCAACGACGCCAACCTCGCCGCCCTGGCCGAATACACCAGCGGCGTCGCGGCCGGCACCACCGACCTGGTCTACCTCACCGGAGAGGTCGGCGTCGGAGGCGGCATCATCGCCGGCGGCCGGCTGCTCGGCGGCGCCGACGGTTTCGCCGGCGAGGTCGGCCACGTCATGGTGGACTCCGCGGGCGACAAGTGCGGCTGCGGCCGCACCGGCTGCTGGGAGACCAAGGTCGGCCTCGCCGCCCTGGTCCGCATGGTCACCCCCGACCACGCCTACGGCGTACCGGACGGGATCGTCCGCGACCCCGAGGAACGGCTCGCCGAGATCGAACGCCGCCAGGCCGACGGCGACCCGCAGGTCGCGGCGGCGCTGGCCGAAGTCGGCCGCTGGCTGGGCCTCGGCTCGGCCACCCTGGTCCGCCTGTTCAACCCCCGCGTGATCGTCGTGGGCGGCTACTTCGCCCGCCTGGCCGAGCACCTGCTCCCCCGCGCCCAGGCCGAACTGACCCGGCTCGGCGTCACCGGGACGGTCGCGCACTGCACATTCGTCGCCTCCGACCTCGGCTTCGGCGCCGCGTCCCGGGGAGCGGCCGGCGTGGTCGTGGACCGGGTCCTGGCCGACCCGACCGCGATCGAGATCCTGCCACCCGAGATGTCCACGCTCAGCGGGTCCTGACCCCGCCACCCCCCGACTCCCGTCCGTCCGGCCGGCCGGTCCCGCCGCGACGCCGTTCACGCCGACCTCGGCGCCCCGGCGAGGGTGCCACCCGGTCCGGCCAGACGGACGGGCCTTTCCTTTAACTCGAATAACTCGAATTTCGTGGCGCATCGTCCGGTCAAGGCATGTATGGCGGCTTATATGCGGGTGGACGCTTCACGGGTGATGTACGAGGGTGGTCAGGTCCGGCAAGCCCTCCCCCGGAGTGAGAACGCATGCGTGTCCTGATCCAGCTCCGTCCCTCTCCCGACCTCGTGGCCGCCGTGGCCGACCCGTCCATGACGGCCACGACCTCCGACGTGTCCGACGGCCTGCCCGGCGTCGTGCTGGACCAATCCTTCACCCCGGTGGCGGTGCCCCGGCCGGTGCCCGCCTCGCCCACCGGCGACCCGCTGTCGCTGAACCAGCCGCTCGTCTACTCGATGGCGCCGGACCAGGCGTCGGTGGTGCTGCGCGGCGAGGTGTCCGACGACGAGGTGAACGTGCGCATGTCGCTGCTGCCCGGCCGGCGCGACGTGGTGGCCGTCTACGCCGACCCGGTCATCGAGACCTCGCTCACCTGCGGCGGCGACCCGCCGGTGGGCGACTGGCGCGACGTCGAGCGGCTGATGCGGGTGGCCGAGCTGCGGGCCGAGGGCCTGGACGGCTCGGGCGTGACCCTGGCCGTGACCGACACCGGCATCAACGCCGCCCACGTCGCGCGGCAGCTCGGCCGGGCCACGACCGTGGACCGGGACCGCAGCTGGTCTCCGGACGGCGTGCCCGGCCAGCCGGGCGAGTTCGCGGTGGACCACGGCACCATGTGCGCCTTCGACGCGCTGATCGCCGCGCCGCGGGCGTCGCTGATCGACATCCCGGTGCTGCTGTCGGAGCGCCCGGGCGGGTCCGCGCTGGACGGGCTGCTCTCGGACGCGGTGGCGGCGTTCGCGCATCTGCGTACCGTGCTGGACGCGCAGCCGGCCGCGACCCGCTCGCTGGTCGTGTCCAACAGCTGGGGCTCCTTCTCGCCGCGCTGGGACTTCCCGCCGGGGCATCCCGGCAACTACAGCGACAACCCGGCGCACCCGTTCAACCTGATCGTCGGCAGCCTCGCCGAGGCCGGGGCCGACCTGCTGTTCGCGGCGGGCAACTGCGGCCGGGACTGCCCGGACGGCCGCTGCGCCTACCCGGACCGGCCGATCACCGGCGCCAACTCGCACGCCAAGGTCCTGTCCGTCGGCGGGGTGGACGTGAACGGGCACCGGGTCGGCTACTCCTCCCAGGGCCCCGGACGGCTGACCGCGCGCAAGCCGGACATCTGCGCGTACACGCATTTCGCGGGGTCGTGCGCGTTCGGCGCGGACTCGCCGGACTCGGGGACCTCCGCCGCCTGCCCGGTCGCGGCCGGTCTGGTCGCCGCCATCCGCACCCAGTGGCCCGCCTCCCGCCTGTCCCCCGGCCAGCTCCGCACACTGCTCCGCCGCAGCGCCGATGATCGTGGCGAGCTCGGGTATGACTATGACTACGGCTACGGCATCGTGGACGTGGCCGGCATCATCGGAGCCCTGCGGAGCAGGGCGGACAGAGCGGCATGACGTCATGGTTCTCATCACCGTACGGCTCCCGCGGAGCGCGACCATGGAGACGGCGCTGCGCAGGCTCGCCCTGACCAAGGAGGACGTCGACACCGGCTACGGCCTGGTCCCGCTGGACCCGGACAAGGGCGTCTTCGGCATGCGGGTCACCCCGCAGGCCGCCCAGCGGCTGACCGAGGGCGGCCACGACTTCGACGGCCCGTGGTCCGACCCCCGGATCGAGCCGTTCGGCCCGCCGCGTTGACGGTCTGGGTGGTCTCGGGCCCGCCCGGGTCCGGCAAGTCGACCGTGTGCGCGCGCCTGCTGGCGCTGCTGCGCCCGGTCCCGGCCCTGCTGGACAAGGACACCCTCTACGGCGACTTCGTCGCGGCCACCTTGGCGGCCCACGACCGGCCGCCGGGCGAGCGCGAGGGCCCCTGGTACGACGAGCACATCAAGCGCCACGAATACGCGGGCCTGACCGCGGCCGCGCGGGAGATCCGCTCGCACGGCTGCCCCGTCCTGCTCAGCGGGCCGTTCACCGGGCAGGTGCACGACGCGGAACGGTGGCGGCTCTGGGTGAAGGAGCTGGGCGGGCCGCCCGTCCACCTCCTGTGGGTACGCTCCGACGCCGTGACCCTGCGGGAGCGCCTGGTCGCGCGCGGCTCGCCCCGGGACGCCGGCAAGCTCGCGGACTTCCCGGCGTTCCTGGAGGCGATACGGGTGGACGAGCCGCCCGCCGTGCCGTACCTGGAGGTCGACAACCGGCGTGGGGCGCGGGCGGTGGACGAGCAGCTCGCGGCGTACCTGGCGGCTCAGCGGGAGTAGTGCTCCACGACCAGCTGCTCGTCCACGGGGACGGCGATCTGCTCGCGGACCGGGCGGGTCAGCAGCGTGGCGGTGAGGTTCTGGTGGTCCACCGACAGGTAGGCCGCGATGCGGTCGTCCGCGTAGACGCCCTCGGCGGCGGCCACGAACGGCTGCATCGGACGGGACCTGGCGCGTACGCCGATGGTCTGGCCCGGCTTGACCAGGTAGCTGGGGATGTCCACCTTGCGGCCGTCCACGGTGATGTGGCCGTGGTTGACGTACTGCCGGGCGGCGTAGATCGACGGGGCGAGGCCCGCCCGCAGCACCAGGGACGCGAGCCGGGTCTCCAGGATCGACACGAGTTCCTCGCCCGACCGGCCGGGGCGGCGCAGCGCGAGATCCCAGTACCGCCGCAGCTGGCGTTCCGAGACGTCGTAGTACCAGCGCAGCTTCTGCTTCTCCAGCAGCCGCACGCCGTAGTCGCCCGTGTTCCTGCGGTTGGTCTTGCGCCCGTGCTCACCGGGCGGGTACGGCCGCTGCTCGAAGTACTTCACCGCCTTCCGGGTCAGCGGGACTCCCGCCCGCCGGGACAGCCGCACCTTGGGACCGGTGTAGCGCACGCTCACTCCTTTGTGGTTAGGTAAGCCTTAGTTAGGTAAGACTAACCTTAGCACCGCTGAAGGAGCGTCATGCAGCACCCGGTCACGGCAGCCCCCATCCCGGAACGCGTCCGCACCCTCGCCGCGGGCGCGGCCCCCACGCACGTCTCGGTGCCGGGTTCGGTCCTGCCCGCCTCGGCCGTACGCGGCGGCGTCGACGCCCAGGGACGCCCCGTCCTCCTCGTCAAACCCGGCGAACCCCTGTACGACCTGGCCGACGAGATCGTCGTCACCGTCGACCTGGTGGCCACCAGAACCATCGACGCAACCGACCGCGCTCGCGGCATGCTCAAAGTGCGCGGCTGGGCCCAGCCCGTCCCCGGCGAAGACCTCCGCGCCGCCGCGATCGCCATCGCCGAGCGCTGCCCCGACGAAGACCTCTTCGCCGCCCTCGAATCCCGCGGCCCCCGGCTCATCCGCGTCGACGTCGCCCAGGTCGTCTACCTGACCGGGCAGGAATCCGGCGTCCTCGACGCCGAGGAGTACCTGGCCGCCACCCCCCACCCCCTCCTCGACGCCGCGGAACGCATGCTCCATCACGTCAACTCCGCCCACCGCGCCCAGCTCGTCCTGGCCGTAGCCAAACTCCTCGGCGGGCCCGCCCCGCACGCCTGGCTCTGGGAACTCGACCGCTTCGGCGCCACCGTCCGCACCGCCCCGGACCACCTGATCCGCCTCCCCTGGCCGGACCCCGTCACCTCCGCCACGGAACTGGAGCAGGCGCTGGCGTGCCTCGTCTGCGCGCACTAGTCAGCTGAGGAGGCCGCGCGGCGATCGGATATTTCCATAGGGTTGAATCATGTTCTTCGAGCCCCCACCGGCACAGGAAGAATCGGCACGCCCACCCAAACCAGGCCTTCCCTCCTGGTACGCCCCGCCGGCCGAGGAAATGGGCGCGGTGATCGCCGGCGGTCTCATACTGGCCCGCACCCCGGACATCGCCATCGCCCTGCCGGCGATCCAGGCGTTCAGCACCGGCTGCCTGATGAACGTGGACCTCGTCATGAGGCGGCGAACCCTCTCCCCCGGCGACTTCCAGGCGCTCATGCTGTCCGTGTATCCCCATATGGTCACCGGCGTGACCGCCGATCACCTGCCGGACAACCTCCTGCGTTTCGGCACCCGCTTCGCCGACGGCACCAAGACCACCACCGTCGGCCAGCGTTTCGACAGAGCGGACCTCCCCCAGGACCCCCCGCCGGGCCCCCGGCTTTCCTGGCTGCTGGGCGGTTCCTCGATGCGCAGCGGCGACGACGTGGGCCTCATCACCATGGGCCTATGGCTCTGGCCGCTACCACCCCCCGAAACCTTCGAACTCGCCGTGGAATGGCCCGCGAGCGGTATCAACCTGACCCTCACCGATGTGGACGGCACAGCCATCGTGTCCGCCGCCCAGCACTCGATTCCCTACTGGCCTGATTCCACGCGGAGCGCATAAGACGAACCAGACGATTCCTGAGAGAATTCAGGGGGGCCGCCGGGGCCCGTGCCGTTGACATCGCGCCCGGCGGGCAAGGGCGCGCGCCTGCCCGATGGGAGACGGTATGGATGCCGAACCACGGATCGCCGGCGATGACCGTTGACCCGGCCGGGCTACCCGGGTCGCACGCGATCCTGATCGGCGTCTCCACCTACCAGGATCGGCACTTACCGGACATCCCCGCCGCGGCCAACAGCCTCAGGCAACTGGAGGCGGTGCTGACCGATCCGCGGTTGTGCGGCTGGCCCGCCGACCAGGTCACCGTCCTGGCCGATCCGTCCGACAGCCGGGCCGTGGCCGTACGGATCCGGCGGCTGGCCCAGGACACCACCGGCGTGCTGCTCCTGTACTACGTCGGGCACGGCGCCATCACCCCCGGCGGTGAACTCTGCCTGACCGTCGCCGACACCGACGCCGAAGCCCCCGACCTCACCGGTGTCGAGTACGCCCGGGTGCGTGCGGCCTTCCACGACAGCCCGGCCCAGGTCAAAGCCGCCATCCTGGACTGCTGCTACTCCGGCCGCGCCATCGAGACCCTCGCCGGCGAAGCCGACGTCGTGGCCGACCACACGGACATCCGGGGCGTCTACACCCTGACCGCCAGCGATCTGGCCGCTCACGTCCCGCCTCCCGGGGAGCAGTCGCACGCCTGCACCTCCTTCACCGGCGAACTGGTCGACCTCATCCGGACCGGCATCCCCGGCCAGGGCGACCCGCTCACGCTGGGCGGCCTGTACCTGGATCTCCGCCGCCGCCTGCGCGCCCGCGAACTGCCCGCGCCGAATCAGCGCGGCACGGACACCGCCCACGGCTTCGCCTTCACCCGCAACGCGGCCTCCGGCCGTACCGGCCCGCCTTCGGCACATGGCCGGCTCCCGCTTCCTCCGCGACGGTCCGTGCCACCTGTCGTCGAGTACCACCAGAGGGCTCCGGATAACGCGGCCGCCGCGGGCAAATACGAAAGCTGGATCGGTGCGGGCCTGGTCACCGGCGGCCTGGGCGCGGCCTTCGGGGTCTTCGAGTCGGTCCAGTTCTGGCGTTCCATCGTCCCGGGATCGCCGGAATCGGAGAACACGCTCGCGACAGCCATCTGGACGTTCGCCTCCGTGATCATGATCGGCTGCGGTGCGGCGATGCTCGCGTACGGCGCCGCCTGGCGTCCCGCCGCGCCGGCCGGGTTCCGTCCCGCCTACCGGTCGCGCCTGGCCGGCGGCGCCGCGGCGCTCGCGGGCGGCGCGCTCATCGCGGTCATCATCGCCGGAGCGCTCATCGTGGGCCTGCAGACCGGGGGGCTGGACCAGTACTCCTTCCATTTCACCCATCTCCTCGTTCCGATGTGGCTGATCGGAATGTCGGCGAACGGGTGGAACGGCCTGGCGGAGTACGTCCGCGGCCTGCCCCGGCTCATCGTCGACGCGAAGGGAGTGACGGCGGTCACGATTCGGAGCGGCTGGATCACCATCCCTTGGAGTGGCGTCCGCGATGTCGATCTCAGCCTGGTGGGGTCGAGCCTGTCCCTCGTCGTACGGCTGTCCGGCGGCCCTCCATCCCCGGAGTCCCGGGAGGCGCAGTTGTGGAACGCGGATCTGCAGGCTCTCGTCCTGAACGGATTCGATCCCCTGCGCGGCCGGCACGACCGCATCCTCACCGCGTTCCGGCACCACATGCCCTGACCCGCCGCTCAATACACTTCTTCATCTGTTCGCCCCGGTTCGTCTCGGTTTAGCCGTAGGGCGTTCCACGGAGTTCCGGACGGCGCCCGGACCGGAACACGCGCCGGCCCGTCCGGCGGCGCGTGTCCCGTGCGCCGGGAAGCGTCAGGCGTCGACGAATTCGAGGAGGTCGGCGTGGAGGCGGGCGCGGTCGGTGTCGGGGAGGGCGTGGCCGCTGCCCTCGTAGACCTTCAGGACGGCGCCGCCGATCATCGCGGCCGAACGTTTCCCGCCGACCTCGAACGGCACGATCTGGTCGTCGTCGCCGTGGATGACCAGGGTGGGGACGTCGATCCTGGCCAGGTCCGGCCGGAAGTCGGTGGCCGAGAACGCCGCGACGCACTCGTACGCCCCCCGGTGCCCGCACGCCATGCCCTGCGCCCAGAACGCGTCCCGGAAGCCCTGGGCGACGCCCTGCCCGCGGTTGTGCCCGAAGAACGGGCCGTCGGCCAGATCGCGGTAGAGCTGGGACCGGTTCGCGGCCTCGCCCGCCCGGATCCCGTCGAAGACCTCGATCGGCAGGCCCTCGGGGTTGTCGCCGGTCCGCAGCATCAGCGGCGGCACGGCGCTCACGAGGACGAGCCTGGCGACCCGGCCGCTGCCGTACCGGCCGAGGTAGCGGACGACCTCGCCGCCGCCGGTCGAGTGCCCGACCAGGGTGAGGTCCCGCAGGTCGAGGTGGTCGATCAGGCAGGCCAGGTCGTCGGCGTAGGTGTCCATCTCGTTGCCGTGCCAGGTCTGGGACGAGCGGCCGTGGCCACGCCGGTCGTGGGCGACGGCGCGGTGCCCGTGCCGCGCCAGGAAGAGGGCGGCCGCCTCCCAGGCGTCGGAGTTGAGCGGCCAGCCGTGGCTGAGCAGCACCGGGGAACCGTCGTCGTTCCCCCAGTCCTTGTAGAAGATCCGGGCACCGTCATCGGCGGTGACGTAGGGCACCGTGGCCTCCTTCGGCTCGATCGAGTGGGTCGAGCCTGCTCCCGGCGCCGGTCCGGCGGACCACGTGAATCGCGTGGTCGCTCAGTCGTCCTCCGCCCTCAGCTTGTCGGCCAGCTGGCGGCGTGAGGAGATGCCGAACTTCTGGAACACCTTGCGCAGGTGGTAGTCGACCGTGTTGGCGCTGATGAAGAGGTTGGCCGCGATCTCCGGGTTCGTGTGCCCGGTCGCCGCCATCCGGGCGACGGTCAGCTCCTGCGTGGTCAGATCGGGCGCGCCGGTGGCGTTGCGGGCGGCCGGTTTCAATCCGGCGGCCTCCAGTTCGGCGCGGGTCCGCGGCAGGAACATCCCGGCGCCGCTGCGTTCGAAATGGTGGATCGCCAGCTGGAGCTGCTCGCCCGCGTCCCGGCGGCGTCGCGTCCGGCGCAGCCACTCGCCGTAGAGCAGATGGGCGCGGGCGAGCTCGATCTCCGCGCCGGTCCGCCGGAGTGTCTCCACCGCTGCGGCGAAGTGCGCTTCCGCCACCGAGTCAGCGCTGGTCAGCGCCTGGGCGCGGGCGGCGACCCCACGGCACCACAGGGAGCCGTTCGCCGCCGCCAGGTCCACCAGCGAGTCGGCGTACGGCTCGGCCTCCCGGGCGTGCCCGCTCCGGACCGCGGCCTCCGCGAAGTCGGCGTACTGGGTGGGCGTCACCTGGAGGAACGGGTCCCGGATGAGCGGCTTGAGGCGGTCGTAGGCGTCGCGGTAGTTGCCCTCGGCGAGGTCGCGGAGGCCGACGGCCGCGCTCGCGGAGGCGCCGACGCCCCCGAAACCGACCGCGTTCGCCCCGTCCGCGATGGCCAGCACGAGATGGCGCGGCGCGCCGGTCCAGGCCATCAGGGCGGCGTTGATCACGTTCTCCGCGTCGTAGCCCATCGCGAGCCGTACCGCCCGGACCTCCTCCATCGAGTCTTCGGCCCGCCGTACGGTGCCGCCGGTCAGCTCGGCGAGCGAGATGATCCACAGCAGCGAGTCGAGCGCCTGGAGCGCTCCGGCGTCACGGGCCGCCGCGGCGGCCCTGGCGAGGCCGGCCCTGCGCCCGGCATCGTCCCACAGGAAGGTGCCCAGCGCCGCGATCGCCGTGCCCATGTGCATCATCTCGCGGTCCGGCAGCTCCAGGATCGCCTCGAACGCCGCCCTGGCCCGGGGCACGGCCTCCGCGTACGGCCGCAGGATGAGGGCCCCGAGTCCGGCCAGGATGGTCGCGTCCAGTCCGCCGCCCGACGACGAGGCCGCGATGCGCCGGCCCAGGTCGTGCCGCGTCACGCCCCGGGTGAGCCGGTCGGCGGTCATGCAGCACTCGTAGGCTTTGAGGAGGGTGCGCTGTTCGCGCTCGGTGTCGAGGCCGCGGAACTCGTCGGCGGCGCGGACGAGTTCGGCCGCCGCGGGCAGCAGCAGCTCCGGGTCCGCCTTGAACATGCCGACCCCGCAGCGGACGACGATCACGCGCCCGCGGTTGACGCGGTCGGCGGCGTCCTCGTCGATCCGTTCGAGCAGTTCGTGGGCGACCTGGACGGCGCCCATCGCGAGCGCGGCCTCGGCCGCGCCCACCAGGCGCGAGTCCTTGACCCGGCCGGGCGGGGTCAGCTCCGCGGCCCGGGTGAGGATGCTCGCCCGGGACGCGAAACCGCCCCGGCGGGCGGCGAGGTCCGCGGCGTGCTCCAGCCGGTCGGCCACGGGCGCGTCCGTGCCCAGCGTGGCCTTCGCGGCGTGCCAGGCCTCCAGCTCGATCATGCCGAGCCGGTCCGCGGCGGCGGCCAGGGCCCGGTGCGCCCGCCTGCGGTCGCCGCCGGAGGAGGCGTTGTAGATCGCGGAGCGCACCAGCGGGTGGCGGAACCTGACCGTGTCGCGCAGTTCCACCAGCATGGCGGTCTCGGCCCGGTCGACGACGTCGTCCCCGAGGTCCAGCGATCGGGCCGCCGCGGTGATGAGGTCGAGGTTGCCGGTGGTGTCGGCGGCGGCCAGGAGCACCCACTGCTGGACCGGGGCGTCCGCCTGCCGTACGCGCTGGGCGTAGTGGGCCTCCAGGCGGCGGCCGACCGGGATGGGGTCGTCGCCGAGGCCGAGCCCGCCGATCTTCCGTGTGGACAGGTCCTCGGCGAGGTCGATGAGGGCGAGCGGGTTGCCTCCCGTGGCCCGGGCGATCGCGGCGGCCGAGGCCGGGTCGATGGGGGCGGCGAGCGAGCGCCTGAGCAGGGCGGTGGCGGACTCCTGGCCGAGCCCGGCGAGCACGAGTTCGGGCACGCCGCCCATGCGCGCGGCGAACCCTTCCTCGTCGCGGGCGGCGAACAGCATCGCGACCGGTTCGACGGCGAGCCGCCGGGCCACGAAGGCCATGACGTCCAGGCTCTCCTGATCCAGCAGGTGCGCGTCGTCCACGGCGCACACGACCGGCGTCCCGCCCGCGGCGGCGGTGAGCAGCCCGAGCACGCCCAGTCCCACCAGGAAACGATCGGGCGGCGGGCCCTCGGCGAGGCCCGAGGCGACCTGGATGGCCTGCTGCTGGCGCTCGGTCAGGGCGGGCAGGTACGCGCTCAGCGGGATGGTCAGCCGCTGGATGGCCGCGAAGGGAAGCGTCATCTCCGACTCGAACCCGTCCAGCCGCAGCGTCGAGAAGCCGGTCGCGGCGGCCGTGACGGATTCGAGCAACGCCGTCTTGCCGATCCCCGGCTCCCCCGTGATCAGAATCGATCCGCCGCGGCCGTTGCGCGCGTAGCCGAGCAGCACCCCCAGCCGTCGCCGCTCGTCATCACGCCCGAAGAGCCCCGAATCCCCGATCACGAAGACGACATTAAGCTCAGATCCTTCCGGTGGAGATGAACATCCCGGGGATCACCCCCGAAAGCCCCGAAACGATCGTATCCCCGCCACCCGGGCCACGGCCTGACAGCGCGACAGCCCAATAGTGTCATCCCGTGCGATCAATGGACGAGTTGCGCCGGCGCTGGCTGGAGGCCGCCCACCACCTGATGACCCGGTCCGGGATGATGGCCAGGAGCGGCCCGGAGATGGAATCCGTCGCCGGGAACCTCCTCGCGGACCTCTGTTTCGCCGACGAGCGCGACGACGAACTCGAAGCGATCAGGCACCTGCTCTCCCGCCGGTACGGCAAGTACGGAGTCCATGGCCCCTTCGCCGCGATCTTCGGGCGCGAGAACCGATGCACGGGCGAGGTGGCCACCGTCTACGGCGAGCAGTTCCACCGCCTCGGCTACCTCGAAGTCGACCGCGAACTCGGCGCATCCGAATGGCAGGCTCTCCTCGCCGACATCCCCGGACGGTTCGAGAGCAAGGACGTGCGCCGCAGCGAGGTCGAATCCCGCTACGGCCCGCCCAGCATGGTGGTGGACCGCCGCATCCTCTGCTACGCCTCCGCGTCGGGCGGGTGGGCGAGCTTCGACTCCTGGGAATCGACCGCCAGGTATTACGACAACGGCGCGTACCGGTTCACGTCCGACGACGACCCGCTCATCCGCCTTGTCCGCGTCCCCGCCGACGACTTCGAGGACGGCATGATCCTCACCCTCTACGGCAAGGTGCTCCGCTGGGGCCCCGGCTGGTGGATCCACCATCCGGGCCCGGACGCCTCGGCGGAGTCGCTCGCGATCGCCGCCCAGCTGCGATCCGTTGAGAACCCGCTCTTCGGCGACAGCCTCTAGATGGCCTCCGGGGCGAGGATGCGGTCGGTGACGAGGAGGGCGGAGCCGGTCAGACCGGCGGCGGGGCCCAGGCGGCTGCGTTCGATGCGGAGGGTGCGGGTGGCGAGCTGGGTGGAGCGGCGGTAGACGACTTCGCGGACGCCGGAGACGAGGGGCTGGAAGACCTCGGCGACGTCGCCGCCGAGGACGACGACGGACGGGTTGAGGAGGTTGACGGCGCCGGAGATGACTTCGCCCAGCCAGCGGCCGGCCTGGCGGACGACGGCCATGGTCTGGGCGTCGCCGGCGCGGACGAGGGCGGTGACGTCGGCGAGGCTGTGCACGTCGCGGCCGTTGGCGCGCAGGTCGCGGAGGATGGCCGTGCCGCTGGCGACGGAGTCGACGCAGTCGATGTTGCCGCACCGGCAGAGCACGCCGCCGCCGTCGCGGACGGGGATGTGGCCGATCTCGCCGGCCGCGCCGAGGGCGCCGCGCAGGATGGAGCCGCCGGAGATGACGCCGGCGCCGATCCGGGTGGAGACCTTCACGAACAGCAGATCGTCGAGCTCGGTGGCGTACGCGACGCGGTGCTCGCCCATGGCGATCACGTTGACGTCGTTGTCGACCAGGACGGGCACGGGATAGCGGGCCGCGATCAGCGGCGGGATCTCCACGCCGGTCCAGCCGGCCATGACCCGGGCCGACTCGGTGCGCCCGGCCGCGAACTCGACGGTGGCGGGCACGCCCAGGCCGATGCCCACGACCGGCGCGCGCCCGTTGAGCAGCTTGTCCCAGGTGTCCATGACGAGCGGAAGCACCACCCCCGGGCCTTCCTCGACGTCGATGACCACTTCCGTCCGGTCCAGAATCGCCCCGGACAGGTCACAGACCGCGATCTGGGTACGGCTCGCGCCCAGCGACGCCACCGGCACGAACCCCCCGCGCGCGTTGAACCGCAGCCGCACCGGCGGACGCCCCCCGGTGGACGGCCCTTCCGCGTCCTCGGCGACGAGCCCGCGCTGGAGCAGCTCGGTGACCCGGTGCACGACGGCGGGACGGGACAGGCCGGTCACCCGGCCGATGTCGGCACGGGTCACCGCCTCCCCGCTCCGGATGAGCTGGAGGACCTCGCCGGTCGTGGCTAGACGTGTCATCACGCCGAAGCTAAGCACATCAACGAACCAAAGTTCAACGACTTTTTCATTCAGAGTTACAAAACTTCGCTTGAAAGGACACATAACTTCGCGCTACTGTCCCTCCTGTCGCATATGTCAGGAGCCCCGATGCACCCGATCGTCCAAGAGGTCACCGAGCGGATCAGGAGTCGCAGCCGCGCGAGCCGCGCCGCGTACCTGGCCCTCGTCGACCAGGCCGCGGCCGAACTCCGGAGCGCGGGCTCCGCGCGAGGCAGGCTGCCCTGCGCCAACCTCGCGCACGGTTTCGCCGCCGCCGAGGGCGACAAGCCCGCCCTGCGGGCCGCCGTACGGCCGGGCGTCGCCATCGTGACCTCGTACAACGACATGCTCTCCGCGCACCAGCCGTACGAGACGTACCCGCAGGAGCTGAAGCGGGCCGTCCGCGCGGCGGGCGGGGTGGCGCAGGTGGCGGGCGGCGTGCCGGCCATGTGCGACGGGGTCACGCAGGGCCGGGCCGGCATGGAGCTGTCGCTCTACAGCCGCGACGTGATCGCCATGTCCACCGCCATCGCGCTGTCGCACGACATGTTCGACGCCACGCTGCTGCTCGGCGTCTGCGACAAGATCGTGCCGGGGCTGCTCGCCGGAGCGCTCCGGTTCGGGCACCTGCCCGCCATGTTCGTGCCCGCCGGGCCGATGACCTCCGGCCTGCCCAACAAGATCAAGGCGCGGGCGCGGCAGAACTTCGCCGAGGGCAAGATCTCCAGAGCCGAGATGCTGGACGCGGAGGCGGCGTCGTACCACTCGCCGGGGACCTGCACGTTCTACGGCACGGCCAACTCCAACCAGGTGCTGGTGGAGGTCATGGGCCTGCACCTGCCGGGCGCGACGTTCGTCAACCCGCGCACCGAACTGCGCCGGGCGCTCACCGAGGCCGCCGGGAAGCGGATCGTGGAGCTGACCCCGCACGGCGGCGAGTACACGCCGATCGGGCACGTCGTGGACGAGAAGGCGATCGTGAACGCGGTCGTCGCGCTGCTGGCCTCCGGCGGCTCCACCAACCACACGATGCACCTGGTGGCGGTGGCGTCGGCCGCCGGGATCGAGCTCACCTGGGACGACATGGCCGACCTGTCGAAGGTCGTGCCGTCGGTGGCGCGCATGTACCCGAACGGGCAGGCCGACGTGAACCACTTCCAGGCGGCCGGCGGCATGGCCGTGTTCGTCGGCACGCTGCTGGACGCGGGGCTGCTCTGGAACGACGTGCTGACCGTGGCCGGCCGCGGCCTGGACGCCTACCGGGCCGCGCCCGAGCTGAAGGAAGGCCAGGTCGTCTGGACCGAGCGGACCGAGGGCAGCAGCGATCTAGACGTGCTTCGCCCCGCGAGTGAACCTTTCTCCCCCGACGGGGGGATTCACATGGTCTCGGGCAATCTGGGACGCGCGGTGAGCAAGGTGTCGGCGGTCAAGCCGGAGCACCTCGTCATCGAGGCCCCGGCGAAGGTCTTCGACGACCAGCGGGACCTGCTCGGCGCGTTCGAGCGGGGCGAGCTGGACGGCCAGGACTTCGTGGCGGTCGTCCGCTACCAGGGCCCGAGCGCCAACGGCATGCCGGAGTTGCACAAGCTCACACCGCCGCTGGCCGTCCTGCTGGACCGGGGGCAGCGGGTCGCGATCGTCACCGACGGCCGCATGTCGGGCGCGTCGGGCAAGGTCCCGGCCGCGATCCACCTCTCCCCCGAGGCCGCCGACGGCGGCGCGCTGGCCCTCCTGCGTGACGGTGACCCCATCCGTCTCGACTCGGTCACCGGCACTCTCGACGTGCTGACCGATCTGTCCGGGCGCGCTCCGGCAGGTTCCCCGCCCTCGACTGACAAATGGGTGGGAACCGGGCGCGAGCTTTTTGCCGCCTTCCGTCGTACGGTTGGACCCGCGGAACGCGGTGCCAGCATCTTCGGAGGGTCCTAAGTGAGCTACCCCTGGCTCGTCGCCGACATCGGCGGCACCAACGCACGTTTCGGAATCGTCACCCAGTCCGGCGCTCAGCCGGAATCGGTGGCCGTCCTGAACGTCGCCGAGCGACAAGGCCTAGCCGATGCCGTAGCCGCCTATCTCGCAGACCATGCGGGCGGAGTTCGGCCGGGGGCCGCGTGCCTGGCGATCGCCGGACCGGTGAAAGGAGACACCTATCGCCTCACCAACGCGGGCTGGACCGGCTCGGTCGCCGAACTGGGCATCCCGCACGTCGAACTGCTGAACGACTTCGAGGCCCTGGCGGTCTCGCTGCCGCATCTGGCCGGCGACGACCTCACCCCGCTCGGCGGGCCCGCCCCGACCGCGGGCATGGTCAAGGCCGTGCTCGGCCCGGGGACGGGGCTCGGCGTGGCCGGCCTGGTCCCGGCCGGCTCCGGCTGGGTGCCGGTGCCGGGCGAGGGCGGGCACGTGTCCGTCCCGTGCGTCACCGACCTGGAGTTCGAGGTCGTACGGGCGCTGCGCGCGGACGGCCTGCCGTACGTGGACGCGGAGCACCTGCTGTCCGGGTCGGGGCTGCCGCGGCTCCACCGGGGGCTCTCGCTGGTGCGGGGCATCAAGACGGGACGCAAGACGGCCTCGGAGATCGTGGCCTCGGAGGACGCGCTGTCGGTGGAGACGGTCGAGGTGTTCCTGGCCCTGCTGGGCGGGTTCGCCGGGAACGTGGCGCTGACGCTGGGCGCGCGCGGCGGCGTCTACCTGGGCGGCGGCGTGCTGCCGAGGATCGTGGGACGGATCAGGGACAGCGAGTTCCGGGCCCGGTTCGAGCAGACCAGCCCGGCGCTGATCGACTACCTGGGCCCGATCGCGACCTCGCTGATCGTGGCCGAGCAGCCCGCACTGACGGGGGCGACGGCGTGGCTCGCCCAGCGGGCCGGTAGCGTGGAGCTCGTATGAACGGCACTTCTGGCAGCATTCCGGACAGCATTCTCGACATCGCCCCCGTCATCCCGGTCGTCGTGATCGAGGACGCCGAGACCGCGGTGCCTCTGGCGCACGCGCTGGTGGCGGGCGGCCTCCCGGTCATCGAGGTGACCCTGCGCACCGAGGCGGCGCTGGAGTCGATCCGGCGGATCGCCGCCGAGGTCCCGGACGCGGTGATCGGCGCGGGCACGATCCTGTCCCCGGGCGACGCGGCGCGGGCGGTCGAGGCGGGTTCCCGGTTCCTGGTCTCCCCCGGGTCGACGCCGTCGCTGATCGACGCGATGGCCGGGACGGGCGTGCCGTTCCTGCCGGGCGTCGCGACCGCGTCGGAGGTGCTCGGCCTGTACGAGCGGGGGCTGCGGGAGATGAAGTTCTTCCCGGCCGAGCCCGCGGGCGGGGTGCCGTACCTGAAGGCGCTCTCCGGGCCGCTGCCGGGGGCGCGGTTCTGCCCGACCGGCGGGATCAGGCTGGAGACCGCGTGCGACTATCTCCGGCTTCCTAACGTAGGATGCGTCGGCGGCACCTGGCTGACCCCGGCCGACGCGCTCGCGACCGGCGACTATGCCCGGATCGAGAAGCTCGCGGGGGAAGCCTCGGCGCTCAGACGTTCATGACACCGTAGAAAACGACCCCATAGCACCCCAGACCTCGTCGGCCCACGCCATCCTCCCTCGGCTGGGCCGGCGGCCATGTTCGTGTCCGAAACCCGGAAACACGATCATGGGTATCGGGCCCGTGACTCCTAACCGGAAAAGTCACGGGCCCCCTCATTTCCCGGCGAATTCTCGCGAAGCCCGCAATCATCAATAATTGCCTTTCCGGCCAGCGCGGCGCACGGTGTTCGGCTTTCATTGGCTTCGAAGCCGTCGTCGAGCGAGGCGAGAATGCCAGTACAGAAACGCCGGAAGCGCCGATCCCCTCCCGCGGCGAACCCTGCTCCGGCATCCGGCAGACGGAGGGTCATCTTCTGGGCCTGCGGATCGGTCCTGGCGCCTCTGCTCGTCGGGATCCCCGCCTTCCTGCAGTCCGCCTCCGGCACGGACCAGGCCCGTCCGCCGGGGCTTTTCCAGGACCAGCGGAAGATCCTCTACACCGGCCGCGGGACGATCTTCGCGGTGGACCGGGACGGCGTGCTCCGCCGTTTCCAGCACACCGGATATGAGAACGGCGAAAAACGCTGGAGCACCCCGCCCGGGGTGAAAGTGGGCGAAGGCTGGCAACGTTACGTCTGGCTCGTCTCCGGAAACCCGGGCACTCTGTACGCGGTGGACGCCGAAGGACGAATGTTCCTTTTCGACGATTTATCCCAGGAAATGGATCCGGACGACGGCAAATTCGTGAAAGCCGGACTGCCGGAGTTCAAGAGCTTCACCGGGGCGTACGACGTCTTCTACGGCCTGCGGGAGGACGGCGGGATCTGCTGGTTCCGGCATCTCGGCGGCGCCGAGTGGACCAGCCCCGACTGCACGCTCGTGAAGACCGGCATGCGCGGGTACGACCGCCTGGTCGCCACCGGTCACGGCGTCGTGTTCGCCGTCACCGCGGCGGGCGACCTGCGCTGGTTCCGGCACCTGAACAGCACCCTCGGCGGATCCTCCTGGGAGGGCGACCACCTGGCCCCCAACGCCACGGGCTGGTCCGGCTTCCTGGACGTGACCTCGCTCAACGGCGTCGTCTACGCCCTCGACCAGGACTACGCCCTGCGCTGGTACCGGTACGACATCCCGCAGGTGTACAAACGCGGCGGCTCCGGCTGGCGAGGCGGCGGCCCGCAGTTCCCCGCGACGGGAATGACCCGCTGATCAGCGGTTGACCAGCGGACCCGACCCCGTGGAGCCCCGCACCACGAGCTCCGGCTGGAACATCAGCTCCAGGTTCTTGGCGGCCGTGCCGGAGATCACGTCCAGCAGGGTCTCCACGGCGGCCGAGGCCATCGCGCCGATCGGCTTGCGCACGGTGGTCAGCGGCGGGTCGGTGAACGGGATCAGCGGCGAGTCGTCGAACCCGACCACCGAGACGTCGCCGGGCACCGACAGGCCGCGCTCGCGGGCGGCCCGGACCGCGCCGAGCGCCATCAGGTCGCTGGCGCAGAAGACACCCGTGCAGCCCCGGTCGAACAGCGCCCCGGCGGCGGCCTGCCCGCCCTCCACGGTGAACAGCGAGTGCTGGACCAGCTCGGCGGTGTCGGTGACCCCGAGCAGCTGCGCCATCACCTGCCGGAACCCGTCGATCTTCCTGATCACCGGCACGAACCTGCGCTGGCCGAGGGCCAGGCCGATGCGCTCGTGGCCGAGGTCCACCAGGTGCTGCACGGCCAGCCGGGTGGCCAGCCGGTCGTCCGGCGAGATGAACGGCGCCGGGATGTTCTCGTTGTAGCCGTCCACCAGGACGATCGGCAGGCCGCGGTCGGTCAGCCGGGTGTAACGATCCATCCGGGCCGTGACGTCGGCGTGCAGCCCGGAGACGAAGACGATGCCGCTGACGCCGCGGTCGATCAGCAGCTCGGTGAACTCGTCCTCGGGCGCGCCGCCGGGCAGCTGCGTGCACAGGATCGGCGTGTACCCGTGCTGGGTGAGCGCCTTCTCGATGGCCTGCGCGAACGCCGGGAAGATGGGGTTGTCGAGCTCCGGGGTGACCAGCCCGATCAGCCCGTTGCTGCGCTGCCGCAGCCGCTGGGGCCGTTCGTAGCCCATCAGGTCCAGCGCGGTGAGCACGGCCTGGCGGGTGGCGGCCGACACCCCCGCCTTGCCGTTGAGCACACGGCTCACCGTGGCTTCGCTGACGCCTGCCTGGGCCGCGATGTCGGAGAGCCGCGCGTTGTTCATGACGGTTACTTTAGACATGCTCCACGGTCCACCACGTGGCCGAATCAGGAGCCAGCCTTACAACATTTCCGGAAATAGCCGGATCTGCGCTCGCGAGCAGCAACTCGCCCGGACGATTCACCTCAATCCAGGCATTCGTCAGATTCGTCAGGCACCTAAACGAATCACCCCGGTCAAAGGCCAGAACGCCGTCCGGAGCCGGATTCCAGGAAAGGTCCCCGTCGCCGAGCGCCGGGTGCGCCTTCCGTACGGCCAGCGCCCGCGTGTACAGACTGAGGGTCGAGCCGGGATCGGCGAGCTGGGCCTCCACGGACAGGTCGCGCCAGTCCCGCGGCACCGGCAGCCAGGTCGCGGTGATGCCCGGCGGGGAGAAGCCGAACGGCGGCTCCTCGGTGGGGCTCCACGGGATCGGGACACGGCAGCCGTCCCGGCCGCTCTCGGCGTCGCGCAGCCGCTGCGGGTCGCACAGCGCCTCCTCCGGCAGGTCGAGCACCTCCGGCAGCCCGAGCTCCTCGCCCTGGTAGACGTAGCTGGAGCCGGGCAGCGCCAGCATCAGCAGGGCCGCCGCCCTGGCCCTGGCGAGACCGGCCGCGCCGCCGCCGTACCGGGTGACGTGGCGTTTGACGTCGTGGTTGGAGAGCACCCAGGTGGCCGGGGCGCCGACCAGCGCGGAGGTCTCCAGCGACTCCTGGATGACCTGCCGGAACCGGCCCGCCTCCCACGGAGTGGTCAGGAAGTGGAAGTTGAACGCCTGGTGCAGTTCGTCGGGGCGGACGTAGTCGGCCAGCCGCCGCTGCGTCGGCGCCCACGCCTCGGCGACGCCGATCCGCTCGCCCGGGTAGGAGTCCAGGATGCGCCGCCAGGCCCGGTGGATCTCGTGCACCCCGTCCTGGTCGAAGTACGGCACGACCTGGGTGCCGATCATCCTGGCCTGCCCGGTGTAGCCCACGTCGGGCAGCCCTTCGGCCTTGACCATGCCGTGCGCGACGTCGATCCGGAACCCGTCCACGCCCAGGTCCAGCCAGAACCGGAGCACGCCGGCGAACTCGGCGTGCACCTCGGGGTGCTCCCAGTTGAGGTCCGGCTGCTCCGGGGCGAACAGGTGCAGATACCACTGCCCGTCCGGCAGCCGCGTCCAGGCCGGTCCTCCGAAGATCGACTCCCAGTCGTTCGGCGGCGCGTCCCCCTTCCCGTCCCTGAAGATGTACCGCTCCCGCGCCGCCGACCCCGGCCCCGCCTGCACGGCCTCCGCGAACCAGCCGTGCCGGTCCGAGGTGTGGTTGGGCACCACGTCCACGATGATCCGCAATCCCAGCCGGTGCGCGTCCTCGATCAGGGCCCTGGCGTCCTCCAGCGTGCCGAAGACGGGGTCGACGCCGCGGTAGTCGGCCACGTCGTACCCGAAGTCGGCCATCGGGGACGGGTAGAAGGGGGTCAGCCAGACGGCGTCCACGCCGAGGTCGGCCAGG
This sequence comes from Acrocarpospora phusangensis, assembly GCF_016862995.1. GTDB lineage: Bacteria > Actinomycetota > Actinomycetes > Streptosporangiales > Streptosporangiaceae > Acrocarpospora > Acrocarpospora phusangensis. The sequence goes on from NZ_BOOA01000058.1 coordinate 31,610, forward strand.
TAGCGCAGCCGGCTCCGCACGCCGAGCAGGTCGCCGACGCCGTCGCCGTTGCCGTCGGCGAAGCTCCGCACGTACACCTGGTAGATCACGGCGTCCCGCCACCAGCGGGTCGCGGAGGCCGGTCCGGCGGCCAGGACGTCAGGCGAGAGTGCGCTCATATACGGGTCCCCGAAATCGCGAAGGTCATTTTCCATCATGAAAGACCTTACAGAAACTTGCCGCAAACCCTGCCAAGGTGACGATGCGACACTGTGACATTGGGACATCCCATCACTGGATGATGGATGGGTCTTTTTGGCCGGGAGCAATCAAAGGCCTGTTGAGTCCATAAAGTCTTGTCAAGACCACGCAACACGTGAGTAACCGGTGCGTTCCCTATTTTTCATGGCATGTATGGACATGGACCGTGCCGACACGATGTACTACCTCATCAATCACAACTGACATGGCGGGATCCGGGCATGCGCGCCCGGGAGGAACGAGTTTCCATGATCGAGCGCCGCTCGCGAGGCAATACGGCCCGCGTACAGTGCACGAGCACATCCGTGGCGCCAGGCGAGGAGCAGGCATGAGCACGGTCGTCCTCGACAACGTGACCAAGGTGTACCCCGGGGGATACCTGGCGGTCGATCGCATGAACTTGCGAGCCGAAGACGGTGAGCTCCTGGTCCTGCTCGGCCCTTCCGGATGTGGCAAATCAACACTTTTGCGAATGGTCGCCGGGCTTGAGGAGATCACCGCCGGCGACCTCTGGCTGGGCGGCAAGATCGCCAACCATCTGGCCCCCCGCGACCGGGACGTGGCGATGGTCTTCCAGAACGGCGCCTTGTATCCGCACCGCACAGTCCGCGGGAATCTCTCCTTCCCGCTGGAGATCGCCAAAGCGGACCCGGCCGTGGTACGGGAACGTGTGGTCGAACTGTCGAAGGCCCTGCACATCGACGAGACCCTGGACCGGCGGCCTGGAACGCTCTCCGGCGGCCAGCGCCAGCGCGTCGCGATGGGCCGGGCGATCGTGCGCCAGCCGTCCCTGTTCCTGATGGACGAGCCCCTGTCCAACCTGGACGCGGGCATGCGCACCGAATTACGCATGGAGATCTCGTCCCTGGTGCGCGCCCTCGGCGTCACCACCATCTACGTCACGCACGACCAGGTCGAGGCGCTCACCCTGGCCGACCGGATCGCCATCATGAACCGGGGCGTGCTGCAGGACGTCGGCACCCCGGCCCAGGTCTACAACGACCCGGCCACCGCGTTCACGGCCGCCTTCCTCAGCTCCCAGCAGCTCAACCTGCTGGGTGCTACGGTCCGTACACCCCAGAACCAGTTCATACTCCTGGATTTCGGTACGCACCAGATCACCATGCCCTGGACCGATCCACGTGCTTACGCTGTGTCACAGCACACCGGCAGCCAGATCATCGTCGGCATCCGTCCGGACGGCCTCGCGCCCATGCCCGAGAAGATGGACGGCCCCTGCTTCATGGGCCGCGTACGGACGCTGGAATACCACGGGCACGAATGGCTGGCGTACGTGGAGGCGGGCATTCCGGCTATGGCCGTACCGGAGCCGCCGGACCCGCGGATCCGCAACGGGCACGCCAACGGGAACGGGAACGGCGTCGGGAAGGCGCGGTCGATGATGCGCCGCCTGCTCGGCCCCGGCGAGGAGTTCGCGCAGGCCGAGGCCGCGCCGGGCACCGCCGCCGCGCTCGGCAGCGGCTCGCACCGCCGGGCCGACCTGATCGTCCGCCTCGGCTCCCGCCCGTTCTGGAAGGCCGGCGAGCACGCCCGCGTCGCGGTGGACGTCTCCCGCCTGATGCTCTTCACCCAGTCCGGCGCGCGGATCGACCCGCCCCGCCGGTAATCCCGTCACGCCCGCTGCGCCCCGGCGTGGGCGAGCAGCGCGACCACGTCGACCAGCCGGGCGACACGGTCCAGTTCCGCCTTGTGGAACGCGGGCCCGTCGCGGCGCGCCACCACCAGGTGCACGTCCTCGACCGGCACACTGGCCAGATGCAGGGCGCCCTCGGTGTGCACGGTCGGCCGCAGCGCGGTGAACTTCGCGGCGGGCACCTCCTCCGGCGCCTGCCAGCTGCCGTGCATCACGTCGCCGGTGGCCGCGTCCAGCGCCACCGCCCACTCGGCGCTGACCAGGTCGGGCACCGCGTCCACCAGGGTGATCACCGCTCGGCCCGGGTCGGTCGCGATATGGCCGAGCAGGTCGTAGTCGGGGTTCGCGCCGGGCACCTCCCGGGTCGGCCACGCCGCCTCCACCCGTACGCCGGGCACGACCGAGATGCGGTCGCTCAGCTCGGCGGCGCTGAAGATGGCCGACCAGGAGACGGTGAAGTCGTCGACGGCCCGGCCGGATTCCCGTTCCAGGACGGTGACCTGGAGGATGTCCGCGCCCATCACGCCGAACGCGCGCGCGACCTGGCCGAGCACGCCAGGCCGGTCCGGCAGGGACACCCGTAGCCGCAACAGCACGTCGATCACCTCTCCTTCCACATCCGCATCACGTGAGCGAGAGGGCCCACAGCGATGTGCGTTGGCCACCCCCACAGTGCCGCAGCCGCGTTTCGGCGGTGTTCCAGGGAGATGTCCAGCATAAAGCGGCTATGCACTCGGGGTCCGGTTCGCTTCGACTGCGCCTGGAGTGGTTTCTGAGTCACCCTGTGCCCACCGGGCCATAATCCGCCTGTTTATCCGATTTATCCGGATTATCGCACGGGGTCCATCGGGGGGTGCCGGGGGTCGGCCGTACCGTACGAGGGAATCCTGTCGCGGGAGGGGATTCGTGCTGTCACTGGATCTGAGCAAGTCCACCGCGCACTGGCTCGACCGCGCGACGGTGGCCTGGCGGGGAGAGACGTCCCCCTCGTCGAGGTATGCCCTCGTGTACTCCCCCAAGGCGGACATCGCGTATGACGACACTGGGGATCTGACCGGCGACATCCACCTGATCCGGCTTTCGCCGGGCGCGCTCACCGACGCCCAGCGGGCTGCATGGCCGCATCTGAGGGACTACAGCGCGCTGATCGTGGACCCCAGGGACGCCGGCCTCGTCAAGGACGCGCTGCGATCACAACTGGTGGCGGCTGAGTGGGACCTGTCCGGCGGACTGCTGGCCGCGACCGGCGTGCAGTTCCCCGGCGTGCTGGACGACGTCTACGCAGCGGCTTTGTCCAGCGAGTTGGGCCCAGCCGGGCGCGTGCTGCCGAGGCTCTCGGTGTGGGCCCCGACTGCGCGGAAGGTCGAACTCAGGCTGAACGACCGCGTCCTGCCGATGCGGCGCGACGACTCGACCGGCGTCTGGTCGGTCACCGGCCCGCCCACCTGGTACGGCCGCTACTACACCTACCTGGTGACGGTCGTCGCGGGCGGCGTCCTGGTGACCAACGAGGTCCCCGACCCTTACAGTCTGTCGGTCTCCGCCGGTGGCCGGCGCAGCCACCTGGTCCGGCTGAATGCCTCGGCACTCAAACCGCCCGGCTGGGACAAGCTGGCCAAACCCGCCGCCGTACGCCAGGACAGGGCGATCATCTACGAACTCCACGTCCGCGACTTCTCCGCCTCGGACTCCAGCGTGCCCGCCGCGGAACGCGGCACGTACAAGGCGTTCACCGGCGACGGCGCCGGCATGGAGGCGCTGCGCGGGCTCGCCGCCGACGGCCTCACCCACGTGCACCTGCTGCCCGTGTTCGACTTCGCCACCGTGCCCGAACGGCGGTCCGACCGCGCTGAGCCGGCGTACGACTTCGCGACGATGCCCGCCGACTCCGAGGAGCAGCAGGCAGGCGTCGCCGCGACCGCCGCCACGGACTCCTTCAACTGGGGGTACGACCCGCTGCACTACGCCGTCCCGGAAGGCTCCTACGCCACCGATCCGGAGGGATCTGCCCGGATCCGGGAGTTCCGGGCGATGGTGCGGGCGCTCAACAAGGCCGGACTTCGGGTGATCATGGATGTGGTGTACAACCACACCCACGCCGCCGGGCAGGGCGAGGGCAGCGTGCTCGACCGGGTCGTACCGGGCTACTACCACCGGCTGCTGGCCGACGGCACGGTGGCCGACTCCACCTGCTGCGCGAACACCGCGCCCGAGCACGCCATGATGGGCAGGCTCGTCGTGGACTCGGTCGTGACGTGGGCGAAGGCGTACAAGATCGACGGTTTCCGTTTCGACCTGATGGGCCACCATCCGAAGGCCGGCATGCTCGCGGTGCGCCAGGCTCTGGACGCGTTGACCCTGGCCAGGGACGGCGTCGACGGGAAAACCATTCTCCTGTACGGCGAGGGCTGGAACTTCGGGGAGGTCGCCTGCGATGCCCGATTCGTCCAGGCCACCCAGGGCAATCTGGCCGGGACGGGGATCGGCACGTTCAACGATCGCCTGCGCGACGCCGTACGCGGCGGGGGGCCCTTCGACGCCGACCCCGGCATCCGCGGCTTCGGCTCCGGCCTGGCCGACACTCCTGGCGCTCGCCTGGCCGACGGCGAAGAACTGATCATGCTCGGGCTGACCGGCAACCTGAAGGACTACGTGCTTCCTTCCGGCGAGAAAGGCTCGGAGATCTCTTACAACGGTTCCCCCGCCGGCTACGCCGATTCGCCAGGCGAGACGGTCAATTACGTGGACGCGCACGACAACGAGACCCTCTACGACGCGCTCGCGTACAAACTGCCCCGGGACACTCCGATGGCCGACCGGGTCAGAATGCAGGCGCTTTCGCTGGCCACGGTCATGCTCTCCCAGAGCACCGCGTTCCTGCACGCGGGCACCGAACGCCTGCGCTCCAAGTCACTGGACCGCAACTCCTACGACTCCGGCGACTGGTTCAACCGCCTGCTCTGGGACTGCGCCCAGGGCAACGGCTTCGGCGCGGGCCTCCCACCCAGGCGGGACAACGAAAGCAAATGGCCCTACGCCCGCCCGCTACTGGCCGACCCGGCCCTCAAGCCGGACTGCGCAGCCATCAACACCGCCCGAGACCGCTTCGGCGACCTCCTCAGAGTCCGCACCTCGTCCCCGGTGTTCGGTCTCGGCTCCCTCTCCGAGATCCAGAACCGCCTGACCTTCCCCGCCACGAGGGTCCCCGGCGTCATCACCATGCACCTGGACGCCACCGGCATCGACCCCCGCTGGAAGTCGATCACTGTCATCTTCAACGCGACCTCCCAGACCGCCCGGCAGACCGTCGCCGCGCTCGCGGAAGCCACCGTGACCCTCCACCCCGTCCAGGCCGCCTCCACCGATCCGATCGTCAGACAGTCAACCTTCGACGGAGCGACCGGCACGTTCACCGTTCCCGCCCGGACCGTGGCGGTATTCGTGCGGCCGGCCTGATGCCCCTCTCCCCTCCCTACCGGGGGCGACACCGCTACCATCGTGTACGCCACCTCGTGGACCACGGCGAACATCCACTATCAGCCGTCGGGCGGCTCATGGACGGCTGTACCCGGGGTCGCCATGGACGAGACCGCCCGCACCAGATGGAAGAAGACGACCATCGACCTCGCAGCGGCGGCCGGCCCCCGGGCCGCGTCCGACAACGGTTCGGGAACCTGGGACGACAGCGGTGGCGAAACCCTGACGGCCGGCTACCCCGACGCATCCAATGGAACGGTGTCCGCCAGATTCAGCGCCACAGTCGCCACGACCTGGGGACAGAACGTCTTCCTGGTCGGCAATCTGGTCGCTCTCGGAGCCTGGAACCCCGCCAACGCGGTCCCGCTCTCGGCGGCGGCCTACCCGACCTGGTCGGCTACCCTCACCCTTCCCGCCGGAGCCACAGTCGAATACAAGTACCTCAGGAAGAACAGTGACGGCACTGTGACCTGGGAACCCGGAGCCAATCGCACCTTCAGTGCCCTTCTTGGTCCGCAGGTGAATCGAACCGACACCTGGCGCTGACGCCGCTGGTCCAGGTGGTTCTCCCACCCATCCACCCTTTTTGAGCTGGCGCTCGGCCGCCCCATTCGAGCTGGCGCTCGGACGCTCTTAGGCTGGCGCTCGGCCGCCCCATTTGAGCTGGCGCTCGGACGCCTTTGAGCTGGCGCTCGGACACCTTTGAGCCGGTGGTCGGACACCCTTCGAGCCGGTGCTCGGACTGTGATCAGGCGCCATCACGGGCTTCGGCTCGACGGAGCCATTGTTTGGGCGCATATCTCTAGAAGCACCGGCAAATCGGTCGCCGGAGAATTGTCTGGCAACTGCTTCGTAAATGAAGCTCGAAGGTCCGAGCCGTCGGTGATCATTCTTGTTGATCATCGAGTGCTTGGTTGATTTCTTCGATCAGGTCCGCGGGCGTGTGGTGGGCGAGCAGCCGCTGGAAGTCGGTTTCCCCGAGGACCTCTCGCTGGCGGGCCAGCCAGCCCAGTGCGAAAGCGGTGTGGGGTGACTCGAGTTCCGCGTAGATCAGCAGACTGCGGACCGAGTACGCGAGGCCCTCGGCCGGGTCGCCTGCCTGGGTGTGAAAGGCCCCCAGTTGGCCGTAGCCGGCGGCCATGCCGTCACGGTCGCCGAGTTCCTCGTGAATGGTCAGAGATTGGCGGTACCACTCGCGCGCCCGCTCATAGTCCTGTCCCAGTTGGGCGATGATGCCGAATTGATGGTAGCTGGCAGCGATGCCGGCGCGGTTGCCGAGTTCTTCTTTGATGGCGAGCGACTGCCGGTACCATTTCAGCGCCCGCTCATAGTCTCCCTGTTCCTGGGCGATCACGCCGAGCGAGTGGTAACTGGCGGCCATGCCGACGCGATTGCCGAGTTCCTCGTAGATGTGCAGACCTTGCCGGTGCCAGTCCAGCGCCTGCTCGTGATCCTCCTGTTCCTGGGCGATGATTCCGAGTGAGTGGTAGGTGGCGGCCACGCCGGTGCGGTCGCCGAGTTCCTCGTCGATATGCAAACCTTGCCGGTGCCAGTCCAGCGCCTGCTCATAGTCTCCACGCAGCCGGGCGATGATGCCGAGCGCATGGTAGGTGGTGGCCATCCCGGCGCGGTTGCCGACTTCCTCTTTGATGCTCAGAGACTGCCGGTACCAGTCCAGCGCCTGCTCATAATCTCCACGCAACTGGGCGACGGCGCCGAGTTCGTGGTAGCTGGTGGCCACACCGGCGCGGTTGCCGAGTTCCTCGTCGATGCTCAGGGATTGCCGGTACCAGTCCAGCGCCTGCTCATAGTCTCCGCGCTCCCGGGCGATGATGCCGAGTTGGTGCAGGCTGGCCGCGTGCTGCTGGCTGCCCGGCGGGAACCAGGACATCGCCTCGGCATAAAGCTGCTGCTCCCAGCCCCAGGCCCCGGCCTGATGCAACCGCTCACAGATCCAATCCGTCGCGCCGGCGGCCTCCTCCCGCTGACCGGCCGCGTGGAAATGGAAACGGGCCTCGATCATCGCGATCAGATCCTGCCCGGCGGCCTCCGCGTCGGTGGCGACCCGCCACATCCAGTACGCGGCGGCCGCCCGATGCGCCGCCCGCACCTGCTCCGGAGCCGATACGTGCACCGAAGTCAGACCTGCCGCCGTCCACCGGTGGACCAGGAACAGACCAGCCGGCCCGTCCCCGCCCCACTCACCTCCGTATGTCCGGCCGCCTCCCCATTCGATGTCGCCGTTCTCCATGGGGACCAGCAGCCCCAGCCGGGACAGCACCGCCACCGCCTCCGCCACCCCCTCGGGAACCTGGATCGGCGGCGCATAGTAGGCGGCCACATCCTCATGCGCCCGAGCGAGCTCTTCGGCCGGCAGCCCCAAATCCTCGAGCCCCGCGCCCGGGTCACTCGCACGAACCTGATCCAGCAACTCCCCGAGCCGTTCCAGACGCTCCAGCCGCTCAGGGTCCAGGGGTGCCGGGGTGCTGACCGGCCACGCCATCCCGATCCAGTCGACCGGGCGGCGGAACACCGACACCCCCACCAAAAGGGCCCGGGCGAACTCATCCACCAGGGCCAGCAGATCCCGCAGCAGGGTGTCGTCCACGGCCAAGGTCACCGCTTCGGCCAAGGCCACATCCAGGCCCGCCCCCGCCGGACTCCACCACGCGCCAGGGTCGGTGATCCCGCGCCGCTCCAGCAGGACTTCCATCCGCTGCCGTACATCCGGAAAACGCGCGCGCCCCCCGCGCAGCAAGGCGTCCAGATACTCCAGCGTCCGCGGATGACCCCCCACATCCAGCCACGCCCGCTCCTGATCGGGCGGACCGAGCGCGGCCAGCCCTTCCAGCCGCCACATCAGCTTCCGTGCTTCGGCAAGGGACAGCGGACCCAGGTGATGGAAGTAGACGGCGTCGTGCGCTTGGCCGGGCAGCTGGAAAGGATGGCGACTCGTTATCAGCGATCTGACCCGGGGGGCGAGCCTTGCCCAGGCGGCGAGGAAGGCGGCCAGCTCCCGGTCCACCAGCGACGATCGGTCGGCGGGGTCGAGGTTCTCCTCGAAGTTGTCGAGGAGCAAGGTGATCGGCGGGAGACCGATGTCACGCTGGAGCGCCGAGGGGACTTGCGTGAGTTCTTGGTGAAGGGCGTCGAGCCGCAGCGCCCACGGATAGTCCTGACGGCGGAGGGCCTGGGCGAGGTGCCGGAGCGGTTCGGCGATCGCGCCGGCCCGCATGGTGGCGGCGAGCAGCTTGTCGGCGATCGCACTCAGGACCTGGTCAGGGCTGGTACGGCCGAAGGCCGAAACAACGAGCCCGGCGTCGGACCCGAGGCGTCCGATCAGCTCAGCCGCGAGGCTGCTCTTGCCGACGCCGCCGATGCCGTGCACCACCACGCTCCGATGCGCCTTGCTGAGCGCCGCCCGCAGGACACGCAACTCCGCACGACGCCCGACGAAGTCACCGACGGCCCGGACCACGACACCCGGATCAAGTCTGATGGCGGGCGGCGCCGTCACCGTCGTGTCCACGCCGTCGTCCGTGTCGTAGAGCGGAAGGACGGGACCACGCAGAAAGAGCGCGGGCGTGGCCCACTCGGCCAGGTCGGCCCCCAAGCTGGAGGCGGGCGCGGAACGGCGTGCCTGCTCCAGGTCCCGCCGCGCCTCCGACAGCGCGGTCAGCACGTCCGGCGCCGGCCGCACGGCGAGTTCGCGATAGACCGCTTCGGTGAGCATGGTCGCGTACACGTCGGTGACAGCCCCGGTCATGGCCAGCACAGCCGGAACGCCGCTCTCCGACAGCCCTTGCGCCAGCCCGCCGAGCACCGCCTCTCCCTCCGCGACGCTGTCGTCTCCCCTCCGGTTGCCGCTGGCACGGGCGCTGACACGGGCGCTGAGCGCGGTCGAGCAGCCGGACAGTACGACCAAAGGGACGCCGCGGTCGCGGGGGATCACGCCAGCGAGTCGTTCCGCTGAGACGTCGACGGGGGCGCCCTTCTCGTCCTCCAGGAGCAGAACGCCGGGGCGGGCGTGGCAGGAGATGTGGAGGACGTGGAAACGTTCCTGCTTGAGGGCGGTCTCGATCGCGTCGAGGGTGCCTTCGTTGAGGATGCGGACGTGCGCGGCGGCGTGGCGGCGGGCGTCTTCGACCGCGTTGAGGATGCGGCTCAGTTCCGCTTCGAGGTCCAGGAGGGGGCCGCCGCCGGGGCCTTCGGGGCTGGCGACCACGGCCAGGATGCGCAAAGGTGCGCGAATGTCCATCGCCGCCGTCGGCGCTGTGGCGGGAAGGTGGCGATACAGCTCGACGTTCGGATGCAGGGCGAGTGGCCGTGTCTCGCCGGGCGGGACGAGTGTCTCCCAGGGCAGTGCGGCGAGTTCGTCGCCGATCTGGAGTCCGAGGCGCAGGGTGCTGTTCTCCCGCTCCGCCTGCCGCAGTTCGGCGGCGAGCGCGTCTCCGGCAGGACCGGTGAGGAAGCCGTCGCCCAGAATTCTCCCGACCTCCCGGAGCTGTGAGTCCACCGTGCTCCCCGTGGCCGCCTCGGCCGATTTCGTCGAATATCGTCCGCTCCTGGCCCGGCCGAGTTTCCACAACGCGTCGTTCAACGCCTGCCCGGGCATGCGAGGCGCATGATATGCGCGGCCTAAGGTCACCTTTTCCCGGGCGACTTGAAGAATCGCCTGACGTGGCTGTTCCAGCCGGTGATCGCGATACCGGGGCAACGGCGTACCGGCGTCGTCGCGGTATCTCCCGAGAGCCGTGACGAGTTCCCGATACGGTTTCTCCTGGTCCGGCCCGCGGAAATCGACGCGGACCCGGGCGGCGGCGAATGGGTCCAGTGGCACGTCTTCCAGGAGCGCAGGAATGAACCGCCGCCGCCCCCACACGGCTTCGGTGATCAGAGCCTCGTACTTTCCGGCCATCATCGGGTCGGTTTCGATCGCCCGGCTGTAGACGAACACGCAGACCGCCGAGGCCCGCATGAGCTCCTCGATCCGGCGGATGACCACGTCACCAGGGAGATAGTGCTCCAGAGCAGCCCGGAACCCATCCCGGGACAGGCTCGCCTGAAGCCGGCGGGCCCACTCCAGGTCGGCTTGGGCGTGCACGATGAAGACGTCGTAACGCTCCCCGGCCACTCCGCTCATACGATCTCCCGCCCAAGGCATGTACGGACAGTTGACCACTTCTCACGACCGGCGACCATGGAATCGTCCCGAGAGTTAACCTGAACGGCATGGACGTGGCGGAACTGGCCATCGCGCTGGCGGGAACTCTGGCCGGCATCGTGGCCGCGTATTTTGCCTGGCTACAGATTCGCCGCAAGCCTTCGGAAAAGCCTCCCGCGACCGTTTCCGCCGCCCCCACGCCGCACAATGACGGCGACGACTACGACGTCTTCATCTCCTACAGCCACGCGGACACCGACGAAGTCGAGAAACTGGCGGGCGAACTCGGCGGCCACGGAGTCAGGGTCGCGATGGACCGGCTGTTCCTGGGCCCCACCGACGTGATCGTCCACAAGGTCGACGCGGCGTTACGGGATTCCATCCACGGCCTGGTCGTCTACAGCCCCGCCTCGCTGGCCAGCGAGTGGGTGGCCAACGAATACGCCGTGCTCATGCGCCGGGCCATCGAGAACCGCCGGCGATTCGCCCCGGTCCTCATCGGAGACATCCGGCTCGACGACGTCCCCGAGTTCGCCCGCGCCCGCTACTTCACCGACCTCCGGTCGGTCAGCCCGGCGATCTACGGATCCCGCGTCCGGGAGCTCGCTCAGGCTCTCCGGAAACCCACGTGACGGGAACTCTCGTACGGAGGCCCAGGTCACGGGCCTCGCTCTGAGCGAAATGCCACCCCGGCACCTTCAAGATCGACTTTGTCCGGATCGCCGTTTCTGGCCGGGTCTCACGCACGCTCCGGCGATCCGGAATTTGGGGTCGCTTGAAGATGTCACGGACAGATGTTGGGCGCTCCGTTAGTAGCCTCGGGGGATGTCCCTCCCCTGGTTGCGAGCGCGGTCTATTCGCGGGCGCCTGACACTCGGCGCGATGGCGGTCGCGGCCATGGTACTCATCCCCGTCGGAGTCGGCGCCGACGTGACGATCCGCAAGGCGGTGGCCGACAACATCTGGGAGGACGCGAGGGACGTGGCCAGTCAGGTGGCCACGCGGATCCGGGACGGACAGGTGATCATCAATCCGATCCCGCCGCATGACGGGATCGATCTCATTCAGGTGGTCGCGCCGGGCGGGCGGATTCTGGCGACCAGCAACGCGGCGAGGGATCTTCCGGCGTTGAGCCCGGTGTGGCCGGATCCGGAGACCCGGATCAGGGAGCTGGTGTCCTGCCCGGTGCCGCGCAGCCCGTGCATGCACGTGACCGTGATCCGCGCCTCTCCCGCCCCGGACTCGCCCGTGGTGTACGCGGGCAAGCAGACCCCGGCGGTGGTCCGCAGCCGCGTCCTGGCCACGGCGATCATCATCCAGCTGGCCCTGCTGATCGCGTTCATCGGCTGGGTGGCATGGCGGATCGCGGGCCGGGCGATGCGGCCGGTGGAGGACATCCGGACCGAGCTGGCCGAGCTGACCGAGCGGAATCTGAGCCGGCGGGTGCCGGAGCCGGCCGGGGACGACGAGATCGCCAGGCTGGCGCGGACGGCGAACCGGGCGCTGGACCGGATCCAGCGGGCGGTGCAGCAGCAGCGGCAGTTCGCCGCCGACGCCTCCCACGAGCTGCGCACCCCGATCGCGGGCATCAGGGCCCAGCTGGAGAGCGGCCGGCTCCATCCGGACGACATGCCGGACGCGATCGAGGCGGCGCTGCGGGACACCGACCGGCTGGAGGCCATCGTCACCGACCTGCTCTTCCTGGCCCGGGTGGGGTCCAGCGAGGCGGCCGCCCGGGAGGAGGTGGACCTGGCCAACCTGGTCGCCGCCCATGTCGCGAACCGGGCCTCCCGGGTGCCCGCCAAACTGGACCTGCATCCGGACATCCGGGTCGAGGCCGTGTACGCGCAGCTGGCCAGGGCCGTCGACGAGCTGCTGAGCAACGCCGACCGGCACGCCGCCACGCAGGTGTCGGTGGACGTGCGCCGGATCGGCGATGAGGCCGAATTGGTCGTACGGAACGACGGGCAGCCGATCGCGAGCGTCGACCAGGAGCGCATCTTCGAACGGTTCACCCGGCTGGACACGGCCCGCAGCCGCGGCAAGGGCGGCACCGGGCTGGGCCTGGCGATCGCCCGTGAGGTGGTGGATGCGCACGGCGGCACGGTCAAGGTCGAGTCCGAGCCGCACGGGGTGCGGTTCGTCATGCGGCTTCCGCTCGCCGGCGCGCCACGGCCTGGATGCCGATGAGGTCGTCCGGCGGCGCGTCCGGCACGTCGGCGTCGAACCGGGCGAGCCTCCGTACGCGCAGGGAGACGGCGGCGATCACCGCGATGGCCAGGGCGAAGAGCACGTACATGAAGCCGATGCCGCGGCCGGCGCCGACGCCGATGAGCGCGCCCACGCTGCCGGCCAGCGCGCCGCCCTCGGCCAGCAGCGGCTCGAACAGCGCGCTGCCGTACGGGGCGACGAGGCCGAACGCGAACGGCAGCGTGGACCAGGCGATGAGCGTGTTGAGCGCGATCACCCGGCCGTGGAAACGCTGCGGGACCTTGACCTGGATGATCGTGGCGTAGATCCCGTTGACGAGGGTGAGCGCGAGGGACATGCCGAACGCGCCCGCCGCGATCACGACCAGGTCCTGCCGTACGCCGACGATCAGGCAGAAGGCGGCCAGCAGGAGGGTGGCGAGGAGCACGCCGCGCAGGCGGTGGCGGCGGGGGCCGCCCCAGACGGTCATGACGAGGCCGCCGAGCAGCACGCCCGCGCCGCCCGCGAACGAGACCCGGCCCACGTCGGCGAGGGTGGCGAAGGCGAGGACGAGGGGGCTGAGCAGCAGGAACAGCGGGGACAGGAAGACGTTGAGCGCGGCGAAGAAGAGCAGCATGGCGCGGAAGTTGCGGTTGCCCCAGGTGTAGCGGAAGCCTTCGGCCATCTCGGTGAGCAGGGATTCGCGGCGGCGCGCGCCCATCGTCTTCGGGAAGCGGACCAGCAGCACCGAGGTGAACGCGAACAGGTAGCTGATCACGTCCAGTACCAGGATGCCCTCCAGGCCGATGGCGGCCATGAGGCCGACGGCGACCAGCGGCACGATCAGCTGGGCGGTGCCGGTGACCATCTGCACGACCCCGTTGGCGTGGCCGAGGTAGCGCTTGGGCACGAGCTGCGGGATGGCGGCGCCGTACGCGAGGCGCTGGAAGGTGAGCGCGACGGACAGGAGCGCGAGCAGCGGGTAGACGTGCCAGATCTCCAGGTTGCCGGTCCAGAGCAGCAGGCCGAGGGCGAGCTGGGTGCCGCCGGCGCCGACGTCTCCGGCGAGCATGACGCGGCGGCGGTCGTACCGGTCGGCGATGACGCCGGCGATGGGGGCGGCGAGCATGCCGGGCACGAGGGCGATCACCGAGAAGAGGGCGAAGCTGACCAGCGAGCCGGTGGTGACGTAGATCCAGAGCGGGATGGCGAACTCGGTGAGGGCCGATCCGACGATGGAGACGAGCTGGCCGGCGGCGACCACGCCGAAACGTTTCAGGCTGGGGCGGGTGGACTGCGGCGGGACGTCGCCGGGTGTGGACGTCCCGGCCAGCCACCAGGATCGGCCGGGGGCGCGTTCGATCGGTTCGGTGCGGCCGTCCGCGATGGCCGGCTGCACGCCGGTGACGATCTCGGCCAGTTCGCCGGCGCGGTGCTTGAGGAAGAAGTGGCCGGCCTCGTCGAGCACGACCAGGGCGGCGGCGTCGGTGAGGTGGTGCCACTCGCGGAATCGTTCCTGGTAGAACTCGGTGGCCGGGTCGCGTTCGCCGACGACGGAGATGATGGGGGCGGTGAGGCGGTCGGCGGTGTCGTGGGCGTACAGGCGGGTGAAGTAGGTCTCGGCTTCGCGGGTGCCCTCGCGGCGGTTGCGGATGATGGCCTTGAGCTGGTCGTCGTCGAGTTCTTCGACGTCGAGGCCGGCGGCGATGAGGGCGTTGGCCCAGACGCGGTCGCTGCGCAGGCGTTCGCCCAGGTCGCGCAGGGGTGTGGCGAGGCCGGACGGGCGGGCGAACGGGAAGATGCCGCCGACGTGGATGGCGTCCACGGCGCGTCCCGCGGCTTCGAGGCGGCGGGCGATCTCGACGACGAGCATGACGCCGAGGCCGCAGTGGCCGTACAGGGCGAGCGGGCCGCGCACGGTGGCGAGGATCTCCTGCACGCAGCCGTCGGCGACCTCGGCGATCGGCCGCGTCTCCTCGTCGAGCCCCCATTCCTGGCCCGGTACGGCTACCGAGTACAGCGCCCACCCGGCGGGCATCGCGTCGGCGAGCGGCTGGTAGATGGCCGCGCTGCCGCCCCCGTACGGCACGCAGACGAGGGTGCGGGTGGCGGGTCCGGCGGGGGTGAGCCGGTGGAGGAGGCGGCGGGGGCCGTCGTCGCCGCGGGAGGCGAGGGCGCGTACGGTCCGGTGCCGGAAGATGTCCATGATCGTGACCGGCCGGTCGGTGACCTTGCGCAGCCGGGCGACGACCTGGGCGGCGAGCAGGGAGTGCCCGCCGAGCGCGAAGAAGTCGTCCTCGGCGCCGACCCGGTCGAGTTCGAGGACCTTCGCCCAGACGTCGGCGATGGCCTGCTCCAGCGGGGTGGCGGGGGCGCTGTACTCCTCGTCGGCGGCGCGCTCGCCGGAGGGCTCGGGGAGCCGGTCCCTGTCGACCTTGCCGTGGGCCTTCAGGGGGAGTTCGTCCAGCCAGACATAGCGGGCGGGGATCATGTAGTCGGGCAGCCGCTCGGCCAGGTAGCCGCGTAACGACGGCCGGTCCCCGGAATCGGCGACGGCGTTTCCGGCGGAGCCGGCAGGGTTTCCTGGGGGGACCAGGTAGGCGACCAGGCGGTCGCGGCGGAAGTCGGCGACGGCCTGGGCGACGGCGTCGTGGCCGGTGAGGACGGCTTCGATCTCGGGGAGTTCCACCCGGTAGCCGCGGACCTTGACCTGGAGGTCGCGGCGGCCGAGGAATTGAATGTCGCCGGAGGGGAGCCATCGGCCGAGGTCGCCCGTGCGGTACAGGCGGGCGCCCGGTTCGCCGTAGGGGTCGGGGACGAACTTCTCGGCCGTGAGGCCCGGCCGTCCGAGGTAGCCGCGGGCCAGGCGGTCGCCGCCGAGGCAGATCTCCCCGACCACCCCGACGGGCGCGGGTTCACCGCGTTCGTCCAGAATGTACGCGCATGCGCCAGGAAGTGGCCGACCGACCGGCAGCATCCCACCGGCCGGACGAATCCCGTCGTCGGTGGCCAGGCCCATCCCGTCATCGCCGGGAGCCGGGGCAACCTCGTGGGTGGTGACGCCGACGGTGGCCTCGGTCGGGCCGTAGTGGTTGACCACGCGCAGGCCGGGGCGGACGAGCGAGGCCGCCCAGCCGGCCTGGGAAGCCTCACCGCCGAGGATCAGGAGCTTGCGCGGGAGCACGTCGGCTTCCTGGAGCAGGGACGCCAGGTGGCTGGGGGTGATCTTCAGGTAGTCGGTCGCGCGCAGGGTCTCGGCCAGCTCGGCGGCGGGGAGCCGGGGGTTGAGCAGGTGCAGGGTGCCGCCGGTCAGCAGGGACAGGTAGAAGACCGTGATGCCGAAGTCGAAGGAGAGGGACTGCAGCAGCGCGTAGCTCCCGCCGGGCTCCACGGCCAGCCGCTCGCGCACCCCGGCGAGGTACTCCAGGACCTGGCGGTGCTGGACGGCGACCCCTTTGGGGCGTCCGGTCGTGCCGGAAGTGTAGATCACGTAGGCCAGGTCGCCGGGCCGGGCCGGGACGATCTCCCCCGATCCGGACGCGTCCGGCGGAACGGCGTGCTCCACGGGCAGCGGTGTCGTGGTGATCGCGATCCGGATGCCGGCGTCCTCGATCATGTACGCCAGGCGGGCGGCGGGCTGGGCCGGATCAAGCGGCACGTAGGCGGCGCCGGCCTTGAGCACGGCCAGCACGGCGACGGCCACCTCGACCGACTGTTCCAGGCAAACCCCGATCCGGACGTCCGGTCCGGCGCCGAGTTCGGCCAGCCGGCCGGCGAGCGCGTCGGACCGTTCGCCCAGTTCCGCATAGGTCAGTGAATCGCCGCCACACGTGACAGCCACCCGCGAGGGCGGCCCCGCCACGACCTCATGGAGCAGGAGCGCCGCCGGCGCCGCGCGGGATTCCGAATCCTCCGCGGGACCCGATGAAGGCACCGGCATCGGACCAAGCCCGGATTCCGGCAGGGACAAGGGCCCGGATTCCGGAGGGGACCAAGGCCCGGATTCCGGAGGGGACCAAGGCCCGGATTCCGGAGGGGACCAAGGCCCGGCGGGGAGCGGGACCGTGGCCGGTCCCGTGGCGAAGCCCAGCACCTCGGCGCGCTCCGCCGGATCCACGAGAGCCAGCTCCGACAGCCGCCTCCCCGGATCAGCCACGACCTCCCGCAGAAGATTCGTGAAATGTCGTGACATCCGGGCGACGGTGGTCTCGTCGAACAGGTCCGTGTTGTACGCGAACTGCCCGGTGAACCCTTCCCCCGTCTCGTACAGGTACAGCGACAGATCGAACCGGCTGATCCCCGGCTCGACCGGGAACGCGCTCAGCCGCAGGCCGTGCTCGTCCAGCCCGGTCCTGAAGTTCTGCAACGCCAGCGTCACCTGCGCGATCGGCGACCGGCTGACGTCCCGTTCCACGTTGAGCTCGCTCACCAGCCGGTCGAACGGCAGCTCCTGATGCGCGTACGCGTCCAGCGCCAGCGACCGCGTCCGCGCCAGGAACTCCGTGAACGAGGGATCGTCCGAGAGATCGGCCCGCATCGCCAGCGTGTTGACGAACATCCCGACGACCCGATCGAGCTCCGGCAGGCTGCGACCGGCCACCGGGGTCGCGACCGCGAAGTCGCCCTGCCCCGAATACCTCCCCAGCAGCACCTGGAACGCCGCCAGCAGGATCATGTACGGCGTCACCCCGCCCACCGCCAGCGACCCGAGCGCCACGGGCACCGGGAAGTCGTACACCGCTCCCGCGTGGCTCATCTCGGCGGGCCGAGGCCGGTCGGCAGGCAGTTCCAGCACCGGCACCCCGGCGAGCCGGTCCCGCCAGTACGCGGTCTCCCTGGTCAGATCCCGGTCACGCTGCCAGAGGGAGTAGTCGCCGTACTGGACGGGCGGCGGCGCGGGGGTCTCGCCCCGGCAGAGGGCGAGCAGTTCCGTGAGGATCACGTCGAAGGAGAGGCCGTCGGTCACCAGGTGGTGGGCCGCGAGGAGGAGGACGTGGTCGCGGGGCGCGAGCCGTACCAGGAGGGCTCTGAGGAGAGGGCCGGTGGCGAGGTCGAAGGTGCGGGCGAGTTCCGCCTCGATCAGGAGCCGGGCCTCGGCGGGCGAGGCCGCGCCGACGAGGCGGAACCCGGCCCGCGCGCCGGGGTCGAGGGTCACCACGGGGACGCCGTCCTCGGTGGCCGTGAAGCGGGTCCGGAGCGCCTCGTGCCGGCGGACGATCTCGTCGAGCGCCTCCGCCACGCCGTCCAGTTCGCCCTCGACGCGTACGGTCAGGGGGACGGTGTACGTGGTCGTGCCCGGCCGGTACTGCTCGAGGAACCAGAGCCGCTCCTGGGCCGGGGAGAGCACGAGTTCGGCCGAGGGGTCGCGGGGCGGGATGGCCCGGATCTCCTGGCGGCGGCGCAGCCGTTGCGCCAGCAGTGCCCTCTTGTCGGCCGACAGTGTGCTCACGACATCCTCCGACGACAGATATCTGTAAAGATTCTTACCGGAAAGAGTCTTTACAGTTTGCGGATGATCGCCAGTGTGACACGGTCCACAAACCACGGGCAAGGCAGGAAAACTAGGGCTTGTCGCACTCGCGTGCAGCGTGGTTCACTGACGCCGACTTCAGATCTGTAAGCAAACTTTCCAGTAACAAACTTTTCAGTTTGGCGGTCTTTGTGGCACAGCCGCTCTCGTACGGGCAGGAACGGCTCTGGTTCCTGCATCGGCTCGACCCCCGGGACCACTCCTACAACACCTGCCACGCCGACCGGCTGCGCGGCCCGCTCGACCTGGACCGGCTGGCCGCGGCCTTCGCGGCGGTGACCGCCCGCCAGGAGTCGCTGCGCACCCGCTTCGACGAGGTGGACGGCACCCCCGTCGCCCTCGTCTGCCCGCCCGGCCCGGTCGCGATCGCCGTACGCGACGCCGTGAACGTGGACGAAGCCCGCCGGATCGTCTCCGCCGCCGCCAACGCGCCGTTCGACCTGTCCGCCGCTCCCCCACTCCGCGTCACCCTGGTACGGCTCGCGCCCGACGACCACATCCTCGCCGTCACCCTGCACCACATCATCGCCGACGGCATGTCGACGTCCCTGCTCAGCGGCGAACTCGCCCACCACTACGCCGGACGTCCCCCGCTGCCGCCGCTCCCCCTGCAGTACGGCGACTACGCCCGCGCCGAACGGGCGGCCGGCCAGGCGGGGCTCGGGCGCTGGGCGGAGGCCCTGGCCGGGACGCCGGTGCTGGAGCTGCCCGCCGACCGTCCCCGGCCGCCGCAGCGGACCGGGGACGGCGGCGAGGTCGAGTTCGTGGTCGATCCCGCGCTGGTGGCCGGGGTGGCGGAGCTGGCCCGGGAGCACCGGTGCACGCCGTTCATGGTGTGGCTGACCGCGTACCAGGTGCTGCTGGCCCGGCACAGCGGGCAGGACGACTTCTGCGTCGGCTCGCCGGTGGCGCGCCGGGACCGGACCGAGGTCGAGCCCCTGATCGGGCATCTGTCCGGAACACTGGTGCTGCGTACGGATCTGAGCGGGAATCCGACGTTCCTGGAGGCGGTCCGGCGGACCCGGCGTACGGTGATCGAGGCCATCGGCCACGCCGACGTGCCACTGGAACGGCTGCTCGGGGCGCTGGAGATCGAGCGGGACCTGAGCAGGACGCCGCTGTTCCAGACGATGTTCGCGCTGCACACGCAGGTGAGCGGGGAGGTGTCGGAGGGCCCGGCGCCCGGGACGGAGGCGACGCCGTTCACGCCCGGGTGGATGGCGGCGCGGACCGATCTCTCCCTGGACCTGTGGCCGTCGAACCGGGGGCTGGTGGGGTCGCTCATCTACAGCGCGGACGTGTTCGCGGAGGCGACCGCGCGGCGGATGGCGGAACGGTTGCTGGTGCTGGCGGGGTCGATCGTGGCGGCGCCGGAGACGCGCGTACACGATCTGGAGATGCTGCCGGCGGAGGAGCGGGACTGGCTGCTGAGCAGGGGGACGTCCGCCGAGGTTCCATCGGTGACGCTGGCCGATCTGTTCCTGGCGCAGGCCGCGGCGACTCCGGACGCGGTGGCCGTGGACGCCGTCACCTACGCGGAGCTGGCGGGGCGGGCCGCCCGGCTGGCGGAGCGGTTGCGGGACAAGGGCGTCGGGCGGGGGTCGCTCGTCGCGGTCCGGGTGTCGCGCGGGCCCGGGATCCTGGTGGCGTTCCTCGGGGTGACGCTGGCGGGGGCGGCCTATCTGCCGGTCGATCCGGAATATCCGGAGGCGCGGGTGGACTACGTGCTCCGGGACTCCGGGGCCGACCTCGTGCTCACCGACGACGAGCTGACCGGTCTCGCCATGGCCTTCGGGACCGCCTCCGAGCGGCCTGAGCTCGTGCCCCGCGCGGGCGAACCCGGAATGCCGGCACCGGGTGACCATGTTCAACGTGCGGGTGGAGCTGCCGCGGGCGTCTCCTCGTGGCTGCCCCGGCCGGACGACACCGCTTATGTCCTGTACACGTCCGGGTCCACCGGGCGGCCCAAGGGTGTGATGGTGCCGCACTCGGCCCTCGCCAACCTGCTGCTCGCGATGCGCGACCTGATCGGGTCCACGCCGGAGCACGCGTGGCTGGCGCTGACGTCCACCGCGTTCGACATCTCCGCCGTGGAGCTGTACCTGCCGCTGATCACCGGCGGACGGGTGGTGACGGCCTCCGCCGAACACGCCAGGGACGGCATGGCCGCGGCCGACCTCATCCGGCGGAGCGGCGCGACCCACGTCCAGGCGACCCCCTCCGGGTGGCGCATCCTGCTCACCGGCGATTTCCCGGAGATCACCGCGATCACCGCCGGGGAGCCGCTGCCGCCGGGCCTCGCCCGCGACCTGCGCGCCCGCACCACCCGCCTCATCAACGGGTACGGCCCGACCGAGACCACCATCTACTCCTCCACCTGGGACGTGGACTCCGACGACATCACCATCGGCCACCCCGTCGCCGGCACCGCCGCCTACATCCTCGGCCGCTCCGGCCTGCCCCCCCTCGGCGTCCCCGGCGAACTCGTCCTCGGCGGCAACGGCGTCACCACCGGCTACCTCGGCCGTCCCGCCCTCACCGCCGAGAAATTCATCCCCTCCCCGTACGGCCCCGCCGGCGCCCGCCTCTACCGGACCGGCGACCTGGCCCGGTGGCGTCCTGACGGGACCATCGAATTCCTCGGCCGTACCGACAACCAGATCAAACTCCGCGGCCACCGCATCGAACTAGGCGAAATCGAATCCGTCCTCGACTCCCACCCCTCGGTACTCCAAGCCGTCGTCACCGTCCACGACGACACCTTGATCGCCTTCATCGTGCCCGCACCCGGCAGCGCTCGCGCGGATGCCGACGGGGGCCAGGACCGCCAGGCACGTAACGGCGCAATCGCGAACAAGGCCGCCCAAGACGACTTCATCACGGCCGACTTCATCACGGCCGAGGGCGTCACGGCCGAGGGCGTCACGGACGGTTCGATCGCCGACGAGGTTCGGGCGCACGCCGGGCGGGTGCTGCCCGGGTACATGGTGCCCCGGCAGTTCGTCGTGCTGGATGAGATGCCGACGACGCCGAACGGGAAGGTGAACCGGGCCGCCCTCCCGGTGGGGGTGCGGGTCATACGGGAGGACAGAACGCCGCCGCGTACGGATGCCGAGCGTCTGGTCGCCGGGGTGTTCGCGGAGGTGCTCGGGCGGGACCCGGGTGAGATCGGGGCGTTCGACGACTTCTTCGCGCTGGGCGGGCACTCCCTACTGGCCACGATGGTGATCGCGCGACTGCCGGTCCGGATTCCGGTACGGGAGGTGTTCGCCCGGCCGACCGCCGCCGGGCTGGCGGAACTGCTGAAGGCCCCCGGGGTGACGGGGCCGGAAGGGCCGGAGCCAAGGCCAGCCGGAATGACACCGCCACTGTCGAGCGGCCAGGAGCGGCTCTGGTTCCTGAACCGGCTCTATCCGGAAACAGACGCCGCGTTCAATATGTGGGTGGTGCGGCGGCTGCGCGGCCCGCTCAGGGTGGACGCACTCCGGAACGCCTTCGCCGTGGTGGCCGGGCGGCACGAAAGCCTGCGCACGCGCTTCCCTGACGTGGACGGGGAACCGGTGGTCGTGATCGAACCGCCGGGCGAGTTCCCCGTCGAATACATCCTGGGGGAACCGCTCAATGCAGAGCCGATCGACGCCAAGCCGATCCCTGCGGAACCGACCTATGCGGAACCGATTGATGCTCTGATGCCGATCGACGCGGAGCCGACCCATGTGGAGCCGACCCATGGTCTGATGCCGATCGACGCGGACCCGATCCATGCGGAGACGGCCGATGGTCTGATGGTGATCGACGCGGAACGCGTGGTGGCTGAGCGGGTGAACACGCCGTTCACGCTGGCGGAGCGGGCGCCGATCCGGGTGACCTTGATCAGGCTGGGCGTGGACGACCATGTGCTCTGCCTGGTGGCGCATCACATCCTTGGGGACGGGTGGTCGCTCAACCTGCTGCTGGATGAGCTGGCCGACGCGTACTCGGGGCGGGCGCTGGACCCGGTGCCGCTGCAGTTCGGGGATGTCGCGGTGTGGCAGCGGGGGCGGGATACGGCGGAGGCGCTGGCGTACTGGCGGGAGCGGCTGGTGGATCCGACGCCGCTGGATCTGCCCGCCGACCGTCCCCGCAGCGCCGGCAGCGCTGGGCGAGGTGCGACCGTGGAGTTCCGTCTCGGGCCCGCGGACGCGGCGGCACTGGTCGCGACGGGCCGGCGGCACGGGGTGACGCTGTTCATGACGTTGCTGGCGGCCTACCAGGTGCTGCTGGCCCGGCACAGCGGGCGGGACGACATCCTGGTCGGGACGTCCAACGCGGGCCGGGACACGCTCGCCCTCGAATCCGTGGTCGGCTACCTCACCGACATCCTGGTCCTGCGCGGCGACCTGTCCGGCGACCCGCGCTTCACCGACCTGCTGGCCGCGACCCGGACCAGCGTGCTGGACGCCTTCGCCCACCAGGGCATCCCGTTCGAGGAACTGGTCGCCACCCTCAAACTGGAACGCGACCTGACCAGGACCCCGGTCTTCCAGACCATGGCGATCCTGCACACCGAGGACTCCGGCCGGGAACCCCGCCCCTTCACCGGCCTCACCGCCGAAGGCTTCCCAGGCGGCCACGCCCAGGCCAAATTCGACCTCATGCTGGAAGCCTGGCACGACGAGGGCTCCGACCTCCTCATCCAACTCGAGTACGACACCGCCCTCTTCGACCCCGCCACCGCCGAAGCCATGGCCGCCCGCCTCGAACGCCTCCTCCTCGCCATCACTACCGACCCGACCCGCCGCCTCTCCGCCCTCCCCCTCCTGACCGACGCCGACGAAACCTTCCTCACCGCCGTCTCCGAAGGCCCTCCCCTCCCCTCCCCTCAACCCGTCCTCGACCTGATCACCGACGCGATCCAGAAATATCCAGACTTGATCGCCATCAGCAGCGGCCACCGCCAGGTCACCTATCGCGAACTCGGCCAAATAATCGAGAACACCCCCGAAGGCCCAACGAGGAACACCATCCAGGGAACCGCCGGGGAGGCCACCAAGAACGCCGTGGGCACCATCGGCAACACCCTCCGACGCATCGCGGGGCAGGCCGTCGGGAGCAGCCTCGAAAGGGCCGTCGAGGGAGACGCCGGGGATGCCACCGAAAACAACACAGGCACTACCGACAACACCCTCCCAGGCATCCCTGGGCAGACCGTCAGAGACACCCCCGAAAGCACCTTCGAGAGAAGCACCGGGGACGCGGTCGGTGACGCGGTCGAGAATTCTGCGGCCTCCGGTGGTGGTGGCGGGGGGATTCGGGAGGTGTCGCTGGAGCGGTCGCCGGAGGGTGTGGCGGCGTTGCTGAGGGCGTGGCGGTCGGGTGCCGCCTACATGCCCATCGACCCGGCCTTGCCACCGGACCGTATCGCCTTCATGCGCGCCGAAGCCGCAGCCGAACCGGCTGAAGGCGTCGCCTACGTGCTCTACACCTCGGGCTCCACCGGAGTCCCCAAGGGCGTCCTCGTCGACCACACCGCGCTGGCGGCCCGGGTCGCGTGGATGGTGTCCGCCTACGAGATCCGCCCAGGCGACCGGATAGTCCAGTTCGCCGCGCTGAGTTTCGACACCCACGCCGAGGAGATCTTCCCCGCCCTCGCCGCCGGAGCCACCCTGGAACTCCTCCCCGACGGCGCGATCACCCTCCCCGACGTCCTCGCCACACCGAACGGCCGCCAGGTCACGGTCCTCGACCTGCCGACGGCCTACTGGCACCACCTCGTCGCCCAGATCGACGAGATCGCCTGGCCACCCTCCCTCCGCCTGGTCATCCTGGGCGGCGAAGAGGTCCAGGCCGCCGCAGTCGCCCGCTGGCACTCCCACTTCGGCGACCGCATCCGCCTGATCAACACCTACGGCCCCACCGAGACAACCATCATCGCCACCGCCACCGACCTGATCCCAGACACCCCGAACCCCCCAGCCGGGAAACCCCTCGACAAAACGCACCCGGCCCCGCCGAACCAGCCCGCAACCCCGACACCCTCGGGCGACGACTCCCCGAAATCCCCCACAGGCCAATCCGATGGGGAACCCAACACGGTTCCACTGCACGAGCCCGAAACACCACTCCTCCCGGATAGTGGCTCCCCGAAATCCCCCACGGGGCAATCCACCG
>NZ_BOOA01000059.1 GCF_016862995.1 Acrocarpospora phusangensis
GCGGGAGGGGTTGTGGCGGGTGTGGGGTCGGTGGTGGGGGCGGAAGTGGTTGTGGTGGATGCGCCGGTGGTGGTTTTTGCGGTGGGAGATGAGTGGGGGAGGTTGTTGCCGAGTCAGAGGGTTCGGGTTGTGGGGCGGATGGGGGCGGCGGAGGCGGGGGAGTTGAAGGCGGGTGTGTTGGTGGTGCGGGGGCCGCCGGTTGTGGTTGGCGGGCCTTCGGGTGTGCAGGATTTGGCGGGGGTTTTGCGGGCTGGGTTGCGGGAGGCGTGTGATGTGCTGCCGCAGGGGGCTCGGGGTTTGCTGCCCGGGTTGGTGGTGGGGGATGTCTCGCGGCTGGATGCGCAGGTCAAAGACGACTTCGCTGCTGCTGGGCTCAGCCATTTGAATGCGGTTAGCGGGGCCAACCTTGCCGTCGTCGCGGGTGCTGTCGTGTTGATGGGGCGGTTTGTGGGGTTGCCCCTGGCGGCCAGGGGTGTGCTGGCGGTGGTCGCGATGGGTGGATTCGCCGTGGTCGCGCGGCCGTCGCCGAGTGTGTTGCGCGCGCTGGTGATGGGGACGGTGGCCGCGATCGCGCTCGGGAGCGGCCGATCGCGCGACGGGATGGCGGCGTTGTCGGGGACGGTCCTGCTACTGATCCTGTTCAATCCCGGGCTGGCCAGGGAGTACGGGTTCGCGCTTTCTGTGGCGGCGACCGGAGGGATCCTGGTCCTCGCGCCGCGCTGGCGTGATCGTATGGCCGTTCGCATGCCGGTATGGGCGGCGGAGGCGATCGCCGTACCGGCCGCGGCTCAGGCGGCGGTGACGCCGGTGCTGGTCCTGATGTCGGGTGAACTCGGGCTGGCCGCGATCCCCGCCAACCTGCTCGCGGGGCCGGCGGTGGCTCCCGCAACGATTCTCGGCTTCCTCGCGGCGTTGATCGCGCCGGTCAGCATGGAACTCGCGCAACTCGTCGTACGTCCAGCGGGGTTCTGCGCCGGTTGGATCATCACGGTGGCCGAGTGGGCGGCCGGACTCCCCATGGCCACGGTTGCTTGGCCCGCCGGGGTCTTCGGGCTCGGCTTGCTGGCGGTATTGTCCGCGGCGGCCTGGATGGTGCTGCGTCGCCAGGGCGGGAGGCGACTCACGATCGCTCTAGCTGGCGGTTCGTTGATCGCCGTCTTGATCGTGGGTCCCGCGACCTCGACCTGGCCCGCTCGCGGCTGGCTGCTCGTGATGTGCGACGTGGGTCAGGGGGACGCCCTTGTGCTGTCGGCGGGGGAAGGCAAGGCAGTGGTCGTCGACGCAGGCCCGGAACCACGACAGGTGGACCGATGCCTGCGCAGGCTGGGCGTGCACACAGTCCCGCTGCTCGTACTCACCCATCCACACGCCGATCACGTCGGCGGCCTGACAGGAGTCCTCCGAAACCGCCGGGTCGGCGCCGTCGTGGTCAGCCCAAGCCGCGTACCCCAACGAGAGAGCACCCGGGTCTCAGCCGAACTCCGCAGCAAGCGGATCCCCGAATGGGTTGTCCGCCCCGGCACCCGCTGGCAGTTCGGCTCCACCGAGATCACCGTCCTCGCCCCCAGCACCGAAACCCCCATCCAGGGCCAAGGCGAGGGCTCCATGACCAACAACGCCAGCATTGTCCTGGTGGTCCGATGGCCCGCCGGGTCCGCACTCCTCGCCGGAGACCTGGAAACCGAAGCCGAGACCGCCCTACTCCGCCACGGCGTCCCCCGCGTCGACATCCTGAAGGTCCCCCACCACAAGTTGTCTATAACCCATCAAGAAAAGGATCTTTGGCTGGGTTCGCCATCGGCCTGGTCACGAGTCACAGGACGCCGGTTGGATCGAACTTCTCCGGGCGCACAATAGCTGGTCACCCAAAGCTGAGGCAGGGCGAAACGCTTTGACCTGGCAGTTCTCGGTCACGTGGTGGACATCTCGCTGGCCACGTGAGCGACAAAGATCCGAAGTGTCACGAGCCTGCTAGGCGTGGCGTAGACTCTCTGCATCTCCTTTGAGACACACGATGTCGCGCCAACGAAGATCATTTAATTCTGAGATCATTTAAGACTTCAGTGCAGATTCATTCTGAGAACTAGATCATTAATCGAAGTCTCTCCAGGTATCTGATCTTTTAGCGCAGTTCCTCTGCTCCCGTCTTCCCGGAGCACCTGTCGTGTCCTTCTGCCGGAGACCTGAATGATCTCGATCTTGTGGCTGCGTGTGCTCACTGCGGCCAGGTCCTGTTGAACGTCCGGTGGGCAGTGCCCACTGTCGCGGTTCTCGGAAGTGCGGTCAACCTAGCCGTCCCGAAGGCATATCCGCTCGTGTGGGCGTCCGCCATCTCAACGGCTGTACTTGTGGTCATGGTCTGCATGACCTGGATCGTGATGATCTTTGGTAAGCCGCGCCACAGCAGTCGTGCTAAGTGGATGCTTCAGTGGCTCCGGGGGAGCGATAAGCCGCCGAAGAACGGCTAGAAACTCGTGGCGACGCAGGCGGGTTTCCTTCGACGTGAGCGATCAAATTCTCCGGCCAGAGGTCTGCGTGGGGCCGGATCTCGTTCTGTGGATAGCTGGCTAGTTGAGCGATCGGTCACGTTGTGTGATCAAGTCGCGTCATGCTGATCGCACAAAAGCGGAAAGCCTACCTAAATAGCTATTTTCGGGACAATCCAGACATTGTTAGTGGTATTCGGCATGGCTCTCCTATCGTGGAACTTGGATCAAGGGGCATGCGTTGGCCTATGCGTATTCGCGGTTGAAGGCGGGCATATGACCGACCAGGCGATCAACTATTGGGATGCGTGGGCCGCGTGGGGTGAGGGCATCGACATAAAGCACCGTGTGCTATGGGGACTTCAAATCCTGTGGTGGGCGAGGGTCGCTAAGGCAGTTGCGTTTATCTCGTTGCTACTTGTTGTTTTCGATTTGGTCGGCGACTTTATGTTGAAGAGGGCACTCAAACGCACTTGCGGAAACGGGGTAGTATGCATTAAGCGCATTCAGTTTAAAAGCGCCAAAATAGGTGCCCGAGTGGCCGATGTCCCCATTTTTAGTGGTGGTGTGTCGAGTCCGCGTCGGATGAGGACCAATACTGACTTGGTTTTTATAACCATCGGGCTATTGGTGTGCCTGGGCCACTTCTGGGTTCTGCAAAGGGTTTTGGGACCGTTGAACTATCTGATGCAGGTGGAGGGATTTCGAAAGGTTATTCGGGTATTGACCCTAATTTTCGGCATCCTGGCATTTCATTTCGACATGCTCGCCTCATGAAATGGACAGGTTAGCCCGATCCCACCCCGCAGGCGCGGTCCATAATTGGAGTTCAGGCAATCTTATCTATTCGCGGAGCTACGTCGGGAGAGCCCGTATCGAGAGGCATGCCGGTACATCGCCTGATCGATCGCCTTCTCCCGGACACGACTTCGCTGGACCAGATCAGTGGAGTCGTGTCCGTAGTATCGAGCGCACGTCTCGGCGACTGCTCGACACGCGTCTACCGTCAGCAGGCACGTCGCGCCGTACCCCTGAAGATCCGGGAATAGCGCCAGACCGCGCGGGTCCTCAAACGAGAGCGCATCGTCCAACATCCATTGCGAACTGTGGACGATCCCGGACGTCATGCGGTACCAGGCCGGACGGTCGGGGAACTGACGCTCCATCAGAGAAGTGAGCTCAATCGAGCACGACTCCTTGAAGCCGTTGAGCGAGAGGTGGCTTGGACGACCTGTCTTGGAATGGATGTTGTATAACATCTGGATCCGAGCGCGGGTCAGGCGTTCCAGGAGCCGCCCGTCCGCTTTTTCTGCGTCTTCGAGAACTCCGGGCATCAACGGGTAGTCAGCAGGGAGGCTCCGGCAGGCCGTGAGATTCGCGTCGCTGTTCTGGAGCAGAAGTACGGAGCCGCGCACTAGGCGCCCCTCGAAGCCCATGGAGGGGTCCATCATCCAACAGAAGCGAGCGGATGCTTCACACAGAACCCGGTTCAAGGTCATGTGCGCGTACAGCGAGGGAATCTCGGCCTGGACCAACGAGGTAAGCGCCGTCAGATGGTCAAGGATGTTCCCCATGAGCAGTCGGCTGTACTGGTAGACGTTTTGCCATAGCCGGAGCCGATGAACGCGGACACTGTGGTGGGACTTCCGGATCTCGTCGAGCTCGGTGAGCCTCGGGCATCCGGGCCGGGGGTCGTGGGTGAACTGCTCTAAGAGCTTGGGCAGTATCTCGTTTTCCTGCACCAGGACGCGCTCGGCTACGACGACGATCTCGGGCATCGTGGCCGTCGTGTGTTTCATGATCAAAGGGTAGCGTTTCGGGCGGCGTCAGTCGCTCTGGTTTTCTGCACCCAAGGGTAATGCCGCAGCTGTCGACCACTTAGCAAGGGTTTGCGCGTCTGAACCGGCAGTGTTTGCTAGGGTCATGATGGATCCAACAGCAACAGACCGATCGGATCCCGTTGGGCGCATTACAACATCGACAGCCAGCTCCTCAGAGTAGATGGTCGAGTCGATTAGCGGGCTTCGCCCGATAATCGAAAAGAAATCTGGACCTTCGAGAATGACCTGCTTGTCTCCGGCGTGAACCATGCTGAGCGTGATTTTCTTGGCATTAAATGATCGGCCAAACTGGTGTCTCGTCAGAAAAGCTGTCGTCAGATTGATCGCTTCTGCATCCTCCCTGATTTTTGCCGTTCCATAGCATTGATGCTCAGGGAGTACGACAGTATGGCCGACCGGAAGTACCGCGTAGACATTCAGCTTGATTTCGAGAATTGACGCCTGTCCGTCCCTGGATGCCTTGAGTTCCCCCGATCCTGAGATGAGTTCAAGGGTTGGAAGTAACTCGGATGGTAGAAGGAGCTTCACCAGATCCGCTCTCGTCGCGCTCCGAACGGACGTGCCATCACGCCAAGGAACTTCGCGCTCGATCGAGCCCGCTCCTGGCTTGCCGTACATCGGGTTGCGCACGACGAAGGGGGCCAGGTTGGCATCGAAGGCTAGGGCAACGACTTCCGATCCATTGATGTCGATTGCCAGGTCATGTACTGCGGGCGCCTGACCGTCGAACAGCGTCTTCACCTTCGGCCACCAGGAGGTCATGTCCTGGGCCGTCACACCCTGGACACCAGTCTTCTCGTCCACTCCGATTATCCAGAGCACGGTCTCGCCAGCGCGGCTGTTGCAGTGGCCGGCTATCCGTCGGGCTGCCTTGTCCGGCTCAGGCCAGTCGGCCTTCAGTTCAACGCGGCTGTCCTCGACGCTCTTGCCCTCCAGGACACGATCGGCAACTCGCCTGGCCCAGGCTTCAAGCTCAATAGCGCGCATTCGCCCTACTTTTTCAGACGATTAAGGAAGCTCCGGATCAGCCGATCCAGGTCACTGTCAGAATGTGTGTCTTCTACGAGAATTCGATCAATGTGAATGAATCCACTGTTCTTCCATTCCCGATCTCGGGTCATGTCCGCTGCGAGGCGTCCTCGGTGATGAGGTCCGTCTACCTCAATCAGGCCAGCGCGACCTTCGCGTACGACGAGGAAGTCGGGTATCCACACTCGACCTATGCCAACTCGGCCCATTGGCAGGGGAAAGATCGATATAGTTGTATGGTTGCCATCGGTGAGCTCCTTTTGGGCTCGCTTCAGTGCGTCGTATACCCGAATCTCCTCCATGGACTCGAATGTCAAGTCCTCGCGCCTGAGCCTCGGATCGGGATTTGAAATTCGGGCCGCATGGTTCGTAGCAGAATCCCCCGACAGCCGGGAATAGAGAACGTCTCGCCACGATTTATCAACCTGAGGTAGGGCGGCTCCAACAATTACGCTCTGGATGTTGGCGCCATGCCTTCTGCTGATCAACCTGAATGCATGTTCAATATCGCGAATCAGATATTCGTCATCGAACTTCCCATACACCCAGCCAGGGACGTTCAGGGTCGCTACATAGCTTCGCGTGCCGAATTCTATCTCTTCTGTGATCTCGACATCATCGACTTCGAGAAGCAGGGAAGCCGTCTCTACCTGACCTTGCTCATTCAGATAGAAGGCGCTTTGGGCGAGTATGAGCTGGCCGAGCGGCAACTCGTCATCTGGTTCATGGTCGGGGGGATCAAGGGCCACGGTCCAACTCTAGACGGCATCACTGACAACTCCAGTGCTTGTCTCGACCGCGTAGAGCGATTGTCCTTTTTCTGGCTATCTGCGCTGTTATCAGTCCATAGTTCGCATTATGGCGTCCGGCCGAATGCCATGGTGATCCCTTGCATGATCGGATGTAGCGCGAACGCTGCAACCCCGCCGACCCGACCGACGTGCCGTGGTTGCCCCGCCTCGGTGGAGACGGGCATAGCTCTTGACTGGCGCGGGTCTGGCGTTCAGCCTCGATGTACAAGTTCATACACACTTTCAGGACAGAGGTGTCCCATGGCGTTACGGTTCTACGGCAAGGGTGGCAGTCAGACCGACAGCTGCCCCTCGGTACACCTGGACGACTCTGACGGCAGCCTCGTGATCGTGGGCTACCCGGAGGAGGACTCTGCGGTGCTCGATCAGATCCGAGAGGTCAGCCACATCGAACCTCACGAGCGAGCGTTCCGGGTGCCGAAGGAACTGAAGAAGGCGCTGTGGGAGGCATGCGGTGGCAATGATCCTCACTTTGACTGAGCTGTTCGCGAAGGCGCATAGCTCGGTGACGCACTTGGAGTTGCGCGACACCTACGGTTCCGGTGGCCCCGGCTATCGGGCGTGGCGTGAGGGTGCCTCGCTGGAGGACGCTGCCCGGATTGACGAGCCCTTCGTGGCTCCTTGGGTCGCGTTGGTGCGGTCAACCACGGAGCGCGGGATTACGTTCCGCCGTGCTCGCGTAATTTCCGAACCAGTCACCGGCTACATCCGTTTCGAGCACGCCGCAACGGGCTACTCCAACTTGGCTGGTGGCGAGCAAGTTCGCTGGCTTCCTCGCCCACAGGCGAAGGACATCCCCATGCCGGCATGCGACTTCTGGCAGATCGACGACGGGCTGATCTGCTGGGTGTTCCAAGATGGCGATGGCGGACCTAATGGCTACGAGCTGAGCGAGTACCCGGCCCAGGTCAAGCTGTGCTCCGCGGCCTTCGAGGCCGTCTGGGAACGGGCGCTCGACCACTCGGAGTATGAACCCGCCTAACGATCCTCCACGCACGTGTCCAACTCACAGTCCAGCAGCGTTCAGGAAGCGCGCCGAGCCATTGCTGCCCGGCTACGCGAGATCCTCCGCGACGCCGGCCTGACCTCTCGGGCATTAGCTCGGGAGGCGGGATGGGAGGAGTCCAAGTGCTCGCGCCTCCTCAGCGGTCGAACTCCTCCATCGGATGAGGACATCCGTGCCTGGTGCCGAATTTGCGGCGCCGAGAACGAGATCCCCAACCTGATCGCGGCCAGCCGCAACGCAGAGAGCGCCTACCTGGAGTGGCGTCGAGTCAGCCGCAGCCAGAAGCACATGCAGGATCTGGCCCTGAAGCTGTTCTCTGAACCCCAGTACCGCTTCTACAGTTCCAACCTTGTTCCCTGGCCCTTGCAGGTTCCCTCGTACATGCGCGCCATCATGCTTCGCTTCAACGACTTCCACCAGTCCGCAGCCAGCGATGTCGAGGAAGCCGTACAAGTACGAGTCGCCCGACGACGCTTTCTGAAAGACGGATCACGCAGCTGCGCTCTGATCATTGAAGAGTCGGTACTGCGTAACCGACTCTTCGACGACGATACGAGCCTTGACCAGCTTCGATACCTGCTGGTCGGCATGCGTCAGCCGAACGTCTCGCTCGGCATCATCCCTTCGGAGGCCCGTCGCATACAGAGGTTGACCGAGACGTTCCACATATACGGCGAGAACACCGTGTCCATCGAGCTGACCTCGGCCATCATCACGATCACCCAGCCGTGGGAGATCGCGCTCTACGTTAGATGCTTCAACAGACTGGCCGGAAGTGCCGTCTACGGGGTGGCAGCAGAGGAGATCATCCACGCTGCCATCGAGGCATTGGAGTAACTCGCGCACAAACTTGTACATACTCGTTGAGCCGTCGAATTGGACACTTCTACGGTCGATTCATGGCTCCGAACGAACCCTCCGCCCCAGTTATAGACGCTGATCTGTTAGGGCATCGGCGCCCGCTGCCTACGGATGTCGAGACTCCACCGCTGATTGAAGAACTACGCGACAGGTACCCCGGCTGGCGGTTCTGGCGTGGTCTGGGCTCCAGTGAAAACCGGCCATGGAACGCAACCCGACGCCATCAGATCGATTGGCGGGAGCGGCCTGAAGGCTACGCCGCAACACTGAGTGGCAGCCCCGAGCAGTTGCGGGATCAGCTTGAGCAGCAGCCTGGAGTTGACGAGACCCGCACGGAACTGCTTTGACGACTCTGATCCCGGCTCCGACTGAGCCGAAGATCCGTGTCCCGTACGTGATCGCGTACAGCGGGGAGTTACGGACCGACCCGATCTGGTTCGGCAAGGACCGGTACGGCCGGCGACTCCGGTACATGCGGGAGGCGCGCGGAGATTGGAACGAGTACGGCGCGCTGCGCGCCCGTGTCGGCCAGCGACGTAACGGGCAACCGCTGTGGCGCAAGCTGAACACGGCCCGGCAATGGCGATGCATGGAGAAGCTGTTGTGCCAGGTGTGCGGGCAGCCCGCCACATGCGAGGACGGGCGCATCCCGTGGATTCTCACTGACCGCGTGGTCCGCGACGACGACCGCGATCCGGGCGTCAAGTTCACCAGCGCGCCGCCGACGTGCCTGGCATGTATCCCTGAAGCCCGGGAACTGTGCCCCCAACTTCACGGTTCCTTCTCCGCGTACTCGGTGGGCGGCGTGGGATACCACGGGGTCTTGGCCGACATGTATGAGCCGGGCCTGAAGTGGGAGGCGATCCCGACTGGCGAACGCAACGTGGAGATCCCATTCGTGCAGTCCTATCTTCTGCGGGTCGCTCTGGCCCACCAGCTCCTAGTTCGGTTGAGTAACCTTCATCCACTACCGATTTCCGGGCCTTCCTAGGCTGGCCGGGGGCACACTAGTTCAGTTGCTCCACAGAACGACGCTCGGTTTTCCGTCGTGTTGCACACCCTTGTAGTCTCAGCAGAAGGAGGGGAAGCGCCCCTCCCAGCAGGGTTAGGTGGCCTATGACACCGATAGCATTTCGGCTCACTAGGGAGCAGACGGACTAGGGGAGCCTGTGGCCAGCAGCGTCGGGAGCGTGCTCTTGGCGGCTGGTAGTACCGGAGTGATTTCTCTATTGCTGTATCGACTGACAGCCATCTTGGGGGCCTGGCTCTTAATGAAGCAGGCCGGTCCAGTCGATGATGGTGAAGTAGAAATCGATGTCCGTTTAACAGGAATCAAGGTTCGTCGGAGTAAAGCAGTTACCGAAACATCAGAGAGTGGTCAGTTGGCGAATTAACGGCCACTGTATCGGTCCACATACCGGGTCGGCACTTGCATAGAGCACGCTGAAGGA
This sequence comes from Acrocarpospora phusangensis, assembly GCF_016862995.1. Taxonomy (GTDB): domain Bacteria; phylum Actinomycetota; class Actinomycetes; order Streptosporangiales; family Streptosporangiaceae; genus Acrocarpospora; species Acrocarpospora phusangensis. The sequence goes on from NZ_BOOA01000059.1 coordinate 9,487, forward strand.
TTTGGCCCCCAAGCAGAACCCGATGTAGGGCTTGTGTCGAGGCCCTCCTCTCTTCGATCCAGAGAGGAGGGCGTCCATTTATTTGCCAGCCTTAGAAAATTGATACGCGGGCGACGCCGGTACCACCGATCAGCTTCAGGCACGTCCAAGATCCACGGACAGCCCTCTATCCGGAACGACAAAAAGAGCGTCCGTCCTCCCAGAGGAAGATGGACGCAATTGTGCATTGAGAGTGTTGGTGCGTCTGTCGCACGGGGATGAAATGAGTAACGGCCGGCACTTGAAAGCTGATGGAGGAGTGTGAGCGAAACCCCCGACAAGACCGACAAGCCCAGCCTGCTTGAGCGGGTCGAGGCTCAGATGGCGGAGCCTAAACCCCCTCCACAGAAGTTGCGGCTCATGCCGATCGGCGGGGCGCTGTTCCTAACCGTCATTCTCGCCGTCGCCGTCCTTGTAGCAGTGATCGGTGGCGGCCTCGTGTTGCTGGGCGTGGAAGGGTTCAAGCCTGAGAAGCAACTCACCTCGACCACGCTGTTCGATCTTCTGAAGATCGGATTTGCCGTGGTGGCCGGTCTGGGTGCCTTGGTGGCCTTGGTCGTCGCGTACCGGCGGCAGAAGGTAGCGGAGGCCGCTCAGTGGCTAGCCGAGCAGGCCGACGAGCGTGCCCATGCGGCCGAACGGCGGGAAGCCACCAAGCTGCACAATGAACGATTTACCACCGCTGCGGGGCAACTCGGCCACGACTCTCCAGCAGTCAGATTGGCAGGTGCGCATGCCCTTGCTGGCTTGGCTGATGACGCACCAACACGCGAGCTTCGACAGACGTGTATCGATGTGCTCTGCGCGTACTTGCGCATGCCTTACAGCCCGAAACCACCAGACGAGGCTCCCGAATCGGAAGGACTAGCATTCGCTGGATTTCGAGAGGTCCGTCACACGATTATTCGCCTCATAACAGCTCACCTGAGAGAAAACGCTTCCGTCTCATGGCAGGGACATGACTTCGACTTCACAGGAGTGATTTTCGACGGAGGAGACTTCAGCCGCGCAGTATTCTCCGGGGGGAAGATCGATTTTAGCGAAGCAGTGTTTGACGGTGTCAACATCAACTTCTCACGTGCAGAATTCTCGGGCGGTGACATTATTTTCTACCGTGCCAGATTTATCGACGGATCGGTTGATTTCGCAGGTTGCAAGTTTTCGGACGGGACGGTCTCTTTCGTCCAGGTGAAACTGTGCGGCGGTAACGTGGATTTCGGTGAAAGTCTATTCTCTGGCTCTTCGATTAAGTTCCATGGTGCGGAGCTGTCCAGCGGAGAATTGACTATGGATATTGCAATAGTTGCGGGCGGGAAGATCGATTTCACTAGTGCGACATTTGCTGGCGCAGAAATTGGGTTTTACGGCTCGCACTTCCGCGGCGGGGAGATCGATTTTGGATTCTCTAGATTAGATGGCGGTGAGTTGGAATTTACTTCCGCTAAGTTTTCTGGCGGTCGAGTCAATTTCCATAAGGCGCAATTCATGGGGGCGGTAGTGGACATGCGAGCAGTAGAGGATTGGTCTGTTCCGCCAACCGGACTACCCGATCCAGCGCCAGAGGGATTGCTGTTGCCCGCTAAGGGCGAATAGGTTCAAGCCTGCTTCTTCACGTGATCCGAGAACTCGTCACGCAACTCGTTGAGGCCCGTTTCAATACGGTTCACGGCGTCCTTCAGGGACGATCCGTGATTGATCTTGACCTCGGACTCGATGGCCTCCAGGCGCTGCATGACGCCGAGACGGCCCGGAACTCCGGGACGGTCGGGCTCGCCATTCCAGTCGTCCATGAAGTCGGAGAGCTTCTTCAGAGATTTCCGCACAACAACGAGGGCGGTTATTCCGCCAACGATAACGGCAATACCAGAGAATATGTTGATGACGTCGGTCATGGGGTGCCTCGCCTACGGGATTGGGATTACACCGATTTCGCGACATGAGATATCGCATCGACCATCCGTCGCGCCCGAAGTGGTGACCGAGTACATGCTGCGAGCGTAGTAAGTGGAACCAGGAGTTAGTCCGGTCAGGTGGAAAGATCGGTTCTGGTAGTAATAGCTGGTTGAAGCCAGCGACCAGCCACATGCAGTGAGCTGCACGCTGGACGCGAGTACCTCCGTGCCGGAGGCATTGGTCCCCAGGAACACGTTGGCGGCCATAAACAGCCGGTTGTCGCCGGTATTGGCCCTAGCAGCTCCACCAACGAACATCAGGACCTTGCCGCTGGTTGGAGCCACGAACGTAACGTCAACGGTTGGGCTTCCGGTGATGAACGCCGTGGACGTCGCGTCGCTAATCTCCGTCGTGTCCTGCTCCCACACCGAGACCGGAAAATCAGCGGCCTTGACCTTCGAGCCGACGAGGATATCTGTCACGAATCCTCCTACGGAACCGGTGTGATGTAGATGTCCCTGGAATCGAATCCGGCAGTACCGGTAGCAGCCGAGGACTTGTGCTGAGTCTTGGCGAAGTACACCTGTCCGGGATTCAAGCCCTCAAGGAGAGTCGTCCGGCTGTAGTACACGTAGCCGGTCGCGTTCTCCTGGACTCCTACTCCGCGAGTGACCACGTTCGGCGCCAGGATTGTCGTGCCGGAGTCGTTGGTCTCCTTGACAACAGGCGAAAGGTGAAGCCGGCGAGTCCCATCCCCACGAAGACCTCCGCCGACCGTCAAAAGAACTCGGCCGGAAGTTGGAGCCACGAATGTGGTTGAAACCTGCGGAGATCCGTCCGCATAACTGGTTGAGGCAACCGTGATGTCCGTGGAGTCCCTGTTGAAGACAGCAGGCGGAAAGTCCAGCGCGTTGATCGTGGTGCCTGCTCGGTAGTCGGTCATGGAACTGGCACCACCGTCAGATCCCTGGAAGCGATGTCGCCGGTTGAACCTCCGGACACCTTGTGCGCCGTGTGCGCGTAGTAGGTACGACCCGGTGTAAGTCCGGTTACCAAAGTTGTTCGCGAGACATACATGAACGAGGTGGTCTGCTCAGGACAACCGACTCCGCTCGTGACCACGTTGGCCGCCAAAACGGTGGCTCCGTCAGGGCCGTCCTCGCGGATGACTGGAGCGAGGTGAACACGGTTGGCCGTTCCAGAGTCCTGCAACCCTCCGCCGATGGTCAGCAACACCCTGCCGGACGTCGGTGCCACGAAGTAGACGGACACGATCGGGCTACCGGAGATGTACGTCGTGCTGGAGATGTCCGACTGTCTGGTGTCGTCGAAGACGTAAACGGACGGAGGGAAGTCTGTGGCTGTCACCAGTTCGCCGTTCGTGATGTCCGGCATAGCTTCCCTCCTCAGAACGCCCGAACTGCTGGGGTGAAGAGCTTCACCGCGGAGCCGGACACGTGCGACTTGGCAACCCCGTTGACGCTGCGGGTGACTGTGACGGTCTGCGGAGAGCTGGCTCCGGAAATCGCGGTCACGGTCATACGTTCGCCACCGACGACGATGTCCATCGGCATGTCACTTGGCGCCGTCGTCCAGAAAGGACCCTTGCTCGTCGCCACCGACAAGCTCGTGGTCGAGCTGTTGGCACTGGTACTCAGGGTGCTGTACTCCGTGCCGTACCTGGCCGTGCCGTACTCGGCTACCTGCCAGGGCGATTCCGGAGTACAGTTCACCGTGATGTCCCAGTCGTACGGAGCCATCCGTTCCGAGAATCCGTAGACGATCTGACTGATCAGATCAGGAGGAAGCCAAGCAGGCTGGTTCTCGATCGTGAGTCGGTCGCCGATGTCCATGTCGATGATGTCTTGGGTCAGGCCGGAGTCGCCGGACACTCCAGGGCTCGACAAGTCCATGGAGACCTGCGGATACCTGGCTTCGTCCACCGTGCCGAGGTGCAACCGCCAATACGCCTGATTCGGCAGATCACCATCCGACTGGACGTTGATCGTGACCTGGTCGCTGTACCTGCCGACTCCTAGCGGAGGATCAGCGGTCGATAATGGCCCAGTGTCCAGCGATGCCCTGGCGGATGATCCGTCCCTGCGGGTTACCGTGATGTCGTTCCGCGCGGCCTGGTCGTCGTCGATCGGCTCCAACGGAGGTGCAAGGTGTCCGGCTTCGTAGTCCAGTTCGACGCCGGCTGACTGGTTGTAGAGGCTCAAGCGAGTCCGGTAGGACAGCCCGAGCGCTGTCCTCGGCTCATACAGGATTCCCAGATCGGACTCCGCGGCCTCGGTCAGGAGGTTGAGAAGGGTATCGGTCCTCTGGGCGCCCATCTTGGTCGAGTCATCGAGGTCTCCGACCGACGAGAAGGGGATGCTCTCCTCATCGCACAGGCGTTCAATCCGACGACCGGCCGTCTCTCCGTCATATCCGGCAAGCTGCGGACCGAGGTCGTGTACGGACGTGATCGTCGCCTGAACGGAAACGTGCCCGATGGCCGTGTCGAATACCGAACCGCCCGGTGCTACAACGACACGATTCACGCGACCGAACGTGTGCGAGTTGAGAGTCCCGTTGAACGTCAGACCGGACGGAGCCCCAGGTTCAAGGGTCGAGATAACCCAGTCGATGTTGGACCCGTTCTGCTCCAGGTCCAGAGAGACGCGAAGCTTCAGGCCCTTGGTGGGGAACGCGATGAAGCCTGTGTCGAGCAGCACGCCGCCGTCCGCGTCGTACGACTGGACCTTCAGGTTTCCGCTGGAGTCGTCGTACCGGATTAGCCACTGGGTGGCGGAGCCGGACGTGTACATCGTGATCAGCGCCTGGTCGCCAGAGATACCGGCGTCGGGAACAGCCAGAAGGAACCGGAGAGTCGCCTCGTTGCTACTCGCGTAGTACGGCACGACGCCGTTCCAGACGCTTCCTTCCAGTAAGGGGATCGGGTCCGAGGACACGAAGCCGTCGTATGCGGCCAGATCCGGAGAACCGGTGATCGTCATCGGCGGACCACCGACGCCGGACGCCAGGGACGAAGATCCTGCAACGTCCTCGCACGGCCAGTAGGCAACGGCGGGAGCCGTCAACGACGGAATGGTCAGGCCGCGATACATGGCGCTGCGGAGCAGCTCTGAACCCTGACCAAGGCGTCGGAGGATGCCCGCAGCTTCTACCGGTACCCAGACGTCGTTGCCTAATAAATCCCATCGAGAAGGCCATGAAGACACTTCTCCGACGAACCTAACGTCTGTATCTACAGAGATGCGGATAGGCGTGTTCCGGCCGATTTTTCCGTAATACGGTGAGTTCGGATTCCTCGGCGAGTACTTCCCGTCAACGTTCTTGATGCTGAGGTTGCACTTTGACGGATCGGTGCGGGTGCCCTCATCTCGTCGTCCCCGAGTGATGGAGATGCCGTCCCGAACCAGGACGTCTGTCGTGATGTCCGTCCAAGCACCGTTGATGTATAGCTCGACGACTACGTCAAGGGGATCACTTGAAAAGGCCATTATCGTTCTCCCTTCTCTAGCGATCCCCTGACGTTTGTGGACGTCATCGTTTAGCCCTTACCGAAGGCCAGATCAACAGAGCCTCTGCCTTCGATTCGGACCCACTTGCGAATCATCTTGATCATGTCCTGGTCGGCTCCGGTGACATCGATGACTACTCGGACATCACTGTTTCCAGGAGAGCCGGATGCTCTCGCGCCGAATTGCGGCGTGACCGGAGTCGGACGACCGATCGGGATAGCAGCACCGGCAAGCCGTTCTCCGGCGTTGGCGACGCTGTCCAGAGTCGAGTTGATTCCGCCGACGAATCCCTGACCGCTGAACGCTCCAAGCTCATGTAGGAGCCTGGACGGAGACTTAATCTTCAGAGCCTTGCGGACACGCTGAACCAGAGCATTGGCAAGGTCGTCCATCGCGGCGAGAATGGCGCTCTTCTGTGCGGCTAGACCGGTCAGGAAGCCCTTGCCGGCCTGAACTCCGCTGTCATATAGAGCGTCTGCGCTGAGATTCCCCAGCGACGTTGAGGCCGTGTTGATGGCAGACTGGGCCGAATTAATCGCGGTCAGAGTCCCAGCGTCAGCCTCAAGAAGCGCCTCACCGAGAGCCAGACCCTCTTCTGGACCTGCCTCGATTACCTGCTGAAGCAGCGACTTGTTGAGTCCCCGAGCGGCCAATTGCTTGACGACCGCAGAGAACCGCTTGATCTGGCTTAGCTTGATCGAGATCTGAGCCTGAATTTTGGAAGCGGTGACCTTCTTGCCTTCGCCGAGATCGAGGCTCGTCAAGGCCGCCGTGCCACGAGCCTTATCGGCAATATCGACCGCGAACTTGTGAGCATCCTCGATCTGCTTGAGAATCGATTCGCGCTTATTCGCCAGCGATTGAAGCTTCGTGTTCCCTTGGCTGATGACCGAAAGAAGCGACTCGGCCGCATTGAAGGAAATGCGCTTTTGCTTCCAGGCAGAAAGAACCGTGTCGGACATCTTCTTGGAGGCCGACTTGATTTCCGTCAGCGTTCCGAGCAGGCCCTTAACCAGACCCTTGCCGGTCATCTGGCCGATCCAGGTGAACACCTTCGAGGGAGACGCGATTCCGAGCAGATTCTTGGCACCTTGGATCGCGTCGCCGATCACGCCCTTCACGGCGTTGATCACGTTGGCAGCCATTTGCTTTACGCCATTGATCAGACCGAGAATCAGGTCACGACCAGCGCTAAGCAGATTGGAGGCTAGATTTCCGAGCCCAGACTTAATCCGTCCAGGAAGGCCCTTGATCCAGGTGACCAATTCCACGGCCTTGGCAACGGCTCGATCCTTCATTCGGCCGAACCATCCACCGATCAATCCCGGCAGATTTCCGAACCACGAGATGATCGCCTTCACGCCGTTGACGGCTGCTCCGACTCCCGTCTTAACGAGTTGCCAAGCCTTGGGCACATTCTCGACGAGCCACGAAATGGCTCCGGAAAGTACGGACAGGATGAACTCGGCCAGATTCCCGATCCAGCCGATTACCGTCACCAGAATGGGCGTGATGAATTTCAGGGCCGGAACTAGTAGCGCGACGATCTGGCCAGCCACCTTGGCCAAAAGGCCGATGATAGGTACGAGAACGGGTACTAGTCCGATGACGAGTTGCGAAATCAATTGTGCTATGGGCACAAGCAGCGGAGTCAGTGCGGCAAAAAGCAATCCAATGGCAGGTACCAGTGGATTCATCGCGGTTAGAATCTGGCCGATAATTGGGCCGAGTTGTGCGAATACCGGCATAAGTGCCGTGGAAAGCTGGCCTACCAGACCAGCAATAAGACTGAGGAGAGGGCCAATGATCGGAGCCCCGAGTTGAATTAGTCCAGAAAGCAAAGGTCCTAAGACCGTTATGATCTGGCCTATTCCGACAAACATTTGCTCAAGCTGTGGCGCGAATTTTCCGGCCGTTTGAGCGACTATTGTCAAAGTGCCAGCTAGGGCGGACATGACGGGTACAAGACCAGCACCGAGCGACTCAATTAGTGGCGAAACGGCAGTCGCGATAGGACCTATGGACGCGATTACGGGCTTAATCCCAGTAACGAGTGATCCTGTGAAGCTTTTGAGAGCAGGAGCCATTGCGGTAAACGCTTTGCCGAGGGAATCCTCAAGCGGCTTAAGAAGCGTTCCTGCCTGCTTGGCCACATTCGTAAGAACTGGTACCAGAGGCATCGCGGCTTCTGTGATGGTCGCCCTGGCGTCCTTGGCCAAATCGGTGAAAGCCGACTTGACTTCCTTGCTCTGAGCGGCGGCAGCAATACCAATTCCGGCAATTCCAAGACCGACACCGGCCATACCGGCAGACATTCCGGCGAATACTCCAGCACCGACGAGGCCAAGAAGAGAGACACCCTTGGTCGCCGTACTGAAAGAAGCGGTGACGCCGGAACCGACACTCTTTAGTCGAGCGTTCAGGATTTCGGCGTTGTTGCCCGCACCCTGAAGAGCACTGCCAAGGGAAATGTCGCGGCCAAAGAGCCGGAATACCAGAGACGAGTTGGCCACGACATCTCCCTCGCACTATTTAGTTGTTGTGGGCTTCAACCCACTCATCCGCGAACCCTTGATAGGCGCGGAATTCTGCGACACTCAGACGATCTATGTCCCACGGATGCAGGCCGAATAGATGCCCGAGCAGCGGCGTGTACTTTAGGCGTCGGTCGCGCCAGAATCCTTTTTTGGGGACTTCACCGGCTTCGGCTCATCGGGCTCGTCATCGGCCAGAAGCTTGAGAGCCATTTCGAGTTGCGGACCACTCAGACCGGACTTCTCAAGACGCTCACGAAGCTCTCGCTTCTCTTCGCGGTCGAACTCGGTCTTCAGGTCACCGACCTTGAAATCCACCTCACTGAACCGCAGATTCGGATGCTCCTTGCGCATGTGGAGCCAGAGCAAAGCACGCTTGCACTTCACTCGGCCCTTCATGAGGTCAACCTCAAACTCATCAATGGTGAGTCCGGTCGCGTCCTCAACGAGTTCAGCTTCAGCGGAGGTGAGATCAGCCTGCTTGTAATCCCAAGTCTCCTCGGTACCACCCTGCGGCGTGTACGTGACGATCATTATTGAACAGCCCTTTCAACAACTTGCCGAGCAGCATCGAGGATTTCGTCGCGTGCCTTGTCAGCGTGTGGTTTGATCGTGGTCATCCACCAGGGGCGACCATTTTGATTGACCCAGTTCTCCCGATTTCCGAACACAGGGTGTCGCCACCCATTGGGAGAATCGAGCTTCTTGGGAAGAGACCTTTGGTCCTGAGGAAGCATCTGGGATTTAACCGAGATCTTCACACCGGGAGATCGGCCGGACAGTTTCAGGTCAGAGCGAATAGCACGAGCGATTGTGTCTCGCAGACCAGCCCGGGAAGCAGCCCTCAGAGCATTTTTCTCCGTGAGCTTCTTCATACGGTCTAGGTCGAATTCGGCTCGGGCACGTGACCCTCTACCTCTCGACCCAGTGACCGGAATAGCTTTGACGGCCTGCTTCAGGTCTCCGACGATCGGCGTGGAGACCTTTCGGACTGCCTTGCCAAGCTCTTTGTGGAGTTCCTTCTGCCCGGTTTCCTTCAGCCGGCGAGCAAGAGCAACTAGCTCCTCGGTACCCGCAATGTAGATGGGATCTCCCATGCCGGAACGCTTTAGCTCGTCGCGCGAGCAACAGCGCCAGAGGTAGGCCAGGACACCGAGGTCTTAGCCACGTCGCCTACAGAGCCGTCAAGGGGCGCATACTCCTTGACCAGCACGTTCCCGGAGTACAGCGGATTGGTAGCCGCAGTAGAGCCTGAGGTCGGCTTGATGGTGATCGCGGTGACGGAGCCGAGCAAAGGCCAAATGGTCGCATCGACCTCGGAGGCCGCGAAGTCCTGGTTGAACTCCAGCTCGACCGTGCCCTCTTTCAGGCCGCCAAGCCGGGTCTTCCAGGCCGAACCGAAGGCGGTGGTCTCCTTGTCTTCCACATCGATCTTCAGCGTTGCCTTGGTGATGTGGTCGGTCAGGTCAACCGAGTTGATGGTGATGACGGGGTCGATGTAGACGAAGGTCGCCATCGGCAGACTCCTTGCATGCAAAAGGCCGCCCCATGAGGAGCGGCTCAACAAAGTTGGAAGGGGTTAGCTGCCGATGCCGATGGCAGCAGCGAGCGTGAAAGATCCCGTGATCACCGTGGCGTTGAACCGGTAGAAGTTGTTCGTGCTGAACGACGTGCTCTGCACGATGAACGTCGAACCTGCCGACGTGATCGGACTCAGGGTGTGGATCGTCGTCGGACTGGCGAAGCCTGCGTTGTCGTCGCGCTCCAACGTCAAGGTGATGGTCGTGCCAGCCGAGAAGACATGCACGGAGGCGTACACGGTCTGACCGTTCGCCGCGTTGCCGAGGTCAACCGCGGACCCCAAAGCACCTGTAGCGGAGACGAGCCCCTTGGACTTCGTCACCTGACCTCGGATCAGGCCGTACTTGCTGGTTCCCTTGTGTCCGAGCGCGAAGGGCGTGACATCACCGATGGCGCCGAACATCTCGTAGTTGAACGAGCCGCCCTGGAAGAAGTAGGCCGGCGAAGCGGCTGCTCCGGTCGCAGAGACGGTCACCGCTCGGTTTGCCGTGCCCAGGTTGCCGAACGTCTGCGGGTCAATGGCGTCGGTCGTCGCCGACTGCCAGTAGCCCTCAGTGTCCAGGGTCACGTCACGGATACCACCGACACGCGACTTCCAGCCGTTGCCGCCAAAGGTGGTGTTCTCCTTGTCCTCGACCTCTGCTTTGAGGGAGAGCTTGTTGGAGTCCGCGGTGAAGTCGTATCCGCCGACAAAGACCGTGCAGTCGGTCATGACGAGATTGGCCATCAGGCTGCGACCTCCTCGGCGACCTTCGTCTCGGTCTTAGTGGTTGCCGGTCGCTTGAGGATCTCGATGTGTCCACCAGCGATCAGAGCCGGAATATTCACGGCCTGGTCGTCGAGTTGGACAGTCTCACCAGCGCAGATACCGGCAACGGGATGTGGGCCGACGACCTTGTAGGCGGTCTTCGTCATACTCCGTCACCTCTTGCTAGAACCCGGAGCGTGAAGACGCCACCGTAGTAATTGAGCACGCCGACTTCCTCGATGCCGAGAGGCTGGAAGGAGTCGACAACGCAGTCATCAACGCGACCGGCAAGTGTCCGATCGCCCATGATCGCCTTGGGAATGGACCTTTCCCCGACAGGGCTAGCGAACTGGGCCAGCAGATATTGGCCGTCGCTGTCCAAGGCAGAGCCGACCAGCACCGTCACGGTTGGCCGGATGTCGTACGTGCCGCGCTTCATCGTCATGTGGTAATTCGGGATCGGAGGAACACCAACGACAGCGATGGGCGGGGTGATGTCGTCCGGCACATAGTCGACGGTGTTCAGCTCAGGGAGCGTGTCTAGCCGTTCAGCGATCCCGAGCATGATCTCGTCAAGCGTCGCTTCAGCCATGTCAGCCGACCCTCACGGCGTTCAGCCGATAGGGCGCCAACATGCGCATGGCGACTGGCGAGTTCTTGATGCGAACTGGGCCGTACTCGCCGTAGCCCGACACGCCGAACGGAGCGTCTTTCAGCTTGAAGGTCTCGCTGGCGATGACCAACGTCGCCCGCTTCACAGGGGCGGGAACAGTCGACCACCCCCACTTCGCGGTGATCTGAAGGCTGGCTCGATCGCTGAAAACCGGGAAAGCGTTCTTACCAAGAGCTCGGATCCGGAAGTACGGCCAGCCGATTTCGCCGTCGACAACCCCGTTCAACGGCTCAAGCTGGTATCCCGTCGAAGGCCACGTGACGTTGAACGAACCAGAGGCGTTCAGGTCGGTTTTGATCAGGAAGTCCTCCGTGCTGTGGAAATCATCGATCGTCACGACCTTGCAGCCCTTCGGCCAGAAGACCCTGGCGGAGGCCGATTCCACGCGGTTGAACTGCCTGTCGCAGTGCCGCTCAACTTCCCGGGAGGCCGTCTGTAGTGCTTCCTGGAAGAGGTCAAGATTCTGGTCCTTCGTGACCGACAAGTAAGCCTTCAAGTCATCGACCGTCGCGTAGGTATCACCGAGAGCCAAAGTGTCACCTCGCACAGTTCAAGCGGTCGAAAGTGGGTTCGTCCAGGTAGAGGGCACCCTTTTCATGGGTCGTCTTCACCGACGTGTCCACGAAGATCGGGAGGTCAACGGACTGGGCGCGGACGCAGAACGAGAGGTCCTCGGAGAACGTTCGGGGCTTACCGTTGTCGCCAGTCGGATGTGTGATCTGGTCGAACCAGACGTCACCATGTTCGGCCCGAATCTTCTCCAGAGCCGACCGGTGAATCAGGAGACACGCAGCGCCCGTACCAGAGACCTGCACCAGAGCGTCGCGCTGGTAGTTGGTGATCGGAGCGAAACCGACCTCGGTCCCAAGCTCGTGGTACTGGTACAGCGTGGGCTTGATGCCATACGTCTCGGCGTAGAAGTCGCCGATGGACACCCGCTTGAGCGCGAAGGAGAGACCGCCGACGATCGGCCGAATTTCGGGGTCCGCTGACTCGATGAGCCGGTCAACCGTGTCGGGACCGAAGCCCATGTCGGTGTCGACGAAGAACAGCCACTCGCCAGCCGTCTTGTCCAGGAAATCCCTGGCGATGTCGTTCCTGGCCGCGATCAGGCCCATCGTGCCCGTGACCTTGCGAAGCTGACCGCATGACTCTGCGTAGAAGCGCTGCTGGTTACCGAGGTCGTAGAGCATGAGATCCCGGAACGACAGGCCGAAGCAGGCCGACCAGGAACCGTTATCGATCAGGCCGACGACAGCAGAACCCTCCATCATCGGGCACGCCTGGTTGTGCGCTTCTCTCCCGGAGCCTGGGTTGCCTGCTCTAGCGGAGGGCCGTCCTCCGGATCAGCGACAAATAGCCACGGGTACTCACGAACGAGTGGATCGTCAGCCGAGAATGCGTGCGCAGGATTCGGCACGACGTGCTCGCCGTGCTCAGGGTGGCGCACAGCGCAATGCCCACCATCGGACGCAGGACGGACACGTACAGTCCGAGACATAGGGGAAACTCCTCAAACGGAAATGCGGGGATGGAAGGTGGAGCGGTATCCCCGCAGAAGACCGCTCCACCTTGCTTTTGAGCAGCGCGTCCGCAGCGTCATGGCGTACGAGGCGCTGGGCCGGTTAAGCCGAGGTCTTGTCCTGGAGCAGCCGGAACGCAAGGTCGTTGACCGAGTCACCGCCGTTGCGGAAGTGCATGTACCAGGCCCGACGACCGTCAGGCAGGTTGTTGGCGGTGTTGAACAGGTGCGGGAGAAACTCCACGCTGGTCGAACCCGGCTTGTCGACGATCACGTAGTTCTTGAAGTCGCCGTACACGACCTCGTTGTCCCGCGTGGTAGTCGTCTGGGTAGATGGAGCGTCGTCGGTCTCCACAACAGGCCGGCCGAGGATCCGATCAGAGACCGGCATGGTCAGGTCGCCCGAGTAGGCCGAGGAAACCGCAGTGCCCAGCCGCTTGATCGCCAGGTTGTACACGGGGTTCATGACCCACGTGCCCTGACCACGGAAGCGCTGACCGACCGCACGGTAGACCCCGTGGATGTCGACCTCGCCGATGGTCGCGGCCGTGGTCGAGACCAGCTCAACGTTGGTGTTCGCGTCCAGAGCGGTGAAGATGCCGCGGGGAGCCGAGGTGCCGTTGCCGGTCATGTGAGCAGCGCCCTCAAGACGGTCACGGGAATCGGCGAACAGCATCAGAACGTCGCTGGTCAGGTTTTCGATGTCCTCGAAAGCCTCGATCGAAGCCGCGACCAGCGCCTTGGCGCTACGTAGAGGAATCGACGGACCAGAGACGCTTGGGGTGTCGTCGGAGACTTCGGTGAGCTCGCCATCCCACGAAGCAGTCACGCCAGCGGTGCTGACGCCGTTCCAGGTGTTGGCGCCACCGGTCAGGGTGACCACGCGGGCAAGTCCACGCATGACATTGGCGGAGCCGTCGTTGGTGAGGATCAAGGTCGGGTCCAGGTGCGTCGGCACCAGGTAGCCGCCCTGAGCGTTGGTGCCAACAGCGAGAGCCGCACGCTCTTCGACGGTCAGCAACTCCGACCGGCCGGTCACGAGCTTGCTCCAGGCCGATGCGTACTCAGGACGCGATCGAGCCAAGAGGTTCTTCGACCAAGCCTCGGAGTTACCGTGGCGCTTCAGGAGTCGCTCGAAGTGGGACTGGTTGGCCCCGTCCTCGATCTTGAACTCCGCAGCACGGAGGTTCGCCTCGACCAGCGCGGTCTTGTACGCCTGGCCGCTCAGACCGGAACGATTCTCCAGCGCCTCGAACGGATCGCGCGTGATGTGGACAGCGGGAGCGCTTCGAGCACCATCGCCAGCCTCAACGTTCGCGGGCTTGGCGGACAGGTCGCGAGCAACGGCTCGACGCTCGTCGTCCTTCTGAATCGAAGCGTTCAGCTTCGACCGCTCAGCGCTGAGCTCGTCCCAACGGGCCTGGGCCTCGTCGGTCAGGGGAGCGTCGCCAGCAGCCTCGTGAATGCTGCGCAGCTCGTTCTCAACTTCAGCGAGCTTTGTCTTGAAATCCATCAGATATCCCTCTGGGTCAGAAACGGAAAGTCCAGGAGGCGACTCCTGGCATTTGCGGAAAGACCGTTCGGGTGGACAAGGTCCGGCGCGTCGGTCGAGATGTGCACGGCGCTGCTGGCCGAAGTGCCCAAGGAAGCGGCATCGGCAGGCAGGGTGCGGAGAGCGCGAGCACGTGAAAAGAGGTCATCGACCTTCTTCGGGTCACGGCTACGAAGTCGCTCATAGTAGGTGTCGGTTTGGGACCGGATGCCGGCCGTTGAATCAGGGTTAGCCGGAAAAGTTACGGGGCCGAATTCGAAGAGGCGAACTTCCTTGATGGTCCGCTCGGGAATTCCGTCCGGGTTGTACTCAGAACGTCCGGGTTCGTCGTTCCAGTTATCGCGGATAACGCGGAACCGGAATGAAGAGCCGTAGACGCTCGCTTCAAGACCTGGAAGCAGGTCTCGGTTGTATGAGGTGTCGAAGAGGGGAACCTCTCCAACGGGGCCATCGGCTTCCTCGGTCAGTGACGCGATAGCGCCAAGGACCTTGTTGCCGATCTGGGGGTCGTAACCGTGGTCGAAAAGGACCTTGATGTTGTCCCGATTTTCCTTGATGGTCTTCTTGAAGGCGCCTTTCACGGTGCGCTCAAGGAAGCGACCTTCCCAGTAAGAATCGATCTCGTACCAGGTATCGAACTGTGAGAACCGGACGGTCATAACGTTCAGGTCTTCGCCGTCCACACGCAGGAGAGCCGAAGGCGGGACCGCGCGTACGATATCGAGATCGCGGAGAGTATCCACCGCTAGCTACCATCCTTTGTGGAATCAGAGGCATCGGCAGATACCGGAGGTTGAAGCTGAATCGAGAAGAGGCCGGTGTGGTTACCGGCAAGAAGCGTCAGGTCATCGGCCGCGACAGCAGCGACAACGGCATCAGGCTCATATCCGGCATCGACCAGAGTCCGAATCGACTGCGACTGCATCGACTGGATTTCGGCAACGTCCTTCTGGTCTTCACGAAGAAACGCGATATCGCGGTCGTCGTACCAGAGGCGGCACCCAGACGGGACGTTGATGATCGACGAGAGAGCCGCACAGGCTGACCGCCATTGGGGCCGTGCCCAGTGGTCGCCGAACTTGCGTCGCGCCATGCCGTAGTTGGAGTACGTGGCCGAGGCCAGGCCCTCAGATAGGCCGATGATGATCGGCGGAACGCCGCTAGCAGCGGCGATGCGCGTCTCGCCAGCGCCTTGGACAGCCTTGAAGTCCATCTGCTCGAAGCTGGCTCCGACCACCCGGACATCCGCTCCGCCAGCCAGGAACATGGTCTTGTAGGCGTTCGCAGCGCCACCATGAGCGTCACGCAGTTCTTCCATGAACCGCTGGAACTGATCCTCGGTGACCGACTCCTTGAAGGAGACGACCATGTTCGGAGTAGCCGCATTTTCGAAGAACTTCGACTTGTGAAGCGTGGCTGCCTTGTCCGAGAGGATTTCTCGAATCACTGGCGTAATCCAGCTCATGCCCCGGTACTGGGCATCAGGATCAGGAATCGGCGACCAGTGCGCGATTTCACTTGGAAGGAAGATTTGCGCTTCAGCGCTCGAAGACAGCCCGCCAGGACGGTACAGATATCCAGCGACGTCGGACTGAACGGCCTCATCTGGTGAAGCCGTCAAGATAATGGACACCCAGTCAGGGCGAAGACGACGGAGACGCCTTCCCTCGCGTACGGCATAGAAGTTGCCGGCGAGGCTAACATCTTGATCCATACGAGCCAGCAGTTCGCCGGTCGTTCCGTTCGGCCAAGGGTTCTCTAGGATGCCCAGCTCGGGGCTGCCGAACAGATCACCTGGGCGACCACGCTCTAAGCGTTGGAACTGGAATCGAGCTTCCGTAAAGAGAAGCCTGCGAGACTCCATCGCGGCGAATACGACGCCATTCGACTTGTAGGCGCTGTTGATGTAGCCAACGAAGCTGTTCTGAACCTCTTCGAATTTCGAGGAGTACGACCAGCCATAGAACGGTCGGGATTGCAGCCCTTCAGCCATGTCGTTGACCCACTTGGAGAAGCTGTACCGCTTCTCATCTCGGCGACTTCGGAGAGCCCTCTGAAGGAGATTCACTTGCGATTCTCCTTCCGGCAGATTTCCTCGTCCGTGTCGACGAACAGAAGCGAGCCAGTTAAGAGGAATACCCCGCTCAATATGAGCGAGTAGGCGAAACCGAAGGCGAACGTGATTCCGAGAATGAGCAGTATCGACCCGATGACCACGCCAGCCCATGACAGAAACAGCCCAGAAAACTTGGGCATTTGTTACCTCACAGATAGGCGACTTTCGGGCGAGAGCCCTTTTTCTTGTGGGCAGCCGGATTGAGCTCCAGACCCCACACCGCATTCGTCAAAGCGATCAGCGGAGAGATGTCGACGCTGGGGTTCGTCCGTGCCCAAGCCCAACCACCGGCAAGAGGCCGCTTCACCGCTCCAGCCAGCGCCGAGTTCAGTTCGGGTTGGTCTAGGTGGCGAAGTTTCTTGGTGTCGGTCAGCGCGTCGTACAGGAAGGCCGTCGCCGTCGTGATCTCGCGGACGAAGGGCTTCACGACCGTGATGCCGGCGGCTTCAAGCCCAGGAATCAAGGAGGAGGCAGGGCCGCGTTCGTCGATGACGATGCATGCGGGCTTCCAGCGCTCGTTGAGCTCGACCAGCCGCTCAACCATCCATCCGGTTCCGCGGCGACTGTCGACGACCTCCGCATGGACGAGCCCGTCAGAGCGACGACCAGCCAAAACGATGGAGCCCATCGTTCGATCCGGTGTGACGTCGGCACTGAAGACCAGGGGATCGGTGGCGTCCGAGTCCTCGTCGACAAACTCGCTCCACACCGACTGCGGAACGACCAGCCATTCGTCAGGAGAGTCGTCCGGCCATTGGTTGAGGAAGGCACGACGGAACTCCGTCAGCTTCATCGAGTGGAAGAAGGTAGCGACAGCTTCCTCAGCGACCGTGTGGCCAAGGGCAGGCATGCAAGCCCACCACGTAGCGGGATCACCGGGATCAGCGTCC
The DNA here is from genome assembly GCF_016862995.1 of Acrocarpospora phusangensis. Taxonomy (GTDB): domain Bacteria; phylum Actinomycetota; class Actinomycetes; order Streptosporangiales; family Streptosporangiaceae; genus Acrocarpospora; species Acrocarpospora phusangensis. The sequence continues at coordinate 26,565 of NZ_BOOA01000059.1, forward strand.
GGAGGAGCCGACCACTCGAAGTAGCAGACGCCTTCGTCTAGGCCCTCGCTGACCTGAAGTCGACCAGTGTCGACCTTGCCGCGCAGGTAGGTGCTCTTCGAGTTACCGGCCGTCGACAGCACCCAGAGCTGAGGCTGAGGCCGCGTGATCATCGCGGGCTTGAAAGCCTGCTCCAGACGATCGTCCTCCTGGGCGAACGCCTCATCGACGACACCCATGTCCAGCGTCTCGCCGTGGCCGGCCTTCTCCGTGTTCGACTCGATGCCGTGCGTCGAGCCGTTGTTCCAAATGATCGCCTCTTGGCCGAGCTGCTTGCGGACCTTGAAGAGCTTCCGGAACTCCTTCGAGTTCTGAAGCGTGGCGACGTGCTCGTCTTCCCACTTCTTCCGAGCCGAGATCCGGTTCTGAGCGGTGTACAAGATTCGCTGACGAGTCCCGAATCCGATGGCTCGATGAACCATGGCCGCAAGCAGCAGCGTCGTCTTACCGGATTGCCGGGGCACTGTGAGAACGACCTCGCGGTACACGAGTAGACCCGTGACGGGGTCGTACTCCAGCGCGATGTCGGCGACGGCCTGCTGCCATGGCATCAGGGGCGTGCCCAGGGCCGCTGCGAGCTCGCCAACCATCGGCCCGAGCGTCGGACGGGAGTAGTTACGTGGCGTTGCGAACCGGGGTGGGCACCGAAGCTGCGAGTCGGGCGAAGAGGTCAGAGCTAGCGTTGTCACCAGCCGCCTCCTCAATCGCCTTGAGCGTCTCTCGGAGCTCCTTTGCGACTGCGGCTTGAGCCATACCGGCGCCGTTGTCGAGCTTGCGTGCGAGGTTGAAACAGATCTCTGCGTACGAGTCGCTCATGACGGCTTCGAGGCCGATTTCGGCGAGGTCCTTACGCACTGCGGACTCAACGGGTCCGTGATCGTCTTCGTTGTAGCGGTCGTGCCTGCGACCTGCGGATTCACGGGTCACCAGGTCCCCCCGTCATTCCGTACAAAAAAAGATCGCCTTTGGTTGGGGTCACCCATATGAGGTCTGGTTCGAGGGCAAGAGGTCCCCGCTCTCCGCGTCCGCTACCACCGATCCGCCAGCAGTACGAAACCCGCATCGACCGCCGAGGCTTTCGATCTGAGAACTTACGTATCTAGCTGTCCAGGCCGTAATGGTGCGACTACACTCACGGACAATGCTCGACGTGCGCCGGGGTGGCCTTCGCCCAGTCATGTCTGCATTAAGAAATGGGACTGCGGCAACTCATGGAGAAAGAATGTCATCATTGCATGAGAACTCTTCCTCATCTCTCCGTCATTCGATTGAGCCAATAGGGAGCGTTCTGGATCTACTCTCTCGTGCCGCCAAAAAATCGAGAAACAGAGAGGAGCGCATCACTTTAGTGACCATCCTATTCGCTCCGCCGAATACGTCAGTCATCAAGGATATTAGAGAGAGTTACGCTCATCTCGATATTCGATCGGGGCCAGATTGGGAGCTCTATATAGCCGGATATCGCAAGCAGAGGAGTGGTCGGATCGTATTCAATGAGCGGGATTTTGATGAGCTTCAAAAAGAAATCGAAGCAGGGCATCAAAAGGGGTGGGTTGAAGCCGCATTGTCCGAAGGGCGGAAATACGTTAATGACACGTATGGTCCCGCATGGAAATTCTCCGGAACTGCCGACCTCGTTAGTTTCATGGCTTACGATGGCCCTCAGTTAGAAGTCGACTGGCTGACGCTCCGTGCAGTGCAACTACTCGATGCCAACGGCTCATACCGCCGGTACGGCATAGGTGAGATCGTCGAGATCTTGCGTGACTGGCGCAAAGACAATCCCGAATTTCGCGATTTCGCTCCAGGGGAATCTCCAGAGCTGGCGCCCATTATGTCGATCTGCCCAGCACTTTCCTGGCTCGGGAGTACGGCTGCCATCGCGATTTCCGGAAACGCCGCCTATGACCTTCTAAAGGTAATTCTGGGCGTCAAGTAGTCAGTCCTCAAGCCCTACCAGTCCCGGCTTTGACGCCTTCTGGGCTTCGGGGGCCGATTTCCTCTGCTGCTGTTGCAGGATCGGTGAGCCGGCCGAAGCAGCGCGGGATTGAGAGGGTCGCCACCAAGCGAGATGGGATCGACGTGATCAACCGTTGCGCTCATGCGATGCGTAACCGGTAAGTCGAGGTCGATGGGCCTGCCACAGAGCCAGCATGTAGTGGACGCAGCCAGTACCGCAGCGCGCACCCGCCTCCAAGGTCGTCCTGCTCGGCCCTTGCTGCGAGACATCCGTCGTCACCTCTGCTCGGAGAAAGATCAGGAGATGACGGTGAAGAGCACGTAGGTGCAGAGCATGAGGTTGTTCACTGACAGGGAAGGCTGCATCTAGGGCTAGTATGAAGTTCTTCACTTGGGCCGATTCTTGAAACGATCTTGCCGACTCCGCCGGGATGGTTACTGGGAGTCAAGATCGATAAGTCCTATGCTTATAGGACCCAGGGGTCTCTTAGGTTGTTCGCGCAACCATAAGAGATGTCCAACGGCACAGAAGTAGACACTCTTCGCGCTCTGTTTGAAATACGACAAACATAGCTAGTCGTCAGAGGCCAAAAGCGACGAAAGTTGGCATTGGGTGCGACGTGGGCCGGTTTGTATCGTTCCATCCCATGTGGGTATAACTCGACGTTTGTCGACGACTGATTCGTTCGGTGCCCTAAGCTACTGGTCGACTTTGCCGACAATTGGAGCAGAACGGCATGACGACACTAGCCGCCGGCGCAATTGGAGCTATCGCAGGAGCCCTCATCGGCTGGGGGCTTGGTTCCTTGCCGTATCCAGCCTGGCTTAAGGGATGGAAAAGAATAGCTCTCGTTTTGGTGCTCATGGTCATAGCTGGCGTGGCGGCAATGGCTCTCGCGCCTCCAAGTGAGGGAGCGACTCCGTTCGAGATCGACAAGCCCAGAAATGGCCAGATCTCCTACTGCCCCGAAATATCTGGCACGGGAAGGGTTGAAAAGGGGCAGCAAATATGGTTGGCGCAGCGCGCTGAGAACAACAAGGATTTCTGGATGAAGGCCGCTGAAATCAACGAAGAAACTGGAAAATGGTACGTTCGGGGAGAGGTCGGCAGCAAGGATGACGTCAACGTCACCTTCTATATGCGGGCCTTCGTCGTCGATGCCGAATGGTCGTCATGGCTACATACAACTAAGAATACCAAAGATTATCAGTTAAACAAAAAGTTCCTGTCGGAAGAATTTCCGCCACATGTCGCCAAGACTGGAGAGGTGGCCGTGACGAGGAATGAAGATGTTCAGGATTGTAAACGCTGACCCGCCAAGACCGAACCCTTGGACCTTCTATTTACAAGACATGAGTTCTGTAGATTGAGTTGCAAGGTCTAGAGATACATGGAGGCCCGAGAGCCTCATCTCGATCGGGCCTCGTGGCATACAACGTGGCGCTCGCCCGATTTTGGGAATGCGGCGCCAAGGCTATTTTGGCTTACAGTTTCATAATACCATAATCATCGGTTATTGTGCACCCATATCTGCGGCCTTGCGGCGGTACTTGCGCTGACGCGATTTCTCGGCAGTGAACACATCCGACAGTCGATACTGGTTGAACTTGCCGACTTTCCCAGCTGGCTTCAAATGCCCCCGGTGGGTCCACACGTAAATGGCAGACTCCGACAAGCCGGCCTCTCTCGCAGCTTCTTCCGCCGTGAACAACTCCTCATCGTCAGTCATAGCTCTCCTTGCTGTCATCACGCCGCATTCCTTTCTTCGGCCGAAATTTCGTTGTTGAGAACATCCCACTGGTCGTGGATCCACCGATGCCGGATGGGCTTGGTCGCGTGGCACAGGCACATCAGGTCGTCACAGACACACTGGGAGTTGACGCACACGACGACTTGCCGATCGGGGAAGGCGCGGAGCGACACGGAGTCGCACACGGGGCAGCGACCCTTGATCTTGTAGACAGGTTCATCGTCTCCGAGTGCCTGACGAGCCCTTCTCTCAAGCCGGGTCCCTTCAGCAAGGACATGCTCGGCTAGCTCGTCGTCCACGGCGATCCTGGACAGGAGGGCGATGATTCGAGTGATGCGATCGATGGCCGATGCGCCGGCGAGCGGAGTGATGCCAAGCCGGTCACAGACAGCCTCTTCCAGTTCCCTGATCGACACCGTGATGTCTACCTGTGCGTCGAGTACTCCGAGGTTGAGTGGTGCCTTCGAGTTGCCTGTTGGCTTCAAGCCTTTGGCCGAATTTTCGACTCGATCGACCCGGTCCTCACGGACTTCAACAGCCTGACGTGCGAGTTCGGAAGCGGAGAGATCCCTCTCGACCCATCGCCGCGGAGTGCCGGGAATCATGGCGTCGGGCAACAGCGGTACCTGGCTCCGCAGCGAATCCAGGCGGCTGTACGTCTTCTCAACGTAGGTCACGAGTGGTCGATCCTCTCTGTCGACCCGACCCGCGTAACGACCGCCAAGTTCTCGGTCATAGCGTCGTACCGGTCGGCGATCTTCGTCAGGCTCTCGGCCATCTCAGAGAATCCGTGGCCAACGCTCTTCAGCGCGTCCTTCACGGGCGCCAAGACGGCGCTGGACTCCTGGATCCCCTCGTGAACGGCCTTTCGGATGTTGCGTCGTAGGTTGGTCTTGACGATGTTCATTGGGTCTTTCCTTCTCAGGCGGCGATGTTGTCGCGGAGAGTTGCGAGGAGTCTGGGGTGAAGGGGGGCAATGGCCCTGTCGGGGGAGTCACCGAGCCAGGCGAGCTTCTGGCCGGATTTCCGGCTGCGGCTCGTGGGCATCGGGATGTATCCGCCGTCAGCGTGTACATGTACGCCAGGCCCGAGCCGATTCGCACCGGAGCGGATCCGGATACCTGCCCCCGGGTGCCTGTAGATCAGGTAGCCGGCGACTTGGCCGTCCAGCACGGTCAGAGTGTTCGGGAGTAGTCCGGCCTTCTCCAGGTGGCCTCCTGACCGAGTGCCTGCCGGAGGGACGATCTCGATGGCGACGAGACCGGAAGCGGATCCCGTACGGACGCAGATGATGCCCTTCTTGATGTACTTGGTCATGTCCCGAATCCGGTCAGGGTCGGTGGTGGCCGAGTACACGCCGTGGCACAGAACGCATGTACATCTCTGGAAGTCCGCCGCAGTCTTGTGCGCGACCTTGCACACCTCGCAGGTGAGGTCGTCGAGGAAGGTGTCGATGAAGACCGGCCAGCCCTTCTTCGCGTACGTCTGGGCTGCCTTGTTCATCGTCACGCGGCCAGCGATCTTGATCATCACGCTGCCTGCTTCTGGGCGGCTCGGAGGTGGTTGTACTCGCGCTTGTACGCCTTGAGGCAGATCGTGCAGACTCGGCGGCCCTGGCTGTTTACGGCGTCGAAGTCGTGACCCTCTGGGCAGTGAGTCTTGGCGCTGTTGATCGCGGTCGGGCCAGAGCCGCGGAGCGTGTTCTCCCGTTGGGTTACTGGCTGAAGGTGGCCTGGGTTGACACAGAGGGCCCCGATGCAACGGCCGGACGGGACGAGAAAGTGGTCCAGGACGAGCCCTTGGGGAACCGGTCCGTGCAGCTGCTCGTAGATCCAGCGGTGAGCGACCCATAGCTTGCCCTCGAAGAAGAATCGGCCATAGGGAAGGCCGCCGTACTTCGGGTCGTTGCGCTCGTGGGTCCACGCCCAGCAACCAGTGCCCAGCACGTCCACCCTGGAGGCGAACCGGTCGATGATCTTCTCGGAAGCGGTGACTGTGGAGCTTGCGGCGAAGCGCTGCTTCACAAACTCGATCTGATCGTCGCCGGTCTTGATAAGAGTGATATTGTCTTGCATGTTCTTTTGCTCTTTCGGATTCAAGCTGAGGTCTTGAGTGGAGAACTGGAGCGCTGGGGGCTGGTACCTCCTGAGCGCTCCTCGCTTTTAAGGCAGGCTTCGCTTCTTTTTCGTCATTCTTGTTCCTATTACTAGTAGAGCACGCAGGGGGAAAGTGTTTATAATCCGCCGGTTCGGTGCCGATGGGCTGCTAACAAGCGGGTGGTCTCAACAAACGAATATGCCGATGAGTGATTCGGCCTGAATAGCCCTAGGAAGGGTGTCTCACGACTTCGCTAACGGCCTCTTGGGCCGAATGTGGGCAAGTGCCTACGAGGCTGGGAAAGCGGCTCAGAATCGCGTACAGCAGCCTTTGGCGTCGCTGATGGATTCCTTGCCGGCGAAGTACATGACGGTTCCGAATCTGACACGGAACACGCCGTTCCCCATGCCTTAGACGGCCATCTAGGAGGCCGCGGAGAGCCCTATGTACCTTGCCTGTGCGTAGAAAGCCCTGAGTCGGCCTCTGGCCGAATTTCCGTGTGATGGAACCCGTTTGACCGGTAAGAGGCCGGATAGGGCCGTAGGCTCATTCTCGGCCGTTCCCGAGGTGCTCTGTGCCGATGAGCTAAAGCCCTGAGCTACGGAGTGAGAATCCGGCCGGAGGCCGATCCGGGTGACCGAGACCGTGTACACGTAGCTGAGGAAGATGACTGAGTGGTCCGGCCGAAGGCCGAGTCCGTGTACTGGTGGCCGTAGTACTCAGGCCGAAAATTCGGCCCGAACTTCAACAGGGGTTCACTCCTTCGGCTACCAGTTCCGACGAGCCCTTCTGTCCTCCGCCGTTACGCGCGAAGCGCGGAACGACTTACAGGAACTTCTCTTCTTACTTCTTCTCTATATGGTCTTCTCTTTATAGCGGTGCCGTGTGAGCTAATCCATAGGCACTATTTGAGCTAACCCAGCGGTGTTGTGTGAGCTAACCCAGCGGTGGTATTTGAGCTATGTGGCTCTGACCTGCGGGTTCACTGGCTCCAAACTTTCGGCTAGGTGTACCAACTAGGTCTTGTTGGAACCCTACAAAACAGGGCCAAAATCGGGGGTTTGCGGCTCTGCTAGCCGTCTGGTGGAAACCACCATTACTAACAAGAAACTACGCGCTGCTACAGTGAATCTAGATCAAAAGAAAAGGACCCGGCACTGTGCAAGAGTACCGGGTCCACGATGAAGGATGGAGCTTCATCTAATGAAAATAATAGCAGGTAAGAGCGTTGAAACCTATTTCGGCATGCTCCCGGAGACGTACGTCTGGTCGGACAAGATCTCGCACAACGGGATCCGTATCCTGGCCGTTCTATTCGCTCGCTGGACGAAGAAGTTCTGGCCGGTTCTTACGAATGACGAACTGTCCGAGATGACCGGCATGAGTACCGCGACGATCAAGCGGGAAATCTCTCAGCTCAAGAAGCTTGGCCTGATCCGGGTCACCAGGACCAAGGAAGGCAACCAGTATGAGCTGATCAGGGTCGAGTTCGCCGGAGACACCTATCGTGGCCGGAACGGTGTGAGCCGCGATGCCAGCGCCAAAATCTTCATCTCAATGACTGCCAGCGAAATTTCGTCCGGTGCTCTCCGGCTCTGGCTAATGCTCGACAGGGTTGGCCGTGGCCACGAATGGGCCTGGTCCTCCCAGAGCGCCTTGGCCAAGTACATGGGCGTGAAGGAGCGCCAGATCCGCGTCTATCTGGACGAGCTAAAGGAGGCCGGTCTTCTGGAGTCTCGCCGTCCGGATCCCCTCGGTAAGAACGAGTACCGACTGACCCGTACGCCGGTCATGGTCAAGGTGGCCGAGGAGCACGACGCCAAGGAGGAGATCCGTAACGCCGTAGTTCGTGTCACTGGCAGGTGGCTAACCGCCGTCATCGGTCCCAGCTTCAGGACATGGATCGGTGACAACGACGAAGTCTTCCGGTCGGTCTGGTGGGCGACCGTCGAGGCCGTCCAGCTCATCGGGGAAGAGCTCACTGCCGGGAAGGTTTCCGAGACGCTGAAGACCTACGGCACCGACTGTCCGGCCGACTTCATCGTTGAAATCCTGGACGAGTGGCTGACCGATCTCGGATTTGAGTACGCGGACTCGGAAGAGGCCGAAGAGGACCAGGCCGAGGAGACCATCGAGGACATCAACGAATCTGTTCAGGACCGTGGCTACCTGGATTTTTCGGCCGAGGAAGCCTGCGCTGATGAGCTGACGATCAAGTGGCTTGAGGCTTCGGTCGGAGACGACTGGCGTACATGGAACGTCGAGAACGTGGAGACCACCGACGAGATCCACGACTGCATGTACATCATGGTGTCGGCGCTCGGCCCTGATGGGGCTCGTGGTCGGATGGACGATGTGATCGAGAGCTACGGCACCGGACATGATCCGAAGTTCATCATCAAGATTCTTGATGAGATTCTCAACGCAACCGATGGGTCTGGCGATTATGCTACGGCGGCCTAGATCGCAAGTCGTGCAATGTTCGTGTGTAAGGCTTGCTTTCCCTACTCCTTAAATTGGCACAGTTCGGGCGTTACCTCACCACGTTGTGCGAGGTAGTAGCAGGCCATGATGTTCGCGAACATTTGGCTGTCGCTCCAGCTAGCTAGAGACTTCTCCGCATAGTCGCGATCGTCTTTATGGAAGCACTCCACGCCATCGCGCATAGTAGTTAGGGCGTTCTTCATGCGAGTGATCCCACTGTTGGCTGTAGTTTCAGCATCCTCCTCTGAGGAGGCGGACTGAACACCGCGAAGAATGGCGCTTGACTCGCTGAAATCCATGCGAACCGCATCCCTGGTGTCCGCGCACACTTGTTCGCCTGAGCTAGCATTTCGCCATAGCGCGCCGGAGCAACCGGTAAGTGAGCCGATTATCAGTACCAAGGCAGTAGGCAACGTGAAATACTTCACTTCTTTGCCGTTCCTCGTGCTAGTCCGAACAGTATCGCGGCGCCGAATAATGCGCCAACTGCTGGGAAACCAATGTAGGTCAGAAGCTTGCCGAGAGCGTCAAATGGATCGTTAATCGTGGTGACCCCGTTCTCGGTCACAACAGGGTCCGAGAGCCACGGTAGGCTCCACAGCAATAACCAGGCCAGATAACCGGCTCCGAGGCCGAGGCCGGCGCCTACAAGCCCAGCGATGACCGCGACAACTGTGCGCATTTGCCTCTCCTTGGATGGGCTGGACAGCCTAGAGGATAGGTTCGCAAAGCGCACTAACACTTCATAACGATCGCATATTGGATACGCGGCCTTAGGCGTATCTGCGAGGTCGGAGGCGGCTAGCTTTGGTAGCTCCTTCTGCGGGTGCTCCAATTCGGCCTGTCCACAAGTTTGATAACAGGCGCGGAAGATCGACGGCTTCGGAAATATGCTTCGCGCCCGGTTGTTCTTCGTACGACCTTCGCCATGTTGCGGCCTAGCTCTGGGGCCCTCGATGCCAACGCCAGGGCTCTTTTGCGGCGCGGGTAGTTCTCAGCACGGCCGTCCTCAGTCCAATCCCGTCGCTGGCCGAGTCCGGTTCGCATCCCGATCATCTGAAGGCCGCAGGATCGCGAAGGTGCCGGAGGGCATGGTGATCAACTACAACGAGATCGGCTCGGGTCCACTGCGGAATTTTCGCCCCGATAGAGGATGCAGTGGGTAGCAGCGGGGTGCTGTGGGGTGCACCCGCCGTGACCGGCCAACCGGACGGTCAGCCAGAATACGGGCGTGACGACACAACCGACTTATCCCGTTGATCCTGAAGTCCTGGCAGAGATCACCCTCATCGACCCTGCAACGCTGGCAGGACTGTGGGGAGTTTCGGAGGACTGGATCAAGGATCAGATACAGACGCGCGGACTGCCTCACGTCAAGCTTGGGGGGAAGACGATTCGATTCTACGTGCCGGACTTGAAGGCATGGATAAATAGCAAGACCTTCGTCCGAGGGGATTAGGTACAGCCGTTCGACGAGTCTGGCATCCGTGCCGGTGTCGCTAATGGGGTCGTCTTGCCGTATCGAACGCTAGAGGTCTCGGTCGCATACCATACGCTGATCACCACAACAAACGGTGGACCAACTACGTGTTGATGAGACCTTTATCACACAATTGGGTAGCTGATACACCGTTAGAGGTGGGGAATCGAGGTCCGTAATCTCAGACTCGTGACAAGCAAGAAGCGGCCTAGCCGTGCTGAGTCCCTCGAAGAGGCTATGGACCGTTGTGTCGAAGAGTTACTCGCTCTGTGCCCTCCGCTGACAGATCAGCAGGTCGAGGCGACGATTCGAATATTCTCGAACGCTCGCGCACTTCAGGAAGCTGCTTAGCGAGGCTCAATCTCGATTCGGTCAGGGTCGAAGCGTCCCCGAATACTCGTCGGATGGATAAGAATCCTCTTGATGTAGAGCGACGTGATGGCGCGTTGGCGATCGAGTCCAAGACCCTTCCAGTCGTCCTTCAGCGTTTTGACGTCGATCCCGATCATCGGGGTAGCGGATGTAATTCTGGCGAGCTTGTTGCGATCCTCACGGAGCCGTACCCGTACCTTCCGAACCGCTGCAACAACTTCGACGAGATCCTCTTCGTCCTCATCGTCATTAGCCAACTGGGCTTGTAGGAAGTCGAGTCGCTTCTCACCCTTCTCGATGGCCTCGATGAGAGCCTTCGACTTCGTGCCTGAGTTGTTCTGACGTTGGGCGATGCCAGCCAGAACCTTGGGGTCGTTGGCGCGAGCCACGATCCACTTCTCTACGAACTTCTCTAATTCGGCCAACAGGATGGTTCGCCCGCCACAACCTCCCTCGGCGCGCGGCTGGCAGGAATACTTTGCTTTCCCGTGTGCCTTGCTGACCCGCATCTTCTTCGGCTTCTTGGGAGTACAGGTGCAGTGGACGAAGCCGGTCAAGAAGTACTTCCGGACATTCGCGTCGTCGCCACCCGTCTTCCGACCCTTCCGGTCCAGAAGAGCGCGAAGCTGCTGATGCTCTTCGATCTCGATGATCGCTGGCCACTTAGCCGGGCCGACAACCTTTCGATGGAACTCCTTCAGTCCAGCGATTCGACCCGATCGGAGCATGCCGCGCATGGCCTGAACAGTCCACGGATTCCCCATGGACGTCGTGATGCCGCGTGCGTTGAGGTCCTTGCAGATGGATCGAAGTGATTCCCCATCGAGGGCACGCTTGACGCACTCCCTGATGATCTCGGCCTCAGGCTCGCAGATCTCATCCCTGATGATCTTCCGGCGTGGACCTTCGCCTTGGTAGATGCGCGTGTAGCCGAACGGACGGGGACCGCCGTTGTGGACTTCACCAGCTTCGACGAGTTCCTCGACCTTGCGCCTGATCTTCTCGGCCGCGTGTGCCGAGGACTGCTCTGCCCATGCTCCGAAGGTGATGGCCATCGCGCGTCCGGTTGACGTCGCGAGATCGATCTGGCCAGCCTTGACGGTTTGGATCGAGAACAGGTTGTTGGGGTTGATCTTGTCCCGACCGTTCACCACGTCGAGGAAGTCGAGAAGCTCACGAACGTTCCGGTGGAGTCGATCGGTATGCCAGCAGATCAGGGCGTCAATCCGGTTCGACTTGATGTCGTCGATCATCAGCTTGTAGTCAGGCCGTTCCTTGCCACTGAAGGCGCTGATGTCGTTGTCCGCGTACACCTGGCTGACCGTCCAGCCGAGATTTTCGGCCAGCCGACGACAGTCTTCTTCCTGTCTGGCTACCCCGAGTCCACGGCCTTCACGGTCGTCGGAGATCCGGCAGTAGATCGCGGTGCGGGGACTCATGGGGGTAGATCCTTTTGGATAGTTATGATGTGTTTAACTATATTTGCCTCACCATGGTTCGAGTCGCCAAGATCCCGCCTTCCTCGCCGCGACCGCCTCCCGAGCCGCCCTGATCAGCGTCGGCGCCGACAACACCTACGGCCACCCCGCCCCCACCACCGTCAGCCGCCTCACCTGGCTGGGCAGCCGCGTCTACCGAACCGACCGCACCGGAGACCTCGCCGTGATCCCCCTCAACGGCCGTCTCGCGGTGATTCCACGCGGTCCGGATCGCGCCTCCCGCTGAACCACCGATGCGGATCGGCTCCACTTTCGAATCCCTGGAGGCGAACGGGCGGCACTGAAAGTGTGACGGATCGGTATGATCCGGCCGCGATGAAGGAATTGGCTGAACCTCTGGCGGGCAGAAGAGTCATTTCTCCGGCGGCTGTTTCATCTGCTTGATGAGCAGGTCGGCGGCTTGATGGTTCGCGAGTCGCTCGGTGCAGTCGTGGGCCAGGCAGAGCAAGACTCGGCTTGGTTGTGGGGTCAGGGTGGCTGTGGGAGGCGACGATGAGTGAAGGAACGAGTGGGGGACGGCCCTTTCCGTTGGAGTCGGTTCCGATTCATGTGGCCGACAGCCTGCTCAGCGATCTTCGGCAGCGTCTGGACCTGACTCGCTGGCCGGCCGATGTGGGGAATGAGGACGGCTTCTACGGGGTGAGGCAGGGCTACCTGCGGGAACTCGTCGACTATTGGCGTACGGACTATGACTGGCGTGCGGCCGAACGGGCGATCAACGTTTACGAGCACTATCGCGTCGAGGTCGATGGTGTGCCGGTGCATTTCATGCGCAAGCCCGGAGTGGGACCGAACCCGACGCCGTTGATCCTCACGCACGGATGGCCGTGGACGTTCTGGCACTGGGCGAAGGTGATCGACCCCCTGGCCGACCCGGGCGCGTACGGCGGCGACCCGGCGGAAGCCTTCGACGTGATCGTCCCCTCGTTCCCCGGATTCGGGTTCTCCACCCCGCTGACGAACAACCCGGACATGAACTTCTGGAAGGTCGCCGACCTCTGGCACACGCTCATGACCCGCACCCTCGGCTACGACAGGTACGCCGCCGCAGGCTGCGACGTCGGAGCGCTCGTCACCGGCCAACTCGGGCACAAGTACGCCGACGAGCTCCACGGCATCCACATCGGCTCCGGCCAGAAACTCACCCTGTTCAACGGCGACAGAGCCTGGGACCTCAGCGGCGGCCGGCCCATCCCCGACGGGCTGCCCCCCGACATCCACGCCCGGATCGTCAGGTTGGAGAAGCGTTTCGCCGTCCATCTGGCCGCGCACGTCCTGGCCCCGAGCACACTCGCGTACGGGCTGACCGACTCACCCGCGGGCATGCTCGCCTGGATCCTGGACCGCTGGGCGAACTGGAGCGACAACGGCGGCGACATCGAGACGGTGTTCACCAAGGACGACCTGCTCACCCATGCCACCATCTTCTGGGCCGGCGATTCGATCGCCACGTCGATCCGGACGTACGCCAACAACAACCGCTACCCGTGGACCCCGTCGCATGATCGCCACCCGCCCGTCGAGGCCCCCACCGGCATCACCTTCGTCGCGTACGAGAACCCGCCCGGCGTCAGCACCGGCCAGCGCGTCCAGAACTTCCTGGAGGGCGACCGCGCCGGTTGGTACAACCACGTCAATCTGAACGTCCACGCCCGGGGCGGTCACTTCATCCCCTGGGAGATCCCCAACGAGTGGGTCGACGACCTCCGGCGCACGTTTCGTGGACGCCGGTAGCCGTTTCGTTCTGAGCGGTCCGGCCGCGTGGCATGCTGCGTGGCATGGGGAATGCTGCGGCGGTGACCTTGGTGGTCGGGGATGAGGAGTTGCTCGCGGATCGGGCCGTGGGGGCGGTGGTCGCCGAGGTCCGGGCGGGGGGCGAGGACGCCGAGGTGCATGACCTGCTGGGCGGGAAGGTGGAGCCCGGCGAGGTGACCCGGCTGACGTCGCCCTCGTTGTTCGGGGATCGGGCGGTGATCGTGATCCGGGCGGCGCAGGACCTGTCCAAGGACGTGATCGCCGAAGTGGTGAAATATGCCGGCAATCCGGGGGAGGATGCCGTGCTGGTGCTGGCCCATCCCGGTGGAGTGAAGGGGAAGGCACTGGTCGACGGCGTGAAGAAGGCCGGCGCCCGGGTGGTCACGGTCACCAAGCTGACCAAGGCGGGGGAGCGGATCGACTTCATCAGGAACGAGGTCAGGCAGGCCGGGCGTACGATCACTCCGGCCGCGGCGCAGGCGCTGCTGGACGCGGTCGGCAGCGATCTTCGTGAGCTGGCGGCGGCTTGTAGCCAGCTCATGTTCGACACCAGCGGCAAGAGCATCGGCGAGGACGCCGTCACCCGCTACCACCGGGGGCGCGCCGAGGTCAGCGGATTCACCGTCGCCGACCTGGCCGTCGAGGGCAAAGCGGGTGAGGCGCTGGAGCAGCTCCGCTGGGCGCTGTCCACCGGAGTCGCCCCCGTCCTGATCGTCAGCGCCCTGGCCGGCGGCCTGCGCTCCCTCGCCAAAGTCGCCGGAGCCCCCAGAAACGCCAACGAGAACCAACTGGCCTCCCAGCTCGGCATGCCCCCCTGGAAGATCAGAAACGCCCGCCGCCAGCTCAACGGCTGGGGCCCGGACGGACTCTCCCGTGCCATCCAAGCCCTGGCCCTCGCCGACGAACAGGTCAAAGGCGGCGGCACCGACCCCGGCTACGCCCTCGAAAACGCCGTCCAGACCATCCTCGCCAACCGCACCGGCCGATAGCATCCGTCCCGTAGATCTTGACCGCCTGGCGGTCACGCTCCGATGAAACTCACTGTCTCCGTCATGTCCGCGCGCTCGGTACGCAGCCGTGGAGCGTCTTCCTTCTCGAACCCCACCGAGACACCGCAGAACAGTGCGAGCGTGTCATCGGCTCCGACTATGCGGCTGACGGTCTTGCGATACATCGTCCACATCACCTGGGGACAGCTGTGCAGCCCTTCCGCCCTCAGTAACAGCATGACCGTCTGTAGGTACATCCCCGCGTCCCCCCACTGCCCGGGCCCCATCGTCCGGTCGAGGTAGCAGAACAGCACGACCGGCGCCCCGAACGCCTCCGAGTTCAAGGCGGCGATCTTCATGGGCCTGTCGGGGTCGTCGCGCTCGATTCCCAGCGCTTTGTACCGCTGGGCAGCAGCGGCGGAAAAGCGGTCCAGATACGGCGAGGTCAGTTCTGCCGGGAACATCGGATACTCCCGCTCATCGCCCGGGTCTCCTGCCAGTGCCCTGGCCGTCGCATGCTTCTTCAGTTCGGCCAAGGGCTCACCGGCCACAACGTACAGATGCCACGGTTGGAGGTTCCCGCTCGATGGAGCCCGCGTCGCCGCGGTGAGCACTCGTTCAAGTACTTCTTTGGGCACGGGCTCATCGCTGAAGGCCCGCACGGCCCGGCGACTGTCCACGGCTTCGTACACATCCACGTTCTCCCGTCCCCTCACTCATCGACCTAGGTGTACTCGGCCAAGACGTTGGTCACAGTCGGCCATGCCGGCCGGAAGCGGGGGAGCGGCTGGGAGGTTCAGGCTGGGGTCGGTTCGGGGGTCAAGAAGGCGCCGTCCTTAAGTTCGAGGACGCGGTCGGCGAGGGAGATCAGGCTGGGGTCGTGGGTGGCGACGAGGGCGGTGACGTTCTCGCTGCGGACGACGGCGCGGATGAGCTGCATGATCTGACGGGCGGTCTGGGAGTCCAGCTGACCGGTGGGTTCGTCGGCGATGAGGAGTTTGGGCCGGTTGGCGAGGGCCCGGGCGATGGCGACTCGCTGCTGCTGACCGCCGGAGAGTTCGTACGGACGCTGGTTGGCGTGCTGCTCCAAGCCGACGAGTGAGAGCAGGAGTTCCACCCGCCTGTCGCGTTCGTCCGGCGCTGTACGAGCCAGCCGCATGGGCACACCCACGTTCTCGGCCGCCGTCAGCACGGGAATCAGCCCGAACGACTGGAACACGAAGCCGATCACGTCCCGGCGCAGGTCCAGCAGACCCTGTTCCGGCAGTTCGGTGATGACCTTCCCGTCCACGGTCACCCGCCCGGACGCGGGCCGGTCGAGCCCTCCCACCAGGTTGAGCAGCGTGGTCTTGCCCGACCCCGACCGCCCCCGGATGGCGACCAGCTCACCGGGACGGGCCTCGAAGGTGACCCCCCGCAGGGCGACGACGTCGCGCGGGTAGACCTTCCGCAGGTCCCGTACCGACACCAGTGGCTCAGTCATTGTTCTCCTCCCCGGGCGTGGACGGCCAGACGCCGATGTGGTCGCGTTCGAGCTCCAGCCGTACCCGGCGTTCCATGTCGAGGGCGTTCATGAAGTCGCGGGGCAGCTGGAGCCGCCCGACCCGGTCGAGGACCGCGTACTCCTCGGCGATGACGTCGCCGTCGACGGAGGTGCGGCGCAGCGTCTCGGAGGAGGTGCGGCCGTCGCGGATGCCGACGGTGCGGTCGACCTGTTCGGAGACGAGCGGGTCGTGGGTGACGATCACGGCGGTGACGCCGAGTTCGCGGTTGGCGCTGCGCAGCGCGCCGAAGACCTCTTCGGAGGTGTCGCTGTCGAGTTCGCCGGTGGGCTCGTCGGCCAGGATGACCTCGGGCTCGTTGGCGAGGGCGACCGCGATGGCGATGCGCTGCTGCTGGCCGCCGGAGAGTTCGCCGGGCCGCCGGCCGGCGCAGTCGGCGACGCCGAGGAGTTCGAGCAGGGTGTCGGCGCGCCGCCGGGCGTCCCGCTTGTTGCCCGCCAGCCGCATCGGCAGCAGGACGTTCTCCAGCCCCGTCAGGTACGGCAACAGGTTCCGCCCCGTCTGCTGCCAGATGAACCCGACGACGGACCGCCGGTACCGGAGCCGGTCCCGGGAGGTCATGGACAGCAGGTCCATCCCGGCCACCCTGGCCAGCCCCGCGGTGGGCACGTCGAGCCCGGACAGCACGTTGAGCAGCGTCGACTTCCCCGACCCGGACGCGCCGACGATGGCGATCAGCTCGCCCTTCTCGATCAGCAGGTCGAGCCCCTGCAACGCCACGACCTCGACGCCCTCGGTCTTGTAGATGCGGACCAGGTTGTCGCACAGGATGTGGGCGTGCTCCCCGAAGGCCGGCCGGTTCCTGACCGCCTGCGCCTCCAGATCCGACAGTGTGGTCATGCGGACTCTCCCACTCGAAGTGCGGTGGCGACGCGGCGGCCGGTGGTGGCGTGCCCGAACGCGCCGAGGATGGAGACGGCGGTCAGGCCGGCCGCCAGCAGGATGGGCGTGGTCAGGGTCAGCGGGAACTCGGTGACGGCGATTCCGGCGTACGCCGACAGGTCCAGGCCGGGGCCGAGGGCGGCGGGCAGGGCGAGCCCGAGCGCGAGCCCGGCCAGAGAGGCCAGCACGATCAACGGCGCCACCTCCAGCACGGTCAGCAGCCGGGCCTGCCCCTGCGACAACCCCAGCGTACGCAGGAAGGACAGCGCCCGCGCCCGGTCGGCCGCCCCGATGACGAGGGCGATGATGACGGCGGCCAGCGCGTACGCGGCGAGCGCCACGGTCACGATGGTGAAGCTGGCGATGATCGTCTGGGCCAGCGGCGCGCTCGCGATGCGCTCCCGGGCGGCGTCGACGGTCTCCACGGTCGCGTCCGCCAGGCCGACGGTCCGCTTCAGCAGGGCCTGGTCGACGTCCCCGCCCACCAGCAGGATGTTGGTGTAGTCGCGGAGCCCGGCGAGCTTCGGCCCCTCGTACGGCATGACGATCAGGTTGCCGGTCTCGAACGCCAGCCCGGGCAGCTTCTCGATGTAACCCACATTCGTGAGCTTCATCCGGGTATGCCACCCGATCTCGAACGACGGGTACGGCGCGAAGCTCTTCGACACCAGCGCCGGGATGCCGTCGCCGACCGGCGGATCCGGCACCACCAGCGGCGAGCCGGCCACGAGTTCCCGGTAGGCGGCCAGGTCCATGGCGAGCACGGTGGACGTCTGCCCGCCGGTCTTGACCTGCGCGGTGCCCTTGGCGACGGGCAGCACGGACGTGACCCCGGGCAGCGCCCGTACCTTCTCGATCACGTCCGCGGGGATCTCGGCCTCGCGTTCGATCCGGGCCTGCGCGCCTACGGTCTGCCAGGCGGCGGTCCGCTGGGTCTCGGCGATGCCCCCCGAGACCAGGGCGCCGAACACCGACACGGCCAGCGCCGGCAGCAGGATCAGCACGGGCAGCGAGGTCGCCCCCCGGGAGCGCGCCGCGAGGGTCAGCCCGAGGAAGGGCACGGCCCCGCGGCGCCGGCCGGCCAGCCGTACGATCAGGCGGAGCGGGTACGGGTAGCAGCGCAGCGTGATCAGCGCGGCGGCCAGGGTGAGCGCGGCGGGGACGAGCAGCAGGAACGGGTCGGAACCGAGTTCGGCCACGTCGGTGGTGAGGCCGCGGCTGCGCAGCGCGTACGCGCCGGCCAGGGCGAGCACGATCACCAGGAGTTCCAGCGCGATCCTGCGCGGCGACGACTTGGGCACGACGAGGTCGTCGCGGCTGTCCAGGAGGGGTTTGCGGTGTGCGAAGGCGAGCCGCGCGGCCGCGAACAGGATGGTCGCCACGGCGATGACGGCGGGGCTGACGTGCACGATCGGCGTGATCGGCCCCGGCACCAGGTAGGAGGCGGCGTAGCCGAGGAGGGCGGCGGGCAGCACGATCATCGCGACCGTGCCGGTGCCGGTCCGGGCGATCTGGCCGATGGAGCCGCCGCGGGCCCTGGCCAGGCCGAGCCCGGCGCGCATGCGTTCGGCCATCAGCTGGATCGACAGGGCGATCACGCCGAGCGCGACCACCACCAGTCCGCCCAGGATGAGGAACATCAGCGTCTGCGCGGTGCGCAGCTGCGCGAGGAACCTGTCCAGCAGCTGGTCGAGGCCGGTGGTCAGCTCGAACATGGCCGCGGGGATCTGCGCGATGCCGGTGGCGTGGTCGCCGGCCTGGTGCTCGACGATCTGCCGGTAGTCGTCGATGGCCTGGATCATCGCGGGCGCGTTCCGGGCGTTGATCTTGGAGCCGTCGACGCCGAACACCCAGGAGTAGTACAGCTCCCGCCGCGCGTTCAGCTCCCGCAGCCCTTCGTCGGGGATGACGCCCACGGCCATGAGGTCGGGTTCGTCCGCCTGCGGGAGCGGCCGTACGGTGACGCGCTTGAGCTCGGCGTTGTGCTCCCAGAACCGGTCGGACTGGTCGGCGGCCTCGAACAGGCCGACGACCTGGGCGGCGATGGTGTAGCTGTTGCCGAGCAGCACGGTGGTGCCGATCGGCATCTTCATGATGTCGGCGGCCTCTTCGACCAGGCCGATCTCGAAGAGCGGGAGGTCCTTCAGCTCGGGGTTGCCGGGGACGGCCGCCAGTCTCCTCGGGGGTCCGGGCTCGCGGCCTTCGACGTAGCGGATCTTCTCGTCCAGGTTCGACACCCAGGCCAGGTCCACGAAGCGTTGCGGCGGCGTGTCCCTGCCGAGGATGCCGGAGACCGGCGTGCCCCACGTGATGGCGGACTGGTGGCTGGTGCCGCCGGGCACGACGGCCCGGGCCAGGGTGGGCGGCAGGGCCTTCCGCAAGGTCTGGTCCAGGTCGGTGAACGCGCGCCGATCGTGGAACTCGTCCTCTTCGATGTTCGGCCGCAGCCGTACCGCCACGTCGACCTGCGGCGCGACCGCGTCGCCGGTGAGGACGTTCAACGCGTCGTCGTACGCGGCCTCGAAACCCCGGGGCAGCCCCGCCACCAGCAGTGACGCCGTGAGGACGAGCAGCGCGAGCACGGCCGCCGCGCCCCGGTGCACGCGGACCAGCTGCCAGGCGTTCATCTCAGTCCTCCCCGATGCGCAGCGCGCGGCCGAGTCCCTGGCGGCGCAGCGTGCGGGCGAGCCCGCCCACCACCGCGAACAGCACCAGCGCGACGGCCGCGAGCAGCGCGATGGTCGCGCCCCACGGAATGTCCAGCAGCACGCCCGGCGTCACCGAGGTGGCCTGGCCGGTCAGCACGATGTGCGGCACCACCAGGGTGGCCACGATCGCGGCCAGCACGGTCCCGCCGAGCAGGGACAGGCCGATGATGAACGCCTGCTCGACCGCGAGCAGCCCGAACACCTGCCGGAAGCTCACGCCGAGCGCCCGCAGCAGCACGAACTCGGTCATCCGCTCCCGCGCGGCCACGGCCGCGTTGACCATGAAGCCGAGCACCGCGAACACCAGCGCCGCCGCGAATCCGAGGATCAGCGCGCCCTGCAGGCCGCTGGCCAGCGGGTCGTCGCGCAGCTCCCGGGCCAGCGCGGTCCGGTCCACCACGGTCTGATCCCATTCCGGGTGCTTGGCCAGCTCGGTCGCGGCCCGCTCGTCCGGCGTGGCCAGCCACCATTCGGTGGCCGGGTGCGGGGCCCGCGCCGTCGTCAGGTCCCGCGCCTGCAACGTCTCAAGATCGGCGAGTACGGCGGGGGTGTCCCCGGCCGTCCCCGGCATCGCGGTCACGATCCCGACCGGCATGACCGCCGTCTCCTGCCCGTCGATGGACAGCTGCGACGCCCGCCCCACGGCCAGCTTCGCCGAGGCGGCGATGTCGGCGGTGACCACGACCGGCAGCAGCGGCGTGTCGGGCACGCCGGGGACCACCGCCACGTATCCGGAGCCCTGGTCCGTCGCGTACCGCTCCGCCTTGGCCCTGGGCACCTGCAGGGTGAGCAGCCCGCCGGGCACCGCCTCGGGCGGCGGCAGCTGGCCGTCGCCCCGGATGAGGGCCGTCCACTCGGGCGCGGTGATCGGCTGCCCGTCCGCGAGCAGGCCGGTCACGCCGAGCGTGAACGGCGACCCGGCCCGCGGCACCGGCACGTCCAGCAGGACCCCGGTCAGGCTCAGCGGGTACGCGAGGGAACCCGCCTGCCCCGCCATGCCGGCCAGGTCGACGGTGACCACGTGGTCGGCGCCGTCGGGGACCAGCACCCCGGCCCTGGCCTCGTACCGCGCCCCGAGCGCGTCCCGCAGCACCAGCCGGGGCACCATGTTCCGGTACGAATCGGCCAGTTCGGGCTGCGCGAGCCGTACCCGGGTGGTCATGGTGAGCGTCTTCGGCGTGCCGGGGATCTCCACGGCCGGAAGTTCGGGTCGTTCCCCGGCCAGGTCGCGCCCGATGGTGGCCACCGGGTCCGCGGCCAGGTCCTGGCGGAGCAGCATCAGCCGGTCCAGCTTGGTGGCGTCCAGCGCCAGGAAGGCGGCGTCCACCGCGCCCAGCTCGACCGTCCCCCGGTAGACCGGGCTGGCCGCGGTCACGCCGGGCAGCTTCGCGTAGGTGCCGCCCCGGCCGAGCACGCCCAGCTCGGGGCCGGCGGCCGGGCCGGCCACCCGCAGGTCGGCGGAGGCGATGTGGTTGGCCTGGTCCAGCTGCGAGTTGCGCCAGGTCGCGGCGGTGGCGATGGACACCACGCCGATCGCGATGGCCATGGTCAGCAGCAGGACGGGACCGGAGTAGCGCAGCGGGCGGCGGCTCACCTGCCACGCGCCGAGCGCCGGCGCCAGCGACCGCCTGCGGCTGGTGAGCCGTTCGGCCACCTTCGCCACGATCGGCACCAGGCGCAGCCCCAGCATGCCGCCGCACAGCAGCGCCAGCGCCGGGCCCATCACGATCAGCGGGTCGATGCCGAGGCCGCCGCCGCTCGTGGACGTCACCGGCGCGCCGTAGTGCTGCAGCTGCCAGACCGCGAGCGCCGCCAGCACCAGCAGGACCAGGTCGCCGCCGGCCCGCTGGATCAGGCCCTGCTTCTCACCCCGGCCGCGCGAGGACTGCTCCTCCACGTACGTGCGCCGCGCGCCGCGCACCGCCGGCAGCGCCAGCAGCACCGCGCAGGCGACGGCCACGCCCGCGGAGATCAGGAACGTGGTGGCGTCCGGCGTGGGCGTGAGCCGTACGCCCGAGGCCCTGAACCAGGGGAGGGAGCTGACCAGCTGGAGCAGCGGCGGGGCCAGGAACGGCGCGACGATCGCGCACGGCACGGCGACCAGCAGCGACTCCGCGCCCGCCAGCAGGCCGAGCCGGACGCTGCCCGCGCCGCGCGAGCGCAGCAGCGCCACCTCCATCCTGCGGTGGTCGGCGAGCAGGCGCGCGGTCAGCATCAGCGCGTACGCGGCGAGCAGGAGCAGCTGGAGCACCGGCACCAGCATGGTGGAGCGGGCCACCAGGGCGGCCTGGTCGAGCTGGCCGAGCATGTCGGGCAGGCGGCTGGAGGCCGTACAGGCCGAGCATTCGGCTTTGAGGCGGTCGCCGAGCCCGGCCACCGCCGCCGCGAACGGCCGCAGCTCCTCCCGCGGCAGATCCCGCAGATCCGGTACGGCCAGCCAGCTCGCCGTGACATTCGTGGCGAACCGGGCGACGAACGTCTCCCTGGGCACCACCAGCGGCCCGTAGGTCGTGTAGTTGCCGATCGCCGAACCCCGGCGCAGCAGGTCGTCGCCGGACCAGCGCTCGCTGTTCTGGTCGGTGAGCTGGAAGATCCCGGCCACCCGGACGTCGACGGGCTTGTCGTCGAGGCGGCCGACGATGCGGAACTCGTTGCCGACGGAGAGGTCCAGGGCCTGGGCGGCGGGCTGGGAGAGCGCGACCTCGACCCGGCCGGTGGGCCGGTTCTGCGGCCAGGCGCCGCCGATCAGGCGGGAGTGCTGCTCAAGCCCCTCGTACGAGGCGAACCGGGTGAGCTCCGGCTGCTCCAGCGTCTCCTGGCCGGGCAGCGCGAACGAGTCGGAACGGATGCCGACGCTGATCTCGGCGGGGATGTCGCCGTAGGTTTCGGCGTACTCGGCCCGGACATTCCGGTCGAGGGCCGGGAAGCTGGTGGCGTCCACCGGCGCGGTGAACCGGGCCGACACGGTCTCCAGCGGCGCGGTCTCCATGGCGCGCCGGACGCCGACCTCGGCGACCGTCACCGCGTACATGGTCAGGGCGACCAGGGCGGTGGTGGCGAGCAGGATGGAGCCGAACGCGGCGACCAGCAGCAGCGGCTCGCTGACCGCGCGCCGCAGGACCAGCGGTGTTCGCCCCCGCATCAACGACCCCCAAGCTTTCCGCCCCGATGTCCGGTATTGGCTCACCTTAGGGGATTTCGGACGCTTGACCATGGGTCAGTGGAATCGGTGATTCAGCCGATACGCTGCGGCGATGCACGTGTGATATCGAAACCGTGACAATTTGCCACTTGAGATCAGACGGCAATCCGGATACGCGCGAAGCCTCCCGAAGGCTCTCCGGAAACGCCAAACGCCGCCTCCCGGCCGGGAGGCGGCGTTCTCGTCTGAAACCGCGATGAACTACGCGGTGAACTACTTGGCGGCCTGGAGGGCGGCGGCGCGCTTGGCGATCGCCGACTTGCGGTTGGCGGCCTGGTTCTTGTGGATCACGCCCTTGCTGACCGCCTTGTCCAGCTGACGGCTGGCGGCGCGCAGCGCGATCAGGGTCGCCTCGACGTCGCCCTGGTCGGCGGTCTCGCGGAATTTGCGGACCGCGGTCTTGAGGGACGACTTGACTGCCTTGTTGCGCAGCCGGGCCTTCTCGTTCTGCTTGTTGCGCTTGATCTGGGACTTGATGTTCGCCACGAAAGAAGCCTCGGATGTGAAGTCTTGGTCGGATGGATCGCGCACGGCTCGATTGAGAGGGCGCGCCACACGCAGTTGGACAGGATACCAACAGCCCAGGCCGGCACTCAAATCAAGAGCTCGGGGCGGGGCATCTGCCCCCGTCATTCTAGCCCGAACAGCCCGCTCGGCCCGGACGATTCCCGCACGGGTTTCTAGTCCGGTCTGACCCAGTGCTCCTCGTACTCCCGCCAGTCCTCCTCGGTCGCGGCGAAGTCGATGTAGAGGGCCAGGCCGAGGCCGGGGCGGGGGCCGTGGTCGGTGAGGGCGAGCCTGGTGCCCTCCGCCGCCATGGCGACGCTCTCCGCGTAGTCGCTGAGGCCGACCATGTGGTCGTGGTAGGCGGGGGCGCCGATGAGGAGGTCGGTCGTGGCGGGCGTGAGCTCCAGGGCCTTGGCGGTCTGGCGGGCGACGTGTCCGCCGTACAGGGCCTGGAGGGGGGTCCAGGAGTCGTACGTCATGATCGCGACCTGGTCGGTGAGTTCGGCCATCTGGCGGAAGTAGCCGGGCGACCAGTATTTGCCGTGGCCGCCCAGCGTACGGAACAGGAATCCGGCGCCCGGCATGGGTTCGATCTGCTGGGTGGCCACCGAGAGCGCGGCGGAGCCGATGGCCTGCCGGGTCTCGCGCATCAGCGCCAGATAGGAGGGGTCGCCGTCGTCGACCGGCTCGAAGTCGTAGTGGATGCCGTCGAAGCCGAGGCCGACCAGGGCCTTCGCGCCCGCCACCACCCGGGCGCGTACGGCCGCGTCGGAGAGCACGAGGTAGCCCTCGTCATCCGGGTTGACCGTCTGGCCGAGCCAGGCGGAGATCCGCACCTGCGGCAGGCGGGCCTTCCACCAGGTGAGCAGGTTGGCGGCGTTGGCGTACTTCGCGGGGGGCAGGGTGCCGTCCGCGTCGATCGGGCCGCTGTGCACGTACACGTCCTTCATGGCGCCGAGCCGGGCGGCGAGGGCGTCCACGTCGGCGGCGGTGCGCCGGCCGTCCACCCAGGCGTGGCCGAGCCAGAGCGCGTCGTTCCCGGTGGACTTGGCCCACGCGGCCGGGGTCCCGGCGTAGTCAAGCCGGAGCAGGGCGGCGACAATGAGCATGAGAAGGAGCGGGACGGCGGCGATGACCGCGAGCCACCTGAGGACGCGGCGGGTGGTCAAGGAAGGCATCCGGACATGCCACCATGGAGGGTGGCTGCTCCGCCAGCCGTTGATCGCCTCAGACCCTGTCGAAACGGACTTCGGTGCGCACTCAGACTGGCCAGACCGACCCTACGTTGATCCGCAATTTCTGCATCATCGCGCATATCGACCATGGCAAGTCAACCCTTGCCGATCGCATGCTGCAGATCACCGGCGTGGTCGACGAACGGTCCATGCGCGCGCAGTACCTGGACCGGATGGACATCGAGCGGGAGCGCGGCATCACCATCAAGTCGCAGGCCGTGCGGCTGCCCTGGGACGGGCACGTGCTCAACATGATCGACACCCCGGGGCACGTGGACTTCTCCTACGAGGTGTCCCGCTCGCTCCAGGCCTGCGAGGGCGCCATCCTGCTGGTGGACGCGGCGCAGGGCATCGAGGCGCAGACCCTGGCCAACCTCTACATGGCCATGAACGCCAACCTGCACATCATCCCCGTGCTGAACAAGATCGACCTGCCGGCCGCCCAGCCGGACAAGTACGCGGAGGAGATCGCCCACCTGATCGGCTGCGAGACGTCGGACGTGCTGCGCGTCTCTGGCAAGACCGGCATGGGCGTGCGCGAACTGCTCGACCACGTCGTGGCCAGCGTGCCGCCCCCGGTCGGCGACGCGGACGCCCCGGCCCGCGCCCTGATCTTCGACTCGGTGTACGACACCTACCGCGGCGTCGTCACCTACGTCCGGGTCATGGACGGCCACCTGGGCAAGCGCGAGCGCATCCTGATGATGTCCACCCTGGCGCAGCACGAGACGCTGGAGATCGGCGTCATCTCGCCCGAGCCGAAGGTCTCCGACCTGGGCCTCGGCGTCGGCGAGGTGGGCTACCTGATCACCGGCGTGAAGGACGTGCGGCAGTCCCGGGTCGGTGACACGGTGACCAGCGCCGCCAAGCCCGCCGGCGAAGCCCTGGGCGGGTACGAGCACCCCAAGCCCATGGTCTACTCCGGCCTCTACCCGATCGACGGCGACGACTTCCCCGAGCTCCGCGAGGCGCTGGACAAGCTCCGGCTCAACGACGCCGCGCTCGTCTACGAGCCGGAGAGCTCGGCCGCGCTCGGCTTCGGCTTCCGCTGCGGCTTCTTGGGCCTGCTGCACATGGAGATCGTCCGGGAGCGCCTGGAGCGCGAGTTCAACCTGGCGCTCATCTCGACCGCGCCGAACGTCATCTACCGGGTCGTCATGGAGGACGGCCGGGAGATGATCGTCACCAACCCGTCCGAGTTCCCCGAAGGCAAGATCGCCGAGATCCACGAGCCGGTGGTCAAGGCCACGCTGCTGGCCCCCGCCGAGTACATCGGCGCCATCATGGAGCTCTGCCAGGGCCGGCGCGGCTCGCTCCAGGGCATGGACTACCTGTCCGAGGACCGGGTCGAGATCCGCTACATCCTGCCGCTCGGCGAGATCATCTTCGACTTCTTCGACCAGCTCAAGTCCAAGACCCGGGGTTACGCCTCGCTCGACTACGAGCCGACGGGCGAGCAGGACGCCGACCTGGTCAAGGTGGACATCCTCCTCCAGGGCGAGGCGGTGGACGCGTTCAGCGCGATCGTGCACCGCGACAAGGCGTACGCCTACGGCGTGGAGATGGCCAAGAAGCTCAAGGAACTGATCCCGCGGCAGCAGTTCGAGGTGCCCATCCAGGCCGCCATCGGCGCCCGCGTGATCGCCCGGGAGAACATCCGGGCCATGCGCAAGGACGTGCTCGCCAAGTGCTACGGCGGTGACATCAGCCGTAAGCGCAAGCTGCTGGAGAAGCAGAAGGAGGGCAAGAAGCGCATGAAGATGGTCGGCAGGGTGGAGGTCCCCCAGGAGGCCTTCGTCGCCGCGCTGTCCACCGGGGAGTCCTCGGCGGACAAGCCCAAGAAGTAGCGCTAGCTCAGGCGGCGTACCGTCAGGGCCGCGCCGCAGAGGAGCAGGCCCTGCGCGGTGCGCACGTCGATGCCGGTCAGGTCGCGTACCCGGCTGAGCCGGTTGTCGATCGTGTTGGCGTGCACGCCCAGGTCGGCGGCGGTGCGGCGGCGGTCGAAGTCGCAGGCCAGGTAGCGGCCGAGGGTGTCCAGGAGCTGGTCGTCCAGGGGGGCCAGCAGGGCGGTCAGCTCGTCGGCGCTGTCGCCGGGGGTGCTCAGGTGGTAGTCGAGGAGCACGTCGCGCAGGCCGTACACGCCGGTGGGGAGGTCGGTCTCCTCGGCGATGGCGGCCACGCGGGCGGCCTGGGTGGCGGCGGGGCGGATCGTGGCGAGGGTGGCGGCGTGCGCGAGGCCGAGCCGTACCGGGCCGCCGAGGGAGGCTTCGAGGCGGGCGGCCAGGCGGACGAGGGCGCGGTCGGCCGCCGGCTGGACGGGGAGCAGGGCGTGGCCGCCGTGGCCGTCCAGCAGGGTGAGGACGGGATGGCCGGCGAGCGCGTCGAACTCCCGCTGCACGCCGCGCATGGTGCGCCTGGCCATGATCGCCTGACCGGAGGCGACGGCCCTGGTCGGCTGGTCGTCCGCGGCGGGCATGCGGGGTAATCGGATCGCGACGACGTGGTAGGGCGGGCTCAGGTCCACGCCGTGGCGGGCGGCCTCCTCGGGGCTGCCGGCGATGAGCGCCCGCGTGACCGTCCGCAGCGTCTCCCGGCGTTCGGCCGCCAGCGCCGACTGCTCCGCCAGGTACGCCTCGGTGATCGTCGTCGTCACCGTCTCCAGCGTGGACAGCTGGAGGGCGGCCAGGTAGCGCAGCGCCTCCTCCTCGCCGGGCAGGGTCGCGCCGCAGAGCGTCTCCCAGATCACCCGGTAGCCGATGTGGTAGGCGGTCAGCAGGTCCCTGAGCTGCACGCCCTCGTCCACCCGCTGGGCGGTCCTGTCCCTGAAGAGCTGCATGTCGGCGCCGGTAAGCTGGTGTCCCTGGGCGAGGGCGAGGAACAGCCTGATGCCGTGCCGCGCGGTGGCGGCGATCTCCACGTCGCGCATGTCGGGGGGCAGATCGCGGAGCGCGGCGTGCTGTTCGGCCACGATCCTGCGGGCGATCTGGTTCGCCTGGGGGAGGCAGCGCGCGGCGATCACGGCCGCGGTCGCGCGGGTCTCGTCCACTCTTCATTGTGACATGTCACAACTTCACGGGCGGCGGACTGGGATCAGCGCGGATTGCCTGGCCAGCCGGGCGGGGGAAGAGTTGATCTCGCATTCTGGGACCGGTCCGCTGCAGAGGGGGCACGATCTTCCATGCCTGAAACCGTGTTCGATTACGCAGAACGGGCTTGGCTCGGAGACCTGGACGACATCCTGGACGGCGGCTCCTTCGGCGGCGAGGTCCACGACGTCGCCGACGGCGTCGGCTGGTACCCCGCGTTCGGCAACTCCATCACCTTCGCCACCGCCGACGACCTCATCCTGTTCGACACCGGCTCGCCGTTCGGGGCCGCCGACCTCTTCCGCGCCGTACGCGCCTGGACGCCCAACCCCCTCACCACCGCGTTCTACTCGCACGGCCACATCGACCACGTCTTCGGCATGGGCCCCTTCGACGACGAGGCCGCCGACCTCGGCCGCCCGCGCCCCATCGTGATCGCCCACGAGGCGGTGACCGAGCGATTCGCCCGGTACGCGATCACCCGCGGCTACAACGGGGTGATCAACCGGCGGCAGTTCCAGTCGTCGACGCTGGAATGGCCGTCGGTCTACCGGCTGCCCGACGTGACGTACCACGAGACGATGACCATCAGCAGGGGCGGGCTGACGTTCCGGCTCTTCCACGTGAAGGGCGAGACCGACGACGCGACCATCGCGTACATCCCGCAGCGCAAGGTGCTGTGCATGGGCGACATGTTCCTCTGGGTGGCGCCGAACTGCGGCAATCCCCAGAAGGTGCAGCGGTACCCGGCCGAGTGGGCCCGCGCGCTCCGGCACGCGGCCGGTCTCGGCGCGGAGATCATGCTGCCCAGCCACGGCGCTCCCGTCTTCGGGCCGGACCGGATCGCCACGGCCCTGCTGGAGACGGCCGAGTGGCTGGAGAGCCTGGTCGAGCAGACCCTGAAACTCCTCAACGAGGGCGCCCGTCTCGACGAGATCATCCACGCCGTACGGCCTCCGGCCCACCTGGCCGAGCGGCCCTACCTCCAGGCCCGCTACGACGAGCCCGAATTCGTGGTCCGCAACCTGTGGCGCCAGTACGGCGGCTGGTACGACGGCAACCCCGCCAACCTCAAGCCCGCCCCCGACCCGATCGTCGCGCGGGCCATCGCCGAACTGGCGGGCGGCGCCCAGGTCCTGGCCGACACCGCCCTCCGGGCCGCCGCCGACGGCGACCTCCGCCTGGCGGGTCACCTGGCCGAGATGGCCGCCCTGGCCGCGCCGGCCGACGAGGCCATCCACCGCGCGCGGGCCGAGGTCTTCAGCGCCCGCGCCAAGGCCGAACGCTCCCTGATGGCCCAGGGCATCTTCACCTGGGCCGCCGCCGAATCCCAATCCATCATCAACGGCCAACCCCCCGAAACCCGCTCCCCGTTCACGTCCGGGACCTCCTGACCGCATCGCCGGCCCCGATACGGCGATCGCATGCCGCCCGTGCGGCGAGAACTGATCGCCCGGTTCAACGGTGCCGAGCGGCTTCCATCTCGTCTCGTCTGGTGGCGTTCAAGTCGTGAGGAGGGGCCGGTCGTTGGCGCCGGGACGGCGAGAACGGATCGCCTTGATCAACGGTGCCGAGCGGTTTCCATCTCGTCTGGTGGCGTTCAAGTCGTGAGGAGGGGCCGGTCGTTTGGCGCC
>NZ_BOOA01000060.1 GCF_016862995.1 Acrocarpospora phusangensis
GGAGTACCTGGGCAGGAACGAGGGCGTGGGGCTGGTCGCCATCCGGGCGGTCTCCGGCGGTGGCGCCATCCCGGACTTCGTCGCGGCCGACATCCGGCTGGGCGACCGCGTCACCCGCCTCGAAGGATCCGGCAACGGGCCGGTCTCCGCCTTCATCGACGCGCTGGCCACGATCGGGATCGAGGTCAGCGTGCTGGACTACGCCGAGCACGCGATGAGCGCCGGCTCCGACGCCCGCGCCGCGGCCTACGTGGAGTGCAGGATCGGCGAGCGGGTGCGGTGGGGCGTCGGCATCGACACCAGCGCGCTCGCGGCGTCCCTCCAGGCGGTCCTGTCCGCGGTCGGCCGCGCCACGGCCGTGCTGCCCGTACGGACGGGAGCGTCGCGATGACCCCCGAGACCACGCTGCGCCGGCTGTACGAGCTGATCGACAAGGACGACCACGCCGGGATGGCCGCCCTGTTCGAACCGGACGCCGTCTACCACCGGCCCGGCCACGACGCGCTGGTGGGCCGGGAGACGATCCGCCGCTTCTACGCCGTGGACCGCCACATCGCCGCGGGCGCCCACACCCTCGACCGGATCATCGTCAGCGGCACGCGGGCCGCGGTCGACGGCAGCTTCACCGGAGCCACCGACGACGGCAGGCCGCTGGGCCACCGCTTCGCGGAGATCTTCGAGCTGTCCGAGGCGGGACGGTTCACCCGGCGCGACTCCTTCCTCTTCATTTCCCCCATCTGACGGCCATCCAGGGAGCGGACATGACAACAGACACCGTCGCCGTCCGGCAGGGCGAGGCGCTCGCCGGAGCCCAGATCGGCGACTTCACCGAGCACATGGTCGTGATGCGCTGGCGGCACGGCTCCGGCTGGAGCGCCCCCGAGCTGCGCCGCCACCAGGAGCTGGCGCTGTCGCCCGCGACGGCCGCCCTCCACTACGGGCAGTCCATCATCGAAGGGCTCAAGGCGCACCGGCAGCCGGACGGCGGCCTGGCCGTCTTCAGGCCCCGCGACCACGCGCGGCGGCTTCAGCGTTCGGCCCGCCGCATGTCGATGCCGGTCCTGCCCGAGGACGACTTCGTCACGGCCGTCGAGACGCTCGCCGCCGCCGACCAGGCGTGGCTGTCGGACGACCCCGGCCACAGCTTCTATCTGCGGCCGTTCATGTTCGCCTCCGAGGCCAACCTGGTGCCCCGCCCGGCCAGGGAGTTCACCTTCGCGGTGATCTCCTTCGTCATCGGCAGCTACTTCGGCCAGGACGTGGAGAGCCTGTCGGCATGGGTGTGCCGCGACTTCCCCCGGGCCTTCCCCGGCGGCACCGGAGACGTCAAGGTGGCCGGCAACTACGCGCCCACCCTGCTGGCGCAGGAGCGGGCCCGGCAGGCCGACTGCCACCAGGTGGTCTGGCTCGACGCCGCGGAACGCCGCTGGGTGGAGGAGATGGGCAGCGCCAACCTGTTCTTCGTGCGCGGCTCCGGCCCCGGCGCGGTGCTCGTCACCCCCGAGCTGACCGGCAGCTTCCTGCCCGGCATCACCCGCGACACCACCCTGGCGCTGGCCCGCGACCTCGGCTACCGCACCGCGGAGGAGCGCGTCTCGGTTGACCGGTGGCGGGCCGGCTGCGAGTCCGGGCTGATCACCGAGACCTTCGCCTGCGGCACCGCCGCCGTCGTCACCTCGGTGGGCCGCGTACGCGACGAGACCGGCGACTGGACCGTCGGCGACGGCACCCCCGGCCCGGTCACGCGCCGGATCAGGCAGGCCCTCGTGGACTGCCACCATGGCCTGATCCCCGACACGCACGGCTGGCGCCACCCCGTCCCCCCGGCGGCCCGGCCATGACGATCTCCAGGACCCGCCCCCTGACCGTGGACGCCACCCGGCTGCTGGACGGCTTCGAGCGGCTGCGCGCGGTGGGCGCCACCGAGGCCGGCGGCGTCTCCCGGCCCGCCTTCAGCTCCGCCGACCTGCGCGCCAGGGAACTCGTCGCCGGGTTCATGCGCCGCGCCGGCCTGAGCGTCACCGTGGACGAGGCGGCCAACCTCATCGGCACCGCCCCCGCGCGCGACCCCCGCCTGCCCGCCCTGGTCCTGGGCTCCCACCTCGACACCGTGCCTGACGGCGGCGCGTACGACGGCGCCTGCGGCGTGATCGCGGCCGTCGAGGTGGCCAGGACGCTGCGCGACCACGACCGGCTCCTCGACCGGCCGCTCCGGGTCGTCGCCTTCAGCAACGAGGAGGGCATCCCCGGCGCGCCCGCCATGTTCGGCTCCCGGGCCGTCGCGGGCCGCCTCGATCCGGCGGAACTCGACCTGGCGTTGCCGTCCGGGGCCCGGCTCGCGGAACTGCTCGACGCGGCCGGCGGCGACAGCGCCCACGTGGAACGCGCCCGGTGGACGCCCGGCTCGGTCGACTCGTACTTCGAGCTGCACATCGAACAAGGCCCGGTCCTGGACGCCGGGGGACCGCGGATCGGCGTGGTGGAGGGCATCTCCGGGCGGCTCACCGTCGAGGTGACCGTGCGCGGCCGGGCCGACCACGGCGGAACCACCCCCATGCACGCCCGCAGGGACGCCCTCGTGGCCGCCGCCCAGGTGGTGCTGGCCGTACGGCGACTGGCCGGCTGCCACGGCCCGGTACGGGTCGCCACCACCGGGGACTGCGCGGTGGCGCCCGGCGCGTGGAACGTCGTCCCCGGCGAGGCCACGCTCACCGTGGACCTGCGGGACCTGTCGGCCGCGGCCGTCGAGCGCGGCCTGCGGCGGCTGATCGGCGACTGCGCCGAGATCGCCCGCACCACCGGGACCCGGATCGAGGTGACCCCGCTCCAGCACGTGCCGCCGACCCCCTGCGACCCGGCGCAGCAGCGCGTCATCGAGGACGTCGCCGACGGCCTCGGCCTGCCGCGCGTCACCCTGCCCAGCGGCGCGGGCCACGACGCGCAGTGGATCGCCGGGCTCGCCCCCACCGGCATGATCTTCATTCCGAGCCGGGGCGGCGTCAGCCACTCCCCGCGCGAGTGGACCGAGCCCGGCGACCTGGTGAACGGGGCCAACACGCTGCTCGGCTGCGCCCTGGTGAAGGGAGCGAACCCGTGAGGCCCGCCTCCGCCGTCCAGCGCGGCATGTGGCTGGTGTCCAGCCTGGACGGGGGCGGCACCGCGTTCACCATCGCCACGGCGACCCTGCTGCGCGGCGACCTGGACACGGCGGCGCTGCGCGACGCCCTCGGCGCGGTCGTCGCCAGGCACGAGATCCTGCGCACCCGCTTCGTCCGCGCCGAAGGGCGGGAACTGGCGGCCGTGACCGACCAGGACTGCCCGATCCCGGTGGAGAGCGCCACCGCGGCCGGCCTCGACGAGGCCCGCGCCGTCCTGGACCGGGCCGCCGCCGTGCCCTTCGACCTCGGCCGCGGCCCGCTCCTCCGTCTGCAGCTGGTACGGCTCGGCCCGCGCGAGCACGTGGCCGGGCTCACCCTGCACCACGCGGTCGCCGACGGAAGATCGGTGGCGCTCCTCCTGACCGAGTGGGCCCGGGAGTACGCCGCCCGCACCGGCGGACCCCCCGCCTGTCTCCCGCCTCCGCCCTGCTACTGGGACCATGTCGTCACCTCGGCCGAGACCGGCTACTGGCGGGAACGCCTGCGCGGCGTCCGGCCGCTCGACCTGCCGCCGCCGCTCGGCCACGACCGGCCGGGAGCCGACGGCGTCGAGCACTTCGCGATCGGGCCGGAACTGCTCGCCGGGGTGGACCGGCTGGCCCGCGACTCGGGCGCCACCCGGTACGTGGTGCTCATGGCCGCCTTCCACGCCCTGCTCGGGCGGCTGTGCCGTACCGGGGACGTGGCGGTCGGGACCACCATGGCCACCTGCGAGTCGGAGGAGGCGGCCCAGGCGCTCGGCCCCATGTTCAACACCGTGGTCGTACGGCACCGGATGGGCGGCGACCGGTCCTTCCTGGACGTGGTCGCGGGGGTGCGGGAGGCGGTCCTCCAGGCGTTCGAGCACCTGCACGTGCCCTTC
Source organism: Acrocarpospora phusangensis (assembly GCF_016862995.1). Lineage (GTDB taxonomy): Bacteria > Actinomycetota > Actinomycetes > Streptosporangiales > Streptosporangiaceae > Acrocarpospora > Acrocarpospora phusangensis. Next base: position 4,021 of record NZ_BOOA01000060.1, read on the forward strand.
GAGGACGTGCTCGGCGAGATGCGCGCCGGGACGGCGGTCAGCGGACGCAACCCGCTGTTCAACACCTTCTTCGAAGTCGACCACGAGGAGGCCGCGCCGCTCCGGCTGCCGGGCCTGGCCGCCGAGCACCTGGCCGTCGGTCACCACACCGCCAAGACCGACCTGATGATGGCGCTCAAACCGCGCGGCGCGCGCCTGGACGGCACGCTCACCTACCGCGCCGGGGCGTGCGACACCCGCCTGGCCGCCACCGTGGCCGCCTGCTACACCGCCCTGCTGCGTGAGGTGACGGCCGACCCAGGCAGGCCGCTGGCCGCCCTGGCCATGATGCCCGCCCACGATCACACCGAGGTGACCGCCCGGCTCCCGCTCGGCCTCGAAGCCGAGCCGGCCGGGCTGTGCGTGCACGAGCTGTTCGAACGCCAGGCCGCGCGCACGCCCGGCGCGATCGCGGTGCGCATGCTGCGGTCCGGCGCGCCCGGCCTCACCTACGCCGAGCTCGGCGCCAGGGCCGACCGGCTGGCCGGCCGGCTGCGCGCGCTCGGGGTCGGCCCCGGCCGCAGGGTCGCCGTGCTGCTGCCCCGCACGCCGGACCTGCTCGTCGCCTTCCTCGCCGTCTGGAAGGCCGGCGGCGCGTACGTTCCCCTCGACCCCGCCTTCCCGGCCGCGCGCCTGCGCTTCCTGGCCGACGACAGCCGCGCGCTCGCCGTGGTCACCGAACCCGGCCTGCTCTCCCTGGCCGGCGAGCTGGGCCCGCCCCCCGTCCTGGTGGACGGTCTGGCACCGGAAGCCGAGGCCCCGCCGTGCCCGGTCAGCCCCGAGGATCTCTGCTACGTGATCTACACCTCCGGCTCCACCGGCACCCCCAAGGGCGTGCTGGTGGAGCACCGAGGGCTGGCCAACTTCCTCGACTGGTGCGTACGGCGCTACGCCGCCACCGGCGAGGGCGGCGCGCCGCTGTTCTCCTCGGTGGCCTTCGACATGGTGGTGCCCAACCTGTTCACCCCGCTGCTGATCGGCCAGACCGTGCACATCGTGCCCGAGGAGGTCGGCCACGACCGGCTGGGCGAGGTGCTGGCCTCCGCCGCGCCGTACAGTTTCGTGAAGCTCACGCCCGGCCACCTGCAGCTGCTCAGCCGCAGCCTGCCGGCCCCGGCGGCGCGCGGGCTGGCCGAGCTGCTCGTCGTGGGCGCCGACACCTTCCCCCTCAGCGTGCTGCGCGAATGGCGCGAACTCGACCCCGCCACCCCGATCCTCAACGAGTACGGCCCGACCGAGGCGTCCGTGGCCAACTGCGTGCACGAGGTCGGCGACGAGCGCGGGGCCCCGCCGATCGGCCGGCCGATCCCCGGCACCAGCATGTACGTGCTCGGCCCCGGCGGCGCCCCCATGCCGGTCGGCGTGCCCGGCGAGCTGTACATCGGCGGGGCCTGCGTGGCCCGCGGCTACGCGGGCCGCCCGGCGACCACGGCCGCCGCCTTCGTGCCCGACCCCTTCGGCCCGCCCGGCTCCCGCCTCTACCGCACCGGCGACCTCGGCCGCTGGCTGCCCACGGGCGAGCTGGAGTTCCTCGGCCGCGCCGACCAGCAGGTGAAACTCCAGGGCTACCGGATCGAACCCGGCGAGATCGAATCCGCCCTGATCGCCCACCCCTCCGTACGGCAGGCCCTGGTGACGGTGGCCCCCGCCCCGTCCGGCCAGGACGCGCTGATCGCGTACGTGGTCCCGGCGGGCCCCGGCGCGGACACGGCGGCGCTGCGCGAGCGCCTGGCCGCGACGCTGCCCGCCTATCTGGTGCCCGCCGCCTTCGTCGAACTGCCCGCCCTCCCGCTCAACGACAACGGCAAGGTCGACAGGGCCGCGCTCCCCGCGCCCGCCTGGGGCTCCGGCGGCACTAGCGGCGCCGCCTATGCGAGTGACGTGGAAAGCGCCGTCGCCGAGGCCTGGTCGGAGGTGCTCGGCGTGCCCGCCGACCGGCTGGGCCGCGACGACAACTTCTTCGCCCTCGGCGGCAACTCCCTGCTCGTGCTCAGCGTCAGCGAGCGCCTGCGGCGCCGGCTGGGCGAAGCCGTCTCCTTCGAGAGCTTCCTGCGGCGGCCGACCATCGCGGGCGTGGCCGCGGCGATCTCCCGCGCCCCCGGCCGCGCCTCCTGCCTGGCCAGGCTGGAGGAAGGCGGCAGCGGCACGCCGATCGTCTTCGTGCACCCGCTGGGCGGAACCCTGTTCTGCTACCGCCACCTGCTCGGCGAACTGCGCGGCACCAGCCCGCTCTACGGGATCACCCTGCCGTCCCTGGTCGCCGGCGCGCGGCCGGAACCGAGCCTGGAGGAGCAGGCCGCCGGCTACGCCGCGCAGATCATGGCGGCGATCGACGGGCCGGTCATCGTGGCCGGCTGGTCGGCCGGCGGCATCATCGCCTTCGAACTCGCCCGCCGCCTGCGCGAGGAGGGCGGCCAGGTGGCGCGGCTGGTGCTGATCGACCCCAGCGAGCCGGACGGCGGCTCGCGGTGGCGTGGCCACGTGCGTGAGCTCCGGCAGATCAGGTCCAGGCTGGCCCTGGCCGGCGAGGCGGAGCGCGAGGCGCGGTTCCAGTCCGTGGTGCGCTCGGACCTGTTCGCCGCGATGGGCGTGGACCCGGCCACCTGCCGCGACCACCAGCTGTTCCCGCAGGACGCGCTCGCCGTCTGGGAGCGCCAGCTCGGCCTGCTCGGCGCGTACGAACCCGCCCCGTACGACGGCGAGGTGGCGCTGCTCACCCAGGAGGGCGGCGGCGACCGGATCGCGCCGTGGCGGGACCTGACCGGAGGCATCCGCCACCTGCGGGTGGAGGGCGACCATCTGGGCATGATGCGGCCCCCGGCGGTGACCTCGCTGGCCCAGGCGATCCGCGAGCTGGCGGAGGAGGAGGCGGTATGACCACCCACCACGAGCGGATGATCGGCGACTTCTACTCCGAGTTCCCCTACCCGTGGCATGTGGCCCGGCTGGCCCGCTGCGGCGACCCCGCCCTGTACCCCGCCCTGGTCTCCCAGGAGGTGGGCGACTACGGCCACCGCCGCCTGCCGCCGGACTGCCGGATCTGGGTGCCCGGCTGCGGGGTCAACCAGGCGCTCATGACCGCGCTGCGCTTCCCCGCCGCCCACGTGGTGGGCAGCGACGTGTCGGAGGAGTCCCTGCGCATGTGCGCCGCGGCCGCCGAGCAGGTCGGGGCGGGCAACCTGGAGCTGCGGGAGGAGGGCATCGAGGGCTCGCCGTACCGGGAGGAGTTCGACTACATCGTCTGCACCGGCGTGATCCACCACAACCCGGACCCGGGAGCGCTGCTGGCCCGGCTGGCCGCCGCGCTGCGGCCGGAGGGCCTGCTGGAGCTGATGGTCTACAACACCTTCCACCGGCGGGAGATCACCGCCTTCCAGGAGGCGCTCCGGCTGATCGGCCACGGCCAGGACGTCTGGTCCGCCCGGCGCCTGGCCGGCTCCATCGACAGCGACAACCAGCTGACCGCCCGGCTGCGCGCGGAACTCCACGAACCGGAGATCGCCTTCGCCGACACCTGGCTCAACCCCTGCGAGCGCACCTTCACCGTGGGCGGCCTGCACGACCTGTGCGCCGCCGCCGGGCTCGTGCTGGAGGCGCCCTGCGTGAGCGAGCTGGCCAAGGCGAGCGGCGCGTATTCCTGGGAGCTGCCGGTCCGGGACGAGCGGCTGGGGGGCAGGCTGCGCGCGCTGCCCGACCTGGTCCGCTGGCAGGTGGGCAACCTGCTGCTCTTCGACCGGTCGCCGCTGCTCTGGTTCTACCTGCGCCGGCGCGACAACCCGCTGCCGCTGGCGGGCGAGGACGAGCGGGACGAGGCCTTCCTCGACGCCGTGCCGACCCGGGTGCGCGCCACCGAGCGGGTCTGGCTGCTGGAGGAGTCGGGCGGCTACCGCCCGATGGACGGGGAACGGCCCGTCAGCGAGCCGGCTGCGACCGCGTTTCCGCAGCTCCTGGCCGATGTCGACGGCCGCCGCACGGTCCGCGACCTGTGCGGCGCGCCCGGCGGCACGATGGTCCGGCGGATGCGCGCCGAGCTGGCGACACCCGCCGGACCTCACCTCGTTGCCCGTGTGGCCGGTTAACTCGCGTACGCCTCCAGCTCGAAGACGCGGGCCGCGGTATCGGAGTCACTCGTCGGAGTGATCACGTTCAGGCGGATATATCGGGCGGACGCCGGGGTGAACGTGTGCGTCGTCGTGCTGGCCGTGTTGTTCCGTACGGTCGCGACGTTCGTCCAGGTGGTGCCGTTGGTGCTGATCTGCAGGTCGAAGTCCTTGGTGTTCCAGGACGTCTTCTCCCCGCCCGCGCCCGAGTGGCGCAGCACCACCCTGCCGACCGTGGCCGCGGACTGCAGGTCCACCCGGAGCCACTTGGACGCCCCGAGCGAGCACCACTTGTCGGCCAGGCCGCCGTTGAAGGTGCCGTTGACCGCCTTGGCGGGGCCCTCGTTGGCGGCGCACTGGCTGTCGGCGGTGGCCGGCTTGTTGAGGGCGAGGTTCGGGGCGCCCGTCTGCGGGACGTACAGGCGGAGGTCGGTGAGGCTGGCGCTGCCCTCGTACACGTTGGTGTAGAGGTCGCCGATCACGAAGTAGTCCGGGTAGGACGAGCCGGCCGGCCACTGGTTGGGCCAGGTGGTGCTGCCGTTGGGCTCGTTCTGGACCAGGCTGGCGTTGTAGCGGCCGTCGTACTCGCCGGGCGCGGTGTTGTAGTGCCAGATCGGCGCGTTGCCGACGATGAACGGCCGGTGCATGCGGATCGTGCGCTGGCCCGACCTGGCGAAGTTGCCGGTCACCTCCAGCACGTAGCCGGTCGCGTCCCGCTCGATGGCGAAGGTGTAGAACTGGTTCGGCATCAGCTCGGGCTGCAGTTCGGCCGCCGAGGACAGCTGCTGCTCGGCCACGCCGCCGGAGCACGGCGTCATGAACCACTGCGAGTTCCCGGCCAGCCCGCCGGGACCGGGCGTCCAGTTCGGCAGGCCGCTGATCCACATGTTGACCGTGTTGAAGTTGCTGTCCCGGTAGTTGTAGTAGGTGTTGCCGGCGGCGTTGCAGATCCGGCCGCCGGTGCCGGAACCCACCCGGTCCGGGTGCTGGGAGAAGGAGTCCATCAGCACCTTGCGGCGGTAGTGCCAGAAGTGGTTGTTGCGGGGGGCCGGGTTGGCGAAGTCCACGATCGCCATGAAGTGGAAGCCGTTGTAGCCGTACACGCCGGACCGCACGTCCTGCCACTCGCAGTACGGCACCGACGCGTTCCCGCTCCACCCCGGCGAACGCGACCCCTCACCCCACGGATGCTGCGTCTTGCAGCCCGTGTTGCCGTACCCGTTGGTCCGGTTGTTGTACGTGATCGAGCCGTTCCGCTTGCCGCCGAAGTCGAGCGTCTTCAGCTTGTACTCGACGCGGTAGCGGTCGGGCAGCCGGTTGGTGGGGCGCAGGATCACGCCGCCCGTGTGGTCGGGCACGTTCATCACCGCGACGCTCTCCGCGCCCAGGGCCTGCGTGGTGAGCGTCGGCGGGCTCTCCAGCGCGCCGTCCCTGTTCCAGTCGCGGGCCGACAGCGACGCGGTCAGCCAGCCGTTCTGCCCGACCGGGAACTCCTTGCGGTAGGTGTGGAAGGAGTTGAGCGCCGTCGTCCAGGCGGGGCCGTAGTCGTTGCGGTACCACTGCCCGGGATCGTCCATGATCGTGTCGAACGGCTGGGCGTAGGTGTCCCGCACCCAGGGCGCGTTGCCCGGGTTCAGCGGCGAGGTGAACGTCTCGTTGTAGAGGAGGGTCCAGCCGGGGCGGACCGGATCGTCGGCGCTGGCCGCCGGGCTGATGGCGACGGTTCCGGCGAGGAGGAGGCAGGAGGCGGCCGCGGCGATGGCCGCCCGGCGCATGAGCGTTGTCTTCATCGGATCCTTCTCAGGAAGGGGGGCCAGGTGGCGTCGCCGTCCGCCACCGGGCCGCGGGGGGCTAGAAGCTGCCGTCAGGGTTCATGAACTGAGCTGCGTTCTCCTTGGTGACTCGGGGGGACGGAACGACCGTGTCCTTCTCGACCTGGGCGCCGCCCAGGATCTCCACCGCCCGGTCCAGGCCGAGCGCGCCGATGATGTCGGCGTCGTTCAGGCCGGTGACCAGGTAGTTGGTGCCGTCCATGATCGCCTTCAGGGCCTCGGCCTGGCCGTCCACGCCCGCGATGATGATCTGGTCGGTCTTGCCGGCGTCCGCGATCGCCCGCTGCGCGCCCAGGCACATCGCGTCGTTCTCGCAGAACACCGCCTTCAGGTCGCCGTTGGTGGCCAGCAGGCTCTCCATCACGGTGAGCCCGCCGTCCGAACCCCAGTTGCCGAAGTCCGGGGCCTCCACGAGCGTGATGTTCGGCTTGGTGGACAGCACCGACTTGACCCCGTTGGTACGGGCGGAGCCGATGGTGTTGTCGGCCGGGCCGCCCTTGATGATGCCGACCTTGCCGCCGTCCGCCAGCTTCTCGGCCAGGAACTCGCCGTTCTGCCGGCCGATGGCCTCGTTGTCCGGGCCGATCCAGCTGGTGTACTCACCGGTCTGGAACTTGCGGTCCACCAGCACGACCGGCTTGCCGGCCGCCTTGATGGAGTTGAGCACCGCGGGCGCCGACTCCAGCGGGCCGCCGGAGATGATGATCGCGTCCACGTTCTTGCTCAGCAGGTCCTCCACGTTGGAGGCCAGCTTGGCCGCGTCCCCGTTCGCGTCCGTGCTGATGATCTCGACGTTGCCCTTCTTCTTGGCCTGCGCCGCGATGGCCTTGTCCATGCCGCTGAAGTACGGCCCGCCGAGCATGAAGTTGGCCACGCCGATGGTGTATTGCCCGCCGCCGGACGCCGAGGCCGCCGGAGCGGCGGGATCGGCTTCGGACGAGCAGCCGGTGACGACCAGGGCGAGCGCGCCCGCCAGCAGCAGGCCGCTCAGTCTTCTCGTGATCATGGTGACTTTCTCCCAGGGGTCAGCCGCGCACCCGGTTGGTGCGCTGGACGAGGATGACGGCGATGATGATCAACCCCTTGAGCACTTGCTGCCAGAAGCTCTGCACGCCGTACAGGTTGAGGAGGTTGTTGATCAGGACCAGCACCAGGACGCCGCCGAACGTGGCGCGGGCGGACCCGCGCCCGCCGGCCAGGCTGGCGCCGCCGATGACGCACGCGGCGATGGCGTCCAGCTCGAAGGCCACGCCGACGCTCGGCTGCGCGATGCCGACCCGGCTGGCCAGGATGACCCCGGCCAGTCCGGCGCAGGCGCCGCTGATCGTGTACGCGAGCGTCACATGCCGCGGCACGTTGATGCCCGCCAGCCGGACCGTCTCGGCGTTGCCGCCGATCGCCACGATGGAACGCCCGGCCGGGGTGCGGGTGAGGAACACCCCGCCGACCACGAAGACGGCCAGCATGATGAGCGTGCTGACCGGGATCGGCCCCGCCATCGCCGAGCCGAGGGTGAAGAACGCCGGGTCCTCCGGCGCGATCGGCACCTCGGAGTAGACGAACGCGAGGCCGCGGATGGTGGTCAGCGACGCCAGCGTGACCACGAACGCGGCCAGCCCGAACCGGGCCACCAGCACGCCGTTGATCAGGCCGAAGCCGACGCCGGAGAGCACGCCGACGGCCATCGCCACCGGGATCGGCAGCCCGGAGACCAGGCCCGCGGTGAGGATGCCGGAGAAGGCCACCACCGAGCCGACCGACAGGTCGATGCCGCCGGTGAGGATGACCACCAGCATGCCGAACGCGAGCAGCCCCGTGGTGACCATCTGCTTGAGCAGGTTGGTGAGGTTGGTCTGGGTGAGGAAGGTGTCCGAGGTGAGCGCCGCCACCGCCACCAGCAGGACGATCAGCGACACGAACGCCGCCGTGACGGTGACGTCCCGGGTCATTCGGATTCTGGCGATGTGCCCGGTCATGCGGCCTGTCCGATCGCGTACGCGAGGACCTCGTCCTCGGTGGTGGCCTCCGAGCGCAGGTCGCCGGCCAGGCGGCCCTCGCGCATCACGAGCACCCGGTCGGTCGCGCCGAGAACCTCGGTGAGGTCGGAGGAGATGAGCAGCACGGCGAGCCCCCGCCGGGCCAGGTCGTCGACCATGCGGTAGATGTCGACCCGCGTCGCCATGTCGACGCCGCGGGTGGGCTCGTCCAGGATCAGCACGCGCGGCCCGGCCAGCAGCCACTTCGCCAGTACGGCCTTCTGCTGGTTGCCGCCGCTGAGCGCCGCCACCGGCATGGTCGCGCACCCGCCCGGCTGGATGCCGAGGCGGTCGATCATCTCGCCCACCCGGCGCTTCCGCCCGGCCGTGTCGATCAGGGGCCCGCGCCGGTTCGCGCGCATCGTGGCGAGCGCGATGTTGTCCAGCACGGTCATGCCCAGGACCAGCCCCGAGCGTTTGCGGTCCTCGGTGACCAGGGCCAGCCCGGCGGCGATCGCCTCGGCGGGGGAGCGGTACGCGCCGCTGCCGCCCGTCGCGGGCTCCGCGCCGAACACGCACCGGGCCAGCTCACTGCGGCCGGAGCCGACCAGGCCGAACAGCCCGACGATCTCCCCGGCCCTCAGCTCGAACGAGACGTCCTCGAACTCGCCCTTCCTGCTCAGCCGGGAGACCGCGAGTCTCGTCTCCGCCGTCGTCTCGCGCCGGGCGGGGTAGATCTGCTCCAGGCGGCGGCCCGCCATCAGGCCGATCAGCTCGGTCTCGCTGGTCCTGGCCGGCTCGGTGGCGGCGATGATCAGGCCGTCCTTGATGACCACGATCGAGTCGGCCAGCTCCATCACCTCGGCCAGACGGTGGGAGACGTAGACGACCAGCACGCCGCGCTCCCGCAGCCGCCGGATCAGCGCGAACAGGGCGTCCAGGTCGCTGCCCGCCAGCACCGCCGACGGTTCGTCCAGCACCAGCACCCGGACCTCGCCGGCCAGCGCTTTGGCGATCTCCACCATCTGCTGGCGGGCCACCGAGAGGCGGCCGGCCAGCACGCGCGGGTCGATCGCGCCGAAGCCCGCGCTGTCCAGCAGCTCCTGCGCCCTGCGGTGCGCCTCCGGCCAGTCGATCAGGCCGCCGCGCCGCCGGGGGAACGCCCCCATCAGCAGGTTCTCGGTCACCGACAGGCCGCCGACGATGGACAGCTCCTGGTAGACGGTGCGGATGCCGCGGGCGTGCGCGTCGTGCGGGGAGCGCAGGTCCACCCGCTCGCCGTCGATGCGCAACTCGCCCGAGGTCATGCGCTGCGCGCCCGCCAGCACGCGGATCAAGGTCGACTTCCCCGCGCCGTTCGCGCCCACCACGGCCAGCACCTCGCCCGGCCGCCCGGTGAGGTCCACGCCGTGCAGGACCTCCACGTCGCCGTAGCTCTGCCGTACGCCCCGGAGTTCGAGGCTCATCCGAACGCCTCCATGACGATGATCGACTTCTGCCGGGTGAAGTCGAGGACCGTCTCGTGCAGGCCCTCGCGGTAGCCGCCGGTGTCCTTGGTGCCGCCGAACGGCAGGTTCTCGGCGCGCAGGGCCGTCGAGCCGTTGATCACCACGCCGCCGACGTCCAGGTGCCTGGCCAGGGTGAAGGCGCGGGAGACGTCACGGGTGAAGACGGCGGCGTGCAGGCCGTACGGGGACTCGTTGGCCATGCGCACGGCGTCCATGGGGTCGGTGAAGCGGGCCACCGGGGCGACCGGGCCGAAGATCTCCTCGGCGAACGCCGGGCTGGTCGCGGGGACTTCGGTGAGCACCACCGGGTCCACGAACGCGCCGCGCCTGGCGCCGCCCGCGACGAGGCCGGCCCCGTCCTCCACCAGGCGCTCCACCGCCGCCGACACCCGCTCCGCGGCGTCCTCGGTGATCAGAGGTCCGACGTCGGTGGACTCCTGGAGCTGGTCGCCGACCACGAGCTTGGCCGTCTGGGCCAGCAGGGAGGCCAGGAACGCGTCGTGGATGCCGTCCTGGGCGTACACGCGCTTGACCGCGCAGCAGATCTGGCCGTTGCCGCGCGCCAGGCGGCCGAGCACCACCGCCTTGGCGGCCTCCTCCGGATCGGCGTCGTCGCAGACGATGAGGGCGTCGTTGCCGCCGAGCTCCAGGAAGACCTTGCGCAGCGAGCCCGCCGCCAGGGTGGCGATGGCCCGGCCCGCGGCGGTGCTGCCGGTGAGGCTGACCGCGGCCACGCCCGGCAGGGTGGCCAGGGCCTGCGAGACCGCGACCCCGCCGGTGACCAGCTGGTGCGCGTGTTTTGGTAACCCCGCTGCCGCGATCAGTTCGGCCACGCGGGTCAGGGCGAGCGGGCATTTGGCGGGCGGCTGCACGATGACCGCGTTCCCGGCGGCCAGGGCGGCGGCGGCCTTGTGCGCGTACAGCTCGACCGGGTAGTTGAACGGCACCAGCGCCGCCACCACCCCGAGCGGCTCCCGCGTGGTCACCGCCAGATGCCGCTCCAGGCCCGGTACGGCGTCCAGCGGGATCTGGCGGCCGAACAGCCGGGTGGCCTCGCCCGCGTACCCCCGGAAGATCCGGATCGCGGCCGCCACCTCACCCCTGGTCTGGACGATCGGCTTGCCGTTCTCGGCCGCGAGCAGCTTGGCCAGGTCCTCCTGCTCGGCCTCGATCAGGCCGGCGACGGCGAGCAGCAGTTCGGCGCGGCGGTGCGCGGGCAGGGCCGCCATCGCGCGCTGCCCCTCCTGCGCCGCCTCGACCACCTCGGCCACATCCCGCGCATCCAGATCCGGCACCTCGCCGAGATGCTCTCCGGTGCCGGGGTTACGGACGACGATGGACATGCGCTCACTCCTCGAATTGCTGTTCACGTCTTGGTGTGTGTCGTCTGCGGGCCTGCCGGAGGGCTGACCCATGGGCTTGCCCGTGGCCCGGCCCGGGGGGCGACCTGCGGCTATGGGCTGACCTGCGGGGTGACGTGTGGTCTGACTCGCGGACCCGCTTGCGGGCCGGCTCATGGCTCGGCCGTCTTCCGGGGCCCGGCCGTCTTCCGGAGTCCGGTCGTCTTCCGGGATCCGGTCGTCTTCCGGGATCCGGTCGTCTTCCGGGATCCGGTCGTCTTCCGGGATCCGGTCGTCTTCCGGAGTCCGGTCGTCTTCCGGGATCCGGTTGTCTTCCGGAGTCCGGTTGTCCTCCGGGATCCGGTCGTCTTCCTGGATCCGGCCGTTGACGGGGCCGCAGCCGTTGGCGGTCTGGTTGCCGGTCATGGCCGGGTGCCGTTCTTGGCGGTGGGGGCGTAGCCGAGGCGGTGGCTGATATCGGCCGCCATGGCGAGGGCGCGGGGGGCCAGGCGGTGGCAGTCCTCGATGCTGAACCGGCCCGCCGGGGCCGACACGCTGAAGGCGCCGACCGGCTGCCCCGCCGAGTTGCGGATGGGCAGGCCGACGCAGCGCACGCCCTCCTCGTTCTCCTCGTCGTCGATGGCGAAGCCCTGGCGGCGGACCAGCTCCAGCTCGGCCAGCAGGTCGCCGCCGGTCAGCGTCCGCGGGGTCCGGCGATCGAGCTGCCCGGCCAGGACCTTCTCGATGGCGGGGGCGTCGAGCAGGGCCAGCACCGCCTTGCCCATCGCCGTACAGTGCAGCGGGGCACGGTTGCCGATGCGGGACACCAGGCGCACCGACTTGGCGCTCTCGACCTTGTCGATGTACACGATCTGGTGGCCCACCGGAATGCCCAGGTGCACCGTCTCGCCGCTGAGTTCAACCAGCTCCGCCAGGTACGGCTGCGCGGCCGCGCGCAACCCGTCCTCGTCGAGGTACTGCCCGGCCAGCATGATCAGGGCGACGCCGAGGCGGTAACAGCCTGCGGCGTCGCGGTCCAGGACGCGTAGTTCCAGCAGCGAGGTGACGTACCGGTGGGCCGTGCTCACCGCCACGCCGGCCCGGGCGGCCAGAGCGCCGAGCGTGATCCCGCTCCGCCCCGCCTCGGACACGGCAGCAACTATTTCGAAAGCCTTGTCAACACTCGACGACTTCCGTCCGCTCCGCATTCGAGTTACTCGAATCTATTTTCATATTCCTGCAACACAATTGCGAGAGTTCCACCAGAGATCGGATGTGTCAAGGCTCGCAGCAAAGGGGGTAGAAGACGCACTTTTCGTGCTCCCAAGTGTCATTTACCGGCAATCTGTGCAACTTTCGACACATGCTCGGTTCATGCGATGACTAATTTGCAGATTGTGTGATGTTTCTTGCGTCAATCATTTGTCTATCTTGCGAACCGAGACAGGGGCAATGTGGAGGGCAGGCATCGCGCGAGGACGACGGACTGCGACATGGTGGGATGGCATCCACTGCCAGATACAGCACCGGTTTGCCCGACGGCGACAACGCTTACCGCAAGAAACCACGCCAGTTCCCCGATCGCCAGGAGCTCGCCCCCGGCGGGCCTCGGCGGACATCCACTGCGGAGCGACACCGAAGCCGAACAGGCCAACCGGGAGGGGCGCACAGGCCGTGGCAGCCTGAACCCTCCCTAAAGGCTCCGGACGCGATGGGCGGCGGCTCCTCTTGGTGCCGGTGCGGCGAGGAGTGTCACCTGCGTAAACGGCGCCGGATAGCGGCGAGAAACACGGCGCCTGGGTGACGTCACCTGGCGCCTGATCCGAGTTGAACAGGCGCTTCGTGGGGATTGGCCGGATTTGTCAGGGGGTGAGGGTGCGCTGGGCGAGGAGGGAGTCGCGGATTTCGCCGGCGCGGATGGCGGTGGTGGAGAGCAGGGTGGAGGTGATGCCGTGGGAGTGCTCGGTGCCCCCCTGGAGGTAGATACCGGCGGTGACCTGCGAGGAGACCTGGACCCGGTGGTCACGGTCCACGCGGATCGCGTCCTCGTCGTCGCGCAGGCAGAGCTTGGCGGTCTCCCCGAGCAGGGTCGCGATGTCCTGCGGCCGATACCCGGTCGCATGCACCAGAAGATCGGCGTCGAGGACCTCATGCTCACCGGTCGGCAGATACTCGACGGTCACCGCGAGCCGGCCGTCGGCTTCGTGCACGTCCCTGATACGGGACACGTTCAGCATGTGCAGCCGCTTCCTGCCGTGAACCTGCTCGCGATACATCGTCGCGTACAAGGATTCGATCAGTTCGGAGTCGACCACCGAGTAGTTGGTGCTGCGGTGGTACTCGAACAGCGACTGCTTCACCTCGGGCGGCGAGGTGTAGTACACATCTACCGCCGCCGGGTCGAAGATCCGGTTGGCGAACGGACTGTCGTCGGCGGGCGTATAGCCGTACTTGGCGAAGACCGCACAGACCTCGGCGTCCGCGAACATGCGATGCAGATAGTCGACCGCCTCGGCCGCGCTCTGCCCCGCACCCAGAACCAGCACCCGCCGCACCGGCGCACCACTCGCGGCCAACTCCGCCACCCGCGGAATCAGCTCACTCGTGTGGCAGACCCGCTCCGACAGTACGGTCCCCGGCGGCAGATGCGGCTCCATCCCGACCGCGACGCAGATGTTCCTCGCCCGCCGCACCACCGTACGCCCCGGATCGCCGGGATCCCGGCTGGTGACGTCGAACCAGCGGATCTCACCACCCGCGCCCCGTACCGGATCGACCCGGAGCACCTCCGCCGAATACTCCACCAGATGCCGCATCCGAGCGGCAGCCCACTCGAAGTAGTCATGGAATTCGGCCCGTAACGGAAACAGCGTCTTCTGGTTCAAGAAGTCCACCAACCGCCCACGTTCCTGCAGGTAGCACAGGAAGCTGAAGTCGCTGGCCGGGTTCCGCATGGTGACCAGGTCCTTCGGAAACGAGACCTGCATGGTCGCGTCGTCGAGCAGCATCCCCCGGTGCCAGCCGAACCGCGGCTGCCTTTCCAGGAACCCCGCGGTGATCACGTCTCCGGATGTGTTGTTGTGCTCCTCGATCGCGATGGCCAACGCCAGATTGGACGGCCCGAAGCCGATCCCCAGCACGTCGTAAACAGCTTCCGGCCCGGTGCGCAGCGTGGTCACCGCGACATCGCCTCCTTCATCGCTCGTATGGTAAATAAGGTTAGCCTTACCTTGCAACAAGGTCGCGATGGAGAGGAAACCACACATGCGGGTAGTCATGTTCGGCTATCAGACCTGGGGACACCGCACGCTGCAGGCTCTGCTGGACTCCCGCCACGAGGTGGTCCTGGCGGTCACCCATCCGCGCAGCGAACACGCGTACGAGAAGATCTGGGACGATTCCGTGGCCGATCTGGCGGCGGAGAACGGTGTGCCCGCGCTGCTGCGGAACCGGCCGACCGACCTGGAGGACGTGATCCGCGACCTCGCGCCGGACCTCATCGTCGCCAACAACTGGCGCACGTGGTTACCGCCGGAGATCTTCGAACTGCCCGTGCACGGCACGCTCAACGTGCACGACTCGCTGCTGCCCGCGTACGCGGGATTCTCGCCGCTGATCTGGGCGCTCATCAACGGCGAGAAGGAGGTCGGCCTGACCGCGCACCGGATGAACGCCGAACTCGACGCGGGCGACATCCTGGTGCAGCGCGCGGTCCCGGTCGGGCCCGGCGACACCGTCACCGACCTGTTCTTCCGCACCGTCGACCTGATCGCGCCCGTCGTCCACGAGGCGCTCGAACTCATCGACTCGGGTACGGCGGTGTGGACCCCGCAGGACCGCAGCGCCGCGAGCTTCTTCCACAAGCGGGCGATCGAGGACAGCCGCATCGACTGGTCCTGGCCCGCCGAAGACCTGGAACGCCTCATCCGGGCACAATCCGACCCCTACCCGAACGCGTACACGTACTTCCGCGGCGAACGCGTGCGCATCATCTCCGCGACCGTGTCCGAAGCCCGGTACGGCGGCACGCCCGGACGCATCTTCATCCGCGAAGGCGACGGCGTGGTCATCGTCGCGGGCGCCGACGCGCGGAGCGGGAGGAAGCGGGGTCTTCTGGTGAAGCGGGTCAGGACGGACGACGGCTCCGAGTACGCGGCCACCGACTACTTCAAGACCATGGGGGGCTACCTGACCACCCATCCGTGAACTTTTGTTCGCTAACGCGAGTGGCGTACCAGGCAGAAGGGATGGCCCGCCGGGTCGGCGTAGACGCGCCAGCCTCGCCGCGCCGAACCCTGGTCGAGCACTTGCGCTCCCCAGGACAGCACCTGCTCCTGGGCGCGGTCCAGGTCAGGCACGCTGAAGTCGAGATGGAACTGCTGGGGCCGGAGCGGGTCCGGCCACTGCGGAGCCTGGTAGTCGTCCACGCGCTGGAACGCCAACACGAGACCGGACGGCGTGTGCAGCGTCGCCCAGTCGTCGCCGAGCGACCACCGCCGATCCCGCTTGTCGACGGTCCCGCCGAGCAGCGAGTGGTAGAACCTGGCGAGTTCCGCCGGATCCGGGCAGTCCAGCACGACGCATTCCAGTTCAGCGATCACGAAAAGAGCTTAGGGCGCGCCTGCCGGGCCAGGACGCTTTGACCTGGCCTTGAGGGTGAGCGGACCGATGTTGCGGAACAAGGGCGTCAGCGGCTCCCGCCGCACCCTGCACGTCTTGTCGCTGTCCGTCTCTGCCGGTCCTTGTCGGAGGAAACCATGACCTCGTCGGTACGGCCGCCGTTCACCCGGGACACCGCCATCGAGAAGGTCCGCCTGGCCGAGGACGCCTGGAACACCCGGGACCCCGGCAAGGTTGCGCTCGGCTACTCCGTCGACAGCCGATGGCGGAACCGCGCCGAGTTCGTCACCGGCCGCGAGGAGATCATCGCCTTCCTGACCCGCAAGTGGACCAGGGAACTGGACTACCGCCTCATCAAGGAGCTGTGGGCCTTCACCGGCAACCGCATCGCCGTCCGCTTCGCGTACGAATGCCACGACGACTCCGGCCAGTGGTACCGCTCCTACGGCAACGAGAACTGGGAGTTCAACGCCGACGGCCTCATGGTCCACCGCCACGCCTCCATCAACGACCTCCCGATCGCCGAAACCGACCGCAAATACCACTGGCCCCTGGGCCGCCGCCCGGACGACCATCCCGGCCTCAGCGACCTGGGCCTGTAAACCGCCTGAGTCGGACCGCGGGCCGGAACGCCGCCATGGCTTCCTGTCGCTCGATGTTCGCTTAGGTCATCGGGTTGGTCGGGCGGCTCGATGCCCGGCACGCTCCGCGGCAAGGTACTTCAAGGTGTTCCCTCCGGTACCGCCTGCCGGTAGCGGTCGGCCAGCGCGCGAATCTCCGCGACGAGTTCGGGCGGCTCGGTGACCTCGAAGTCGGCATCGAGCATGCCGAGATAGCAGGCCAGCATCTGCGGCGTGTCCGAGCCGACCTCGGCCGCGCAGGCGTCATCGCCCAAGGGTTCCACCCGAGTGCCGGACGGCAGCCGGTCGCGTACGTGCTGGGCCGGTGCGCGGACCGTCACCCGCGCCCGGCACTGCCAGGTCGCGGTGGCGAGGCCGGCCGCGACATGGCCGACGAGGTCACCGCCGGGGTCCTCGCGTGGGGTGAACCGCGGGCCGTTCGGTGTCCGCAACCGCAGCCGGTCCACCCGGAACGTGCGCCAGTCGGACCTCGCGACGTCCCATCCGACCAGGTACCAGCGGCCTCGGCTGTGCGCGAGCCGGTGCGGCTCGACCTCACGGCGGCTGGCCGACCCGTCATGGCCGGCGTAGTCGAACCGGAGCCGCTCGTGGTCGCGCGAGGCCGCCGCGATCGCGGTGAGCGTATCGGCGTCCACGCCGGGGCCCGCGTGCGGAAGCGGGACGAGGTAGGCGCGCAAGCCGTTGACACGACGGCGAAGCCGTGACGGCAGCATCTGTTCCAGTTTGGTCAGGGCACGCAGCGCTGCCTCCTCGATGCCGGTGACCGCGCCCTGCGTGGCCCCCACCCGCAGCCCGACCGCGACGGCGACCGCTTCATCGTCATCAAGCAGCAGCGGCGGCAACTCCGCACCCGCCCCGAGCCGGTAGCCGCCGGTGACGCCCCTGATTCCCTGCACCGGATAGCCGAGACCGCGCAGGCGTTCCACATCGTTGCGTACGGTACGCGCGGTGACGCCGAGACGCTCGGCCAGCTCCGGTCCGCTCCAGTCCCGCGGCGTCTGCAACAAGGAGAGCAGCCGCAGCAGTCGTTGTGCTGTGTCCGACATGTTTGCAAGTCTGCCCGGATACAGGAACGGAAGGTTCCTGTATCACTTCTAGATTTTCCGGTATGGATAACAACACCGACATCCGCCCGTTCCGTGTCGACATCCCGCAGGCCGAACTGGACGACCTGCGCGATCGCCTCACTCGCACCCGCTGGCCCCGGCAGATCCGCGGAACCGGTTGGGAGCGCGGCGTACCTGTGGACTACCTCAATGAGTTGGCGCTCTACTGGGCGAACGGCTTCGACTGGCGCGCGCAGGAGAAGACGCTGAACGAGCACCCGCAGTTCGTGACCACGATCGACGGCCAGGACATCCACTTCCTGCATGTCCGCTCACCCGAGCCGGATGCGCTGCCGCTGATCCTCAGCCACGGCTGGCCGGGCTCGTTCGCGGACTTCCTGGACGTGATCGGGCCGCTGACCGATCCCCGCGCGCACGGCGGTGACCCGGCGGACGCGTTCCACGTCGTGATCCCGTCGCTGCCCGGTTTCGGGTTCTCCAATCCGGTGCGGGAACCGGGCTGGGGCAACCTGTTCCGGGTGGCCGCCGCGTTCGGGGAGCTGATGAGCCGGCTCGGCTACCAGCGATTCGCCGCGCAGGGCGGCGACGTCGGGGGTGGTGTGACCATGCTGCTGCCCATGGCCGCCCCGGGCCGCGTGCTCGCCACTCACATCAACGGTCCATCGCCGTACCCGTTCGGCCCGCCCATCGAGCTGGACGGCCTGCCCGACGCGGACCGGGTGCGCGCCGAGCGATTCAACGCCGCCCGCCAGGACGGCCTCGGCTATCTGCACCTGCAGTCCACCCGCCCGCAGACCCTGGCCTACTCGCTGAACGACTCGCCGATCGGACAGTTGGCGTGGATCGCGGAGAAGTTCAAGGAATGGACCGACCCTGCCGCCGAACTGCCCGAGGACGCGGTGGACCGCGACCGGCTGCTCACCAACGTGAGCCTGTACTGGTTCACCGGCTCCGGCGCGTCCTCGGCCGACACCCTCTACGAGGGTATGCGTGCCTACCGCGAGATGGCCTCCGGCCAGTCCGGCGACGATCAGGCCGGGTGGCCGTCCGCGCCGGCGCCGCCGCAAGGGATCGCGGTGTTCGCGGCGGATATGACGATCCGGGCCCTCGCCGACCCGGCGGACACCGTCGACCACTGGTCGGAGTTCGACCGGGGCGGCCACTTCCCGGCGATGGAAACGCCGGACCTGCTCGTCAGCGACCTGCGTGCGTTCTTCCGCGTCGCGCGGTGATCCTGGCGGCGGCCGGCTGACCGGCAACGGTTAAACGGTTGAGCAGTCGTCGGGCCATGCGGGTTGAGATCGGGCGGCCGCCCACCGGATACGTTTCTCGATGCGGATGCGGGCGCGTTCATGGCGCTGGACGGCGCTGGGCGGCGCTGGGCGCCAGCACGTTGGGATGGCGAGCGTTGGCGTTGCGCCGCGCAGGCAGCGTGCTGTGCCCGGGTCTGAACCGTGTGGTTAGCATGATCGGAGCGCGCCCCACAGCAGGTCATCGCGACGGGTAGCAGCCGGGGAAGCAGGCGAAGCCGGGGGTGCGCCGGTAGGTGGCCGGCAGCCGGTCCGGACGCCCTTGTGCCGCCCAGCCCGACCCGGCGGGTGGGACGAATGCCCAAGGGGGCCGATGCCGGCCGGACATGACCTGTCCCATCCGGCCGGCCATGGGCGACCACAGGCGACCGGTGATCATTTCCGGTCACAGATCAGGCGGTCTATCGGACCGCCCATCGGTGGGCGACCGGGTCGTTCTCGCCGGTGTGGTGGCGGCCGATCGGGATGATCAAAGGGGTGCCGCTGACCGGGTCGGTGGTGATCTGGCAGCGGAGGTCGAAGACCTCTTCGACCGTCTCCGGGGTGATGACGTCGGCGGGGACACCCTCGGCGGCGATGCGGCCGGACTTCATGGCGATCACGTGGTCGGCGTAGCGGCAAGCCTGGTTGAGGTCGTGGAGGACCATGACGATGGTGCGGTTCTCGCGGCGGTTGAGGTCGGTGACCAGGTCGAGGACGTCCACCTGATGGGCCATGTCGAGGAAGGTGGTGGGTTCGTCCAGCAGGAGCACGGGGGTGCCCTGGGCGACGGCCATGGCGATCCACGCGCGCTGGCGCTGGCCGCCGGAGAGCTCGTCGACCGCCCGATCGGCCAGATCGGCTATGCCGGTCGCGTCCAGGGCGTTCTGGACCGCTTGCTGGTCGGCCTTCGACCACTGCCGCCACCAGGTCTGATGCGGCGACCGCCCGCGGGTGACGAGGTCGATGACGGTGATGCCCTCGGGAGCGACCGGAGCCTGCGGAAGGATGCCGAGGCGCTGGGCGAGTTCCCTGGTGGGGATGGAGTGGATGGCCCGGCCGTCGAGCCGTACCGTGCCTTGGCGGGGGGTGAGGAGGCGGGCGAGCGCGCGCAGGAGGGTGGACTTGCCGCAGGCGTTCGCGCCGACGATGGCGGTGATCCGGCCCGGGGGGACGGCGACGTCGAGGTCCTGCACGACCAGCCGGTCGTCGTACGCGAGGTGCAGGGCGGAGGCCCGCAGGTCAGGGTCGTACATGCCGTTCAGCCTCCTGAGCCCGCGCGGTTGGCGCGGATGAGCAACCAGAGCAGAACCGGCGCGCCGAGCACGCCGGTGACGATTCCCACGGGCAGTTCCGTGTCCGGGATGAGCCGGGCGGCCACCACGTCCGAGACCAGCACGATCAGCGCCCCGGTCAGGCCGGAGGCGAGCGTGGGCGGCCAGGCGGTGCCGGCCAGCCGCTGGGCGATCTGCGGGGCGGCCAGCGCGACGAACGCGATCGGCCCGCCCGCCGCCGTGCCGAAGGCGATCAGCCCGACGCCGGACAGCATGATGGCGAACCGGGTCAGCTGGACCGGGGTGCCGAGCCCGGCCGCGACGTCGTCGCCGAGCTGCAGCGTACGCAACAGACGGCCGAGCAGCAGCGCGATCGGGACCAGGACCAGGCAGGCGAACGCGAGCGGGATGACCTGGCTCCAGTCGCGGCCGTTGAGATTGCCGACCAGCCAGCCGATCGCCGCCTGCGCCTGGAACTGGCCGCCACGGGCGATCAGGTAGTCGGTGGCGCTGGCACACATCCAGGACACCCCGATCCCGACCAGGATGATCCGGTAGCCGGTGGTGCCGCGTTTCCAGGCCAGGAGATACACGACCAAAGCGGTGAGCAGTCCTCCGGCCAGTCCGATGGTCTGGGTGGAGAGGCCGCCGGTCCAGCCGAACATGATGCTGGCGACCACCGCCGTGCCGGAACCCTGGATCAGGCCGATGACGTCGGGGCTGGCCATCGGGTTGCGGGCCATGGTCTGGAACAGGGCGCCGGAGATGCCGAACGCGAGGCCGACCAGCAGCCCGGCGGCGGCGCGCGGCAGCCGGAGTTCGCGGACGACGACCATGTTGCCCGGGTCGCCTTGGCCGGCGAGCGCCGCCACGACCTCCGGAAGCGTGATCGGGAAGTCGCCGATGGACAGCAGCCAGCAGAACGCCGCGAAGACGCCGACGGTCAGCGTGAGGGAGACTCCGAGCAGGCGGGGCCGGAGGGCGCCGGAGATCGGAGGCGCCACCAGCCGGAAATGTCCCCGGCCTCCGAAACGTCCCAACCGGGTCGGCGCATATAAGGGCCCCGTGGGCTCGCCCCCGGATTTGAGCCCGGAGAGCTTGGCGATCCGGGACTCGGCAGGGGCGGTGCCGGTGGCATGGGAACCCGGCGGCTGGGAGTCCGGAGCCGGGGGATCGGTCGCTGGGGGGTGGATCATGTTCAGATCTCCGCGAGGCGGCGTCGGCGGACCAGGGCGATGAAGAACGGGCCGCCGATGAAGGCGATCAGGATTCCGGCGTCGACCTCGGCGGGCCTGGCCAGCATCCGGCCGAGGATGTCGGCGGTCAGCAGCAGGCAGGGAGCGAGCGCCGCCGACAGCGGGAGCAGCCAGCGATGGTCGGGGCCGAGCCCGGCCTGCTGCGCCAGCACCCGGGCCACATGCGGAATCACCAGGCCGATGAAGACCACCGGTCCGATGACCGCGACCGCGGCCCCGGTGAGCAGCATGATCGCGATCACCCCCTGAACCCGGATCAAGCCGACCTTACGTCCCAGCGACGCGGCCACGTCATCCCCCAGCGCCAGGCTGTTGAGCGCGGGGGCGCAGGCCAGCGCGAGAATCGTGCCCGCTATGACGAACGGGAGGATCTGCTGGACCACGTCACCGGTCTGCCCAGCCAGCGAACCCGACGACCAGAACCGGTAGCGGTTGAGCGCCTCCGGGTCGACCAGCACGATCGCGTGCGTGATCGAGAACAGCAGTGAAGTCACGGCGATCCCCGCGAGCGCGAGCTTCACCGGGGTCAGCCCGGATCGGCCAAGCCCGGCCAGCAGGTACACGACCACGCTGGCGACCAGTGCCCCCGCGAGGGCGAACCAGATGAAACCGAGGAGCGAGCCGATCCCCAGCAGGGCGACCGAGCCGACGATCGCGAACGACGCGCCCGCGGTCACGCCCAGCAGGCCCGGGTCCGCGAGCGGGTTTCTGGTGAGGGCCTGCATGAGCGCCCCGGACAGGCCGAGTGCGATGCCGGCGACGAGTCCGAGCAGGGTCCGCGGCACCCGTACCGACCAGATGACGTTCTCGACGGTCCGGTCGGCCGGGGTGCCGATCAGAGCCTGAACCACCTGGTCGACGGGAACGTTGAGCGCCCCGAGCGCGAGTGAGAGCAGACACAGCACGATCAGCGACGTGCCCAGGCCCACGACTAACAGGGCTGGACCAAGCCCCTTGTACCGAGTCAATCGAGCTGTCTCCACCCTCATCAGTTTAGGTTAGGCACGCCTAAATTCTCACCTTGCGGACTTCCCATCCACTTAGGTAATGCTTACCTTAGTACGCGGCATGGAACCTGGCCCGATTGGGCCCTGTTCACACAATTTGGGAGGCTCGGTCTTCGGTGTCCGGTATTGACGATTCGATGGAGTCCTGGCGTCGGCAGCTCATCCGCCCCTCGAATCGGGACGAGGCACTGGCGGCGTACGCGGTCTTGCTGCATCGATACGGCGGCGGCACCGACCTCACGATCGACCACGGTGGGATGCCCATTCACCTGCGCGTTAAGCCGGAGACGACCTTCGCCGACCTGCTCGCCCAAGTGGCCGAAGCGGGGAGAACCGCGTCTCCGAGCGCGCCGGGTCTCGGCTCTGGCGCGGGCGGCGGGCGGGGTGCCAGTGAGCGCGGTGCCGGTGATCCGGGCGCGGGCGAGCAGCGGGACGGCGAGTGGCGTGAGGCTGAGGGGCGGGACGGCGAGCGAGGTGATGCCGAGTGGGGTGATACCGACGCCGGTCTTGTTCTGAAGCCCGGCGAGAGTGAAGGCCGGAGCCTCGGCGTCCTGACCGTGCCGTTGGAAATCGGCTCCGGCGAGGTCCGGGCGCGGTGCCGGCCGGATGTGTTCGAGGCGTCCGCCGTCGAGCACATGCTGGGGCATTACGTGCGCCTGCTGGCCGACGGGCAGGACCGCCCGGACGTGGCGATCGGCGAGCTGGAACTGCTGACCCCCGAGGAACGGCAGCGGATCCTGCACGACTGGAACGACACCGCGCATTCGGTGCCGTCGCTCACCTGGCCGGAGATGTTCGCCGAGCAGGTGCGGACCCGGCCGGACTCCATCGCCCTCGTCTTCGAGGAGACCCGCTTCACCTACGCGGAACTCGACGAGCGCGCCAACCGGCTGGCGCACGCGCTGATCGCGCGCGGAGCGGGGCCGGAGCGCGTGGTCGCCCTCGCCGTACCCCGCTCCGCCGACCTGATCGTGGCCGAGGTCGCGGTGCTGAAGTCCGGAGCCGCGTACCTGCCGCTGGACACCGACTATCCGGCGGACCGCATCGCCTACATGATCGCCGACGCGAACCCGGCCTGCCTGGTCACGACCACGGAGATGGCAGGCGAACTGCCGGGCACGGACGGGCTGCCCGTTCTGGTCCTCGACGCGCCGGAGTCGCTGCGCGAACTGGCCGACCGCCCGTCCCACGACCCCACCGAAGCCGACCGCGGCGCCCTGCGGACCGGCAACGCCGCCTACGTCATCTACACCTCGGGTTCCACCGGCCGCCCCAAGGGCGTCGTGCTCTCCCACGCGGGCGTCGCCAAACTCGTCGCCACCCAGAGCGAACGCTTCGGCATCGGCCCCGACAGCCGGGTGCTCCAGTTCGCGTCGCCCGGTTTCGACGTCGCCTTCTGGGACCTCTGCCTGGGCCTGCTCTCGGGCGGACGCCTCGTGGTCGTGCCCTCCGAACGCCGCGTCCCGGGAGCCCCGCTCGCCGACTACGCGAACGCCAACGACATCACGTTCATGATCCTCCCCCCGGCCCTGCTCGACGCCATGCCCGACGGCGTACAACTGCCGCCCACGGCCACCCTCCTCGCCGGAACAGAACGCGTCTCGCCCGAACTCGTCGCCCGGTACGCCGGCGGCCGCATGATGTTCAACGCGTACGGCCCGACCGAGGCCACCACCAACTCCACCCTCGGCCTCTGCGACCCCGGCATCGCCCCGGGATCGATCGTGCCCATCGGCATCCCCGACCCGGGCACCCGGGCGTACGTGCTGGACGCGCGGCTCACCCCGGTCCCCGCCGGCGTCACCGGAGAGCTCTACCTGGGTGGCGCGGGCCTGGCCCGCGGTTACCTCGGCCGTCCCAGCCTGACGGCGGAACGATTCGTCGCCGACCCCTTCGGCGACCCGGGGGAGCGGCTGTACCGGACCGGCGACCTGGTCCGCTGGCGGCAGGACGGACGGCTGGAGTTCCTCGGCCGGGCCGACTCCCAGGTGAAGATCCGCGGCTTCCGGATCGAGCCCGGCGAGATCGAGTCCGTGCTGCGCGCCCACCCGGCCGTCGACCAGGCCGCCGTCGTGGTCCGCGAGGACCGCACCGGCGACCGCCGCCTTGCCGCGTACGTCGTGCCAAGCCTGCACGCCGGCGACGAGGCTGACCAGGTCGACGCCTGGAAGGCCCTGCACGAACTGCTCTACCAGGCGGCCGGGACCGAGGACTACCAGGAGAACTTCGCCGGCTGGAACAGCATGTACGACGGGCTCCCCATCCCCGTCGAGGAGATGCGCGAATGGCGTGACGCCACCGTCGCCCGCATCACCGAACTGCGGCCCCGCCGCGTGCTGGAGATCGGTGTCGGCAGCGGCCTCCTGCTGTCCCGCATCGCCCCCGGCTGCGACACCTACTGGGGCACCGACCTCTCCGCCGAGGCCGTCGCCGCCCTGCGCGCCCAGCTGCCGCCCGGTCTGGCGGACAAGGTCGAACTCCGGGCCCAGCCCGCACACGACCTCACCGGCCTCCCGTACGGTTTCGACACGATCGTCATCAACTCGGTCGCCCAGTACTTCCCCAGCGCCGCCTACCTGACCGACGTCATCCGCCAGGCGGCCACCCTGCTCAGCCCCGGCGGCGCCCTGTTCATCGGCGACGTACGCAACCTCCGCCTGCTCCGCTGCCTGCGCGCCGCCGTCGAGTCCCGCCGCGCCGGAGCCACCGCCGACAAGCAGGCGCTGCGATCGGCGATCGACCGGTCGGCGGCCTGGGAGGGCGAACTCCTCCTCGACCCGGACTACTTCGCGACCATCCCCGGCTTCACCGCCGACATCCGCATCAAGCGGGGCCGCCACCACAACGAACTCACCCGCCACCGCTACGACGTTGTCCTCCGTGCCGTCGCGGCGGCTTCCGTGCTGGATGGACGACCGGGTCACGACATGTCCGTACTGGACGGACGTGTCAACGGCGCCGTTCCAGCGCAGAAGGGACGGTTCGCCGACGCCGAGTCGGCCCAAGTCTCCGAAATCTCTTGGACGGAGCTTGGCGGTCTCTCCGTCCTCGAAACCCGCCTCACCGCGGATCTTCCAGCCGGACTGCGTGTGACCGGCATTCCCAACATTCGGCTGACCGACGACCTGGCGGCCCTCGCCGCCGTCCAGGACGACAGCCGATCGGCCATAACCCTTCCGGGCGCCGACCCCGAGACCCTGCACACCCTCGCCGACAGGTTCGGCTACCAGCTGACTCTCACCTGGACCGGCCACGCCGACGACGGCGGCCTCGACGCGATCTTCAGCAAGACGCCCGCTGAGACCGACGGGCTCACCCTCTACCGGCCCAGCGGCGTCGTCCCGCTGGCCAACACCCCTGCGCCATTCCGCGACATCTCCGCCCTGATGAGGATCCTGCGGGCACACGCCGCGGAATGGCTGCCCGACTACATGGTTCCGGCCGCGTTCGTCCCGATCGACCGGATTCCCGTCACATCCAGCGGCAAGATCGACGCGTCCGCGCTGCCCGCCCCCGACTACGGCGCGCTGAGCTCCGGCCGGGCGCCGCGCGACCCGCGCGAAGAACTGCTGTGCCGGCTTTACGCCCAGGTGCTGGCCGTGGACACGGCCACGATCGACGACGACTTCTTCGCCCTCGGCGGAGACAGCATCACCGCCATCCGGCTGCTCGTCGGTGCCCGCGAGGCCGGGCTCCGGCTGACCTCCCGGGACGTGTTCCGGCACCGCACGGTGGCCGCACTGGCCTCGGTCGCCGTGGACACCGTCGCGGTGGACACGGACGAAGCGGAAGAGACCGTCGAACCGCTGGTGGAACTGCCGGACGACGAACTCGTACGCGTCCAGGGCGAGCACCCGGTGGCGGTGGAGGAACTGCTGCCCCTGAGTCCGCTCCAGGAGGGCTTCTTCTTCCACTCGCTGGTCGACGGCGCGGGCGCGGACGCGTACGTGGTCCAGCAGGTCATCGACCTGACCGGTGCCGTGGACGGTGCCGCGCTGCGGCGCGCCGCCCAGGCGCTGCTGGACCGGCACGCTCCGCTGCGCGCGTGTTTCCGGCTCCGGCCCGGCGGCCTGCCGGTGCAGATCATCGCCGCCGGACTGGACGTCCCCTGGCGCGAGGTCGAGGGAGCATCGCTCGACGCGGTGGAGACGGTGGTCGCGGAAGAACGCGAGACGCCGTTCGACCTGGGCTGTCCCCCACTCGTCCGGTTCGCCCTGGTCCGGGTCGGCCCCGACGAGAGCCGCCTCGTACTGACCTTCCACCACATCGTCGCGGACGGCTGGTCGCTGCCGGTCCTGCACCGCGAACTGCTGGCGCTCTACGGGAACGCCGCGGAACTTCCGCAGGTCACGCCGTACCGGGCGTACCTGCGGTGGTTGGGGGAGCGGGACAAGGATTCCGCGCGGGAGACCTGGGCAGGCGCGCTCGCCGGGATCGACGAGCCGACCCGCCTGGTCACCAGCCCGATCGTGGCCGGAGCCCCGGTGTCCGGCCAGATCCGGATGGAACTGGGCGAGGATGTCACCGCCCGGCTGGCCGGCCGCGCCAGGGAATATGGCGTGACGCTCGGCACCGCCGTACAGACGGCGTGGGGGCTGCTGGTCGGCCGAACCGCGGGCCGGGAGGACGTGGTGTTCGGCACCACGGTCTCCGGCCGCGACGCCGAAGTCGAAGGCATCGAATCCATGGCCGGGCTGTTCATCAACACCCTGCCCACCCGCTTCCGGTGGCGTCCCGCCGCCACCCTGGGCGAACTGCTCGAACGCCTCCAGGACGAGCAGGCCGCCCTGCTGGACCACCAGCACCTCGGCCTCGCCGAACTCCACCGGCTCGCCGGGCACAGAGGTGGCGGCGACCTGTTCGACACCCTCCTGGTCTTCGAGAACTACCCGTCCGAGACCGGCCCCACGGACCTGTCGGGAAGCGTCCGGGTCACCGGCCACGACTTCCACGACACCGTGCACTACCCGCTGGCGCTCATCGTCAAGCCGGGCCGCCGCCTCGGCTTCACCCTCAAGTACCACGCCCAGCGTCTGTCCCCAGAGGAGGCCCGCGCCGTCGCCGACCGCCTGGTACGCATCCTCCGCGCGCTCGCCACGGATCCGGCGCAGACGGTGGCGGCCCTCGACCTGCTCTCCGCCGACGAACTCGCCACCGCGCACCCCACCGGGACGCACGCCGACGTCCCGGAGACCACGCTGGCGGCGGCATTCGAAGCGCAGGCGGCCAGAACCCCCCACGCGACCGCCGTGATCTACGAGGGCGAGCACCTCACCTACGCCGACCTCGACGCCCGCGCCGAAACCCTCGCCCACCACCTGCGTGCCACCGGAGCCCTCCCCGAGACGGTCGTCGCGGTGGCCGTCCCCCGATCGGCCGAACTGATGGTCGCCCTCCTCGGGGTTCTCAAGGCCGGCGCGGCCTACCTTCCCCTCGATCTCGACTATCCCGCCGACCGGGTCGCCCACATGCTCGCCGACTCCGGCGCGCGGACCGTCGTGACCACCTCGGCCGCGATGGCCCGCCTGCCGGAGACCACCGGCGTCACCCGCCTCCTCGTCGACACCCCCGACATCCTCGAACACGTCGCATCGGAGATCCCCGACTGCCGCGGCTGTTTCGACGGGGAAACCGGCGACAACGAAACAGAGCCCGCGATCGGCTCGGAAACCGCGGCGATCGCTTCGGAACTCGCCGAACCTGAAGCGGCGAAACCCGACCATCCCGCCTACCTGATCTACACCTCGGGATCGACGGGCCGGCCGAAGGGCGTCGTCGTCACCCACCGGGCGATCATCAACCGCCTGGCCTGGATGCAGAGCGAATACCCGCTCAAGGCCGACGACCGGGTGCTGCAGAAGACCCCGGCCGGGTTCGACGTCAGCGTCTGGGAGTTCTTCTGGGCGCTCTGCGAAGGCGCGGCCGTGGTGTTCGCCAAGCCGGGCGGTCACCAGGACCCCGCCTACCTGGCGGGACTCATCCGCGACGAGCGCGTCACCACGATGCACTTCGTGCCGTCGATGCTGGAGGCGTTCCTCGCCGCCGAGGAGATCACCTCCGACCCGGGCTGGGCCGCCGGCCTCCGCCGCGTCTTCAGCAGCGGCGAAGCCCTGCTCGACTCCGCCGCCACCCGCTGGATGACCCTCACCGGCGTGCGACTCCACAACCTGTACGGCCCGACCGAAGCAGCCGTGGACGTCACCTACCACCCCTGCGAGGTATCGGCGGACCCGCAAGGCGCCGTGGTGCCGATCGGCCGACCGGTCTGGAACACCGGCCTCCGCGTGCTGGACCTCTGCCTGCGCCCCGTCCCCGCCGGAGTCCCCGGCGAGCTGTACCTCAGCGGCGTCCAGCTCGCCCGCGGCTACCACGACCGCCCCGGCCTGACCGCGGAACGTTTCGTCGCCGACCCGTACGGCGAGCCCGGCAGCCGCATGTACCGCACCGGCGACCTGGTCAGCCGCCGCGACGACGGCACCATCGACTACCTGGGCCGCACCGACCGGCAGATCAAACTGCGCGGCAACCGCATCGAACTCGGCGAGATCGAGGCGGCCCTGGTCCGGCTGCCCGGGATCGCCCGCGCCGCCGTGACCGTGCACGGCTCGTCCCTCGTCGCCTACCTGGTCCCGGCCGCGGGCGCACAGCCCGACGAGACCACGCTGCGGCAGGCGCTGGAGGCCACGCTTCCCCCGGCCATGGTCCCCACCGCGTACGTGCGTCTCGACGACCTGCCGCTGAGCCCGAGCGGAAAGCTCGACCGCGACGCCCTGCCAGCCCCCGGAGCCGTGCGTACGGGAAGCCGGGCCCCGAGCAGCCCCCGCGAACACCTGCTCACGGAGATCTTCGCCGCCGTGCTGAAGCTCCCCGAGGTCGGCGCCGACGACGACTTCTTCCTGCTCGGCGGCGACAGCATCACCTCGATCGGCGTCTCCAGCCGGGCCCGCCGCGCCGGACTCGACCTGAGCCCCCGCGACGTCTTCGAACACCGGACTCCGGCCGCCCTCGCGGCGACCGCCACCATCGTGACGGAGACCGCGCCCACCGCCGAGACCTTCGCGCTCACCGCCGAGGAGATCGAGCGCGTGCACCGGCTCGGCGCGGTGGACGACATCTGGCCGCTGGCCCCCCTCCAGGAGGGCCTGTTCTTCCACGCCACCTACGACGACGGCGCCCTGGACGTCTACACCGTCCACGAGTCCTTCGACTTCGCCACCACGCTCGACATCGGCCGCCTGCGGCACGCGGTCCGCGCGCTGCTCGACCGCAACCCCAGCCTGCGCGCCGGATTCACCAGCGAAGGACTGCGCCAGCCGGTGCAGTTCATCGTGTCCGACCCGGAGATCCCCCTGGACGTCGTCGACCTGTCCGGCCTGCCCGCGGACGAACGCGACGCCCGGATGGCCGACGTGATCGCCGAAGAGCGCACCCGCCGGTTCGACCTGGCCCGCCCGCTGCTGTTCCGCCTGCTCCTGATCCGCCTCGGCGAGGACCGAGGCGACCGGCTCGTCGTCGGACGCCACCTGCTGCTGTGGGACGGCTGGTCGGCCTGGCTCTTCTTCGGCCAGCTCCTCGCCCTGTACGCGACCGGCGACGACCGCACCCTCCCCCCGCCGGGCAGCTACCGCGACTACCTCACCTGGCTGGCCGGACAGGACACAACCCTCGCCACCCGGGCCTGGCGGGCCGCCCTCGACGGCCTCGCCGAACCCACCCTGCTCGCGGAGGCGGGCAAGGAACCCGTCATCCCGGAGAGCCTCGACGCCGAACTGCCCGCCGCCCTCGCCGACCGGCTGCGCGCGGCCACCCGGGGCAACGGCCTCACCCTCAACACGCTGCTCAACGCCGCCTGGGGACTGGTGCTCGCCAGCGCGACCGGCCGCACCGACGTGGTCTTCGGTACCACGGTCGCGGGCCGCCCGAGCGAGGTGCCCGAGGTCGAGAACGTCATCGGCATGTTCCTCAACACCGTCCCGGCCCGCGTCGCCTTCGACCCGGCCGAACCGGTGCTCGGGCTGCTCCGCCGCATCCAGGGCGAACGCCTGGCCCTGATGCCGTACGAATACCTCGGCTTGGGCGTGCTCCAGGCGGAGACCGGGCACCGGCGGCTGTTCGACACCCTCTTCGTGCTCCGCGACGGCGACACCGAGGACCGCCTCACCGAACTCCACGACCGGTACGGCGCGACCGCCGTCGCCAACGTGGACGCCACCCACTACCCGATCAATCTCATCGTCACGCCGGGCCGCCGGATCAGGGTGACCCTCACCCACCGCCCCGACCTGATCGACCAGTCGCGGGCGCAGACGCTGCTCGACCGGTTCGCCCTGCTGCTGGAACGCCTGACCGACGACCTGGACGCACCCGTCGGCAGCCTCGACCCGCTGCTCCCCGCGGAGCGGGCCGCGCTGGAACTCGAATGGGAGCCCAGCCGAGTGCCGGTCCCCGAGGAGACCATCGCGGACCTGCTCGCGGCCCAGGCCGTCCGCACTCCGGACGCGCTCGCGCTCGTCTTCGGCGAACGCACGGTCACCTACGCCGAACTGGACGCCAGGATCAACCGGCTGGCCCGGCTGATGCTGGCCAAGGGCGCCGGGCCGGAGCGGATCGTCGCGCTCGGCCTGCCGCGATCGATCGACATGGTCGCGGCCCTGTTCGCCGTGCTCCGCACGGGAGCCGCCTACCTGCCCCTCGAACTGGACTACCCCGACGACCGGCTGGCCGCGATGCTTGCCGACGCGCGGCCCGAGTTCCTGCTGTCGACCAGCCAGGTGTCGGCGCGGCTGGCTGGCGAGACGCCGCGCGTGCTGCTCGACGAGATCGAAGCCGACCTCGCCGCGCTGCCCGCGGGGCCGATCACGGAGGCCGACCGCCCGGCCTTCAGCCTGGAACACCCCGCGTAC
This sequence comes from Acrocarpospora phusangensis, assembly GCF_016862995.1. Taxonomy (GTDB): domain Bacteria; phylum Actinomycetota; class Actinomycetes; order Streptosporangiales; family Streptosporangiaceae; genus Acrocarpospora; species Acrocarpospora phusangensis. The sequence goes on from NZ_BOOA01000060.1 coordinate 34,873, forward strand.
GTGATCTACACCTCCGGTTCCACCGGCCGGCCCAAGGGCGTCGTCACGCCGTACCGAGGGCTGACGAACATGCAGCTCAACCACCAGAAGGAGATCTTCGACCCGGCGGTCGCGTCGGCGGGCGGGCGGCGGCTGCGGATCGCGCACACCGTGTCGTTCGCGTTCGACATGTCGTGGGAGGAACTGCTCTGGCTGGTCGAAGGACACGAGGTGCACGTCTGCGGGGAAGAACTCCGCCGCGACGCCGTGGCCCTGGTCGCCTACTGCGAGGAGCACCGGGTCGACGTCGTCAACGTGACCCCGACCTACGCCCACCTGCTCATCGAGGAAGGGCTGCTGGAGGGTCACCTGCCGCCCCTCGTGCTGCTCGGCGGCGAGGCCGTGCCGGAGACGGTCTGGAGCCGCCTCCGCGACACCGAAGGCACCTACGGCTACAACCTGTACGGCCCCACCGAATACACCATCAACACCCTCGGCGGCGGCACCCACGACAGCGCCACCTCCACCGTCGGCCGCCCCATCCGGGGCACCCGCGCGCACATCCTGGACGCGTGGCTGCGCCCGGTCCCCGACGGCGTCCCCGGCGAGCTGTACATCGCGGGCATCGGCCTGGCCCGCGGCTACCTCGGCCGCCCGGCCCTGACCGCCGAACGCTTCGTCGCCGACCCGTACGGCCGGCCGGGCGAACGCCTCTACCGCACCGGCGACCTGGTCCGCCGCCGCCCGGACGGCAACCTCGACTTCCTGGGCCGTACCGACGACCAGGTGAAGATCCGCGGGCACCGGGTCGAACCCGGCGAGATCGAGACCGTGCTCACCCGCGGGACGGGAGTCGCCCAGGCCGCCGTCATCGCCCGCGACGACCCGGCGGGCGGGCAGCGGCTGGTCGCCTACCTGGTGCCCGCCGAGCCCACCGCCGGCGAGCGGGAATCCGCCGAACTCGCGCAGATCGGCGAATGGCAGGAGATCTACTCCGACGAGTACGAGCAGATCGGCACCGCCGTCTTCACCGAGGACTTCGCGGGCTGGGACAGCAGCTACGACGGCACGCCCATCCCGCTCGACCACATGCGGGAGTGGCGGGCCCAGACGGTGAACCGGATCAGGCAGCTGCGCCCCCGCCGCATCCTGGAGATCGGCGTCGGCTCCGGCCTGCTCCTGTCGCAGCTGGCTCCGGAGGCGGAGGCGTACTGGGCGACGGACCTGGCCGCTCCCGTGATCCGCAAGATCGGCGAGGACCTGCGCCGCGACCCCGGACTGGCCGCCAAGGTCACGCTGCGCTGCCAGCCCGCCAACGTCACCGACGGCCTGCCGGTCGGCTACTTCGACACGATCATCATCAACTCGGTCATCCAGTACTTCCCCAGCATCCACCACCTGACCGAGGTCATCTCGGGTGCGATGCCGCTGCTGGCCCGTGGCGGCGCCCTGTTCGTCGGCGACGTGCGCGACCTGCGCTCGGCCCGCACCTTCCACACGGCCATCCAGCTCACCCGCGCGACGCCGGGAACCTCGCCGGAGCAGATCCGCCGCGCCGCCGACCGCGGTCTCGCGCTGGAGAAGGAACTCCTGGTCGACCCCGACTACTTCACCACGCTCGGCCACGCCGTGGACCTGCGCACCAAGGGCGGCGAACACCACAACGAACTCACCCGCTACCGCTACGACGTCGTCCTCTACGACGACGCCCCCGACCTCCGCCTCGGCGACGAGCCCACCTTCGACTGGCAGACCCTCCTCGAACTCCACGAACCGGCGGAGGGCTCGCAGGACGTTTCCCCAGAGACGCCGGACCGCCCGCGCTGGCGCGGTCAGCTGGCGGCGCTTCTGCGGGCCTGGCGCCCGGAGCTGGTTGAACACGCGGACATCGTGCACCCCGCCACCGACAGAAACGCGCTGCGCCTGACCGGTGTCCCGGATGGCCGGATTGGTACCGAGCGCGGTGTCGCCATCTCGGGTGTTGAGCCCCAGGAACTCCGGGAAATCGCCGCCGCGGAGGGATATCAGGTGCTTACCACCTGGTCCGGCCAATCCGGCAGATTCGAGGCGGTCTTCGTTCGAGGCGAAGTCCGCGTCACTTCGGGGCTGTATCGGCCGGGAGGCGGCATCGCACCCTACGCGAACGCCCCCGTGGCAGGCCGTCAGGCCGGCGGTCTGGTGGCCAGGGTCCGGGAGGAACTGCGGCGGGAACTGCCCGACTACATGGTTCCGGGCGCTTTCGTCGTGCTCGACCGGCTTCCGATGAACGACAACGGCAAGCTCGACGTCGCGGCGCTGCCGGACGCGGAGCCGGTCGCGGCGTCGAACGGGCGCGGACCGCGCACCCCGCGAGAGGAAGTGCTCTGCCGGCTCTTCGCGGAGGTTCTCGCGCTTCCGTCCGCGGGAGCCGAGGACAGCTTCTTCGACCTCGGCGGGCATTCGCTGCTCGCGACTAGGCTGATCAGCCGGGCCAGGGCCGAACTCGGCGCCGAGCTGGCCATCCGTGACCTGTTCGAGGCGCCGACGCCCGCGCTGCTGGCCGAACGCGCCGACGCGGACAAGCCCGCGCGTCCGCCCGTGACGGCGGTCGCCGAGCGGCCGGAGCGCATCCCGGTTTCGGCGGCGCAGCGCCGTCTGTGGCTCGCCGAGCGTCTCAGCGGCGGCGACGCCTACCACTTCCCCCTTGTCGTACGGCTTCGCGGGGACCTCGACCTGGCCGCGTTACGGCAGGCCCTGGCCGACGTCGCCCAGAGGCATGAGGCGCTGCGGACGGTCTTCGGGGAACACGAGGGCGAGCCGTACCAGGTGATCTCGACCGGCGAGCCGGGCTTCGCGGTGCTGGACAGCCCGCTGGAACTGCTGGACGAACGGGTGCGGGAATCGGTCCAGCGGCCGTTCGACCTGGCCCGGGAGGTGCCGGTCCGGGCGGATGTGTTCCGGGTCGCGGCCGACGACCACGTGGTCGCGATCGTGCTGCACCACATCGCCACCGATGAATGGTCGGATCGGCCGTTCCTGGCGGATCTCGACGTCGCGTACCAGGCCAGGAAGAACGGCGGCGAACCGGGCTGGGCGCCGCTGCCGGTCCAGTACGCGGACTACACGCTTTGGCAGGACGACCTGCTGGTACGGGACGGCGAACGGCAGCTGGGATTCTGGACGCGGACGCTGGCCGGGCTGCCGGAGGAGATCCCGCTGCCGCTGGATCGGCCCAGGTCGGCGGAGCCGGACGGACGCGGTGGGCTGGTGCGGGCGCAGGTACCCGCCGCCACAGCCCGCGCGTTGCGGGAGCTTTGCGCCGAAACCGGGACGAGCATGTTCATGGTGCTCCAGGCGGGCGTCGCCGCGCTCCTGCACCGGATGGGCGCGGGCGACGACATTCCCCTCGGAGCGCCCATCGCCGGCCGGACCGACGAGAACCTGGACGACCTGGTCGGCTTCTTCGTCAACACGCTGGTCCTGCGCGCCGACGTGTCCGGCGATCCGACGTTCGCCCAGCTGGTGGCCCGGGTCAGGGACGCGGATCTGGCCGCTTTCGAGCATCAGGACCTGCCGTTCGAGCGTCTGGTCGAGACGATCAACCCGCCGCGCGTACCCGGGCGTAACCCGCTATTCCAGGTGATGCTGGGCTATCACTACCGCCCGGACGGCGACCCCGACGTGCTCGGCCTCGACACCGAGTGGTGGCCCACCCGGATCGAGACCGCCAAATTCGACCTGGACTTCACGTTCGTCGACCAGGTCTCCGAAATCACCCTGCTGCTGGAATACGCCACCGAGCGGTGCGATTCCGGCACCGCGCAGGCGCTCGCGGAACGTGCGGTGACTCTGCTCGGGCTTCTCGCCGAAGAAGATGGAACTCCCATCAGCCGGTTCTCGGTTCTCACCGAGGCCGAGCGTCTGAACAGCTGGAACGACACCGAGCGGCCGATCGAGCAGCGCAGTGTGCCGGAATTGTTCGCTGAGGCCGTCTGGAACAAACCCCATCAGACGGCTCTCGTCACCGGCGACGGGCAGATGACCTTCGCGGAACTGTCGGTGCGGGCTGCCAGCATCGCCGCCATGCTCAAACGACGGGGGATCGGGTCCGAGGACGTGGTCGGCCTGGCATTGCCCAGGTCGGAGATGGTTCCGGCCATTCTCGGCGTGCTCGCCGCGGGTGCCGCGTATCTCCCGTTGGACCCCGCGTATCCGGCGGACCGCCTGCGTTACATGCTGGACGACACGGGTGCGGCATGCGTGCTGACCAGGGGGGACCTGGATCTGCCAGGCGCGGTCACCCTCGATGACCTTGAGCCCGCCGGAAGGCTCAAGCCGGTATCCGTGCCGCCGGACTCCGCCGCGTACGTCATCTACACGTCGGGTTCGACCGGTAAGCCCAAGGGCGTCGTGGGGACACATCGTGGCCTCAGCAACCTCTTCGGGTCCCATCGGACCGATCTCATCGACCCGGCCGGGCCCGGCACGCTCAAGGCGTTGCACGCGGCGTCGTTCAGCTTCGACGGATCATGGGAGCCGCTGCTCTGGCTTCTCGCCGGTCACGAACTGCACGTCGTGGACGAACGCACCATGACCGACCCGGCCGCGCTGCTCGACCACATCGCCGACCACGAGATCGACTTCGTCGACTTCACCCCGACCTACCTGCAGGAACTCATTCACCACGGATTCCTGGACGGCTACCTGCCGAAGGTCCTGGCGGTCGGCGGCGAAGCCACGTCGCCCGGACTCTGGGCACGCCTGTGCGCCCTCCCGGACACGGTCGTCCACGACCTGTACGGCCCGACGGAGTGTGCGGTCGACGCCTACGGCTGGCACGGGCCCCGGCAATGGGCCGCCCCGATCGCCAACACCCGGGCCCACGTCCTGGACGCCACCTTGCAGCCGGTTCCGGCTGGAGTCCCCGGTGAGCTGTACCTGTCCGGTGAAGGACTCGCGCGCGGCTACCTCGGCCGTCCCGGGCTGACCGCGGAGCGATTCGTGGCCGACCCGTTCGGCGAGCCGGGCGGACGTCTCTACCGCACCGGCGACCTGGTGCGCCGCCGCTCCGACGGCTCTCTCGACTTCCTCGGCAGGGCCGACGACCAGGTCAAACTCCGCGGCTTCCGGATCGAACCCGGGGAGATCGAGGCCGTCCTGCGCGGCCACCCCGACGTCGCGCAGACCGCTGTCGTCGTCCGCGAGGACACGCCCGGCGTACGGCGACTTGTCGCGTACGTCGTCGGCGGCCGCATCGACGCGACCGCGCTGCGCGAGTACGTGGCGGCGCGCGTGCCCGAGCACCTGGTGCCGGGAGCATTCGTCGAACTCGCCGCGCTCCCTCGGTCGATCAGCGGGAAGCTGGACCGGGGTGCGCTGCCCGCGCCGGACTCGTCCGCCGCTCCAGCCGGCCGGCGTCCCAGGGATGCCCGCGAAGAGATCATGTGCGAGCTGTTCGCCGCCGTGCTCGGCGCGGAGCACATCGGGGTCGAAGAGGACTTCTTCGCCCTTGGCGGCCATTCGCTGCTGGCGATGCGGCTGGTCAGCCGGATCCGGACGGTCCTCGGAGCGGAGGTGTCGCTGCGCGAGATCTTCGAGGCGCCGACCCCGGAACGGCTCGCCCTCCGGCTCCGGCCCGGCGGCCACGTCAGGCCGGCGCCCGCTCCACTCGAGGTACGGCCCGAGTTCCCGGCGCTGTCGTTCGCCCAGCAGCGGTTGTGGGTGCTGCATCGGCTGGAAGGGCCGGTCGCGACGTACAACATCCCGATGGCCTGGCGGCTGTCGGGGGAGCTGGACTTGGCCGCGCTCGACGCCGCGCTTAAGGATCTGGTGGCGCGGCATGAGAGCCTGCGCACGGTGTTCCCGGATCGGGACGGGCAGGCGTACCAGCTCGTGCTCACTCCCGAGCGGGCGCGGATCGGCCTGAACGTGGAGGAGGTGGCGGAGAACGACCTGGCGGCCAGGCTCGCCGCCGCTGCCGGAATCGGCTTCGAACTCGACCGCGAAGCGCCCATCCGGGCGTCGGTGTTCCAGGTCGGACCGCAGGAGCACGTGCTGCTGCTGGTCGTGCACCACATCGCGGCCGACGAGTGGTCCGACCGGCCGCTGCGGCGGGATCTCGCCGAGGCGTACCGGGCGCGGAGCGAAGGCCGGGCGCCGGATTGGGCGCCGCTGCCGGTGCAGTACGCCGACTACAGCCAGTGGCACCGCGACACACTGGAGCTCAGCGAGGCCGAGCAGCTCGGCTACTGGCGGCAGGCGCTCGCCGGGCTTCCGGACGAGCTGCCGCTGCCCGCGGACCGGCCACGGCCCGACGAGGGCAGCAACCGCGGAGGCGCGGTCGGGCTCACCGTCGAACCGGAACTGGCGCATGAACTGCGCCGGCTGGCCCGGGCACACGGGGTCAGCATGTTCATGGTCGCCCAAGCCGCCGTGGCCGCCCTGCTGCACCGCCTCGGCGCGGGCGACGACATCCCGCTCGGCACGCCGATCTCCGGGCGGGGCGACGAGAAGCTGGAAGACCTGGTCGGATTCTTCGTCAACTCCCTCGTGCTGCGTACCGACGTGTCCGGCACGCCCACGTTCGCCGAACTGCTCGGACGGGTCCGGGAGACCGACCTGGCCGCGTACGAGCATCAGGACCTGCCGTTCGAGCGGCTGGTGGAGGCGATCAACCCGGCCCGGTCGCTGGCCAGGCATCCGCTCTTCCAGGTGATGGTCGTCTACCTGACCGACCAGGACGGCACACTCGACCTGCCAGGACTGGCGGTCGAGCCGGAGCCGCTCGGCCAGGAGACGGCCAAGTTCGACCTCAGCTTCGACTTCATCGAGCGCGGCGACGCGCTGGAAGGCTGGATCGAGTTCAGCGCCGACCTGTTCGACGAGGAGACCGTCGAGCGGATGGCGCGGCGGCTGGTGAGAGTGCTGGTGCAGGTCGCCGCCGAGCCGGACCTCCCCGTTCGTGACTTGGACGTCCTCGGTGACGACGAACGCGAGCTCGTGCTGTCGGAATGGAACGACACCGCCCAGCCGGTGCCCGCGACGACCCTGCCCGAACTGTTCCGGGCGCAGGTGGCCCGGACGCCGGACGCGCTCGCCCTCGTCTTCGAGGACCAGCGGCTCACCTACGCGGAGCTCGACGATCGCGTGGAGACAGCTGCTCGGGTGCTCGCGGGGATGGGCGCAGGCCCGGAGCGTGTGGTCGCCGTGGCGCTGCCCCGATCGGTGGACCTCGTCGTCGCCCTCCTGGCAGCCCATCGGGCGGGTGCGGCGTACCTGCCGCTCGACCCCGGCTACCCGCAGGAGCGACTGGAGTTCATGCTGCGGGACGCGGAACCCGTCTGCGTGCTCCGCGACGGCATCCCCTCCGGGCCGCTGGGTGATCTGCCGGAGCGGTACGACCCGCGGCATCCCGCGTACGTCATCTACACCTCGGGGTCGACAGGCCGTCCCAAGGGCGTCGTAGTCCCGCACGACGGCATCGTGAACCGGCTGCTCTGGATGCAGGACACGTACGGTCTGACGACCCAGGACCGGGTCATGCAGAAGACGCCGTCCAGCTTCGACGTGTCCGTGTGGGAGTTCTTCTGGCCGTTGATCACGGGTGCGGCACTGGTCGTCGCCCGGCCCGACGGCCATCGTGACCCCGCCTACCTGGCCGGGCTCATCCAGGCCGAAGGAGTCACGACGATCCACTTCGTCCCGCCGATGCTCCGCGCATTCCTGGACGAAGCCACCGCGACGGGATGCACGACCCTCCGGCAGGTGATGTGCAGCGGAGAGGCCCTCCCGGCGAGCCTCGCCACGAGGTTCCACCAGGTGCTGGACGCCAGACTGCACAATCTGTACGGGCCGACCGAGGCGTCCGTGGACGTGACCGCCATCGAGATCCACCCCGGTTCCGACACCGTCCCCATCGGGCGGCCGGTCTGGAACACCCAGGCGTACGTGCTGGACGCCGGCCTCCGGCCGGTTCCGCCGGGAGCGACCGGCGAGCTCTACCTGGCAGGCGTTCAGCTGGCACGCGGTTATCTGGCACGTCCCGGCCTCACCGCTGAGCGCTTCGTCGCCGATCCGTACGGTCCCGCTGGAACCCGGATGTACCGGACCGGCGACCTTGCCCGCTGGAACCCGGACGGCTCGCTCGACTTCCTCGGCCGTGCCGACGACCAAGTCAAGATCCGCGGATTCCGCATAGAACTGGGCGAGATCGAGGCCGTACTGACCCGGCACGAATCGGTCGCCCACGCCACTGTCATCGTCCGCGACCAGCGCCTGATCGCCTACGTCGTGCCCGCGACTGGGGCGCGTGCTTCCGGTGCCGCGCCGGACGCTCCAGTTTCGGCGGACCTGCGGGCACATGTCGCCGCCGCTGTGCCCGAGTACATGGTTCCGGCCGCTTTCGTCACGGTCGACGCCCTGCCGGTGACGCCGAACGGGAAACTCGACCGCAAGGCGCTTCCCGCAGTGGACTTCGCCGCCGAGGTGGGCGATGCGAAGCCGGCCACCGCGCGCGAGGGGCTGATGGTCGAGCTGATCGCCGGCATGCTCGGGCTGGAGCGGGTCGGCGTGACGGACGACTTCTTCGCGCTCGGCGGGGACAGCATCGTCGCCATGCAGCTGGTCAGCCGGATGCGGGCGGCCGGGCTCACGATCACGCCCCGGGACGTCTTCCGCCATCGGACGGCCGCCGCTCTGGCGCGGGTCGCTGCCTCGACTGTCTTCGGCGGCGACGACCGTCTGGGGGACGACGCGCCGCTGGTCCGGCTCTCCGCCGAGGAGCAGGCCGAGATCCCGGTGGGAGCGGATGTCCTGCCGGTCTCGCCTCTGCAGGCGGGGTTGCTGTTCCACGCCTCTATGGACGCGGGACCGGACGTGTACAACGTTCAGGTTTCGTACGACATCGAAGGTCCGTTGGACGCCGAAAGGCTGCGGGCGGCTGGTCAGGAGTTGCTCGACCGGCATGAGAACCTGCGGGCCGGATTCCGGTACCTGTCCACCGGGCGGGCCGTCGCCGTCATTCCGCGTGAGGTCACTCTGCCGTGGCGGTATGTCGATCTGTCCCAGTCCGACGAGGGCTGGGACGGCTACCTGGAGCAGGAGCGCCGCCGGTTCCGTCCGGAGGCACCGCCACTGCTGCGGATGCTCCTGGCCCGCGTTGGGCCGGAACGCCACCGCCTGGTCTTCTCGCATCAGCATGTTCTGCTGGACGGTTGGTCGCTGCCGCCGCTCATGCGGGAACTTGCCGACCTGTACGCCGGGAACCGGCCGGCTGCCGTACCGCCGTACCGGGACTATCTCGGCTGGCTCGCGCGGCAGGAGGCCGACGCTTCCAAGGCGGCCTGGGCGCGGGCGCTCGACGGGCTGGACGGGCCCACGCATCTGGTGCCAGCCGACCCCAACCGGGTGCCGGCCGTGCCCGAGACGATCACCACTCTGCTCACGGGCGAGCTCACTGATGCTCTGACCGCGTTGGCCCGGAGCCATGGCGTCACGCTCAACACGCTCGTTCAGGGCGCGTGGGGGGTCGTGCTCTCGCGGTTCACCGGACGGGACGACGTCGTGTTCGGCGCGACCGTGGCCGGACGGCCGCCGGAGCTGCCAGGAGCCGAGGCGATGATCGGGCTGTTCATCAACACGGTGCCGGTCCGGGTCCGGATCAGCGACCGGGAGCCCGTCGGCGCATTCCTCGGGAGGATCCAGGACGAGCAGTCCACGCTCATCGAGCACCAGCATCTCGGTCTCGCCGACATTCAGCGCCAGGCTGGGCTGGGCGAGCTCTTCGACACACTCATGGTCTTCGAGTCCTATCCGGACGACGGCGGGCCGGAGGAAGGGTTGCGGCTGACCGTTCTCGATCATCATGACTCGACGCACTACCCGTTCACCTGGGCGGTCGAGCCGGGGGAGAGGCTGTCGCTGACCGCCGAGTACCGGCCCGACCTGTTCGACCACGCCACGGCCGAACGTATGGGCGCCGCCATGGTTCGCGTCTTCGAGGCGATGGCCGCCGATCCCGGCCGGCCGGTCGGGCGGATCGACATCCTCACGCCCGAGGACAGGAGAACCATCCTGGAGAACTGGAACGACACCGCCATTCCCGGCGAGGCCGCCACCATCCCCGAGATCTTCGAGGCGCAGGTCGCGGCGACACCGGACGCGATCGCCGTCGTGGCGGGCACGACCACATGGACGTTCGCCGAACTCGACGAACGGGCGAACCGGCTGGCCGGACTGCTGGTCGAACACGGTGCGGGACCGGAAAGGATCATCGCCCTCTCGCTGCCGCGCACCGCCGACTACATCCTCGCCATCCTGGCCGTGCTCAAATCGGGTGCCGCCTACCTGCCTGTCGACGCGGACCTCCCGGACGGTCGCGTCCGGGACATGCTCGACGACGCCCGTCCGCTGCTGGCGCTCACCACAGCGGACACCGAGCTTCCGGCCGATGTTCCGCAGATCCGTCTCGACACGATCGAGAGCGTCATCAACGGGGGACGGGCCGCGGATCCGCTTCTGGCCGTCCCGGCAGACTCGGACCTGCGGGAATCCGTGACCTCCGCTCCGGGAGGCGTGCACGGCGGACCCCTGATCCACGGTCTGGGCCGGGCTGTGGTCTCCGCTCCGGAGGGCAAGCCCGCCGTCGCGCTCGAGCCCCGGCACCCCGCGTACGTGATCTACACGTCGGGGTCCACCGGTAAGCCCAAGGGCGTCGTCATCAGCCATGGCGGTGTGGTCAATCTCTTCCACAGCCATCGCCGCATGCTCCACGACGTCGCCAAGCGCAACACCGGTCGGCGCCACCTGCGGGTCGGCCACGCCTGGTCGTTCTCCTTCGACGCCTCCTGGCAGCCGCAGCTCTGGCTCCTCGACGGGCACGCCATCCACGTCATGGACGACGAGACCCGCCGCGACCCCGATCTGCTCGCCGCCGCCATCCGCGCGGAAGGACTCGACTTCATCGAGGTCACTCCGTCCTTCCTCGCGCAGATGGCCGAAGCGGGGCTGTTCCAGGACGGGGAATGTCCCCTCGCGGTCGTCGGCGTCGGCGGCGAAGCCGTACCTGACTCGCTCTGGTCGGAATTGGCCGCTCTCCACTCCACCGAGGCCGTCAACCTGTACGGCCCGACCGAGGCCACCGTGGACGCCCTGATCGCCCGCGTGTCCGACAGCGACCGCCCCACGGTCGGCCGCCCGGTCGGCAACACCCGGGCGTACGTGCTGGACGCCGGACTCCGGCCCGTGCCCCCCGGCGTGACCGGCGAACTGTACCTGTCCGGCCCTGGCCTGGCCCGCGGTTATCTCGGACGTCCGGGTATGACCGCCGAACGCTTCATCGCTGATCCGTATGGCCCGGCCGGCCACCGCATGTACCGGACCGGAGACCTGGCCCGATGGAACGCGGACGGGCACCTCGAATTCGGCGGCCGAGCGGACGACCAGCTCAAGATTCGCGGCTTCCGCATCGAACCGGCCGAGATCGAAGCGGTCCTTGATCGGTCCGAGTCGGTTGCCCAAGCGGTGGTTGTCGCCCGCGAAGACCGCCCAGGCGTGCGGCATCTGGTTGCTTATGTGGTCCTCGCCGAGGAACAGGCGACGACGGACGTCGCCCACGCGGCGCAGCTGCGGGCGATGACTGCCGCTGTCCTCCCGGACTACATGGTTCCTGCCGCGGTCGTGGTGTTGGACAGCCTGCCACTGCTGCCCAACGGCAAACTCGACCGCAACGCGCTTCCGGCGCCGGACTTCAGCGTGTCCGGGCGCGCGCCTGAAGGAGAAACCGAGCGAGCCCTGGCCGCGATCTTCGCCGACGTGCTCGGCCTTCCCGGGATCGGTGCCGACGACGACTTCTTCGCGCAGGGCGGAGACAGCATCGTCGCCATGCGCCTGGTCAGCCGGGCGAAGTCAGCCGGGTTCCGGATTACTCCGAGGGAGGTCTTCCGGCATCGCTCGGTCGCCTCGCTCGCCGCTGTCGCCACCCGGGAACAGGAGCAGACCGTACCCCTGACACCGATCATGCACGCGCTGCGTGAGCGGGGCGGACCGATCGACGGTTACCACCAGTCCGCTCTGCTGCAGACCCCGCCAGACCTGGACGAGTCACGTCTGGTCGCGATCCTGCAGGCTCTAGCCGACCGTCACGACATGCTCCGAGCCCGTCTCGACAGGTCGGGCACGTGGTCGCTGCGCGTACCCGAGACCACGAACGCGGCCACCTGGCTCACCAGGGTTCCCTGCGCAGACATAACCGCCGACGTGATCCACATGCACGCGGAGCAGGCCAGGGCGGCGTTGAACTCCGGCACCGGAGACATGGTCCGAGCCGTCTGGTTCGACGCCGGCGAGAACCGGCCAGGGCGGCTCCTCCTGCTCATCCACCATTTCGCCGTGGACGGAGTCTCCTGGCGCATCCTTCTGCCGGACATGGTGGCCGCGTGGGAAGGCAGGGCGCTGGAACCCGCTGGGACGCCGTTCGCCCACTGGTCGCAGCATCTCGTCGAACGTGCCACCGACCCGGCCACCGTCGACGAGTTGGCTCTCTGGAAATCCGTGCTGGCCGGGGAACTTGTCGCGTCCGGCGGCGCGACGGCCATCAACCACGAAATGGTCTCCGGCGATACGGGCGAGCCGGTGGAGCGGTTCCTCGGCTCACTTAAGGCCAACGGTTCGACGCGGTTCGCCGACGCGGATGCCTCGGGCAGTAGAGAAGGCGAGGCGGATGAATCTTCGGAGTCGTCCCTTGGATCAGATGCGGCGATCGAGTTCGCAGATGCGGATTCGCTGGGCGGCAGGGATGCGGTCAGGCTGGCAGACCTTGCAGGTGGGCGTCTGACGCTGGATCCCGTGCGGGATGTCGCGGAGACCGCTCGACACGTCTCCCTGACGCTGCCCCCCCGATGGACGGAGCCTCTGCTCACCCGGGTTCCGGCTGCGCTCCGCGCAAGCATCAACGACGTCCTGCTGGCGGCGCTTGCGCGGGCGATCGCGGAGAGACAGGACGATCAGGACGTTCTGGTCGACTTGGAGGCGCACGGCCGGACCGGGGACGCCGACCTGTCGAGCACTGTCGGATGGTTCACCAGCGTGGTGCCCATCCGGCTGGAGCCAGCTCACGAACTCCCCATCGACCAGGTGGTCGCCCAGATCAGGGACGCTTCCGCCGCACTCCCGTCCGAAGGTATCGGGCATGGTCTGCTTCGCCATCTCAATCCGGCGGCCGGACCCGAACTGGCCCGCCTGCCCCAGCCGTCGATCCAGTTCAACTACCTCGGCCGATTCGGGCTGCCCGAAGCGACCGACTGGTCCTGGGCTCCCGAGCATGTCGAACTCGGCGACGACCCCCGCCTGCCGATGTCCCACGCGCTCACCGTCAGCGCTGTCACCGAGGACCGGCCAGCCGGCCCGGAACTCACCGTCACCTGGACGTACGCCTCCCGCCTGCTCTCCGAAGAGGCGGTCGACAACCTCGCCCAATCCTGGTTCCGGGCTCTCGAAGCCTTGGTGAACCACACCGAAATAGCTCACAACAACAAGGAAGGACATATCGCATGAGCAGCAACCCCTTTGAGGACCCCGACGGCATCTACACCGTCCTTGTCAACGACGAGGGCCAGCACAGCCTGTGGCCCGAATTCGTGGACGTCCCGGCTGGCTGGAAGGTCGTCCACGGCCCGGGCGGACGCCAGGACTGCCTCGACTACATCGAAACCAACTGGACCGACCTCCGCCCCAAGAGCTTGATCGACTCCTGATTCTCAAGGGCACCTACGGACCTTGAACTGCCTAACAGAATGACCCAAGGTCGCCGCTTCTCGCCGTAAGTCGGCGCCGTCAACGCAGGTGCAACTTCTCGCCGCACCGGCGCCAAGGGGCGACAGGTTCCTTCTGTTTAAGGCCACCAAGAGCGCCTAACAGAATGATCCGAGGCACCGGCCTCTCGCCGTTATCCGGCGCCGTTAACGCAGGTGACGCTGCTCGCCGCACCGGCGCCAAGCGTGATCGGCTTCATTGTGTTTGGGGTTCTAAAGAGGCTCTAGCAGAATGGACCGGCTCCTCCTGGCGCCGGTGCGGTGAACAGCGTCACCAGCCGTGAACGGCGTCGGATAACGGCGAGAGCCTGGTGATCGGTCCGTTCTGATTGGAGCGCTCAGCCGGGGGTGGATTCGTGTGCTTGGTCTGGTGGCGTCACCGCCACCAGACCAGCTCGGAATATGTCATTAATCAACCAGGTGAATGGCAGTAGCTGATCGTAGGAATTAAGAACGTATTTGAGGAGTTGATCGTAGTCCGCGTATTGACGTGTTGAGGGCGTGGAAAGGTCCACCGTGGACCAGTGGCGCGGCGACGGGGGTACTTCTCGGACCTGACCGGTGAGCAGTGGAATCTCATCGAGCCCTT
>NZ_BOOA01000061.1 GCF_016862995.1 Acrocarpospora phusangensis
GGGCGCGCCGTCGCCCTTGCAGGCGAACCAGCCCTGGTAGCCCACCGTGATCTTCCCGACCACGTCGCCGGGCGGGCTGGCGGCGTTGGCCGCGCTGGTCAGCGCCGACAGCATCGTCGTGGACGACGCCGCGGCGAGAGCGGATCCGGTCACTGCGGAGGCCAGGAACCCCCGGCGGGAGACGGTCACGTGCCACTCCTTCAGGTCTGAGGGATCGTTCACGCGCCCGCCGGCGGGGTCTGGTTCGGCGAAAGACGTCGAGGCTTCATGCCGACGGGAACGCCGCCAGGGGACACGAAGCGGAGCCTGTTATCGCCGCGTAACATCGGACCGCTGGCGTCATCTTGACAGGGTCCGATATGCAAACGCAACACTCAAAAAATACGGAGGAAACTTCTACACAAGGCACGCAAGAACTCGCGCACACTGGATCGCTCCAGGATCACCTCGCCAATTCATCGGATCTTTCGGGCGTTCTGAAGGTTCATTACCGGGTCGCGCGGCGCTTGGTCCAGACGTCGAAGGCGACCGCGGCGAGGAGGACGACGCCCTTGACGAGCATGACGCGCTCGCTGGGGGAGCCGATCAGGGACATGCCGTTGTTGATCACGCCCATGATGAGGCCGCCGGTGATGGCGCCGACCACCTTGCCCACACCGCCCTGGACGGCCGCGCCGCCGATGAAGGCCGCCGCGATGGCGTCGAGTTCGAAGGCGTTGCCCGCCGTGGGGCCCGCCTGGTTGAGGCGGCCCGCGAAGATCACGCCGGCGAGCGCGGCCAGCACGCCCATGTTGACGAAGATCCAGAAGACGACCTGCCTGACGTTGATGCCGGACAGCTGCGCCGCCTGCAGGTTGCCGCCGATGGCGTAGATCTGGCGGCCGAACACCGCGCGGGTGGTGAGCAGCGAGTACGCCAGCACCAGCGCGGCCAGCAGGACCAGCACCCAGGGAAGGTTCTTGAAGCGGGCCAGCTGCACCACCACGACGATGATCACGGCGGCGGCGGTGAGCAGCTTGAGCAGGAAGACGGGGAGCGGGTCGACGCTCTGGCGGTAGCCGAGGCGGGCGGCGCGGGCGCGCCACTGCGTGGTCGCCATGCCGGCGATGACCAGCGCCCCGACGATCAGGCTGAAGACGTCGGCGCCGCCGAGCGGGCCGAGGCCCACGTTGCCGAGATAGCCGTCCGTGAAGCCGTTGGAGAGTGTGCGCACGGGGTCGGGGAAGGGGCCGATGCCCTGGTTGCCCAGCACGGTCAGGGTGAGGGCGCGGAACAGGAGCATGCCCGCGAGGGTGACGATGAAGGCCGGGATGCCGTAGTAGGCGATCCAGTAGCCCTGCCAGGCGCCGATGAGGCCGCCCGCGATCAGGGTGATCACCAGGGCCAGCGGCCAGGGCAGGCCGTACTCGACCATCAGGACGGCGGCGATGGCGCCGGTGACGGCCACGACCGAGCCGACCGACAGGTCGATGTGGCCGGCGATGATGATCAGGATCATGCCGATGGACAGGATCAGGATGTAGCTGTTCTGGACGATGATGTTGCTGATGTTCTGCGGCTGCAGCAGGGCGCCGTCGGTCAGGATCGAGAAGAGCACGACGATCAGCGCGAACGCGATGTAGATGCCGCTCTGGCGGATGTTCAGCGACCTGCCGAGCAGGGATGAGATCATCGGGGCTGTTCCTTGGTCATCAAGGCCATGAGGCGTTCCTGGGTGGCGTCGGCGCGGGCGAGCTCGCCGGTGACGCGCCCGGCCGACAGGGTGTAGATGCGGTCACAGAGGCCAAGCAGCTCGGGCAGCTCGGAGGAGATGACCAGCACGGCCTTCCCGGAGTCGGCCAGCCGGTTGATGATCGAGTAGATCTCGTACTTGGCGCCGACGTCGATGCCGCGGGTGGGCTCGTCCAGGATCAGCACGTCGGCGTCGGTGAAGATCCACTTGGACAGCACGACCTTCTGCTGGTTGCCGCCGCTGAGCTTACCGGTGACGCTGAGCACGCTGGGCGCCTTGATGCCGAGCTCGGTGCGGAACCGGTCGGCGACGCGGTACTCCTCGTTGTCGTCGACCCAGCCGCGCCGGGCCAGCCGGCCCAGGTCGGCCGCCGAGATGTTCCGCTTGATGTCCTCGATCAGGTTGAGACCGTAGCGTTTGCGGTCCTCGGTGGCGTACGCGATGCCGTGCCGGATGGCGTCCCGGACGGTCCGGATCTCGACCTGGCGGCCGTCGCGGTAGATCCGGCCGGAGATGTCCGTGCCGTACGAGCGCCCGAAGACGCTCATGGCCAGCTCGGTACGGCCCGCGCCCATCAGCCCCGCCAGCCCCACGATCTCGCCGCGGCGCACCGACAGGCTGGCTCCGGAGACGACGGCGCGCCCCCGCTGGACCGGGCTGTGCACGGTCCAGTCCTCGATCCGCAGGGCCTCGGCGCCGATGTCCGGCTCGTGCGGCGGGAACCGGTGCTCCAGGTCCCGGCCGACCATGCCGGCGATGATGCGGTCCTCGGTGACCTGGTCCTCGGCCAGGTCGAGGGTCTCGATCAGCTCGCCGTCCCGGATGATGGTGATCGAGTCGGCGATGGAGGCGACCTCGTTCAGCTTGTGCGAGATGATCACGCAGGTGACGCCGTCCTCGCGCAGGCCGCGGAGCAGGTCCAGCAGGTGCGCCGAGTCCTCGTCGTTGAGCGCGGCCGTCGGCTCGTCCAGGATGAGCAGCCGGACCTCCTTGGCCAGGGCCTTGGCGATCTCGACCAGCTGCTGCTTGCCGACGCCGATGTCGGCCACCGTGGTGACCGGGCTCTCCGGCAGGCCGACCCGGTCCAGCAGCCGGCCCGCCTCGTGGTTGGTGCGGTTCCAGTCCACCAGGCCGCGCCTGGCCCGCTCGTTGCCGAGGAAGATGTTCTCGGCGATCGACAGCTGCGGGCAGAGCGCGAGCTCCTGGTGGATGATGACGATCCCGCGCCGCTCGCTGTCGCGGATGTCGGAGAACCGCACGGGCTCGCCGTCGAAGGTGATCTCGCCCTCGTACGACCCGTGCGGGTACACCCCCGACAGCACCTTCATCAGCGTCGACTTACCGGCGCCGTTCTCCCCGCAGATGGCGTGGATCTCACCCCGGCGCACCGACAGGTTTACGTCGTGCAGCGCCCGTACGCCGGGGAAGGTCTTCGTGATGGCGCGCATGCGCAGGATGTCATCGCTCATCCGAGCTGGGACTCCTGGTAGTAGCCGGTGTCGACCAGCGCCTGCTTGTAGTTGCTCTTGTCCACGATGATGGGCTCAAGCAGGAACGAGGGCACGACCTTGTTGCCGTTCTCGTAGTCCGTGGTGTTGTTCACCTCGG
Source organism: Acrocarpospora phusangensis (assembly GCF_016862995.1). Lineage (GTDB taxonomy): Bacteria > Actinomycetota > Actinomycetes > Streptosporangiales > Streptosporangiaceae > Acrocarpospora > Acrocarpospora phusangensis. The sequence goes on from NZ_BOOA01000061.1 coordinate 3,341, forward strand.
GCTTGCCGCCCTTGAGCAGGGCGTCGGTCATCTTCACGGTGACGTCGGCGAGCTGCCGGGTGTCCTTGTAGATGGTCGAGTACTGCTCGTCCCCGATGATCGACTTGACCGAGGCCAGCTCGGCGTCCTGCCCCGTCACGATCGGGTACGGCTGGTCCGAGGTCCCGTAGCCGTTGCTCTTCAGCGCCGACAGGATGCCGATCGACAGGCCGTCGTACGGCGAGAGCACGCCGTCCACCTGGTCGCCGCCGCTGTAGGTCTTGGTGAGGATGTCCTCCATGCGCTTCTGCGCCGTGGCCGGGTCCCAGCGCAGGATGGCGACGGTCTTGAAGTCGGTCTGGCCGCTCTTCACGACCAGCTTGCCGCTGTCGATGTGCGGCTTGAGGATGGACATCGCGCCGTTGAAGAAGAACGTGGCGTTGTTGTCGTCGGGAGAACCGGCGAACAGTTCGACGTTGAACGGGCCCTTCGCGTCGCCTTCCGAGCCGTCGGCGTTGAGCACCTTCAGGCCGGTCAGCAGCGAGGTGGCCTGCTGCACGCCCACCTTGAAGTTGTCGAAGGTGGCGTAGTAGTCCACGTTCGGGCTGTTGCGGATCAGCCGGTCGTAGGCGATGACGGGGATCTTCTTGTCCGCCGCCTGCTGCAGCTGGGTGGTGATGGCGGTGCCGTCGATCGAGGCGATGATGAGCAGCTTGGCGCCCTTGGTGATCTGGTTCTCGATCTGGTTGACCTGCGTGGGAATGTCGTTCTCCGCGTACTGCAGGTCTACCTGGTAGCCCAGCTTCTCGAGCCCGGCTTTGACGTTGTCGCCGTCGCTGATCCAGCGCTCGGAGGACTTGGTGGGCATGGTCACGCCCACCAGCGCGCCCGCGTTGCCGGCGGACGCGGCGGCCGAGGCCTCCTGGTCGACGGTCTTCTCGCTGGAGCCGCAGGCGACGAGCCCGAAGGCCAGTACGGCGATCGCGGCGATTCTGGTCAGTGGGGAGGGGTCCATCATGGGGAAGACTGTTATCGCTAACATTGACAATGTCAATTACATGCCGGTAACAGTAGGGAAACACCGAGTTGACCTGGGCCTTTGGTCGGATCGGCAGGCCGTCGTGCCTGCGGTTGCGCTCTCATCCCCGCCCGGGGAAGGCTAGGGTGTCTCGCAGAGACGCTCCAGCACGGGCACCGCGTCCATCAGGGCGCGCAGCTCCTCGGCGGAGAGGCGCTCCAGGTGGCCGGAGAGCCAGACCTCGCGGCTGCGCAGGATCCGGGCGCGCTCCAGCATCCCGGCGTTGGTCAGCCGGATGCGGGTGGCGCGGCGGTCGGCGGAGTCCTGCTCGCGGGAGATGAGGCCGAGTTCGAACAGGCGGTTGAGCGAGCGGGTCACCGACGGCGGGCTGACGCCCTCGCTCGCGGCCAGGTCGCCGGCCGTGGTCGGCTGGTTCCTGGCCACGTTGAGGAGCAGGGAGATCAGCGCGTAGGAGAGGCCGTCGTCGTTCTGCTGCCTGAGCACCCGGCCGAGGCGTCCGAGCGCCATCCGCAGCCGGGTCAGCTCCTCGTGGCTGATCCGCACGTCGCCCGGGGATGCCGCTGTCGTCATTCCGCTCCCGGTGGTGGAGGGATTGCGTCTGTTAATAATCGTAACCTGAATCCCGCCATATGGATGATTCCGAAATAGCATCGCGAATTGCATTGGCGGTCGCGGTTAATTAGAAGAGAGAACTGAGTGTCCTCTTCTCGGGTGTCCTTCCCGGGCGCGAACCGGCGCTCCGGCCACTAGACCGGCCTGCCCGGGAAGTACGATCGGTCAATGGCCGAAATGACCGAAACCGCACATGGCTGGCTCGCTCCGGAGGAGCTGGAGTCCATCCGGAGCCGCATGCCGATCCTGTACGTCGACGCCGTGCCCGTCCGGGTCGACGAGTCCGGCGCGGTCACCCACGTGGGCCTGCTGCTCCGCATCGGCGCGGACGGGACGGTCAGCCGCGCCCTGGTCTCGGGCCGGGTGCTCTACCACGAGCGGATCAGGGACGCGCTCCTGCGCCACCTGGAGAAGGACCTCGGCCCGGTGGCGCTGCCCAGGATCCCGGCCTCGCCGCAGCCGTTCACGGTGGCGGAGTACTTCCCCACCCAGGACGTCACGCCGTACCACGACCCGCGTCAGCACGCGGTCTCGCTGGCCTACATCGTGCCGGTGGCGGGCGACTGCCGTCCCCGGCAGGACGCCCTCGACCTGGAGTGGTTCACCCCCGGCGAGGCCGCCTCGCCGATCGTGCAGCAGGAGATGACGGGCGGCCAGGGTGTGCTCCTGAAGCAGGCGCTGGCGTACGTGGGGCGCCTTTCCTGAGGGTCAGCCGCGTGGCGCGTACATGATGACGGCCACGCCCGCCAGGCAGAGGGCCGCGCCGACGAGGTCCCAGCGGTCGGGGCGGAAGCCGTCCAGGACGACGCCCCAGATGAGGGAGCCGGCCACGAACACGCCGCCGTAGGCGGCCAGGACGCGGCCGAAGTGGGCGTCCGGCTGGAAGGTCGCCACGAAGCCGTAGGCGGCCAGGGCCATGACTCCGGCCACGATCCAGGCCAGGCCGCGCTGCTCCCGCCAGCCCTGCCAGACCAGCCAGGCGCCGCCGATCTCGGCGAGGGCGGCGAGGGCGAACAGGAGCAGCGAGCGCAGGACCGTCATGACGGGTATTCCAGCACTAGCCGAGGCGGGCCCGGAGCACCAGGTCGTGCAGCGCGTCCTCGGCCGTGGCCGCGGGCGGCAGCGGCGAGTCGTCCCTGGCCTGCTCCAGCACCGCGGTCAGCCGGGTGACGTCCGCGGCCAGCACGTCCGCGGCGGGCGCGCCGCCGGGCAGGCCGCCGTGCTCGGCCGTCCGCTTGGCCGCCACCAGATCCCGCAGGTACGCCGGCCCGCCCCCGTACAGGCGGGTCAGATCGGCGACGACCTCCCCGGTCCTGACCAGGTGGATGCCCGTCAGCAGCACCCGGAAGGTGTACAGCAGCGGCTTGAGCCGCCGCTCCTTCTCGAACAGCCGCCACTGCGTACGGGCGAAGCCCAGGTAGTGGTAGGCGTGGAACCGCGTCAGGCAGCCCGGTACGAGCGACACCAGCTCCCGGTGCAGCGGCGAGCTGGCCACCACCAGCGGCGAGAGCAGCTGCTCCAGCACGTAGCCGTTGCGGTTCAGCAGCAGCCCGCAGAACTTGGCCAGGTCGTGCGTGACCAGGTCCACCTCGACGCCGCCCCGGTGCCACGTCCTGGTGACGGTCTCCTCGCCCTGCCGCAGCCCGGCGATCTCGGTCAGCGGCAGCTGGTGCACCCCCCGCAGGTCCACGTCGGAGTCGACGGAGGGGAACCCGTACAGGTGGGCGCCGCTCACCGTGGCGAAGACGAGGGGGTACGGCTGCTCGGCCGGGATCGAGGCCAGCCAGTCCGGCAGGGTAGCGGTCACGACATCGACTTTCGTACGGCCACCAGGAAATCCTCCACGGCGGCGCGGTCAGGATTCTCGGGCAGCGCGCACGGGGACGCGCCGAGGCCGGCGGTCAGGTCGTCGCGCCAGGCGGCCACCTCGGCCCAGGAGAGCTCCCCGCGCCGGACGGCCAGCAGCCGGTCGCGGTGGGCGCCGACCTGGACCAGGGGCTCGCCGTGCAGGACCAGGTGGCGGCCGGAGAGCAGCAGGCGGATCATGTGCATGGCCTGCTTCCACTTCGGCGACTCCGGATTGAGCCGTTTGAACTGGGCGGCCGCGTACTCCAGGAAGGACTGCCTGACCCGCTGGGAGAGGAACGCGCGCCGCAGCGCCACCAGCTCGGTCCCGACCGGGGTGATCTTCTCCACGATCGGGGACCACAGGCATTCGAGCACGGTGGGGTTGCCGGCCAGGGCGAGCGTGACGAAGCGTTCCAGCTCCCAGGAGAACTGCTCGGGCAGCGGCCCCTCCAGGTGCGCCGGCGGCTTGTCCAGCCGCCAGAACAGCGGCGTGGGCGCCGCGTAGACGCCCCGCCGGTCGGTGTCGGAGCCGGAGGTCTCCAGCCCGTACGCCCGGGACCCGGTCACGACCGAGAGCACGGTGTGGTCGGTGATCAGATCCATAGCGGACAACCATGCCATTACAGGGCGGTTGACCGCATCCCCGTTCTCAGGAACTCCAGGATCGGCCCGTTCTGCGAGGGCACCAGATGCCCGGCCTCGGGCAGCAGGCGCACGGTCGCGTCCGGAGCCGCGGTCTCCAGCCTGGCCTTGGTGGCGGCGGAGTCGAGCATCGCGTCCCGGCCGCCGACCACGGCCAGCACCGGCATGGTCAGGCGGCCCAGCTCCTCGTCGGTGAAGAGCGGGATGCGCTCCCGGCGGGGACGGAAGTGCCGGTGGATGAGCAGGACGTAGTCGGCGAACGCCGCGTCCCCCGGGTCCTCGGTCACCCCCAGGATCAGATGCATGGCGGCCCGCCCGCGGCCGAGCAGCTGGAGCAGCAGCGCGCCCAGCAGCACGAGCACCTTCTGGCGGCCGACCCCCGCCGGGCAGACCAGGGCCAGCCGCTCCACCCGGTCCGGCCGCCGGACGGCGTAGTCGAGGGCGAGCCAGCCGCCGAGGGACATGCCGACGATGGACGCGCTCGCGACCCCGAGCCCGGCCAGCACCTCGTCCAGCCAGCGCGCGTACGCCTCGGAGCCCAGTTCGGGACGGGACCGCGCGCTCAGGCCCGGCTCGCCGATCATGTCGATCGCGTAGAGCCGGAAGTCGCGCGACCAGGTCTCCACGTCGTAGCGCCACATCGCGGCGTTGGACGCGGAGCCGTGCAGCAGGAGCACGGGCGGCGCGTCCGCGGGCCCGCAGGCCAGCACGAACGTGTCGCCCGCGCCGGTCGGCACGGTGATCTGCTCGCTCGGCACCGGCCAGTCCGCCAGGTACTCCCGGTACCGCCGCTCGATCTGCCGGGCGCCCGCCTCGGATTTGTAGATCATGTCAGCTCCTTCGCCAGGGTGGCGATGATGCGCAGCAGTTCGGCCGAGTCCTCCAGGCCGCCCAGGATGACGATCCGCAGGGCGGCCCGCTCCTCGTCGTAGATCGACTCGATCCGCAGCGGCACGCCGTCCCTGGGCCCGCTCCCGCCCAGGGCGGTCAGCGTCACGGTCAGCCGGTCCACCGCGGCGCGGCCGATCGCGTCGATCCGCACCACCGTGGACACCTCGGCGTGCCGGTGCCGCCGGGCGGTCTCCCGCGCGGGCGGCTCCACCGGCCTGCCGGTGAACGCCTCCAGGTCCTCGCGGGCGATCCGGTACTGCTTGCCGATCCGCACCGCCTTGAGCTTCCCGTCCCTGACGTAGCCCCGGACGGTCTTGACGTGCAGCCCGAGCAGGTCCGCGACCTGCTCCACCGAGTACGGCGCTTGCTCCATCATGCCTTGTCCTTCTCTATCATTCCCTATCGAAGGGAACTATACAGGAAGATGGGGAGTGGGAATTCGGGCATCTGGTTCGGACTGGCGTTCTTCGCTAGCCTCCACCCGTGACGATGCAAGCAGACGCGACTCTGCACGAGGACGACGGCGCACCCCCCGACCACTGGCTGCCCGTGCGGCCCAGGCTGGTGGTGGCGAGCGCGTTCATGCTGTTCCTGGAACTCGCGCTGATCCGGTGGACCGGGTCCAACATCGTCCACCTGAGTTACTTCACCAACTTCGTCCTGCTCGGCTCGTTCCTCGGCATCGGCCTGGGCTTCCTGCGGGTCGGGCGGAGCAAGCGGCAGCCGTACTACTCGCCGGTCCTGCTGGCCGTGCTGGTGCTCGTCGTCAGCTTCTTCCCGGTCGTGGTCAACCGGGAGACCGAGGGCGTGCTGTACTTCACCAGCCTGAGCACCAGCGGCCCGCCGGCCTGGCTGATCCTGCCGATCATCTTCGTGACGGCGGCGCTGGTGCTGATGGGGCCGGCCGAGCTGGTCGGCCGCTGCTTCCCCGAGTTGCCGCGCCTGGAGGCGTACCGGTTCGACCTGATCGGCAGCCTGATCGGCATCGGCCTGTTCACGCTGCTGTCCTTCCTCAGCGCGCCGCCGCTCGTCTGGGGCCTCGTCGCCGCCGTCTCGTACGGCGTGCTGCTCCGCCCCAAGTCCATCGCGGTCCACTTCGGCCTCGTGATCGCGCCCTCCGTGCTCGTGGTGACGGCGCTCGCGCTTGAAACGTTCACGGCGGGGGCGCTCTGGTCGCCGTACTACAAGGTGACCGAGACCAAGTTCGACCGGGACGGCGTGCCGATCATGCGGATCGACGTGAACGGCATCCCGCACCAGGAGGCCATCCCGGCCGCCCGCCGCCTGGAGTGGGAACCCCAGTACGGCACGCCGTACGACCGGGCCGCCACCAAGACCCTGGACGACGTGCTGATCGTCGGCGCGGGCAGCGGCACCGACGTGGCCATCGCGCTGGCCAAGGGCGCCAAGCGCGTGGACGCCGTCGAGATCGACCCCAAGCTGCGCGAGCTCGGCGGCACCTTCCACCCCGACCGGCCCTACCAGGACCCGCGCGTCACCACCCACATCAACGACGGCCGCGCCTTCCTCGAACGCACCGACAAGAAGTACGACCTGATCCTTTTCGCGCTGCCCGACTCGCTCACCCTGGTGTCGGGGGCCAGCTCGCTGCGGCTGGAGAGCTACCTGTTCACCGAGCAGGCCATGCGCTCGGCCCAGGAGCACCTCAAGCCCGGCGGCGCGTTCGCGATGTACAACTACTACCGCGAGATCTGGCTGATGGACCGGCTGGCCGCCACCGCGCAGGCCGCCTTCGGCCACAAGCCGTGTGTGGACGTGGTCGGCTGGGGTCAGCAGGCCGTCATCACCGCCGGGCTCACCCCCGCCGACCAGGTCTGCGCGTCCGAGTGGGGCGGCGCGTCCGCCGACACCCCGCCGCCGACCAGTGACGACCGGCCGTTCCTCTACCTGCACGACACGTCCATCCCGATGCTCTACCTGGTCGCGCTCGGCCTGATCCTGCTGGTCAGCCTGCTCGCCGTACGGGCGGTGGCGGGGCCGTTCCGGACCATGCGGCCGTACGCGGACCTGTTCCTGCTGGGGGTCGGCTTCCTGCTCCTGGAGACCAAGAACGTCACCGGGTTCGCGCTGCTGTTCGGCACCACCTGGCTGGTCAACGCCATCGTGTTCGGCGGCGTCCTGGTCGCGGTGCTCGCCGCCGTGGAGGTCACCCGCCGCTTCCGCACCCCGTCCCTGCCCGTCATGTACGGCGTGGTCCTGGCCGGACTGGCCATCGGCTGGCTGGTGCCCAACGCCTGGCTGCTTTCGCTGCCGGTGCCGCTGCGCCTGGTCACGGCAGTGGTGATCGCGTTCCTGCCGATCTTCGCGGCGAACGTGGTCTTCGCGAAGCGGTTCGCCGAGACCGAGAACGGCACGATTGCCTTCGGCGCCAACCTGCTCGGCGCGATGGTCGGCGGCTGCCTGGAGTACCTGGCGCTGGTGGTCGGCTACAACGCCCTGCTGATCGTGGCCGGGCTGCTCTACCTGGGCGCGTTCGCGCTCCTGCCGAGAGCCGCGCGCGGTTCCGTGACGGCCTGACCGGGTTTCACTCCGCCCGCAGGACGGCGGCGACGCGGATGCGCGCGGCCGTCCTGGCGGGCCACGCCGACAGGCAGGCCGCGGCCAGCAGCGCCGCCGGGGCGATCAGCAGCAGCGTGCCTCCCGGCGTCGGCGGCGCGTAGAGCATCGGGGCGCTCTCGGCGACGCCGCGCCACAGGATGCGGCCCAGCGCCAGGCCCAGCGGCACCCCGGCGGCCAGGCCGACCAGGGCCAGCACCGCCGCCTGGGTCAGCACGATCCAGCGGGACTGCGCGGGCGTCATGCCCAGCGCCCGCAGCACCGCCACCTCGTGCCGCCGCCGCCGGACCCCGGCCGCCAGGGTGTGGCCGGTGGCGGCAAGCGCCAGCAGCGCCAGGAACCCGCCGAGCGCGGACGGGAGGGCGGAGATGCCCCTGATCTCGGCCAGCTGCCGGGGCTCGAAGAACGGCACGAAGCCGAGGTCGCCGTCCCCCGAGCCGCCTCCCACGGCGGCGCTCGCGACACGGCCGAGCCGGTCGGCCACGGCGGCGACGTCCGCGCCCGGGCGCAGGGCCACGAGGGCCAGGCCGACCTCGTAGGAGCGGGCCAGGCTGTGGTAGACGCGATCGGGGGCCAGCGCGCCCTCCGCGTAGTTGTTGGCCGGACCCTCCGGGACGAAGCCGACGCCGGAGACGGTGACGTCGCGGGTGCCCAGCTCGCCGGTGAGCGCGATCCGGTCGCCGACGCCCACGCCCAGCGTGTCCGCCGTCCGCGCCGCCAGCAGGACCTCCCCGTCGGAGGCGGGCAGCCGTCCCGCCCTGAGCCGGCCGGCGGGGATCGGGTGGCGGCCGGGGGCGTAGCCGTACAGGGCGAAGGTGACGTCGCCGGAGACGACGGTGGAGACCGGGCGTTCCTCGATGCCCGCCACGTCCGGGTCGGCGGCCAGGGCGGGGATCAGCCGGTCGGGGGGCGCGCCCACGCCGTTGAAGCCGATGAAGACGAGGAGCTGGTGGGTCTGGCCGTACCGGGCCGGGTTGACGCCCGCGTCGTGGACGCCGGCGGCGAAGGTGAAGGCGGCCATCACGCCCAGCACGCCCGCCACGGTCCCGGTGAGGGCCGAGCCGACCGGGAGGGTGTCCACGCCCCTGCCGCGTTCCAGGGCGAAGCGCAGGCCGGTCTGGACGGGCACCGGCCAGCCCCGCCGCCCGGCGGCGACGGCGATCAGCGACGGGGTGCGGCGGCGCGGCGACCGCGCGGCGGCGAGCAGGATCCAGGCGTATCCGGCCGCGCTCGCCGCCAGTACGGCGGGCACGCCCAGCAGGCCGGGCAGGAGCACGGCCCAGTCGAGGTCGAAGCCGGGACGCGGCTCGTACGCGGCCGCCGCGCCGATCGGCATCCACGGCGACACCGCCGCGGCCCCCAGCACCCCCAGCGCGGACCCGGCCAGCGAGGCCAGCGCCGGGCCGAGGGCGGCGGCGGTCGCCGCCTGCCGCGGGGTGAGACCGGGCGCGCGCAGCGTGCGCAGCGCGGGGACGGCCGCGCTGACCAGGCGGGCCGCGGACTGGCCGGCCAGCAGCGCGCCCGCCGACAGCACGGCCAGGCCGAGCGCCAGCAGCACCGCGGCCTCGTACGCGAGCAGCCGGTCCACCTGCCGGCGCACGCCCGCCAGATTCTCGATTTTGACGGCCGGGAGGCCGGTCAGCTCCGCGAGCCGGGCACGGAACGCCGGTAACCCCGCTTCGCCGTCCGTCAGCCGGACGAGCCCGATCGTGAAGCCGCCGCGCCGGTCCGTGCCGATGAAATTTTCGCGATATTTCAGGAACAATCCGGGCGACGGGAGGATCGTTCCCAGGGCCCCGCTCGGGTCCACGAAGTACGGCGACCGGATCACTCCGACGATGCGCGCCGTGATCCTCGGCCCGTGCCGGAGCCCGGCCCCGTCCGAGTCCCCGACCAGGTCGGCCTCCTCGGGCGTGCTCAGCCGGATCACCACCGTGTCGCCGACGCCCTTGCCGTACTCGTCCAGGAAGCGGGGGAGCACGACCACCTCGTCGGGGCGGGACGGGTCGGGCAGCCGCCCGGCCAGCACCACCGGGCGCTCGACGGAGCGCCAGACCTCGGCGTCGGCCGGGGGAGCGGAGTCCCAGCCCAGCTGAACGCCCTCCACGGAGATGGCGGACACGGCCAGCGGCGCGACCGCCGCGACGCCCGGCAGGGCCCGGGCGCGGTCCCAGTCGAAGTCCGGGATCTGGCTCTGCACCAGCACGTCGGCGGGCAGGGCGCCGGCCCGCAGCCGTTCCTGCGCGGACGCGCCGCGCCGGGCGCCCGCGACCGCGGCCAGGACGGTGGCCAGCGTGAGCGCGACGAGCACGGCCAGGGCGGCGTGCGCCCGCCACCTCGGGGCGACGGCGATCGCCAGCCAGGCACCGGAGAACCTCATCACGACCCCTCGGCCGACGACACGCGGATGGCCCGAATATCCGCCGGGGCGGCGCGGCGCGCCACCGGGCTAGCCCTCATGTTGACCGTCCAGCGGCCCCTGGTTAGCATCCGGATGCGCTCCCTCGAAATTTTCGCACGACAGTGAAAACTTTTCGGTCCCGAGATCAGGAGGGGGCGACGGGTGTACGCCGACTTCGGTGGCGGCAGGTCCGGGCAGGCACCGCTGACCTGGGGGCAGCGAGGGATCTGGGACGCCATGGCGCGCAATCCGCCGGGCCATTTCAACATCGGGCGGGTGCTGATGGTGCCCCGGCGCGGCGGGGCCGAGGTCGCCGAGGTGGCCCGCGCGGTCGGGCTGCTGGCCAAGCGGCACGAGGCGCTGCGCACCCAGGTGGCGCTCGTCGAGGGCGAGCCCCGGCAGGTGGTGCGGGCGTCCGGGCGCATCCCGCTGACCGTCGTGGCGGCCGACCCCGCCGACGCCGCCGAGGCGGCCTGCGGGTTCCTGACGCGGTGGACGGCCGAGGCGTTCGACCACGAAGTGGAGTGGCCGCTGCGGGTGGGGGTGGTCTCCTCGGGCGGCCGGGTGCGCTGGATGGCCCTGGTCCTGTCCCATCTGGCGGCGGACGGGCACGCCACCGAGATCGTCCTGCGCGACCTGCGCCTGCTGCTGCGCCAGGACGCCATCGGCGGGCCGCCGCCCGCCCAGCCGCTGGACCTGGCCCGCGAGCAGCACGACGCCGGCGCGCGCCGTACCCGTGCCGCCATCGACTTCTGGACCGGGCAGTACGAGCGGGTCGCGCCCGTCATGTTCTCGCCCGTGCACACCGGCTCGGGGCCCCGGCACCGGCGGGTCCGGCTCACCTCCGAGCCGCTCGCCGCCGCCGCGGGGAAGGTCGCCGACCGGCACCGGGTCAGCTCCTCGACCGTCCTGCTGGCCGCCACGGCCGCGCTGGTCGGGGCGCGGACCGGCCACGCCTCGGTGGCCCTGTCCACCATCGTCGGCAACCGGTTCTCCGCCGGGCTGCGCGGCATGGTCACCACCCTCGACCAGCTCGGCCTGTTCGTGCTCGATCTGGCGCCCGGGGCCGGGCTCGACGAGCTGGTGCCGCGGGCCTGGCGGGCCGCGCTGGCCGCCTACCGGCACGCCTACTACGACCAGCCCGCCCTGGACGCGGCGCTGGCCGCGATGGGGCGGCGGCGCGGGGCTGAGCTGAACCCGTACTGCTGCTTCAACGACGTGCGGCAGCCCGGCGGTGGCTCCGCGGTGGCCCCGGACGCCTCGTCGCGGCTGGACTGGCTGCCCGACCCGGACGGCATCCGCTGCCGGTTCTGCCTCCTCGTCGGGGACGCCCCCGGCGCCGGGCTGGTCCTCCAGCTGACGGCGGACACGCGCTGCCTGACCTCCGACCAGATCGCGCGGTTCCTGCCGGAGCTGGAGAACCTCGTCCTGTCAGCTGTCTGATCAGCCGTCTGATCATTCGCCGGCGAGCAGGCGTTCCGCCTCCTCGTCGGTCAGGTCCGACAGCTCGGCGGCCAGCCCCTCCTCCAGGGCGACCGCCAGGTCGGCCACCGTACGGCGGGTGAACATGGTGAGGATCGGCAGCTCCACGCCCGTGATGGCGAGCAGCCGCGCGGCCACCCGTACGGCCAGCAGGGACTGGCCGCCGAGGCGGAAGAAGTCGTCGTCCACGCCCACCCGCGGCACCCCGAGCACCTCCGTCCAGATGTCGGCGACCAGGGCCTCCGCGTCGGTCCTGGGCGGGGTGAACGCGGCGCGCTGCGCGACCGGGCTGGGCAGCGCGGCCCGGTCGACCTTGCCGTTCGGGGTCATCGGCAGGGTGGCGATCCGGATGAACCGGGCGGGCACCAGGTGCGCGGGCAGGGTCGCGGCCAGCGCCCGGGAGACCGCGCCCAGGCTGACCTCGCCCACCACGTACGCGATCAGGTTCTCCTCGTGCACGGCGGCCACCGCCTGCGTGACGCCGGGGAACGCCTCGCAGGCCGCCTCCACCTCGCCCAGCTCGATCCGGTGGCCGCGCACCTTGACCTGGTTGTCGGTCCGGCCCAGGAACTCCAGCTCGCCCTCGCGCCGCCAGCGGACCATGTCGCCGGTGCGGTAGAGGCGGCCGCCGGGCTCGCCGTACGGGTCGGGGACGAAACGGCCGGCGGTGAGGGCCGGGCGGCCGAGGTAGCCGTGCGCCACCCCGGCGCCGCCGATGAGGAGCTCGCCGGGGACGCCGGTGCGGACCGGGTTGAGGCGTTCGTCCAGGACGTAGACCTGGGTGCCGCCGATGGGGCCGCCGATCCTGACCGCCGCCGGCTTGGCCGGGACCTCCCAGGAGGTGGACCAGATGGTGGTCTCGGTCGGGCCGTACACGTTGACCAGGCGGCCGGTGGAGGCGCGCAGGCGGCGGGCCAACTCCGCGCCCAGCGCCTCGCCGCCGACCAGGGCGGTCAGCTCGGGGTCGCGGTAGCCGGAGTCCAGCAGCATGCGCCAGCCGGACGGCGTGGCCTGCACGTGGGTGACCGCCGCCTCCTTGATCAGTCGCGACTGGGCGAAGCCGTCCGCCGCCGCGGCCGCCCCGGCGATCTCGACCCGGCCGCCGGTGACCAGCGGCAGGTAGAGCTCCAGGGCGGAGATGTCGAAGGAGAGCGAGGTGAGGCCGAGCCAGACGTGCTCGGGGGAGGCGCCGAGCAGGGCCTCCATCGAGGCCAGCAGGTTGGCCAGGGCGGCGTGCGGGACGGGCACGCCCTTCGGCTTGCCGGTCGAGCCCGAGGTGTAGAGCACGTAGGCCGTGTCCGAGCCCCGGACCGGCGCGCGGGCGAACCCCTCGCGGGCGGGCGGCGGGTCGTCGGCGAGCACCGTCGGCACCGGGTGGTCCGGCAGCGCCCTGACCGTCTCCGAGGTGGCCAGGACCAGGCTGGCGGCGCAGTCGTCCAGCACGAAGGACAAGCGGGCCGCGGGGTAGGCGGGGTCGATCGGCACGTACGCGGCGCCGGTCCGCTGCACGGCCAGCAGCGCCACCAGGGACTCGGCGGTCCTGGGCAGGCAGACGGCCACCAGCTCGCCGGGGCGTACGGGCAGGCGGGCGGCCAGGTCGTCGGCGCGGCGGTCGAGCTCGGCGTAGCTGAGGCGGGTGTCGCCCGCGCTGACCGCGATCGCGTCCGGGCGTTCGGCCACCTGGCGCCGGAACCGGTCCGGGACCAGGTCGCGGACCGGCGGCGCGGTGCGGTTCCACGCGTGGATCAGGCGCTCGCGCTCCGCGCCGGCCGGGGCGGTCAGCTCGGACAGGCGCAGGCCGGGGTCGGCGGCCAGGCGGGTCATGAGGGTCTCGAACTCGTGGGCGTACCCGCGGATGGTCTCCTCGTCGAACAGGCCAGTGTCGTAGACGAGCAGCAGCTGCCAGACCCCGCTCAGGCCGAAGATGTCCGCCTTCAGGTCGTACGGCATGTGGTCGAACCCGGCGTCGGCGCGTTCGCAGCGCACGCCCTCCAGGACCAGGCCGGGGCCGCCGGTCTGGTGGTGCATGCCGAACATGGTCTGGAACAGCGGCGTGCGGCTCAGGTCGCGCTCGATGTCCAGCGCGGGCAGCAGCCGCTCGAAGGGCACCTTCTGGTGCCGGTATCCGGCCAGCAGCCGGGTGCGGGTGCGCCGCAGCACCTCGGTGAAGGCCGGGTCGCCGGACAGGTCGGCGCGGGACACGACCGTGTTGGAGAAGTAGCCGACCAGGCGTTCCAGCTCCATCCTGTCCCGCCCGGCCGTGGGGAAGCCCACGCAGAAGTCCGTCTGGCCGCTGCGCGCCGACAGCAGCACCTGGTAGACCGCCATCAGCGCCATGAACAGCGTGCAGCGCTCCCGCGCGGCCAGCGCCGCGAACGCGGTCGTCGCCTCGCCGGGCAGCGGGTGCAGCAGGTGCGCGCTCGCCGTCGCCGCCACCGCCGGGCGCGGCCGGTCCGTGGCCAGCTCCAGCGGCGCCGCCCCCGCCAGTTCGCCCGTCCAGTACGCCAGGGACTCGGGGCTCTCCTCCTCCGTCTTCACGACGTCGGAGTACCGGACGGGTAAGGGGTCGAGGGGGGCTTCGCCGTACAGGGCGGTGAGCTCGTCGGCGATGATGCCGATGGAGCGGCCGTCGCAGACGATGTGGTGCGTCACCACGCACAGGACGTGCTCGTCCGGGCCGCACTCGATCAGCCACGCCCGCACCAGCCGCCCGGCGGCCAGGTCGAACGGCCGCTCGATGAGCGCCGTCAGCAGCGGCCCCTCCGCCCCCTCGGCCGCCACCCGCGCCAGCTCGAACTCCCACGGCGGGTCGATCACCTGCACCGGCCCGCCGTCCCCGGCCGGGAACCTGGCGCGCAGCGCCTCGTGCCGGGCGACGACCCCGGTGAACGCGCGGGCCAGCCGCGCCGCGTCCACCGGACCGGTGAGCCGGGTGGCCTGGGACAGATGGTAGGAGGCGTCCTGCGGGTCCACCTGCTGGAGGAACCAGACACGCTCCTGGGCGGCCGACAGCGGCAGCTCGATCATTCGGGATGCTCCCTGGGAGTACGGCGAATGCGTTCGGACTCAACGGGAGCGTTCCCGCCGACACTATGATCGCCCCGATCCCTCGTCAAGCAACAGTGTGTCGGCCCCGCCGCCCTCCGTCAGTCGCCCTCGTAGAGCCTGTCGAGCCCGATGAGCTCCAGATCCTCGCGGGCCGCGGCCGCCTCGGTGAGCGCGGGCATGAAACCCGCACCGCCGAACAGCAGGAGCCGGACGCCGTCCGCCACGCCTCCCTCGCGGCGCGCCAGCAGCCGCCGGACCCGCTCCAGGCGGTCGAGGTGCGCCTGCCCCATGACGTCGCCGCTCTTGGCCTCGCCGATCGCCAGCACCCGCTCCCGCCCGTCGTCGTCGCGCCCGAAGACCACCACGTCGAGTTCGTGGCCGGTCCGCCGCTCCGGATCCGGGATCGTGCCGGAGCCGACCCTGACGCGGAGCCCGCCCAGGGTGTCGCTCGCGGCGTGCCAGCGGGCCCAGGTCCTGGCCAGGTGCTCGAAGTGCGGCCCGAGCACCTTGCTCCGGAACCGGCTCAGGGACCGCTCCCAGACGGCCGCGCCGTAGCCGGGGCGCTCCAGGTCCGTCCATTCCGGGCGCATGATGGCGTGGTAGAAGGCCAGCACCGGCTCCGTGATCCGGTACGCCGCGCGCTTGCCGTGGAAGACGTCCGGATCGCGGGCGATCATGCCGACGTCCTCCAGCACGGTCAGCGCGTGCCCGAGATCGGTGGACTTGCGGCCGAGGTAGGAGGCGATGCCGCCGCGCGCGTGGTTGCCGCCCGCGATGGCCGACAGCACTCCGTGGTAGAGCGCCGTGTCGCGAAGTTCGGGTTCCTCGGCGAGCAGGAACCTGGCCTCGCGGAACAGCGGGCGGCCGGGATTGAGCACGTTCCTGACCACCCACGGCCCGAAGTCGTCCCGGTCGGCGGGGACGTCGCCGAGCGTGAACTCCCGGCGGTAGGCGGGCGTGCCGCCGACGACGGCGTTCACCAGGAACGCCAGGCGCGGGTCCTCGATCTCCCAGAACTCCCGGGCCAGCCGGTAGTCCAGCGTCGGCACCACCAGCTCCAGGCTGGCCCGGCCGCGCAGTGGAGCCGTGCCCGCCAGCAGCCCGCCCATGAACGACATGGCCGAGCCGCACAGCAGCAGCCGCACCGGGCCGCCCTCCCGCTGCCCCTGCGGCCCCAGCGCCCGCTGGATGAGCGAGGGCAGCTGCGGCGACGCCTTGGACAGGTACGGGAACTCGTCCAGCACGACCGGCAGCGGCGCGCTTCTGGTCAGCGACATGAGCACCCGGACGGCCTCGTCCCAGCCGGGGAACCGGCGCGGCGCGGGCTCGCCCAGGTACCGGGCCAGGGCGGTGCCGAACTGGTGCAGCGACTCCGCCTCGGTCGCCTCGGTGGCGGCGAAGTAGAAGCCCCCGGTCGCCTGGCAGACCGCGTCCAGCAGGAACGTCTTGCCCTGCCGCCGCCGCCCGGACACCACGCCGAGCGTCGCCTCCGCGCCGGGATAGCTCACGAATCGCGACAGCTCTGACCATTCGTAGTCGCGGTCGAACATCCCCGTGGGACGGTCCATGGAACCCCGATGATAAGTGAACCTATAATAAGTCAGCTTATCATTGCCTAGCCGGCGAGGGCGGAGGTGTCGAGGAGCCAGTACTTCTCGGGGACGGCGAAGAGGGCGTCGACGCCCTGGTGGGTCATGGCGAAGGTGGCGGCGGAGCGGACCAGGTTGCGTTTGGACTCGCTCTTGGGCGGGTCGGTGGCCTTGTCGGGGGTGGCCCAGTAGACGAGGGGGTCGGCCACGCCGGGGTTGACGCCGCCGGCGCCGAGGACGGGCTCGGGACCGTACAGGGTCATGAGGGTGGCGGTGACGCCGGTGTCGAGGTCGTAGACGACGGAGCTGGGGACTCCGTCGCCGGCGGAGGAGCCGCGGGGCGGCACGGTCTGGAGGAGGAGGTAGCGCTGGCCGAGCAGGCCGAACGGGAAGACCACCCACTGCGGGAGCATGGCGCGCCGGGAGCCGTCGGGCCGCTGCACGAAGACCCGCACGCTGGTGGAGGAGACGATCTGGGTGCCGACGCACCAGCGGGGGCCGCAGTTGACGTCGGCGTCGGCGGGGGCCCGGACGGTGATGCGCTCGCCGGTGAGCAGGTTGACCAGGCGGCGGTCGTCGCCGAGCCACGGCCAGTCCTTCAGCCGCATGCCCTCGGTGCCGGCCACCCGCTGGACCTCGCCGCCCTTGAGCGGGACGCGGTCGAGGCCGCCGTGCGGGAAGGTGAAGAACAGGTGCTCGCCGTTGACGGCCAGTCTCGGGTCGCGGCCGACGGTGACGCCGGGGACGGTCGCGAGCAGCACCGCCTCGCCGCCGTCTGACGGCATCGTCCAGAACTCGCCGGAGGTCCGGCCGTCCTCCTCGACGGTGCGGTACCAGGCGACCACGTCGTCCTCGGCCACGGCCGAGGTGATCTCGTGCTCGTCGCGTCCCCGCCGGTTGGGGATCGTGCCCATGGGCACGCCCAGGCCCATCTGGAGGTTGTACGCGACCAGCGTGGACTCCTGGCCGGGGTCGCCGACCTCCTCCATGAGCACCCGCGTCCCGTCCAGCCGCGCCAGCGGTCGCAACGCCAGGTCGCGGTACGACGACCAGGCCGGGACCTTGACCACGGCGTCCGGCCACACCTCCTGCACGGCCGGGAAGGCCGCCAGCTGCGCCGGGAACGCGGGTACGGCCAGCGTCCGGGCCGGGCGCGGCGACGCGGGAGGCCGGATCAGGAGCGCGGTCACGCCCACCATGGTCAGGACGAGAAATCCACCGAAGGCGATGTCACCCCAGGCACCCCAGGACCTCCTGGACCTTCGCGCCACGGCACCTCCCCAGTCGTTCCGCGATTTCATCGTGATTCGCGGGACCCGGTCTGTCGAGAGGCGGCGTTCCGGCGGTCTCGACACTAGAGATATAGGTGGCTAACGTCCGTAGATAAGGTGGTCTGACCCCCTATCCTGGGAGGCCGTCATGGCGGGCCCGGACGGAGCCTGGCGCGAGAAGGTCGAGGGAAACGTCGAGCTGGTCGAGGGAGAGGGCGGCGACGCGGACGTGGGCGACGTGAGCGACGGCGACGGGGTCAGATTACGCCTGCTCATCAGGGAAGAGGGCGCGACCGGTTTCGCGGCGGCGCTGCTGGTGCTGAAAGGTTCGCTGGTCGCCCTGGCGGCGGCCCACCGCGACGGCGCCGAGGCGGCCGCGGCGGAGGTGACCGTCACCTCCGGGGGCGGTGTCCGGCTGGGCGGCCGGTCCGCCGACCCGCCCGAGTACCGGGCGCCGGAGCTGTGGCGGGGCGCGCCCGCCAGCCCGGCCGGCGACATGTACGCGGCGACGGCCGTCTTCTTCGAGTGCCTCACCGGAGCCCCGCCCTTCCAGGCCGCGGGGGAGGCGCGGCTGGGCTGGCTGCACCGGACCGTGCCGCCGCCGGTCGAGCAGGTCCCGGAGGAACTGCGCCGCCTGGTGGAACGCGGCCTGGCCAAGACGCCGCAGCACCGGCCGTCCTCGGCGGCGATCTTCGCGGCCGAGGTGGAGGCGGCGGCGGTGGCCGCCCTCGGGCCCGACTGGGAGCGCCCCGGCCGGGTGGCGCTCGCCGCGCTGGCCTCCTCCTACGAACCGGCTCCCCACCAACCTGCCCTTCCCGAGCCGGTACGGCTCCCCGCCCCCCGCTCCAGCCGGATCAAGATCGCCACCGTGGCCGCCCTGGCCGCGGCCGCCGTGGTCGTGGTGGCCTTCTCCGCCGGGGACCGGCCCGCCCGCCAGTCGAACCAGGCCGCGCCGCAGCCCCCCGCCCGGGTGACGCTGCTGCCCACGCCCAGCCTCGCGGTCGTCGAACCCGTACGGAACACCGAGAAGCTGCCCGCCCACCGGCCGGCCGTGATCGCCGAGGAGACCGGGTCCCCGCGCACCGCGAGCCCGACCGCCTCGCCCACTCCCGGGCCGAAGCGCAAGGGCGGCGCGACGACCGGCGCGACGACGACCTCGGTGCCGGACGAGCAGGACGACGGCACACGGGAACCGGTGCCCGTGACGGAGGACACCGGGCAGCCGACGCAGCCGACGCAGCCGGCCCAGCCGCCCGCGTCGGAGCCGGCCGGGCAGCCGGTCCTGGAGGTCGAGGCGTCCGTCGGCCTGCCGCCGCTGCTGGGCGGCACCGGCCTGGACGTGTCGGTCGGCGTGCAGACCGGGCTGCTGGGCCTGTCCCTGTAGCCGATCCCGGAGGAGTTCGTTGATCGAGAAGATCCTGCCGTCATGGGTGGCGAGCGCGGAGGCGTTCGACGATCCGGCGGAGGCCACGCTGTTCCCGGAGGAGGAGCGCTACATCGCGCCGGCCGTGGCGAAACGGCGGCGGGAGTTCACCACGGCGCGCCACTGCGCGCGGCGGGCCATGGCCAGGCTCGGCGTGCCGCCCGCGCCGATCGTGCCCGGCGAGCGCGGCGCGCCCGGCTGGCCGCCCGGGGTGGTGGGCGCGATGACGCACTGCGACGGCTACCGCGCCGCCGCGCTGTCCCTGGAGGCGGTCACGATCGGCATCGACGCCGAGCCCAACGCGCCGCTGCCGGACGGAGTGCTGGACGTCGTCGCGCTCCCCGCGGAGCGGTTGGCGCTGGGCGACATGCACAGGGACATGCATGGGGGCGTGCACTGGGACCGCCTGCTGTTCAGCGCCAAGGAGTCGGTCTACAAGGCGTGGTTCCCGCTGGCCCGCCGCTGGCTCGGCTTCGAGGAGGCCGAGATCGAACTCGACCCGGCGGGCACCTTCAGGGCGCGCCTCCTGGTGCCGGGGCCGCGCGGCCTGACCGGTTTCGACGGCCGCTGGCTGTGCGAGTCCGGCCTGGTGGTGACCGCGATCACGCTGCCGGACTAGGCAGGATCTGCCGCAGCACGCCGGGCGGCGCCTCGCGCGGACCCCACTCGCGCGGGTAGCCGAGCGACACCTCCTCGAACCGCACGCCGTCGTACCAGGTGGTGCGGGGGATGTGCAGGTGGCCGTAGACGACGGCGGCCGCGTCGAAGCGCAGGTGCCAGTCGGCGGTGCGCTCGGTGCCGCACCAGATCGCGAACTCCGGGTAGCGCAGCACGAACGTCGGGTCCCTGACCAGCGGGTAGTGGTTGACCAGCACGGTCGGCAGGCCCGGCGGCCGGTCGGCCAGGCGGCGTTCGGTCTCGTCCAGGCGCGCCGCGCACCACGCGTCGATGCTCGGGTACGGATCGGGGTGCAGCACCATCTCGTCCGTGCACACCACGCCCGCCGCGTGCGCCCGCCGCAGCGCCTCCTCCTTCGAGTCCACCCCCGGCATGCGGAAGGTGTAGTCGTAGAGCAGCAGCAGCGGCGCGACGGTGACCGGCCCGCCGGGCCCCTCCCAGATCGGGTACGGATCCTCCGGCGTCACCACCCCGAGCTCCCGGCACATCTTCACCAGCCGCTCGTACCGCTCCACGCCCCGCACCGGGTCGGGGTCGGACGGGTGGGTCCACAGGTCGTGGTTGCCCGGCGCCCACACCACCTTCTCGAACCGGGACGCCAGCAGCCCGAGCGCCCACTCGACGCCGGCCACCTTCTCCGAGATGTCGCCGGGCACCAGCAGCCAGTCCGACGGCGTCCGGGGCCGGATCCGCTCCACGATCTCGCGGTTGTCCGCGTACCCGATGTGCAGGTCGCTGATGGCCAGCAGGAAACTCATGGTCGAAAGTGTCTCAAGCCCGCCGGGCGCGGCGGCAGGGGGGCCGCCGCGCCCGCGTCCGTCACGGTTCCGCGCCCGCCACCCGTACCCCGTCCACGTAGACGGTGACCTTCGGGTTGGCGGCGTAACCGGGGGCCGGAGCGGCCCAGCTGTGGTCGCCGTGCTCGTTGAACCCGCCGTGTCTGCGGCTCAGGCGCAGCTCGATCGGGCCGGTGGAACCGCCGGCGCCGAGCGTGCCGCCGGTGAAGCCGACCTCCAGGTACGCGTCCGCCCCCGGCCGGGGCGACGCCAGCGGCACCACCCTCCGGGTGATCTTGGAGCAGCCGGGCTGGGCCCGCTCGCAGGAGACGGTCACCGGGGACGCGCCGTCGCGGGTGAACCAGTAGCGCATCGTCACCCGGTCGAGCGCGATGGGCTGCGGGCCGGGGTTGACCGCCTGGAACGCCGGCTTGATCGTGTCGTTGCGCGTGGCGTGGTCCAGGTTGCGGTACCGGGCCTCGGCCCGCTGCCGGGGCACCGTGAACAGGGTGATCGAGTCGGCCGGGAACGTGTGGGTGAAGGTGGAGCCGGTGGCCGTACGGGTGAGGGCCTGGTCGGGGGCGCGGACGATGGCGGTCAGGTTGGCCGCGCCGTACCGGTGGACCTGGGCGGCGGGGGCGTGGCGGCCGGTGAGGTCCACGGGGCTGGTCAGGTCGGCGCCGCTCTTGTTGACGACCATCACGGTGAGCGCGCCGTCGGAGCCGCGCTCGGCGCCGTACACGGACAGGGCGCCCTGGTCGGCGCTGGTGGAGGAGACGGAGACGTCGCCGAAGCGGCCGCCCGCGCCGTCGTGGTTGAGGTACATGCGGAACGCGTACGCGCCCGGCTGGTTCGCGGACGGCGGGGCCCACAGGGTGGCCAGGTCGAGGCCCTCGCGGCCGAAGATGCCGAGGATGTCGGCCTGCGCCAGCGCGCCGTTGACGTGGTCGAGCGCGCCCCAGTTGTACTCGGTGATGGCGGTGCCCGTGCCCGGGTAGTTGGCGGCGACCAGCTCCTTCATGCGGGGGATGAGCCGCACCTGGGTGCCGATCCAGCTCTCGTCGGTGTACGACGGGTCCCACAGCGCCCGGGTGGAGCGCAGCCGCAGCGCGTTCACCGCCGGGTCGCCGCCCCCGCCGAACGCCACACCGCCCGCCTGCGGGTAGAAGTGCATGTCGAAGTAGTCCAGCACCCGCACGCCGTGCCGGTCCTGGTAGTCCTTCATCTGCCGCAGGTACCAGGTCGTGAACGGCAGGCCGCCGCGCGCGGGCCGGTCCGGCGGGTCGCCCCAGCAGCCGGTCCTGGCGCAGGTCTCCTGGTCGAGTCCCGAGTAGTCCCACGAGGTCCAGCCCCAGCCGACCGGGCCGAGCGTCTTCGCGCCAGGGTCGGCCGCCTTGACGGCCGCGCCGATCAGGTACGCCCGGTCCCGCAGTTCCGCCGAGCTCGCGCCCAGCGGGTGCACGTCCCGGTGGGTGCTGTGCCAGATGTCCGGCTCGTTGTCCAGGTTGTAGAACTTCACCCCGCCCTGGGAGGCGGTGCCGTACTTGCCGGTGAGGTGGCCGAGCCAGTCGGCGATGTAGGCCGCCCCCACCTCGACGCTCGTGTCACGCGGGTCGTTGCCGGTGACCGGGCTGCCGTCGGGGCGTACGCCGTTGCCGCAGTCGGGGCGCCATTCGTCGGTGCGCTGCTGCGGGCCGTACTTGGCGACGGAGAAGCCGCACGAGCCGTCACGGGCCTTCGGCGCCCAGCCGATCAGCGGCAGCGTCAGCACGGTGGCGGTGCCGGTGCGGCGGTCCTGCTCCACGAACTCGTCGGTGGAGGAGCCGTCCGGCAGGGCGGCCGGGTCGCCGTTCTCCTCCTCGATGTTCTCGAAGAACCAGTCGGAGGCCCGGTTGGTGGTGTCGTAACGGAAGTGGTAGCGGGTGGTCGCGTTCCCGCCCCACCGGCGCACCGGCAGGCGCAGTTCCGCGGCGAGCGCCTCGTCGGTGAAGTTGGTCCCGTAGATGTACGGGCTGATCGGGTGCCGCCCGGCGGTCAGGTCGACCGACAGCCGCGGACCCTCGGCGGATGCGGCCGCCGCCGTGGGCGCCGCGTTGCCCGCGACGGCCACCGACAGGGCGAGGGCCAGGGCCGGGAAAGGGAGTCTGCTGCGCACACGCGCACACGCTACGCAGGACCGGCCCCCCGGCAAGCGAACCCGCGCCCGGCCGCCGGGACACCCAGGCCGCGGCTGTAATTTTCACAGGCGGAGTCGACTCCAGTGAGGGTCGCTGTCATCGCGTCGCCGCCCCCTGCCAGCCGTTATCGTGTCGTGCATGCGTTCTCCCAGCCCGCGCTCCGGGACCGGCGCGCTGGAGATCGCCTTCCCGCCGCGGGCTCTGGTCCTGCTCACCGGCCTCCCCGGCGCGGGCAAGAGCACCCTCCTGGACCAGCTGTACGGCTTGCGCGGCGACGAGACCCGTCCCGTCCTGCGCCACGGCGCCCTGGTGATCGACTCCCGCCAGGCCCGGGTCCGCTGGGCCCGCCTGCTGCCGCGCCTGCCCCGCCGGGGCCGGAGCCTGGTCGTGCACCTCACCCACGTCTGGCGGATCGCCCGCGCCCTCCCGAACGGCCATCCCGTCGTCGCCCACTCCCGCGCCGCCTGGCCGCACCTGCTGTACGGCTTCGCCCTGCTGGCCCGCCTCACCGGCCGCCAGCTCCACGTGGTCATGCTGGACGTCCCGGCGGTGGTCGCCCGCGCCGGGCAGATCGCCCGCGGCCGGATCGTGTCGGAGACCACCTTCGCCCGGCACCGCCGCCGCTGGGGCTCGCTGCTGACCCGGGCCAGGTCGGGTGAACTGCCGCCCGCGCATGGCGTGCGGGTGCTGGACCGGCCGTCGGCGGACCGGCTCCGGCGCATCGTTTTCGAACGTTCCCGATGAAACGTACATCTTTGAGCCTGCGTACTTACCGTCCGTAGTTGACCAGGGTAAGCGCCCGGTCTAACATCCCGGGATGCGTCGATGGTGAAAGTTTCGTTTGACGTTGGAAACTTTCGGAACTCTCGCAACCCCGGAGGTCGTTCATGGCAAGGCTCTCCGCAGGTTCCGTCATGTCCAGAATCCTGCTGGCCGTCGCGCTGGCGGTCGGGACGGGGGTGACGGCGATGCCCGCCGAGGCGGGCGCCCAGCATGACTCCTACATTGTCAGCAGTCCAGGAAACGGCAGGTTCCCGCTGGTCGCGGGGGGCAGGGCGGCCCCGCTGGTGGTCAGCGCCGACGACTATCCCGGTGTGGTCCGGGTGGTCGGCGACCTGCAGTCCGACATCCAGAAGGTGACCGGCGTGCGCCCGGCGGTGTCCAACCAGACGCCGACCCAGGGCGATGTGGTGATCATCGGCACGCTCGGGCGCAGCCCGCTCGTGGACGGCCTGGTCGCCGCGGGCAAGCTGGACGTGTCGAGCATCGCCGGCAAGTGGGAGACCACGATCGAGCAGGTCGTGCGCAACCCGCTGCCGGGCGTGCGGAGCGCGTTCGTGATCGCCGGCAGCGACCAGCGCGGCACGATCTTCGGCGCGTACGACGTGTCCAAGGAGATCGGCGTCTCGCCCTGGTACTGGTGGGACGACGTGCCCGTCAAGCGCCGCGGCTCGCTCTACGTCGAGCCCGGACGGCACACCCAGGGCACGCCCGCCGTGAAGTACCGCGGCTTCTTCATCAACGACGAGAACCCCGCGCTCGGCACCTGGGGCCCCGAGTTCTTCGGCCCCGGCCTCGCGCCCGGCTTCGAGGGCGGCTTCAACCGCCACCTGTTCGCCAAGGTCTTCGAGACCATGCTCCGGCTGAAGGCCAACTACCTGTGGCCGGCCGTCTGGGGCCGCGCCTTCGCCGAGGACGACCCCGCCAACCACGCCACCGCCAAGCTGTACGGCGTGATCATGGGCACCTCGCACGAGGCCCCCATGATGCGGGGCATCGAGGAGTGGAACCGGCACGCGGTGGCCGCCGTACGCGACTCGGCGGGCAACATCGTCACCCCAGGCCGCGACCCGTACGGCGGGACCGGCGAGTGGAGCTTCCGCCGCAACCCCGACGCGATCAAGGCGTACTGGCGGGACGGCATCCGCCGCATGCGCGAGGAGGACTTCGAGGGCGTCGTCACGCTCGGCATGCGCGGCAACGGCGACGTGAGCCTGCCCGACGGCGACGGCATCGAGCTGATGCGGAGCATCATCGAGAGCGAGCGCGAGATCCTCGCCGCCGAGGCCGGCAAGCCCGTCACGGAGGTCCCGCAGGTCTGGACCCTCTACAAGGAGGTCCAGCGGTACTGGGACCGCGGCCTGCGCGTGCCCGACGACGTGACCGTCGTCTTCACCGACGACAACTGGGGCAACATGCGCAAGCTGCCCGACCAGAGCATGCCCGCCCGGGCCGGCGGCTACGGCCTCTACTACCACTACGACTACGTCGGCGGCGGCCGCAACTACAAGTGGGTGGACACCAACCAGCTGCCCAACATCTGGGAGCAGCTCAACCTCTCCTACAAGTACGGCGTGGACCGGCTCTGGGTGGTCAACGTCGGCGACATGAAGAACGAGGAACTCCCGCTCCAGTTCTTCCTCGACTACGCGTGGAACCCGGACAGGTGGCCGCTGGAGAAGATCTCCGAGTGGGAGGAGCAGTACGCGGCCCAGAACTTCGGCACGGACAAGGCCGAGGCCATCGCCGAGGTCCTGCACGACTACGCGGCGCTGCAGTCCCGGCGCAAGCCCGAGCTGCTCAACCGCCTGATCAGCCTGGACCCGGCCAAGGACCTGTCCACCGACTCCAGCGCGGTGCTCTACGACGACCAGGCCAACCCCTACAGCCTGACCAACTACCGCGAGATGGAACTGGTGACCGCCGAGTGGGCGGCCCTGTCGTCGCGGGCCGAGAAGATCGGCCGCCAGCTCGGCTCCGCCGCCCAGGACGCCTACTTCCAGCTCGTGCTCTACCAGGTCAAGGCCACCGCCAACCTGTACGCGCTGCGCCTGGCCGAGTTCGACAACATCCGCTACGCCGCGCAGGGCCGGGCCCTCACCAACGACCTGGCCGCGCTCGCCGAAGCCAGGTTCGCCGACGACCAGGCCATGAACCACCACTACAACACCGCGCTGGCGGGCGGCAAGTGGAAGAACTGGCAGCTCCAGCCCAAGATCGGCTACGGCGACATCGCCAGGTACGGCCCGAACGCGCCCTGGCAGCAGCCCGAGCTGAACAACGTGGCCCTGCCCGACGAGATCTTCCCCGCGGTCAAGCGCATCACGCTGCCGGCCGCGGCCGAGATGGGCGTGGCCCTGGACGGCTCGGACGCCTGGTGGCCGAACTCCACGGCGCCCGCGGTGCTGCCGGCGTTCAGCCCGTACCAGAGCCAGCCGGCGCAGTACATCGAGGTGTTCAACCGGGGCACGACGGCCTTCGACTACCAGATCAAGCCGTCGGTCTCCTGGCTGAAGGCCGAGCCCAGCCGGGGCCGGCTGGACAAGCAGGTCCGCAGCACCCTGCGGGTCGACTGGTCCAAGGCGCCCAAGGGCACGACCAACGTGCCGATCACCGTGACCGGGCCCGGCGGGTCCAGCGTGGTAGTGAAGGCCGTAGTGCAGAAGCCGAACACCGGGCAGGTGAAGGGCTTCGTCGAGGCCAACGGGTACGTGTCGATGGAGGCGGACCAGTACTCCAGGGCCGTCTCCTCCGGTGGGGTGTCGTGGAAGCGCATCCCGGGCATCGGCCGTACCGGATCGGGCCTGACGCCGATCCCGGTGAC
Source organism: Acrocarpospora phusangensis (assembly GCF_016862995.1). Classification (GTDB taxonomy): domain Bacteria; phylum Actinomycetota; class Actinomycetes; order Streptosporangiales; family Streptosporangiaceae; genus Acrocarpospora; species Acrocarpospora phusangensis. Next base: position 29,378 of record NZ_BOOA01000061.1, read on the forward strand.
GGCGGCGCGCCAGACGCCGGGCGGTGACAGCCCGCGGCTGGAGTACAAGATGCACCTGTTCACCACGGGTCCGGTGAAGGTGACGGCCTACCTGTCGCCGCGCAACAACGTGCTCGCCACCGAGGGCCTCAAGTACGCCGTCTCGATCGACGACGGAGCGCCCCAGGTGGTGGACATCATCGCGGCCACCGGTTCGGACGACACCCGGATGAACCGGCAGTGGGAGCGCAACACCTCCGACAACGTCAACCGGACGACCACCACGCACACCGTCACCCAGGCGGGGGCGCACACGCTCAAGTTCTGGATGGTGGATCCGACGGTGATCGTGCAGAAGATCGTCGTCGACACCGGCGGGGTGCTGACCAGCTACCTCGGCCCGCCGCAGAGCACGCGGAGCTAACCCCCTCAGGGGCGCGCGGACCCGTTAGGTCGGGACGGGTCCGCGCGCCCATTCCGCTGAAATCCCCTTGACAGATTGCGACACTCCAGGACAAAACGCATTGTTAAGCGAAAAGTCCTGAAATTGTCGCGATTTATTGGCAAATGAAGCCTCTTGTGTCGTATTGATATGACGAGTAATCACGTTCATGTCAGCGCATCTGTCATGCGCGGCGGACTTCCGACGACCGAGCACCCAAGGGGGATTCCATGGCCCGCAAGCGGTTCGCGGGACTGGCGGCCACGGCTCTTGTCCTGCCCTTACTCACCCTCCTCCCGGCGCCAGCGGGCGCCGCCCCGGGCGCGCCGGCGCCCAGCGACGTACGCGAGTTCACCGGCAAGATCACGAAACTGTCCGGCAAGGAGATCGACGCGCCCTTCGTGTACACGCCCAGGGCGAGCAAGGCGCGCTCCGCCGCCGCGGCCGTGACGCCGCCGGTGGGCACGGTGCGGACCTGGCCGGCCCTGGACGACACGATCGGCCAGGCGTACCTCAAAACGTTCACGCTGCGCGGGGTGGGCTCCAAGATCGAGGTCTGGGTGGCCAACGACACGGCGTTCCCGGCCGGCGACTGCCGTACCCAGATCCCCGGCTCGACCACGGTCACCGACCAGCAGGTCGCGAGCCTGATCAGCGAGTTCGACACCAACATGTACCCGAAGGAGACGGCGGCCTTCAGCACCCCGCCGGACCGGGACGGCAGCGGCGCGATCATCGCGGGCGACTACACCGGCCAGGGCGACCGCACGGTCGCGCTGATCGACAACGTCAAAGACGACAACTTCTTCGACTTCCCGGCGTTCCCCACCTACATCGCCGGATTCTTCTCGTCGGCCATCAACAATTGGACCGACCGAAATGTCATGACAATTGACGCTTTCGACTGGGAGCACCGCACCGGTGCCAGTCCGGCCGACGCGTCCACCGCGGACCTGTGCACCAGCCGCCCGGCCCGCCCGCGCCTGTACGAGGGCGTCTTCGCGCACGAGTGGCAGCACCTGCTGCACTACTACACCGACCCGTTCGAGGGGAACTGGATCAACGAGGGCCTGTCCGACTTCGCGCAGACCCTGGTCGGGTACGTGGACGCCACCCGTACCGTGTTCGACCCCGCGCCGGACAGCCACATCTACTGCTACCAGGGCTTCGGCTCCGTGCAGACGCAGTACAACCCCAACCCGCGCGACTGCGGCGGCCCGGAGAACTCGCTCACGCTCTGGGGTGAGGGCCAGCCCAGCGAGGTCCTCTCCGACTACGGCCACGCCTACTCCGCCATGCTCTTCCTCTACGACCGGTACGGCACCGACCTCATGTCCCGGCTCCACCGCGACGGCGAACGGCAGGGCCTGGCGAGCCTGGACGCGGCGCTGGAGGCGGAGGGCGTCTCCGATCCGTACAAGGTGCTGCACGACCACCAGACCATGACCCTGGTCGACAAGATCATCGGAGATTCCAGGCACGGCGTCATGTTGGGCGTGCCGAAGAGCCGGGTGACCACCAAGAGCCTGCGCTCCACGGTCAACTTCGCCAACCCCAACGTCAACGACAACCCGGGCGCCGCGCCCAACGGCGCCGACTACGTCGCCCTGCAGAAGGCCAATGGAACCGTGCTGAAGGGCAGCGAACTGCGCTCGCTCAGCTTCAAGGGCGCCAAGTCGCTGCCGCCGCAGCCGCTGACCTGGACGAGCGTCTCCACCGACCCGGACCGGCCCGGCAACCCCGTGCTCTGGTCCGGCGACGGCAACAACATCAACGCCACCGCCGTGGCCTCGGTGACCGTCCCGGCCGCCGACCCCACCCTGCGCTTCCTCGCCAAGTACGGCGCGGAGGAGGGCTACGACTACGGCTACGTGCTCGTCTCCGCCGACGGCGGCACCACCTACACGGCCATCTCCGGCGACCAGACCGTGGAGGGACCGCTCGGCCCGTCCCTCAACGGCACCACCACCGGCTTCGAGCCGCACACCTTCGACCTGTCGGCGTACGCGGGACAGTCCATCCTGCTCGGCTTCCAGTACGTCAGCGACGGCGGCGTCAACGAGGGCGGCCTGCGGGTGGACGACGTCACCGTGGGGTCCACGGTGGTCAGCGACGGCTCCAGCCTGGCGCCGTTCAAGACGCCCACCCAGATCAAGCCCGTCCAGATCAAGAACTGGAACGTGCGGCTGGTGGGGCTCGACGAGTCCAACAAGATCGCTCTGCAGGCGGAGTTCAACGGCAAGACGAGCTTCTCGCTGAACCGGGTGGAACTGCTGCTCGCGGTTCCCTTCAAGAAGGTCGTCGCCATCGTCGCGTACGACGAGCCGACCGAGCAGGTCACCCAGTACGCGCCGTACCAGCTCACCGTCAACGGCGTGGTCCAGCCGGGAGGCGCCGCCTTCTAGCCCACCCGTGACTCCGATCCACAACGACGGAGCCTCCGATGCCACCCGGCACCGGAGGCTCCGTCCTCTCGCACGGGTCGTCTCTCAGGAGCTTCCGGAGGAGGTTTCCTTCCGAGACGTCGTGGCCGGTCCGGGTAGGGGCGGGAGGCTGATTCTGTCGGTGGCGGGGTGCACGATGGGGGCATGACTGAAGCCCAGCCCGGTGGGGTCGCCGAGCCTTTGCCGCATGCCACGCCGATCGCCGACCAGGCCGCCTACGCGGCGGCGGTGAAGTCCGCGGTGGCCGCCGCCGCGGCCTACTACGCCGACGGTGACTCGGTTCTCGACGACGATACTTATGACCGGTTGGTCCGGGGGATCGAGGCGTACGAGGCCGCCCACCCCGAGCACCTTCTGCCGGAGTCGCCCACCGGCAAGGTGGCCGGGGGAGCGGTCGTCGGCGACGTGCCCCACACGGTCCCGATGCTCAGCCTGGACAACGTGTTCTCGGCCGACGACCTGGCCACCTGGGCGGCGGGCCTGGAGCGCCGGCTGGGGCGGCCGGTCGAACGGTGGAGCGTGGAGCCCAAGCTGGACGGTCTGGCGGTGTCGGCCCGCTACCGGCACGGCCGCCTGGTCCAACTGGTCACCCGTGGCGACGGCGTGGCAGGTGAGGACGTGTCGCACGCCATCGGCACCGTGCTCGGCCTGCCCGCCACGCTGGCCGAACGGGTCAGTGTGGAGATCCGGGGCGAGGTCCTGATGACCACCGCGCAGTTCGAGGCGGCCAACGAGGCGAGGGTCGCCCACGACGGTGTGCCCTTCGCCAACGCCCGCAGCGCCGCCGCCGGCACCCTGCGCGCCAGAGAACGCACCTACAAATGCGAAACCACCTTCTTCGGGTACGGCGCGCTTCCCTTCGAGGGCGAGTCCACCGCCGTGCGCGAGGCCGCCCACAGCGACCTCATGAAGCTCATCGCCGGATACGGCGTGCGCACCACCGAGGAGACACCGGTGGCCGGGACCGTGGCCGCCACGCTGCCGGAGATCCAGGCCAGGATCGAGCAGATCGCCGCGCTCCGGCCGGAGCTGGAGTTCGGCATCGACGGCATCGTCATCAAGACCGACCTGGCCGTCGACCAGGACCAGGCCGGCTTCAGCTCACGCGCCCCCCGATGGGCGATCGCGTACAAGCTGCCCGCCACCGAGAAGATCACCAAGCTGCTCGACGTGACGTGGAACGTGGGCCGGACCGGAGTCATCGCGCCCCGCGCGGTACTGGAACCCGTGCGCCTGGACGGCAGCCTGGTCACCTACGCCACCCTGCACAACCCGGCCGACATCACCCGCCGCGGCCTCATGCTCGGCGACTCGGTCACCATCTACAAGGCCGGAGACGTGATCCCGCGCATCGAAGCGCCGGTCGTTCACCTGCGCACCGGCGCGGAGCAGCCGATCGTGTTCCCGTCCGCCTGCCCACGCTGCGGCGGCGAGATCGACGCCTCCCAGGAACGCTGGCGCTGCGTACGCGGCCGCGACTGCCACACCGTCGCGTCCATCAAGTACGCGGTGGGCCGGGACCAGCTCGACATCGAAGGACTCGGCGAGACCAGGATCGTGCAGATGGTCACCGCCGGCCTGATCGGCGACTTCGCCGACCTGTTCACCCTCACCAGGGAACAGATCCTCGGCCTCGACCGCATGGCCGAGATCAGCACCGACAACCTGCTCGCCGCCATCGAGCGAGCCAAGGGCAAACCCCTCAGCAAGGTGTTCTGCGCCCTCGGTGTGCGCGGCACCGGCCGTTCCATGTCCCGGCGCATCGCCCGCCACTTCGCCACCATGGACGCGATCAGGGCCGCCGACGTGGACGGCGTCCAGGCCGTCGAGGGCATCGGCCCCGAAAAGGCCACCCTCCTGGTAGCCGAACTAGCCGAACTCGCCCCCCTCATCGACAAACTCGTCTCCGCCGGCGTCTCCATGACCGAACCCGGCGCCATCCCCCCTTCCGCCGCCACCGCTTCCGAATCCACCCCTGACGCAGCCTCCGACGCCGCCTCCGGAGCCGAGAGCGCGCCCGCCCTGCCGCTGGCGGGCATGTCGGTGGTGGTGACCGGCGCCATGGCCGGCCCGCTAGCCGCACTGTCCCGCAACGAGATGAACGAACTCGTCGAACGCGCCGGCGGCAAGTCCTCCGGCAGCGTCTCCGCCAAGACCTCACTCGTGGTGGCAGGCGAGAAGGCCGGCAGCAAGAAGGACAAGGCCGAAAAACTCGGCGTACGCATCGTCACCCCAGAGGAGTTCGCCGACCTCGTCACCGGCCACTTCTAACGATCACTTTCGATCAGCGCACAAGGCTCACGTGCCGGGGTGTCGTTAAGGGTCAGTGCGAGGCGAGGACGCAGAACTCGTGGCCCTCCGGGTCGGCCAGGCACGTCCACGGGACGTCGCCCTGGCCGAGGTCGAGGTCGGTGGCGCCCAGGGCCCGCAGCCGGGCCACCTCCGCCGCCTTGTCGTCACCCGGGTACGGGAGCAGGTCAAGATGGACGCGGTCTGGCACGGTCTTCACGTCGGGCGTGCGAAGGAACTCCAGATACGGGCCGACACCCTTGACCGAGCGCAACACCGCATGAGCGTCAGTCACCTCGTGCAGGGCCCAGTCCATCGCCTCACCCCAGAACCGGGCCATGGCCCGCGGATCCGCACAGTCGACCACCACCCGGGCGATCGGCCCGGTGTCCCGGTAGATCTCCCGGGGCTCCAGCACGCAGAACTCGTTGCCCTCCGGGTCGGCGAGGACCGTCCACGGCACCTCACCCTGGCCCACGTGGGCGGGCGTCGCACCGAGAGCCTTCACGTGCGCGACCACCTCCGCCTGATGGGCCGCGGAGGTGGTGGCAAGATCGAGATGCACCCGGTTCTTCGTCGCTGTCTTGGGTCCAGGGACGGGAACCACGTCGACGCAGACGGCGACCGGGTCGGGCCAAACGAGGCCGCCGCCGGGTCCGACGTAGGTGGTCACGCCAGGGCTGTAAGCACTCCAGCCAAGAGCCTCCGCCCAGAACCGCCCGACCGCCGAGGCATCAAGAGCCTTTATGTTCACCTGAACAGGTCGCAGTGCCATGCCGGCGATCCTACGGACCCGCTGTGCAACGACGTCCGCGGGTACTGTCGCCCACCTGGCTGACCAACACAATGGTCAACTCGCCAACCAGTGCGCTCAGCCCTATGCGGGATCGCTCAGATCGGTATCAGTGAGTGGGTGGGCGGGGTCCGTCTGGACGGTCACGGTGAGGGCGACGAGCAGGAGCGCGGTCAGGGGGAGTGGCAGTGGGGTCAGGGGTGTGAGCAGGACGAGGGCGGCTGTGACCGGGAAGGCGAGGTCGATGCGGCGGTCCGCCCGATGGGGGCGGAGGTGGACGAGCCACACGCTGAGCAGGAAGACCGCCACCGGCGCGGCCGTGGACATGCCGGCCCCGAAACCGCCGACGTGCGCGGTGTGCGTGGCGTAGTCGATCGCGACCGCCAGCCCCGCCCCGGCTGCGGCGGCCGAGGAAAAGATCAGGTAGTGGCCGTAGCCCCACGGGAACGAGGTCCGGTTGGACGTCAGCAGCCGATGGGCGGGCCGGGAGAAGTACAGCCACCACATCCCGAACACGATCACCACACCACTGAGCGCCACCGGCACCAGCGCCGCCGTGGCCAGCCCCCGGTCCAGCCCCGCCTGAATGGCCAGCGTGGCCGCCAGCACCGACTCACCCAGCACGATCAGCGTGAACAGCCCGTACCGCTCGGCGATATGACGCGGATGCCACGTCGTCTGCTGGTACCGCTCCGCCCACAACGGCACCACCAGTTCGGCAGCCGCCAGCAGCGCGAACAGCCCAAGCATCGGCGCGTCCCCGAGATCCGTCAGCCGCTCGACAGCAAGACGCGCCAGCCAGCCGCCCTGCACGGCGGCGATCCCGATCGCGTACCGGACCGCACACGACCGCCCCTCCGGATCCTCCCTGGCCGCCCGCAGCCACAACGCCACCATCGCCAGCCGCATCACCGCATACCCCAGGGTGATCAGCCCGAAGTTCTTCTCCTCGAACGCCCGGGGCACCCCCGCCGCGAGAATCAGAACCCCCACGATCTGCACCAGCACCAGCAACCGATACGACACATCGTCGGTGTCATACGCGGAGGCGAACCAGGTGAAGTTCATCCAGGCCCACCAGATCGCGAAGAACACCATCGCGTACCCGACGACGCCCGAACCCGCGTGCCCCTCCGCCAGCGCATGGTGCAGACTCGCCGCCGCCTGCGCCACCCCCACCACGAAACACAGATCGAACAACAACTCCAGCGGAGTCGCGGCCCGATGCCCCTCCCGGCTCCGCCGCACCATCACCCGCCGTAAGCCAGCCCCACCCATAACCGCCCCAAACTCCAGAAAAGAGACGCGCAAGAGTATCCCGCACGACGGGCGGGCGAAGGATGACGCGGGAGCGTTGGGCCGGTGACATGCCGCAGGCCATCCGCAGGGCGACCGTCCTACCTTGTTGGCGCGGTTGAGCGAGCCATCCGCAGGGTTGGCTCACCGCAAGGTGCGGGGTATGGCTCGGGCGATCGCGGCCGCTGATGGCTCCCCTACTTGGCCGCCCCGCACCCATCCACGACTCGGCCGCTGATGCGGCCGTCGCTCTGCCGTTCGCGCATCCGTGCCGCGTGCCGGGTGATGATCAGGTCGTGGGATACCGGGTTTCTACCGAGGATGAGGTGGTCGCGCAGGTGGCGCCGCCGGCTGATCGTGGTCACACTGCGCGGGGACCGCGTTCGCGGTAGGTGTCGGGGAAGTCCGGGTCGTCAGGCCAGTTGAAGTCGGGAATGTCGTCGTCGTACCGCCGGGGGTTGGTGGTCTCGGACGGGGTGGGGCCGGTGCCGTTGTCGTGGTCCCAGTCCTCGATGCGTCGCACGCGTGAGGGCATGGGGATGTCGCCTCGGCGGTAGGCGGGAGCGGCCATGACGGTGTTGGCCAGCAGGGCGGCGGTCAGCAGGTAGGTGGCGTAGCCGATGGTGGCGTGCTGCTGGGCGGTGGCGGTGATGACGGTGACCCACAGGCAGAGCAGGGCGGCCGGCGCGGCGAGCAGGATGAGCAGCGGCGAAATGCGGCTGGGAGAGTGGGCGGTGGCCAGGGCCAGCAGGGCGGTCGCGGTGGTGAGGGCGAAGGTCCATCCGGACCAGCCGTGGACGGGGGCCTCGCCGACCGAGAACACGGAGATCTCTTCGCGGTTGGGGAGGTGGATCACGGGAGCGGCCCACAGGTAGACGATGGCGAGCATGGCGAAGGTCCACGGGCCTTCTCGGGTCAGGCGGGTGTAGCTGTAGGTGGTCAGTTCGCCCATGGCGACCCTCCAGTGGATGATCTTGGCGCGTTCCGCGGCTTGACTTGAGTTGATCTCGCCCCCCGGTGCGACGCGTCAGCGCCGCTCTTGACATCCATAAGAACAATTCCGCGACGCATTTGCAGCGAGTCAAGTCATCTGTCAGAAGTGCGGAGGCCGCGATTCGGCTCGATCGCGGTTGTGCCCAGCGCGTGGGAGACGTCACACCCCCGGACAGGGTGTCGGGGTCGGTCAGGGGCGGCGGCCCGGGCCCGATTGGAGTTCGCGGATTCGGGCAGGCCCGCTGGTACGGGCGGACAGGGGCGGCGTGTCGAGGTCGGCGGCCGTGCGCATGCCCTCCAGGAGTTCGAGCAGGGCCTCGACGGCGGTGTACGCGGGAACCCAGCCGAGTTCGTCGTGGGCGCGGGACGTGTCCATGACCGGCAGGCGGAGAGTCAGGTCGACGAGGCCGGGTGAGGCCGGGATGAGGCGGAGGTGCCAGGCGGCGGCGACGGCATTGCGCAGAATGCCACGGGGAACCGGGATCAGCCGGGCGCCGAGGATGTCGGCCAGCAGGTGAGGCTCGATCACGGGACCGGCGGCGATGTTGAAGGCCCCGGAAACGCGTTGGGTGATCGCGAGCCGGTACGCCTCGGCCACGTCGTCGGTGTGTACGGCCTGAAGCCGGAACCCCGGCGTGTCGGGCACGAAGGGGATCATGCCGGGCCGTACCAGGCGGTTGGGCAGGAAAGGGCCGGCGAACAGGCGGCGCTGTTCGGTGGCGGACGTGCGCTTGAAGGTGAAGCCGGGGCGGAGCCGTACGACGCGGATGGTGGGGTGGTCGCGTTCGAAGATGTCGAGGAGGCGTTCCACGTAGGACTTCTCGCAGCCGTACGCGGCGGTGGGCCAGGCGTGGGTCGGCCACTCCTCGGTGACGGGCAGGTCGTCGACGCCGGGTGAGTACGCGCCGACCGAGGAGGCGTACACGAGGGCGGGCACCTCGGCCCTGGCCACGGCCTCGAAGAGGCGCAGGCTGCCGAGCACGTTGTTCCGCCAGGTCGTGGCCCGGTCGCGGGTCGGCTGGAACAGCCAGGCCAGGTGCACGACCGCGTCGGCCCCGGCCAGGTGCGGCACGAGGTCCCCGGTGGTCACGTCCAGCGTCCGCCAGGAGGTTTTGGGCGGATACCAGCCGGGTTGCCGGCGCGCCACCGCGATGATCGAGGAGACGTCCGGGTCGGCGGCGAGCGCGGACACCACGCTCGTGCCGACGTTGCCACTTGCACCTACGACGACGACACGCATAGTGCCCCCGTGCCCCGCCATATGCCGACAAAACGGGATATATCTGGACGAATCCACTTAGAACGGATAAGCGTTACCGTCTGTAGAAGGTTTCATCGTCCAGATGCGTGGCTTCTGGTTCACGGTGACCCGGGTGGCGCAGGGCGCGTATCCGAGACCCCCGGGGTAGGTGATCTCGACGGGCGTACCGGGCGGCAGGGCGGTGAAGGAGGGGAGTCGCCCGGAGAACACCCCGTCCTTGCCGGTCGTGAGCCGCTCCACCAGCTCGGCCTGGGCGCCGTCCCGCGCCGTGAGCAGCACGTACGCGTTCGCGACGGGATCCCCCGAAGGGCGGACTGCCCTGCGCCTGCGGAGCGATCCGTACGACCACGCAGTAGTGGGCGAAGCCGATGGGCATGAAGAAGAAGCCGCCCTGGGCCGGTGGCCGCCAGCCCATGCGGAACTCGCGGGCGCCGCCGGCGGGGATGTTCCCCTGGTTCCAGCCGAGGAAGGTCTCCGGCCCGGACGCGGACACGCTGAAATCCTTGATCCAGAACCCCATCCCGACCCGGGTGGCGTCCACAATGCCCGAATTGCGCACCGCGCCACTGGGCGTCGTCGCCATAGCACCAGTCGTAAAGGGCGTAAAGGCCGACGTGCCGGCTGCGGTTGTCATCGCGCCGCCCATTCGATCTCGCTGGTCACTCCCGTGTAGCGCCCTGGCGGGGGTACAGGTGAGTCAGCCGGGAGCGTGGGCATTGCCAGGTCCGCGACAGAAATGTGGCGCTCAGGTGCTCTGAGGGATTTCCAGCGTGGCCGAGGCACATTAATCGCTCACGGGGGAAGTAATCAGTTCGAACGATTTCGCCCTGTTCGTGACGGACGCTCGTTTCGGAGGGATCGCCTGTGACCGTTCAGAATCCGCATTCCGGCACGCCGCACGCCGTGGTCGTGGGGGCCGGGTTCGCCGGGCTCGCCGCCACGCGGGAGCTGGCGCGGGCCGGCGTCCGGGTGACGCTGGTGGACCGGCATCCGTACACGACGTTCCAGCCGTTGCTCTACCAGGTGGCGACGGCCGGGCTGGGCGCGGGGGACGTGTCGTTCCCGACGCGGGCGTTCGCCGCGCGCTACCGGGAGGTGCGGGCCCGGCGGGCGGGACTGAGCAAGATCCGGCCGGACGAACGGGTCGTGGAGTTAGACGACGGAGGCGTGCTGAGCTACGACTACCTGGTGCTGGCCACCGGGGTCACCACCAACTGGCTCGGCGTGCCCGGGGCCGAGGAGCACGCGTCGCCGATCTACTCCGTGCACGACGCCCAGGCGCTGCGCCGGCGGTTGCAGGCATGCCTGGAGCAGACGGCGGCGGGGGAGCGGGACGCCACCCACGTCGTGGTCGTCGGCGGCGGGTCCACCGGCGTGGAGATGGCGGGCACCCTGGCGGAGCTGCGCCGCCGGACGATCCCGCTGACCCATCCCGAGATCGGCTCGGGCCAGACGAGCGTGACCCTGGTGGAGCGGCTCGACCACGTGCTCGCGCCGTACCGGCCGAGGCTGCGGGACGCGGCGGCCCGCGCGCTCGCCAAGCGGGGGGTGCGGATGCGGCTCGGCTCGACGGTGGCGGCGGTCGAGCAGGAGGCGGTCGTGCTCGCCGACGGCACCCGGCTGCACAGCGACGTGACCGTGTGGGCGATGGGCGTCGCCGCCGCCCCCGAGGTCGCGGACTGGGGGCTGCCGCAGGGCAAGGGCGGCCGGATCACCGTCACCCAGGCGCTCAACGTGCCCGCCCACCCCGAGATCTTCGTGGCCGGGGACCTGGCGGGGCCGCCGGACACGCTGCCGCAGCTCGCCCAGCCCGCCCTCCAGATGGGCAAACACGCCGGCAGGCAGATCGCCGCGGCGGTCAAGGGTCAGCCGGTGCGGGACTTCGCGTACCGGGATCCGGGCATCATGGCGACGGTCGGGCGGGCCGAGGCCGTGCTCCAGCTCCGCAACGGGTGGACGATGCACGGCCTGCTCGCCTGGCTGGCCTGGATCGGCCTGCACGTGGCCTACCTGCTGGGCGGCCGCAACCGTCTCACCGTGCTGATCGACTTCCTCTGGCGGTACGCGGGGCCGCGCCGCACCGCCGCCTCCGTCATCGAATGACCCGCCGCGCCGCGTAACGGTCGCGCATGCCCGGCCCGGCGGCCGGTCCCGCCGCGAACACGTACGCGTCGCTGTCGTCGAGCCTGCGGCCGGTCCTGGCGTCCACGACCACGGGCTCGACCGCCTCGCCGCTCTCCGCCTCGACGAGGATCATGCTGCGCTGCTCGGGGGCCAGCCGGGAGTTGCCCCACGCGGCCAGCGCCACGATGACCGGGCGCAGCGACCGGCCCAGATCGGTCAGCACGTACTCATACCTGACCGGATTGCTCTGGTACGGCCGGCGCTCCATCAACCCGTCCGCCACCAGGGTCTTCAGCCGCGTGGTGAGCATGCTGGACGAGATGCCCATGCTCTCCTGGAACTGGTCGAAGCGGGTGTAGCCATCGAAGGCGTCATGAAGGATCAGCAACGTCCACCATTCGCCCACGTGCTGAACCGTCGTGGACAGCGGGCACTCCCGATCCTCCAGCCTGATCCGGCCACCCATGGATTCCACCTCTCCGAGTTGCTGCTAAAGTCGAAGTCAGTAACTTCTATTCTAGCACTCACCTGGCTCGGGGACCTCGCGTGCCCGCACCCGGGGAACGGAAGATCGTGTGACCATCACCAGCGAATCCCTGGACGGCCGGCGCGCGCTGGTCACCGGCGGGACGAAGGGCACCGGCGCGGCCATCGCCCGCCGCCTCCGCCAGTCTGGCGCGACCGTGCTCGTGGCCGCCCGCGGCCACCCTGAAACCGGCACCGACGACAAGACGTTCATCGCCGCGGATCTGTCCACCGCGGAAGGCGCCGCCCGCGTGGCCGCCGAAGTGGCGGACCGCGTGGGCGGGGTCGACATCCTGGTCGACAATCTCGGCGGCTCCGGGTCGCCCGCCGGCGGGTTCGCGGCGCTCACCGACGAGGACTGGGCCAGGGAGCTGAGCACCAACCTCCTGGCCGCCGTCCGCCTGGACCGGGCGCTGCTGCCCGGCATGATCGAGGCGGGCGGCGGGGCGATCGTGCACGTCGCCTCGATCCAGCGGCGCATGCCGCTGTGGAACGGCACCCTGGCGTACGCGGCCGCCAAGGCGGCGCTGACGACCTACAGCAAGGGCCTGGCCAACGAGGTCGCCCCGCGCGGGGTCCGGGTCAACACCGTCTCGCCCGGCTTCGTGCGGACCGCCGCCGCCGACCGCCTGGTCGCCAGGATCGCCGAAGAGGCGGGCGGCACCCACGAGGCGGCCCTGGACAAGCTCATGGACTCCCTGGGCGGCATTCCCCTGGGCCGTCCCAACCGGCCCGAGGAAGTCGCCGAGCTGGTCGCCTTCCTCGTCTCCGACCGGGCTTCCGCCATCACCGGCGCCGACCACGTCATCGACGGGGGCACCACCCCCACCGTCTGAGAGGACCCCACATGCACAACCGGACCATCGCCACGGACGAGCTGCCCGAGGTCGTCACCCGGTACCTGGCGGCGCACCGCGTCCGCGACGCCGCCACCGCGATCACGGCGTTCACCGAGGACGCGGAGGTGACCGACGACGGCAAGACCTACCAGGGCGTCGCGGAGATCGAACGGTGGCTGAACCGGGCGGCGAGTGAGTACACCTACACCGTGGAGCTCATCGGCGCGGAGCGGCTCGGGGCGGCGGACTACGTCGCGACGCAGCACCTCGAGGGGAACTTCCCCGGCGGCACCGTCGATCTGCGCTACCGGTTCGCGCTGCGCGGCGCGTCGATCGAACGCCTGGTCATCGCGCCATAAATCGCGTTGCGGCACGACACGGCGGCGGCCCAGACTGTGGCCGTGATCGTGCGACGTGAGACACCCGCCGACGTGGCGGACATCCGGGCCGTGGTGGCCGCGGCCTTCGCCACGCCGGAGACGCCCGAGCCGATCGAGGCTCCGCTGGTGGACCGGCTCAGGGCCGACGCGGGCTGGCTGCCCGCCCTGTCGATGGTGGCCGTCGCGGACGGCGGTGAGGTCGTCGGGCACGTCGTCTGCACGCGCGGACACGTCGGGGACACGCCCGCGCTCGGGCTCGGGCCGCTCAGCGTGCGGCCCGACCGGCAGCGGCAGGGCGTCGGGCTCGCGCTGATGCACGCCGTCCTGGGGGCCGCCGACGCGCTCGGCGAACCCCTGGTGGCACTGCTCGGCAACCCCGCCTACTACGGCCGGTACGGCTTCCGCGCCGCCACCGACCACGGCGTCGAGCCGCCCGATCCGGCCTGGGGCGCGTACTTCCAGGTGCGGACGCTCAGCGCGTACCGGCCGTCGATGAAGGGCGGGTTCCGCTACGCCGAGCCCTTCGACGGCCTCTGATCCGCGTCACGCCGGGCGCAGCGCGGCCAGCTGTTCGGCGAAGGGCACGACCGTGTCCCGGGAGGGCGCGGCGGGGGCCGGGCGGTGGCGCAGCAGGGCGGCCAGCTCGCCCGCGGCCCTGCCGACGCGCGCGGACAGCGCCGAGTCGCCGGTGGAGGCCCAGTCCTCGGACGCGGCGTAGACGGCGGTCGGGACGACCGTCGCGCGCAGGTAGGCGAACATCGGGCGGAGCGCGTGCTCCAGGGCCAGCGAGTGCCGTGCCGTGCCGCCGGTCGCCGCGATCAGCACGGGCTTGCCCTCCAGGGCGGTGTTGCCGAGCACGTCGAAGAACGACTTGAACAGCCCGCTGTACGACGCCGTGAAGATCGGGCTCACCGCGATCAGGGCGTCGGCCCCCGCCACCGCGTCCAGGGCCTCGGCCAGGGCGGGGGAGGGGAAGCCGGTCACCATGTTCTTGGCGATGTCCACGGCCAGGTCGCGGAGCTCGATCACGCGGACCTCGGCCGGGCGCTCGGCGGCCAGGTCCTGCCGGGCCGCCTCGGCCAGGCGGTCACCCAGCAGCCGGGTGGAGGAGGGCTTGCTCAGACCGGCGGTCACGACCACCAGCTGGTAGGGGAGCATCGATGTCCTTCCTGCTCGCGGGACGCGTACGGGGATCAGACGGCGACCGCGGCGGCGCGGGCGACCTGGGACGCGTGGGTCGGCCCGCCGGGCACGTCGGCGGGGCGGTTCACGGCGAACTCGCGGCGCAGCACGGGGATGACCTCCTCGCCGAGGATGTCCAGCTGCTCCAGGACCGTCTTCAGCGGCAGGCCCGCGTGGTCCATCAGGAACAGCTGCCGCTGGTAGTCGCCGAAGTGCTCGCGGAAGGCGAGCGTCCTGTCGATGACCTCCTGCGGGCTGCCCACGGTGAGCGGCGTCTGCTCGGTGAACTCCTCCAGCGAGGGGCCGTTGCCGTACACGGGGGCCTTGTCGAAGTAGGGGCGGAACTCGCGGACCGCGTCCTGGGAGTTCTTGCGCATGAACACCTGGCCGCCGAGTCCCACGTACGCCTGCTCGGGCGTGCCGTGGCCGTAGTGGGCGTACCGCTCGCGGTACAGGCTGATCAGGCGGATGAAGTGCTCCTTCGGCCAGAAGATGTTGTTGGCGAAGAAGCCGTCGCCGTAGTACGCGGCCTGCTCGGCGATCTCCGGGCTGCGGATGGAGCCGTGCCAGACGAAGGGGGGCACGCCGTCCAGCGGGCGCGGAGTGGAGGTGAAACCTTGCAGGGGCGTACGGAAACGGCCTTCCCAGTCGACCACGTCGGTGCGCCACAGTTCGTGCAGGAGGGCGTAGTTCTCGACGGCCAGCGGGATGCCCATCCGGATGTCCTGGCCGAACCACGGGTACACGGGCCCGGTGTTGCCGCGGCCCAGCATCAGGTCCACCCGGCCGTCGGCCAGGTGCTGGAGCATCGCGTAGTCCTCGGCGATCTTGACCGGGTCGTTGGTCGTGATCAGGGTCGTCGCGGTGGACAGGATCAGCCTCTCGGTCCTGGCCGCGATGAAGCCCAGCATGGTCGTCGGCGAGGACGGCACGAACGGCGGGTTGTGGTGCTCGCCGGTCGCGAAGACGTCCAGCCCGACCTCCTCGGCCTTCAGCGCGATCGCCACCATCGCCTTGATCCGCTCGTGCTCGCTCGGCACGCTCCCGTCGGTCGGGTCCGGCGTCACGTCGCCCACCGAGAAGACTCCGAACTGCATCCTGCCCACCATCCTGACGACTAGTGATCCAAAAGACGTTTCAACGAGAGATTCAAGAACGATCCGGCTCGTGACACCAGCCCGGACAGCAAAGGGACACGGCAACTTATTCCGCGCCGCAACAATCACCACTGAGTAGGATCGGACCTCATGACCGAAGCGGTGATCCGGACGATCTCCTCACGAGTGGTGTACGCCAACGCCTGGATGACCGTGCGAGAGGACGAGATCGAACGGCCGGACGGTTCGCCCGGCCTCTACGGCTACGTGGACAAGCCGGACTTCGTCCTGGTCATCCCGAGGGAACGGGACGGGTTCCACCTCGTGCAAGAGTACCGGTACCCGATCGGGCGCCGGTCGTGGAGCTTCCCGCAGGGGGCGGCCCCCGCGCGGGACCGCGCCGACGAGGCGCGCACCGAACTGGCCGAGGAGACCGGTCTCACCGCGGCGCGGCTGGAGTCGCTGGGCCGGCTGGACAACGCGCACGGGACCATCACCCAGGGCTTCCACGTCTACCTCGCCACCGGCCTGACCCCCGGTCCGGCCAGGCGGGAGGCGTCCGAGCAGGACATGACCCAGACCTGGGTGCCCCGGGCGGAGCTGGAGCGCATGATCCACGACGGGAGCTTCCGCGATTCCTGCTCGATCGCGGCATACGCGTTGCTGCTTCTCCATGAGCGAACCGGCAAGTAGTGCTTAATTAGAGGTATCCAACGTTATTGGGGGCGGATGTGCGGCGGGACGGACAGGTGCTCATCTTCGATGCGGATGACACCCTGTGGGAGAACAACATCCTGTTCGAGCGGGTCATCGACGACTTCTTCGACTGGCTGGCCCATCCCACCCTGGCCAAGCCCGAGATCAGGGCGATCCTGGACGACATCGAACGGGCCAACGCGGTCGCCCACGGCTACGGCAGCAAGGTCTTCCTGCGCAGCCTCGCCGAGTGCCTGGAGCATCTGAACGAGCGCCCCGCCACGGCCGAGGAGAAGCGGCGGATCGAGGAGCTGGCCGTCCGGCTGATCAGGGGCGAGATCGAGCTGATCCCGGGCGTCGCGGACACCCTGGCCGACCTCGGCGCCCGCCACCGCCTGCTCCTGCTCACCAAGGGCGACCCCGCCGAACAGCAACGCAAACTAGACGCCTCACAACTCGCCCGATTTTTCGGAAATATCCATATTGTTCCGGAGAAGGGGGTGGAGGTGTACGAATGGCTCGCCCGGGAACACTCCCTGGCGCTGCCGTCCACCTGGATGATCGGCAACTCCCCGAAATCCGACATCGGCCCGGCCAGGCAGGCCGGGATGAACGCGGTCTTCATCCCGCACGAGCACACCTGGGTCCTGGAACACGCCGAACTGGACCCGCACGATCAGGGCGTGCTCCGGCTGACCCGATTCCCCGAACTTCTCGACCACTTCTAAATCCCATGATTCGGCCTCGGCGAGGGGGTCCCGAATGTCAGGAAATCCCAGGTACGTGGATGTGGCGCTGGCCGGGGAACGTGCCATTGCGTTCGACGGCGAGCGCCGCCGCAGGATCGAGGAGCGCCGCCGCCAGGAGGAGGACCGCCGCCGCGCCAGGGCCGCCGCGCACGCCTCCCGGCTGGCGCGGGAGCGGGAGCGGCTGTCCGCCCGGCTGGTCGCGCTGGCCCGCCGTACGGAGGCGCTGGCCGGCATCCGGGTGAGCGGCACGGCCGAGGACGAGCGGCAGGGGGTGCTGCGCACGCTGGCCGTGCTCGGCACCCGGCTGGCCCGGGTCTCCAACCAGGCCGACGCGGACGCCGTGCACATCGACCTGGTCGCCGCCGCCCGCCGCCTGGAGGCCGTCCGGGCCGGGCTGGCCGCGGCGCTGGCCGAGGACGAGCGCCTGGCGGCCCTGTCCCTGGTGGAGACCCGCCTGGCGGAGTGGGACGACCGGGAGGCCCTGGACGCCGACGGCGCCCAGGCGGTGGCCGACCAGCTGGCCGCCGTACGCGCCGGAGTGGCCGACACCCGCACGTTCCGGTTCGGGTACGCCCGCCTGAACGAGCTGGTCGGCGACCACCTCACCCTGGTGGCCCGGCGGACCGCCCTGCTGGCCGAGGCCAGGGACAGCGCCCAGGAGGCCGGCGAGGCGCTGACGGCGATCCTCACCGAGGCCGACGCCCTGGCCGTCGAACTGCCCGGCCGGGAGGCCGCCCAGGAGGTGCGCGACCTGCTCGCCGCCCACCTGGCCGCGGGCCGCTTCCAGGAGGCCGCCCACGGCGCCGTACGGCTGGCCGGTTCGGCGCCCTCCCTGGAGAAGGCCCTGGAGGAGCACCTGGACCACCGCGAGCTCACCCGCCACGTCACCGAGGCCGCCGCCCAGGCCGGCCTGGTGATCGTCGAGGTCAGCCCGGCCGCCCGCGCCTGCCGCCTCGCCTACCGGGGGGAGCTCACCGCCGACGTGCTGGCCCGATTACGCGCGGACGGCGTCGAGCCGGGATCACCGTAGGAGCACCCGCGCCCGGTACGGCCGCAGCACCACGTCCAGCCAGGCCAGCCCGGCCGTGTCGTCCAGCTCGACGTGGAGCGGGGTGGGCGCCAGCGGCGGGTCGGGGCAGCGGTCCCGGAACAGGATGACGCTGCGTTTGGGCAGGTCCCTGCGGGAGATCCAGTCGAGTCCCGCCGCGCCCGTGTCGTGGCCGCGCATCCAGTGCGCCCACCGCCGGGTGAGCGGGTACTCGGGCGGCTCCGCCTGGATCAGCCACTCGTCCTGGGCCACCGCGGCCAGCGCGGGCGTGCTCGCCAGCGAGATGAGCGGCAGCTCCCGGGTGGTCTCGACCAGGGACAGCCGCCGCCCCTCCAGCTGGGCGAAGGAGATCTCGCGGGGGCCCTCGTCGTCGAACGCGACCGAGCGGAGCAGGCATTCGGCCAGCGCGGTGCTCTGCTCGTACGCGAGGTAGCAGTGGTCGTACCGGTCGGCGGCGGCGCCGTCGAAGCGGCCGCCGGACCGGCCGGGGTCGTCGCGGCCCGGGGTGAACGAGTCGCACGGGTACTCCCGCCGGTGTACCCGCCAGAGCTGCGTCCCGGCGGGGAGCAGCAGGCGGTGGGCGGGGGCGGCGTGCTTGTCCGGGGGTTCCTGCGCCGGCACCTCAGTACTCCTCTCGAAGGGCCTGCGCGGCCTCGATCACGTCGCCGGGCCGGCCGGCGAGCAGGCGCGCGGGGACGTCGCCGAGCAGCGCGTTGCCCCGCAGCCACCAGTGGGCGGCCCCCCACGGGTCGCGGCCGGCGGACAGGATCAGGTTGACGGCGCGTACGGCGGGCAGCTCCGCGCCGTCCGGGCCGAACTGGAACGACGGGAAGGTGACGCCGCCGGGGCCGGGCAGCCGCAGCAGGCCGGGCGCGTCGGGGTCGCCGCCCCTCGCTCGCAGTTGCCCGGGAGTGAGCGAGGGGGTGGCGCGCAGCCGGTCCCGCACCCGGCGCACGTCCTCGTCCAGTTCGCCGTCGGGTGCCCCGCCGCCGGGCCGCCCAGGTCCGGGCCCGCCGAGCTCGACGGGTTCGCCAGGCTGGCCGGGTCCGCCGGGTTCGGTGCCGAAGTTCGCCAGGTCGGGCAGCATCGCCCTGAGCACGTCCAGGGTGGCGGCGATCTCCGTGTCGGCGGCCGGGCCGCGGAGCCCGGTGGACAGGTGCTCGTCGATGACGCGCCGGATCTCGT